>NZ_CP121471.1:3449810-4105580 GCF_033954835.1 Thiorhodovibrio frisius
CTGCCAGCCTGGATTCCCGGCAGCTATATGATCCGCGATTTTGCGCGGCATCTCATCAAAGTGCACGCGCAAGATGCAACCGGGCCCATCCGGGTTGAGAAACGCGACAAACAAACCTGGCACCTGCCAGCGACTCGCGGCACAGTCACCCTAAGCTATCAGGTTCATGCCGGCGAGTTGAGCGTGCGCGCAGCTCATCTTGACCACACCCATGGCTATTTCAATGGGGTCTGCTTGTTTCTGCAAGTAGAGGGCTGCGAAGACTGGCCCTGTGAACTCGACATCGAACGACCAAAGGACCCCTGCGCCGCCGACTGGCGCCTGGCCACCAGCCTGACCAGCGCCGGGGCATCTGCCTGGGGCTTCGGCCACTACCGCGCCGACAACTATGCCGAACTCATCGACCATCCGGTCGAAATGGGCCGCTTCGCACTGGTGGAATTCAGCGTGCGCGGCATCCCGCACGCCATGGCTATCAGCGGTCATCAGCGCGCCGATCTCGAGCGCCTGAGCCGGGATCTGAGCAAAACCTGCGAGCAGCAAGCCGCGCTTTTTTCCGAATTGCCCATCGAACGCTATCTGTTCCTGACGCAAGTCGTAGGCAATGGCTATGGTGGGCTCGAGCATCGCGCCTCATCGAGCCTGATCTGCAACCGTGACGACTTGCCCAGACAGGGCGACAGCGACACCTCCGAAGGCTATCGCCGTTTTCTTGGCCTGTGCAGCCATGAGTATTTTCACCTATGGAACGTCAAGCGCATCCGCCCACAGGTTTTTGCCGAACAGGGCCTTATGCGCGAAGTCCACACCCGCCTGCTGTGGTTCTTTGAAGGCGTCACCTCCTATTACGACGACCTGGCCCTGGTGCGCGCCGGACTGATCAGCCCCAAGGATTATCTCGGCCTGCTCGCCAATAGCATCAGCCGCGTGCGCCGCGACCCCGGACGCCTGCGCCAGACGCTGGCCGAGTCGAGCTTTGACGCCTGGACCAAGTTCTATCAACAGGACGCCAACGCCCCCAATGCCATCGTCAGCTACTACACCAAGGGCGCGCTCATTGCCCTGGCGCTGGATCTGACCATTCGCCACCGCAGCCATGGGCATCATAGTCTTGACGATGTCATGCAGGCCCTGTGGCAGCGTTATGGTCGCAACGACATCGGCGTGCCCGAACAGGCACCTGAGCAACTGGCTGCGGAAGTCACAGGCATCGACCTCACCACCTTCTTCGCCCAGGCGCTTGATGACACCGCGGACATCGACCTGACACCCCTGTTTGCGTCCCTTGGCATCACCATGCACCTGCGCCCCGCCAAGGATGACAAAGACCTCGGCGGTGCCCCCGATCAGCCCACAGCAATTGAGCCACAACCCTCCATTGGCGCGCGCACCCAGGCGCAGGGCGCGGAACTCAAGCTTGCCGCTGTCATCAACGACCGCCCGGCCGAGCGGGCCGGCCTGGCACCCGGCGATATTCTGGTTGCCATCGACGGGCTGCGCGTCGATGGCAACAATTTCAACACCCTGCTAGCCCGCTGCCCGATTGGTAAACTGGTGGCGTTCCACGCCTTCCGCCGCGATGAACTCCATCGCTTTGAACTCATCCCCGAGCCCGCCCCGGCGGACATCTGCGAGCTGATCCTGATGGAGCAACCCCCAGCAGCAGCTCTGAAGGCTCGCGCTGCCTGGCTGCACACTCAGCCGTAAAGCGATTCCCGCCACTAACACCGCCACATCATGGAAACCGAAGCGCAGCTGATCCGCCTGCTCGCCGATGGCAAACGCCACTCCGGCGCCGCCCTGGCCGCGCAACTCGGCATCAGCCGGGCCGCAGTCTGGAAAGCCGTTCAGCGGGCCCGCGAGCGACTCGACATTGAGATTCTGGCTGAACAAGGCCAGGGCTACCAACTGAAGGCACCGCTCGAACTGCTGGACGCCCAAGAGATTGAAAGCCGACTCCCCCCAGCCGCCAAAGAACGCATTGGGCCAATCCAGTGTTTCGCGCAGATTGACTCCACCAACACCTGGCTGCTCGAACAAAGCACCCAAGGCGCCACCAGCGGAACCTGCGTGCTGGCAGAGCGCCAAACCGCCGGACGCGGCCGCCGAGGACGCGCCTGGTGCTCACCCTTTGGCGCCAATCTCTACCTGTCCATTCTGTGGTACTTCGACGCGGGACCAGCCACCCTGGGCGCTCTGAGTCTCGCCGCTGGTGCCGCCGTCGCCCAAGCACTCGAGTCCCTTGGCATTACCGGAATCCAGCTCAAATGGCCCAACGACATCCACTGGCAGCAACGCAAACTCGGCGGACTGCTCATTGAAATCGCCGGAGAAACCCAAGGCCCCAGCCGCGCAGTCATCGGTCTGGGTCTCAACCTGCAAATGCCCGAGACCGCAGCCAAGACAATCGATCAGCCCTGGGTGGACCTGCGCGAGATTTGCCAGAACCCTATCCCCCAAGATCAAATCCCCCAGCAGCATTCCGCAACCCGCAACACCATAGCCGCCTGCTGCATCGATCAGCTCAGCGCCATGCTCGCCTCCTTTCCAGAGCAGGGCCCCGCGCCCTTCCTTAGTGCCTGGCGCCGTTTCGACGCCTATCGCGACCAACGGGCGAGCTTGCACTGGAGTCAACACTGCCTCCAAGGCACCTATCGCGGCATCGACGATCAGGGCGCCCTGCTACTGCAAATCGGCCAGGAAACGCGCCACTTCGCCGCTGGCGAACTAAGCCTGCGCCCAGGCCAGCCCAGCTAAGCTCATGGCACAGCGCCACCGCGATGGGTGAATCTGCTGTTGCACAAAAACCAGTTTCAAACCGCCTCAAAATCCGCCACCGGCTCAATCCAAACATGCAACTCATCATCGACATCGGCAACACCAGCATCAAATGGGCACTCTGGGACGGACACACCCTGTCCGACATGCACCGCGCCCGCCATCACAGCGCCCTGCCCATCGACCTGCTGGCAGCCTGGGAGTCCCTTGAAGATATCGGCAAAGTCCGCGCCTGCAACGTCGGTCCAGACACCGTCAAAGAAGCCATCACCCACATCAGCGAAACCCTGTGGCAACAATCACCACACTTCATCAACCTGGACCCGACCCATTCACCAGTCCATATCGCCTACCCCGACCCCAGCCGCCTCGGCGTCGACCGCTGGCTGTCACTGTGCGCCGCCCACCGCCTCTACCCTGGCCCGAAACTCATCATGCACATCGGTACAGCCATCACCTACGACGCCCTGCTCGGCGATGGTCAACACCTCGGCGGCCACATCCTGCCCGGCATCGAGGCCCTGCGCGCAGCACTGTTTAGCACTACCCAAATCCCCCCCGAGGACAGAACCGACCCCGGCAACACCCTCTGGGGCACCAACACCGGCCAATGCATCGCCGCCGCCTGTCTCCACGCCCCCGCCGCCCTAGCCGACCGCCTCTGGCACCAACTGCGCAAACAATCCGCCAGCACCCCTCGCCTACTCATCACCGGCGGCGACGCCGAACGCCTCTCCCCCCTGCTCACCCACCCAAGCTTCCACCACCCCGACCTCGTCCTCCAAGGCATCGTCCAGCAGCAGTAACACCGCACCAAAAATCACACCCACCACAACAAGCCCCTTCCAGAAACACCCCAATTTCGACTAGAATCCGTCCCGACGACAACCAAATCCAAAAATTCCAAGTCACCACCCAGCCGGCACCCCAAACCCGGCACCCAAGCACCCACAACGCTGGCGTAGCTCAGTTGGTAGAGCAGCTGATTTGTAATCAGCAGGTCGTCGGTTCGAATCCGTCCGCCAGCTCCAATAAAAACATAAGCTTAAGTAAAGAGGCTAGCGATTGCTTGTTGCTATACCTCGTCCCGGTAGCCGTTTGGTAGCCGTTCGTCGTTGGCTAGGAGTAGCGAATTTCCTCGGTAGCCTTTGGACGACCAGGGACTCGAACCCGCCCCCGGACGCTGCCGAGCGTTGGTCATCCCGGTTGGACGGACCGCCCCCAGCGAGATCTCGCCAGCGATCCTCAGCCTCAGCGGCTGGTCAGCCGCGAGGATCGTGCATTTTTTGTCGTCGCGAAATTTTCGCTTCCGATCAAATGCCGGGCTTTTAATCCGCGCCAGCAATGTTCCCTGATCACCACACCATCGGTAGGTGCATTGGGAACCTGACTGAATCCACACCCTCCCTGGCGTCATCTCCTCGCATACCTTGCAAAGCGGATTCGGCTGCCGCTGACGATCAAAACCAGCATCTGCCCAATTCGCTAAGCTGTCAGCTTTGCCAACCCATGTGACTCGGACAATACCTGCTCTGGTCGCGGGGCTTCACTCAATCCGATCATGACCTCATCCTGACGCTCCAAGCCGAAGGTTGCTCGCATCGAATGCAAGCGCTCAATCAACTGCGCCATGTCGGATTCCGAGGTTTCACGAATATGCGCCGCAATCACGGCTTCAACCTCGTGCTCGGGCCAGGCCGCAATTCGGCGGCCCAGTGCGATTGGGCGCGGAAAGAGCCCCTCGCTGATACGGGCATAAAGTCGGGAACGGCTATATCCTGTTCGCTCGAGAACGACAGGAAGACGAAGGACGCGCGTTGACATGAGACATCTCCATCGGTTGTTGTGACATCGCACCCGCGAGAACCGACCAAGTTGGCCGAGTGACCCTGATGAAAAAGATCACAGCGTCCCACGGGAACCATGGAGACAGTGTTGGAGAAATCGCGATTGAACGCGACACCGAAAGCGACCGAAAATCGGGCACCTTTCTGTCTGACAGAGACCATTCACCTGCGGCCATAAGAACGTCTCGGAGCAGAAATCTTTTCAGCCAAGCCATGTTTTCTCGGCTAAGCTGCAATCAGGCATCTCTGCAACTCATTGAGAGACACTGAAGCGCATGTCCCAACTCGCCTACTTGATCCCCCATCGCCGCACCGCGCCACCTTGGAGCGCGGAGCTCGAACCCATCGATCTCGAACTCGAGGCCGGCGTCACCCTCCCTCTACTCGGCACCATCGCCGCCGGTCTGCCGATTGAAGCTATTGAGGATCACGAGACCGTCAAGGTTCCCTCACAGATGGCACGCAAGGCCAGCTATGCCTTGCGGGTGCGCGGGCATTCGATGACCGACGATCACATCCAAGACGGCGATATCATCATCGTCGAGCAGCGCCAGAGCGCGGAAAACGGGGAAACCGTGGTCGCCAAGATCAACGGCGACCAGGTCACCTTGAAACGCTTCTACATCGAGGCCGATGGCATTCGGCTGCAGCCGGCCCATCCCGACATGGCGCCGATCATCTTGCGCCATGAAGAGCTCGAGATTCTTGGCATTGTGACGGGGGTGATGCGGCTGGCGGCTTGATGGACGTGCGCCAGGGCTTCCCACTCTGACAAGCGGTACGAAGGCCTGGTGAAGCCTCGCCGAGCGCCAGCACTTTTGGCGCACAGCCGATGTGCGGCTTCTGAGACAATCCCCCCATGTCCGACTCGGCCGCCCCGACCTATCACACGGATTCCCCGCTCGACACCCTCGCCGGTCCGGTCGAGCGCGTCACCTTCCATAGTCCCGAGAGCGGCTTTTGCGTCCTGCGGGTCAAGGTCCGCGGCGAGCGCGAGCTGATCACCGTCGTCGGCACCGCCGCCCAGGTCGCGCCGGGTGAGCACATCGACGCGCGCGGGCAATGGACCATCGATGCCCGCCATGGGCGGCAGTTCAAGGCCAGTGCGTTGCGCGTGGTCCCCCCCGGCACCCGTGAAGGCATCGAGCGCTATCTTGGTTCCGGGCTGGTCAAGGGCATCGGCCCGCATTTCGCCAAGCGCCTGGTCGATGCCTTTGGCGAAAGTGTCTTCGACATCATCGAACAATCCCCTGAGCGCCTGCGCGAACTGCCCGGCATTGGCAAGACGCGTCAGGAGCGGGTCATCCGCGCATGGAGTGAGCAGAAGGTCATCCGCGAGATTATGGTCTTCCTCCAGTCCCATGGCGTCGGCACCGCGCGCGCGGTGCGCATCTTCAAGACCTATGGTGAAGCGGCCATCGAGCGCGTGCGCAACAATCCCTATCGCCTGGCACTGGATATCCGCGGCATTGGCTTTAAGACCGCCGATCAGTTGGCAGAACGCTTAGGCATCCCGCGCGACTCGCCGCTGCGCGCCCGCGCCGGGGTCCGCCATGTCTTGCAGGAAATCGCCAGCGATGGCCATTGCGCCGCTTGGCGCGAGGTCCTGTCCGCACAGTCCGCCAAACTGTTGGAGATCGCCCCCGAGGGCATCGACGCGGCCATCGATCTGGAACTGGCCGCCGAGCATTTGGTCGCTGAAACACTCGAGGACCGCACCCTGGTCTTTCTCCCCGCATTGCACCGCAGCGAATGCGGGGTGGCGGAGTCCCTATGGCGCCTACGCGATGGGATGCCGCCCTGGGGTCTGATCGACACCGAACGCGCCCTGCCCTGGGTGGAAAGTCAGACCGGACTCAGTCTGGCCGCGTCCCAGCGCCAGGCGGTGATCCAGGCGGTCACCGGCAAATGCACCCTGCTGACCGGTGGCCCCGGGGTGGGCAAGACCACGGTGGTCAACTCCATACTGCGCATTCTGCGCGCCAAGGGTGTCAAGGCCACCCTGTGCGCGCCGACCGGACGCGCGGCCAAGCGGTTGTCGGAATCCACCGGGCAGGTGGCCAAAACGATTCACCGCGTGCTGGAGTTCGATCCCAAGACGCTGGACTTCAAGCACAACGCCGACAATCCCCTGGGCACCGATCTGCTGGTCTGCGATGAGACCTCCATGGTCGATATCAGTCTGATGCACAAGTTGCTCAGTGCCCTGCCCTCCTCGGCCGCGGTGCTCTTGGTCGGAGATGTTGACCAGTTGCCCTCGGTCGGCCCGGGGGCGGTGCTGGCTGATGCCATTGGCTCAGAGGTGGTGCCGACGGTGCGCTTGACGGAGATTTTCCGCCAGGCACAGACCTCGCGGATTATCGTCAATGCCCACCGCATCAATGCGGGGCTGCTCCCCCAGGTTCCCAACCCACCGCCGAGTGACAGCGACTGGTATGTGATCCGCAGCGAAACACCGGAGCAGATCCAGGAGCGGCTGGTGAAAACCCTCTGCGAGCGCATTCCCGCGCGCTTTGGACTGGACCCGATTCGCGATGTCCAGGTGCTCACCCCCATGAACCGTGGCGGACTGGGCGCGCGGGCGTTGAATGTGTTGCTGCAACAACAGCTCAATCCCCATGCCCAGCCGCGCATTGAGCGCTTCGGCTGGACCTTCGCCCCGGGCGATAAGGTGATCCAAAACGTCAATAATTATGACAAGGAGGTTTTCAACGGCGACATAGGTCGGATACTAACCATCGACACCGAGGAAAGCGAGGTGCGCATCGGCTTCGATGAGCGCCAGGTGGTCTATGAGTTCGGGGAACTTGATGAGCTGGCGTTAGCCTATGCCACCAGTGTGCATAAGGCGCAGGGTTCGGAGTACCCGGCGGTGGTGATTCCGCTGGCGACTCAGCATTACATGCTGTTGCAGCGCAACCTGCTCTATACCGGGGTGACCCGCGGCAAGCAGTTGGTGGTGCTGATCGCCCAGCCGAAGGCGCTGGGCATGGCGGTCAGACAGACCGGCGGGCAGCGGCTGACGCGGCTGCGGCAGCGGTTGGTTGAAGCAAGCGAGGCGCGTTGAGGACTGGCCGATGTGCGGACGTTTTGCGCAATGTTTCGATGTGCAGGCCACGGCGGACTGGCTGGAGGCGCAACCGCCGGCTGAAACTCCGCCGGCGCGTTACAACATCGCGCCCGGCAGCCGGATTCTCGCCTGTCGCGTCCAAGCGGACGGTCAGCGCGAACTTGCCTCCTTGCATTGGGGTCTGCTGCCGAGCTGGGCCAAAGATCGCAAACTCGGCGTCAAGACCTTCAACGCTCGTGCGGAGACGGTGGCGGAGAAGCCGTCCTTTCGTGCGGCATTCAAACATCGGCGCTGTTTGATTCCGGCCGATGCTTTCTACGAATGGAAGACAGTACCTGGTGGCAAGCAGCCCGTTGCCTTTCGGCGCCGGGATGAGCAGCCGATGACCTTTGCCGGGCTGTGGGAGCAGTGGACTGATCCAGGCTCAGGCGAGTGCGTTGAGAGCGCGACCATCATTGTGACCCAGGCCAATACCACCATCGCCGCCGTCCATGACCGCATGCCGGTCATCCTTGATCGCGCGCACTGGGCTGAATGGTTAAACCCTGACAATCAGAGCAAGACGCAACTGACGGGGTTGCTGCAACCCTGTCCAGGGGAGGAGATGATCGGCTATCCCGTCACCCGGCAGGTTGGCCAGCCGCGCTTCGATGCACCGGAATGTTTGGCGCCGACAGGTCCGCTGATCTCCACGACGATTGGACAGACCGATTCCATCCGCTGATGCCAGGGATTCGGTTCGTTTCGCGCCATGCCGCCCGCGCCGATATTCCCGGCCTCAGATCACAGCTTTGCAAACCGATCGCACCGGATCGCACATGAGGACTTGACAAACTAGCCGGAGTTTATGAACAGGCCAGAATGACACACGCTCTGCGCCCCATTTCGGGCTTCAACCCCTTGCACCTTGTTGGAATGGGCAGCAAGAAAAAATAAAAACAGTGACTTACAGACTGAAACAATTCTGACCAATCGGAAACGACGCGCGCCGGGACAAGGGTTTAGAAGCCATCTCACAGCCTTACCCACAGGGTTATCCACAGGCATGGTGGATAAGGAGAATTTTCAAAAGGCTCTTGGGTACTTGCCGACTGTTGCTGGGGAAAACCTGAGTTTCCGCGTCGAAGTGAGGCGAGCCATCTTGGTGCACCCACTATGAGCCGGGCCGCGAGGGTGCCTCTGGCCGGCTGGCCGAAGACCTCGCGAAAGGGCCCCAGGGTGGCGCGTTAGGGAGACCAGTCGGTGATGGCGAAGACAATGTCATCGAACGTGCGCGGAAAGCTCTACTCCAGATGGGAGCGGAAGGACTCAGTGGTGCGGCGAGGATCATTGCGCCGGATGGCTTGCTGCCAGGCGACGCGCTGTCCCCGGGCCTTGTGTCATCTCCGCGCAAAGTGGCATCGACCGCCGACTGACCAAGCGCGGCGGCCCGCTCGCGGGGGATTTGCAGCTCGCGTCGGCGCGCCTCGGCGTGGTCGGGTGAATCCAAGCAGGGTAGATAGTGCAGCTTCATGTCGGAGCATCTCCTGGGATCAGTCGCTTGGAGCCGTCAGCATCCGTCGCCTCGATCAGTCAACTGGTCTAGAGTATCCCTGACCAGCTGCTCCCATTCCTCTTGCACGCTGAGGTGATCGGGAAAGTCACTGCCGGCCCGCCGATGCCAGTAACGGGAATTCCACAGATCCCCTTCCTTGCGGTGCAGGTAGGCGTGAATCCGCGCAGCACCAGTTTCTGGCGGGCCGTCCGGCAGGGATTGGATGATCTCGTGGGCGCGGTTCCAATCGCCCTTGGCATCAAACCAGAGCGCGGCCAGGCAGGGATGCTCGGTGATGGGACAGGTCGCCGCGTTCAGGCTGTTCAGAAATGCGGGATAATCCATTGAGGCTTAACGTTCGCTGGCGCTTGGCTTTGGCTCACTGTCACATCTTTCAGCCGATCCATCAATGATGTTCACATCCATCAATCCCACCACCGAGGCTTGCATCGAGCAGGTCGCCGCCTTCGATTCACGGCGAATTGAGCAGTCTCTGGCCGCCGCGCCGGGAGCCAGCGTGCTTTGGGCCGAAACACCCCTCGCTGAGCGAACCCGACTGCTCGTCTCAGTGGGTGAGCGGCTGCGGGTTCAGAAAGAGACCCTGGCGACCCTGATCACCGCCGAGATGGGCAAGCTGCGCGCCGAGGCATTAGCGGAGATCGACAAATGCGCCTGGGTTTGCGACTACTATGCCGAGCACGCCGAGCGCATGCTGGCCGATGAACTGATCGACACCGATGCAGCCCGCAGCCTAGTGGCCTATCAGCCCCTCGGGGTCTGGTTGGCGATCATGCCCTGGAATTTTCCGTTCTGGCAGGTGTTCCGCTGTGCCGCGCCGGCGCTCGCCGCCGGCAATCCGGTGCTGCTCAAGCATGCCTCCAATGTACCCGGTTGTGCCTTGGCGATCGAGCGGCTGTTTCGCGAGGCCGGAGCACCGGCGGGCCTGTTTCAAACCCTGCTCATCGCGGGAGAGCAGGCCGAGGTGCTGGTTGGCGATGCCCGCATCCGGGGCGTCAGCCTCACCGGCAGCGAGGCCGCCGGCCGGCGCGTGGCAGCCGCCGCGGGTGCCAGCATCAAGCCGTCGATTCTGGAGCTTGGCGGGTCGGATGCCTTTGTGGTGCTGGCGGACGCCGATGTCGAGCAGGCCGCGACCGTGGCGGCCAAGGCGCGGTTTCTCAACGGCGGACAGAGCTGCATCGCCGCCAAGCGCTTCATCCTGGTGCCAGAGATTGCCGATGCCTTCCTGGCGGCGTTCAAGGCAGCGGCGGAGGCTCTGATACCGGGTGATCCGATGCAGCCCGAGACCACACTCCCGCCCCTCGCTCGCTCTGATCTGCGCGATCAGCTGCATGCCCAGGTTCTGGCGAGCCTTGCCAAGGGCGCGCGTTTGGTGAGCGGTGGCGGGCCATTGGAGCGCCCTGGCTGGTTCTATGCGGCAACGGTGCTGGATCAGTGCGCGCCGGGGATGCCGGCGTATCACGAGGAGCTCTTTGGCCCGGTGGCCGCCATCATCCGCGCGCGCGATGAAGCCGATGCCCTGCGCCTGGCCAACGACTCGGACTTTGGCCTCGGCGGCAGTGTCTGGAGCCAAGACCGCGCGCGTGGTGAGGCCCTCGCGCGGCGCATGCAGTGCGGCTGTGCTTTCGTCAATGACATGGTCAAAAGTGACCCACGCCTTCCCTTCGGCGGCATCAAGCACTCAGGCTACGGACGCGAGCTGGGGCTCTTGGGGATCCGCGGCTTTTGCAATGCCAAGACCCTGTGCATCCAGTAGCCCGGTTTGGACCTGCCTCCGATCGCGCATCGATTCATGACACCCGCCATCGATACCCTCAAGCGCCTGGGCATCGCCCACCGGGTGCATGCCTACCACCACGACCCTGGCACCACCGCCTATGGTCAAGAGGCCGCCGATCAACTCGGGCTCGACCCTGCGCTGGTGTTCAAGACCTTGGTCGTCAGCCTCGATACCAAGACGCTGGTGGTGGCCATCGTGCCGGTCAGTCGGCAACTGAGTTTGAAGGCGCTTGCCAAGGCCGCCGGTGGCAAGAAGGCGGCCATGGCGGAGAAGGCACAGGCTGAGCGCAGCACCGGTTATCTGCTCGGCGGGATCAGCCCGATTGGGCAAAAGCGTCGCCTGGATACCTTTGTTGATCGCAGTGCCGAGGCGTTGGATCGCCTGTTCGTTAGTGCTGGTCGGCGCGGTCTGGAGATCGAGCTAAGCCCGGCCGATCTGCAGCGGGTCACGAAAGCCCGTTTTTATGACCTGGTATCCTGAGTCGCCTCGGGCTGCAGGAGTTCATCCAGCAACCGCACGGCTGTCGCCACGAAACTGGGGCAGCGCTCTTTGAATACCCCGGCGTCACGGGCGCCCTGATAACCGGCATCCTCGGCCAGGTCAAAACCGAGCAAGTCGCTGCATTGATTGCTGCCGTGGCGATCGATGAAGCGCTGCTGCAGTGTGCGGGCTTTGGCATAGACACGATCCTTGGCGACGGGATCAGGCGCGCTCGGGCCGTATTCCAGCCCCAGCACCAGCGCCGCTCCGGCCAGGGTGCCGCAAGTCCCGCCCATGCGCCCGATGCCACCCCCGAGTCCAGTGGCCAGGCGCATCGCCAGTGCCGGGTCGATTCCATAGCGCTCGGCATAGACCGACACCACCGCCTGGGAGCAGTTACAACCGGTGCAGAAGCGCTCCACCGCCTCATGGTCGGCAGTGGCTCTCGCGTCTTGGTGATCGGAGGAGGTGCAATTCGACGTCATGACGCCATCCTGCCAGTCCGGTGCCGCGGCTGGCAAGCCGCTCCGCGGACCGCTGTTAGCTGTGCCCGACGAGGCGCTGATGCCAAGGCACCAAGCCGACAGATCGCCTCAGCCCGCCGTTGAGACGATCAGCGACCCACCCGCGCCAACCAGGAGCACGCCAGCGCCGCGTTGGACGATCCGTCGCATGCGCCTGTCCTGAACCATTGTGGCCAGCTTGCGCGCGCTCATGGCATAGAGCAGTTTCACACCACCGACGCTCGTTATGGTGACGACCATGACAGCCACCACATCCACCGCGGTGAGCTGATCGTTTTGCATCACCAAGGGAAAAATGCTGGCATAGAACAGAATCGCTTTGACATCGCCGAGCGTTAACACCAGTCCAGCGAGAAGGCTCCCAAGCAGTCCCGATTGCGTGACGAGGCTTGGGTTGACGCTGTCGCGTTTCGCGCGTGCTCGCAGCAGTGTGCCGCCAAACCATAGCAGGTACAGGCCGCCGAGCACCTTGATCAGCACGAACAGTCCGCCCAAGCGCTCGGCCAAGGCCGCCAACCCAAACAGCGCGGTGGCGACAAAGAGGAGGTCGCCCAGGACGATCCCGCATGTGACGGCGATACCCTGGGAAAGACCGCCCATGGCCGCGCGCGTGACGACCAATGCGACACTGGTGCTTGGCATCGCGGCCAATGCCAGCATGATGGCAAAGAGGATCGATAGATCGCCAATACTCATGGTCAAATTCAATCCGGTCATTGACCTCGCAACAGCTGACCCGGCGCCGGGATTCTCGCATCCACCACACACTCACGACCATCTTCAGGGGTTGACCATGCCATTGTCACCAACGTCCTTGCCTGCCATCTTGTCCACAACCGCCCTCGACCTCTTGCTGATGACCAGCAGCAACATCAGCCTTGCGTTGGAGCCACTGGTCAAACAAGGCAGCTGTCCCAGCGGCTACCGCACCCAGGGTGACTATTGTGTGCCCGGTTCCGCTGCGCGGGGTGCCTTGCCGAAATCCAGCAGCTGTCCGGCCGGGTATTACACCAATGGCAGTTACTGCGTGGCAGGCAAGAACGCCAAACCAGCGATTGAGAAGGTTGGCTCCAGCTGCCCGGCGGGCTGGTATACCAGAGGAAACTATTGCGTGCGTTCGCGCTAATGGCTCGGCAATGCGGTCGATCCTAGCTTTGCGCCCGCTGCCTCTAGCGCGTTGAAAGTGCGTTGATCGGATGCTTTGTTTTATACTGGCGGGCTTTTACCACACAGGATAGATCCGGATGGAATATCAGGAATTGCATGAGCAACTGAAGGTGCTCGAAGAGCAAAAAGCGGAAATTTCCCGCGCCTTACAAGCCAAACGCAACGACAGGAAAAAGGAACTGGTCGCGGAATTCAAGGCGCGCATCAAAGAAGAAGGCTTTGACTTCGATGAAGTCTGCGGTTCGCCCGGCAAGGGGCGCTCACGGCAATCCGGCGCGCGCAACTACCCCGTTTATGTCGCCAAGGATGATGCCGATTGCGTTTATGTGCGCGGTCCCCTGCCCGGCTGGATGAAAGAGAAAATGTCAGCCCTTGGACTCAACCCTGGTGTCAAGGAAGACCGCGAGCGCTTCAAGAGCGACTACATGGTTGTGAAGGATTAACTGTCACGCCCCGAAACGATGCTGCCAGTGCCTCGCGGCGCACCGATCAGAGCGCTCAGGCAGATCGTTCAGGCCCGCATCGGTTCCCCGCTGAGAAGCCTAATAGCCCATCCAACACACCGGCGAATGCCGCACTGAACCACGCCCCTCCCTCACGACCAAGCTCGCTGCCAAGCAACGCGAGGCCAAAGATGATCGAGCGCATGATCGAGAAGTCCCTGTTCGCATCCCGCTGGATCTTGGCCCCGGTTTATCTCGGACTCAGCTTGGTGCTTGTTGCCCTGGGGTTAAAGTTTTTTCAGGAGATTTTCCACCTTTTCCTCCATCTTTGGACGATGAAGGAGACGGAATTGATTCTCACCGTGCTCACGCTCGTTGATCTGGTGCTGGTCGCCAGTCTGGTGGTGATGGTGATGTTCTCCGGCTACGAGAATTTCGTCTCCAAGATGGACATCGACGCGGACAGCGAAAAACTGGGTTGGCTGGGCAAGCTCGACCCCAGCACCCTGAAGTTGAAAGTGGCGATATCCATCGTTGCGATTTCGTCCATCCATTTGCTCAAGGCGTTCATGAACACCGAGCAGATCGCCAACGACAAACTCCTCTGGTACGTCATCATCCATCTCACCTTCGTTGTCTCGGCGGTCTTGATGTCGGTGATGGACAAGATATCCTTTTCGGCCCACCGCGATCACTCGCTGATGACCGCTAAACCGACGCCAACTTCAGGCCAAGAATCCCGACCAGTATAAGCCCAACAAAGAAGAACCGCGCCACAGTGGCCGGCTCGCCAAATAGGATCAATCCCAGCGCGAAGGTTCCAACGGCGCCGATACCGGTCCAGACGGCATAGGCGGTGCCCATCGGGATTGTCTTCTGCGCTAGCAACAGCAAGGCGCCGCTCGCCGTCATGCAGAGGATCGAGAAGGCGATCCAGCCCCAACGCAGACCAGCATCCGAGAGCCCGAGCTTAAGCCCGACCGGCCAGCCCCATTCGAAGACTCCCGCAATGATCAAATAGACCCATGCCATCGCCTGATTCTATCCCTTAGTCGCGATTTTGAAGGAAAACAGTGCCCATGCGTGCCACAGCTCGCACTATGTCGACTGAACAAAGGCTTCTGAACTAACGACCTTCGGCACCAGCCGCCCGCTTGGGCCAGGCTGCATCAATACGATCTGACGGCTGTGCCCGGGGCCATGGCTGACATGCAGCGGTTTGTCCTTGCCAAAGAAGTACAGCCGGTCGAAGGGCGTCTCGGTCACGATCCATTGCGCCACCTCACGCATGTCTTCATCCTCGATGATGAAATCAACCGCCGCGCCGAGGCGCGGGCAGATGAGGTTGCCGATGCGGTTGCGTTCATGCGCGGCATGCTGGTCGCGTTTTGGGTCAATGCGGCCGGGGATCTGTTTCGCCAGCTCGGGTGAACAGAAGCCATAGGTCAGGCGAATCATGCCGAACCAGTCGATGACCGGATCAAGCACTTGCTCGGTCAGCTCCAGCAGGGCATTCCAGCTCTGCGGCTCTTTGGGCAGATTGGCAAGACCGGTGGCCGCTTGCGTCTCGCCGCATTCGATCAGATCGCGAAATCGCAGGAAGCGTCCGCAGGGATCATCCAGTGCTGGCGGATTTTGACTGCGTCGCAGGCTCAGGCCCTGGACCTCCCAGCGGTGCCGGGCCAGTGTTTCGTCGACCACCTCGGGCGCGGGGCCGTAACCAGTGATATCGAACAACCCGAGCGCGGCTAGTTGTTCATCAAAAGCGAGCTGTTGCGGATAGTCCGGATGTTCCTCGTTGATATAGCGCGACTTCCAGAACAAATACGGCGGCGTGAAGGGCTCGACGTAGTCGAAAGTGTCGATGTCCTGCTCGCGCAGCTTGATCTTGACCCGCTCGCGCAGGCGTGGCAGGGCCTGGCCGTCGAAGGCATCGAAGATCAGCAGGGTCAGCTTGCCGGAAGCGATGTGAATCTTGATCAGATCGGCCTGCTGCACCTCGCCGTAGAGCATGGCGCCGGCGCCGACATAGACCCGCAGCAATGCTGGGAGTTGATCGACCAGGCTGGCATGCAATTGCAGCGACTGGGCGGGCTCCAGCCAGCCGAGTCCATGCTCGGCGGCCTCCTGACAGGCGGCGGCGATGGCCTCGGGGTCGGCGATGGCGCGCAGGCGCTCCAGGCCGGCCTGCTGGGCGCTCGGGTAGTCGCCGAAAAAGGCTTTAATGTCGCGTTGCAGACCGGATTCGAGATGCTTGTAGGGCCGGCGCCGCTCGAACTGGCGCAGGGCAAAGTAGACCTCGAGATCGGCCCGGCGCGCTTCGGCAGCCTGTTCGAGCAGCGCATCGATGTAGTCGTCGCCCTGCCATTCGCCTAACTGCTCGCTCTGCTGATCACCCTGCTGATCACCCAACAGGTCGCGCTGATGTTGTTCGATAAAGCGCAGCGCCTTGCCGAGGGTGCCGAAGGCTTCGGTCAGCGGCAGTAATTCTGCGACCTCCTCCTTGTGGGGTTGGCGCCCGAGAGTCAGCCACTGCGCCCACAGCCGCTCGAGCGCGTCGCTGTGCTCGGCATAGCGCTCGGCGCGCCGATCGCGGCGGGTGGCGGTGGCTTCGCGCGGTCGCGGTGCTGAAGGCGCACGCAGCCGGTTGCGCCGACCACGACTGCGCTCAAGCAGAAAGCGCTGCTCGGCATCTTTGTCGCGAAAGACATAGAGCACCCCGGGCGCGACTGTGATGGGCTCTTCATCCAGCGCACTGGTGAGGAACTGGCGGATTTCGGCTGGGGTGAAGTATTTCTGAAAGGTGCCGCGCTGGGTCAGCAGGCCATCGCGAAAGCGCTCGCCGCCGCCGGCGTGCTGGCGTTCGCCAATCATCACCGACACCACCAGCAACCGCTCGGCCAGGGACCAGGCGCGGGTCAAGGCTTCGATACGCTCGTCGAAGTCTTCGATCACATTGATGACGAAGCCGAGATTGACGATATCCGCCGCTTCAATGGGCTGATCGGGCGCGTAATAGGGATCCCAGCCTTGCGCGGGAATGCCGTTTTCCTGCAAGCCGCGCAGATCATCACCACGCCCGCAGCCATAATCGAACAGCCGCTGGCTGCCGTCGAGAAAGCCATGCCGGGCAAGGCTCTGAATCGGCGCCGAGAAGCCATAGCGGACCATGGCAGTGCGCTGGCGGGCGGCTGCCCAGTGGTCATGCAACTGGCCGCCGAACTGAATCTGATCGCCGCCCTGCCCCGCCTCATCGGGCGCATCGGCCTCGCCTTCGACATTGCCGAGCGGCACCAGCTGGTGACCCTCAATGCGATAGCCACGCTCGCGCACCAGGGCCAGCCACTGGCGCTGATAGCCGATGCGGGTGGTGTCGTCGAACAGCCCGATGGATTCAGCCGCAGCGGTGAGTGCGGCGTATTCCTCCCGACGCGGATGCTCGGGCGGCAGCAACAGCTCCTTGCGATGCAGGATCGGCGGGTTTAGCGAGCCAGCGTACGTTCGATAGCCAACCTCGCCAGTGCCAGGATCGAAGCGCCAAAGTTCGTGAAGCGATGGAAATGGGATATCGAAGAAATCGGCATAGTGAAGAAGTGCGATACGGCCGTCCGCTTGGCGCCGCACGACGTTGAACTGGCAGCAACGACTCGCATCGATTGCCCGCGCAATGGCTTGCTCCCAGTCATTCCTGCGCGTCTCGTCCAAGGCCGACAAGGCATCAATGTGCAGGTAGGTCTGCCCACCAATTTTTTTTCCTAAAGTGTTAATTGACACGGATTACGCTCTTTGGTGCTTGTCAACCTCTTCACAGTCTCACGGTTTTCATGCTCGGAGGAAGCGGCTTGCTAGTCATCAACCAGCAACCGTTTGTTCCCCCCTCACGAAGCAGTCAGCCTGCCCCAGAATTCAGTGGTCGCTGGTCGCCTAGCGAGGCAGCCAGAAGCGTCGAATCATCGTGGCCAACTCCTCTGATGCCTCCTCGCCGAGGAAAGGCACTTGGGCGAGTATGGGCTGTCCCTCCCCCGAGAGTTTTGCGGCCAGGTGCCCTTGTCCGAGTAGATCCTCCGCGCCTGCGTCATCCAGCACGATGCGAGAGTTCTTCTCGTCGGCCACTTTGAGCGCGAGCCGGTTACCGAGATTCGCCCGGAGCTGCATCGGCAATGCATCTTTGTCGGGGCGCTGGGCGATGAAGAACAGGTGAATCCCCGCCGCACGGGCCTTTGTCGCTAGTTGGCTGACCGCCTTCGTTACCGCATCGCGATATTCTGGGATCAGCATCCAGTCCGTCATCTCGTCGTGGAACAGGCAAATGAAGGGTAGGCGAGCATCGGCAGCGACCTTCTGGTTGTAATGGGAGAGCTTCTTCGCCTTCACGTCCCGGAACAAGACATACCGACGGTTCATCTCTATCACCAGCGCATCCAGCGCTTCGATAGCCTGCTCCTGCTCAGTAAGCAGCCCGTCGCGTACGTGCGGCATCTCCTCAAGCCACGTGTAATCGACGCCTGCCTTGGGGTCAATCATCACGATGTTGAGATTCTCCGGCGCATTGGTCGCGCACAGATCAAGCAGCAGGTTCTGCACGAGAACCCCCTTGCCGCTGCCCGATTCACCTGCGATCAGACAATGCGGCGCATGCTCGGGCTGGCCACCGAACGGCCCGCGAAGGTTGAGGAACAAGAGCTGCCCGTTGTCTTCTCGCTCCCCGAGCAGGAGATTCAGATTCTCCTGCGGCGCGGTCGCCGGCAGTGCTCGCCGCGCCCATAGTTGCTCCAAGGCCAGCACCACGCGGTCGGGGCGGCGCACGAGCACGATGACTTCGCCGAGGCCGGGGATGACGCGAATAACGTCGACGGCATGGGAAGTCTTCAGTTCGAGCTGCTTTCTCTTGATTTTCTCAACGGTGAGATTATCGGAACCTGCAAACCGTATCAGGCCCGCATTGGGGGTCAGCCGCGTTTCAACGATCTTGGGTTTGAGGCCGTAGTTGAGCAGCGCCTGTCGGAGCGTTGTCCCGGTGCGTTCCAACCATTCACGTGCAGCAGGATCGTCGGTCTCCGAGCTGCGTGCTCGGAGGAACTCCTGGATGTCTTTGGGCCACTGCGCGCCCGCTTGGTTGACATCCGCTTCGCCGTGCGTTTCTTGGTTGTCGGACGAGGTGACGCCGTCATCGGGCGTCGTGCCAGGAGGTTTGCTGCTGTGGCTGTCGGTTTGCGACGCTGGCGTCTGCGTCTCTGCGGTACCCGGCAGGTCGGAAGACTTGGCATCGGCTTCGCTGGCCCAAAGACCCTGGCACCTCGGCATCGTTGTCGATAGGCCCGCGAGCCCTTTCAGCAACTGTCCTGTCTGAATCCGGTTGAATGCAAAAAGCGCCTGTCCATCCGGCAACTGTTCGGTTTCATCTTCAAGATCCGTGAAGTCTTCATCCTTGTCGTAGACAAACTCGAAAATCCCCCCGCGCAGGCGCATCGGAATCGAGCCGTCGCGTACCGCGTTAGCCCAGTGCTCCGCAGGATGCTCGAAGAACATTTGCGTCGGATTGGTGTGCTCGAAGAACAATTCAGACAGGCGGCGGCACCAAATCGATTGCTCCGGATCGACTGTTTTCCGCAGTAGCCGGCGGTCGAGGCCCTCAAGGGTATTGAGCAACTGTCTCTTGGCTTTGGTGAGGCTCGCGCGCCATTCCTGCTTCGAAACGAACTTGCTTTCGGCGACCACGAGGTCAAAGAACAACGTCTCCCCGTCCCGATTGGGGACCAGCGTCAGGATATCGGCGACTTTCCCCTCGCGGTGGCCGAGCCAGCTCGCGTAGTCATCGAGAAAGAACCAGACCATCTCATCGGCGTCCCGGTCGAAGGCCCTGGCGATGCATCTGCGCGTCAGCGCGAGACCAAGCAATTCCAGTGCCCGCTGCTCGTTCTGCGCGGCACGCAACACCACCTGCCCCGAAAGTCTCGCCGCGTATTCAAGGCTCGTGTCGACAATCGCAGCAAGATCCTCTGTGCCGAGAGCGGGATCGATGTAGCCGATGCGCTCGCGCAACGTCGTCCCGATCGCGTCCGACGGTTTTCGGGTAGAGACGATCAGCTTGCGTTCCGTACCCGGACGCGTGAGGTAGCGAATGATGCGAATGCCGTGATTCTCAAACAGCCGCCGGTCGGCGATGCTGTCGTGAGTCACGACCCAATCGCCGATGGCGTGCGCCTTCTCGAGGATCGAGCGAACCCTGTCTTCGCCGTAGTTGATTTGGCACACAGGTAGGTAATGCGTGCTCCCGTCGATCTTTTGATCCGTGGAGAGGACCGCATGCAGCCCATCGACGTAGCGCTGGCAGGCATCCGGTTGCACGGGCGCCGTGAGATAGACAGCGGAGGTCTGATCCTGTGGGTTGAATGGACATTGCCGGCTCCAAGCGCTCGGCTTGTGCGTGCGCAGGTCGGGAACCTCGGCCGCCTCAAAACGGCGCCAAGTCAGCAGGGCGTGCCTGGAAAGGACCTCTTGGAGCAGCACGAGGTCGGCCTGCGAGTGGTGCATCCCGCCGACGTCGTTAACGTCGTTAAAGCCGACGCGAAGCCGCGACAAAAAGCTGCGGGTGGCCTCGCTCGCGAGCACTGCATCCAGCTCTCCGCCAATGGCTGCGTTTTGCTGCGTGTAAATACGCCGCAGCTTGGTCGGATCGTCGTGGGTCAAAATCAAATCGCAACGCAGATCGTCTTCCGTTTCGATCTTGCGACCGAGCTTGTCGGTCAACATGGCAGGCAGTTCGCGTGACTCCGCGTTGTAGAGCACGCAGGAGAAATTGGCTCGCTCGTGCGGCTGGATCTCAAGATAGTGCTCGGCGACGTAGAGGAACTGGTCCACCGATTCCTTGGGCGGGATGTCATACAGACCACCATTGCCGGGGTCATCGATCACAGGTGGCTCTAGCAAGGAGTAATCCGCCAACCGATCGGTTTCCGCTAGTAGCCGGATCTTGGACGCCCCTGCGGAGAGCGCGACATCGCCGTAATAGGTTGCCGCGAGCTGGACAGCCTCCACGTCGAAAAGCACCTCGAGTTGTTCGAGTGCCTCCCGATTCTCCTCGAAAACCGACCGCAGCAAGTCCCCAAGCTGCAACGCTTTGGCGCTGAGTTCAGCAAGGCGCAATGGTGCAAGTGGTGTAACAATGGCAATCGGTATACCGTGATTAGTCGCCACGCCAATGCGCAATATAGCTCGCCATAAGTCGTTATAAGCCCGAGGAAATGCGGCCCACTGCCGCAGTGCTTTGAGCAGCGCTCCGTAGCACTGCGCCTGCTCAAGCAGGGCCGGGTGCGTCAATCCAGCGCCACCCGGCTGAACCAGTGCCTCGATCGCGCGGGTGTATGCATCGCGAAACGCGAGGAATGCGGATCTGAGCACTTCGACAGCCGCCGTGCCGGGGTTGCCGAACATATGCTCGGCCTGCATCCGCTCGAGTCCCGTGAGGAACGCCGTCCCCATATCGAGCGCCGGATTATTGGGGTTGAACAGTTCGCCGGTACCGCCTTTGTAAGCGTCGAGGAGCGAGTTGCTGTCCGCGAGGTGAATCCGCCGATCTTGACCTCTGTCCGTCTTCGGGTTGCGTAAGAACTCGCCGGCAAGCAGCGCAGCGACGCTCCGCATTTCATTGGGTGCGATGGCATGCAAATCCGCCGCAAATCCACCGGCGAGGACGTTTCCAGGGAGTTTCCAAACAAACTGTGCCAGGGGGGCATCGCCGAGGCTGTCCTCGCTGGCGCTGGCGGCAAGCAGCTTGGCCGAGAACCGGAACTCCGTTGCTTCGGTGCTGCGCGAGGTATTGTCGTCATGGATGTCTGACTCCCAATCCTTCGACCAACAGAGCCCAAAATCCAAGTGCGCGAAGGGCTCAAGCGCCTCTGGCAATCCGCGGTAGCGGTACTTGAGCAATCGGCATAGCGCGGTGTTCTTGTCCTGCCAGAAGGACTTCTTCTCCGCGCCGTCGAGCTTGATGTGAAGACGAGGCGCGTCCGGCAGTACCTCAGCGCGGCTGAGTAGAGGGCTGAGCGACTGCACAATACCAGCCAGCAGATCGGTGTGTGTTCCAACCTGCTGGAATATGGCACGCTCCCATCGCTTGTGGAGATCACGCTGCGTCCGCAACACCTCCCTGTTGTTTAGGAAGAACTCGCGCTCCTCGTCTTGGACGTCCTGGCCGGGCGTTCCGGTGAACGACTTGAGGATCGTTTTGTCCTCGTCGGTAAGCGTCGCCGGATGCTCATCGTCGAAAAATTTGATGGTCTCATCCCCGAGCTTCTTGGACTCGGTGCGGCCTTGGGTGAACACGCGATGCGTCTGCGCCCAGGTGTGCTGAACGAAGGCTTCCTGCGTTGCTGTCCACCTGCCTGCTTCGATCTGGCGATCGTTGGTCATGGCGACGACGGCATCCCTGGCATCAGGGGACAGCACCCCTTCTTCGGCGAGTCTATCGGCACGTTTGACGATTCCGCTACGCTCGAGTGGAGCACCGCGGTCGTTTCGCAGATAGAGCTTATCGCGGGTATCTTTCTCAATCTTGCTGAAGGTCTTTAGCCATCCTGACGGGGACAAGCGGCGGCCAGGGCCAGCCAACGGACGTAATTTGCCGGCGTCTCGGGGGAGCCGCAGGACTGGCAAAGCGGCATCGAGCGCACCGTTGACCGGGTGGTTGTCGTACTCGCTTGCCAACCGCAGCAGAAATTGCGCGAACATGGGTAGGTTCAGAATCAGGTCGGTGCGCGTCAACCCTTCGAGCGCGTCATGAAAATACTTCCAGTCACCACTCTCCTGGTTCAGTGGCGCAGCAAATGGGCATGCCTCAAGCCAAGGCGTCACATCATCGAGCAGCGCTTGCATGTCGAGTTTGCGGATCGCCGCAATGGTTTCGCCGGCGGTGTCGATGTTGCTCCCATCGGCCGCAAACACGATTGCTTGCATCGTTGATGCGTCGCGCGCGAGGTTGCGCCAGTGCGCCGGTGGTTCGTCGCTCAGTAGTGCGGCGGGTAGCGGGTCATCGGGCGCATCGAAAAAAGGGTGGACCCGCACCAGAGACTTCGGGATGCCGTTCGCGATGGCGCGAACCACTGCCCGGGTGACCGGGCGGCCAAGCCCTTCGATCGAATACAGCACGGTTTCGTTTGGCTCTGCCCGGATGGCCGCAGCAACGTTGCGGTAGGCGACTTCGGCGACCAGCTTGAGGTCATCCGATGGCGCAGCGCTGGTCGTAATTCCCGGTGCTGGGGGCGTTTGGCTGGCGACATCCACGGTGGCTGTCCTCTTTCTAAATCCGGAGTTAAACGAAGGGGTTCTCGACGAAAGCGCAGTCGTCGGAAAGACGCCGCAGGAGGCCGAGTACGCGAAGCCGCTCCTCAAGGCGCTCCTGATTGGTCTTAAACTGTTCGCGCGGAGCGGGAAAATCGTCAAAAGCGTTTTCCGCGGCGACTGGCCCCACCACCAGGCGGTAGCGCTTATGCAGCCGGTCGAGGAACTCCGAATACTCCAAGGGCTCACGCACATTGGCGAGTACCAATGCCTCCAACAGGCTATCGCTCAGCGCATACCACCGTCCCGCCCCCTTGCGCGCGATCGCTAGGCCGCTCGCTTGGGCGTAAGCACCACCAACCAGTCCGAGGTGGGTGTTGTGATTCTTGAGCGCCTGGTCGACCACGGCATTGATCTGTTGGGCGGGCGACTGCTTGGGTCTCAGCATCTTTTCGCATAAGAAGCGATCTGCTAGAACCGCGGTCGCGGCGGGATTCGGATTGTCGGACACCACCGCTTGCTTCCACGCATCCGTCTGCTCGACTGCGCAGACGGCGTGCTTCACAGCATCGCGTGTCAGTTGGCGGTGCTGGTGAAAATGTTCGATGGACAGCTTGCGCAAGGCCGTATTGCCTGCGCTGATCATGTCGACCGGCACAGGGGGCGGGCCGGCCCTGCCCAGGGTCTCCGCCGCACGTTCGATGATGTACAGCATGATTCCGAGCCCGCTGAGCCCCACCAGTGGCTCAAGCAGATAGTCGTTCGGCAACCCCGGCAAGGAGAGCAGTGCCGTCCAATCTTCGGCGATCAGGTCATAGCGTGCATGCTTTGGCAGCGGCAGGTAGCCGACCGACGCGGCCACGTTGCGAGAGCCACCCATTGGCGGTGTCAGCCGCTCGACGAGATTGCACCAGGGGTTGTCGCCCCGCAGCAGGCGGGTGCGAATGAGTTCGTCGAGGCGCTCACGCTGTTGCGAGCGGTTGAGCATCAGATACAGCAGCTCGCCACCGCGGGAGAAGAAGCGCCTGTCTTGCGTGGCACTGCCCCCCTTGGGATTGTAGTCGGCCATCAGCATCGTCGCCCCTTGCGGCGCGAGATGGCGCGACGACGGGCGGCGGTTGTGTTGCTGTTCCACCTCCGCGCTGCGTAGCAACGAGATCGCATTGGCCAAAGAACCGAAATCGACGAACGCGCGCTTGAGGTAGTGGAAATCTGTGTCGGCATCGGCTGAGGCGCGCCCGACCCACACGTCGAAACGACTGGCGTCGGAGGTAAACGGTTCACGCAGACAGTCTTCGAGATGACGATCCTGAAACAGCAGATATCGCAGCGTTTCGCGCGTCTGCAGCGTATAGCTGATCTCCTCGTGGTCCGTCCCGAAAAAACCCGTAAAGACCCTGCCGTCTTCAGAGACCTGGAGGCGATTTGCGCAAAGTCCGAGAAACTCCAGCATCAACATCCAAGGCGTCTGATCGTTGTGGAATCGATGCCCCCAGATCTGTTCTTCCACCCATGTCTTGATGTTGACGATCTTCAGAGTGCCGGGCCGGTTTAGGGCGTTGACCATCGCGTTCGCTCCTTGAGGCCGTCAGGCGGCCGGACTGGAAAGGGTCATCGGTTCGTGCTGCAATTTTCCCGAATACTCGTCGAGCTTGACGAGGTCGAGCTTGTTGCGGATGGAAGGCGAAAGCTCCGCGCGCAATTGGCTGACGAGTTTCAACCGAAACTGCCTCACTTCCTCGTAGCATTGGCGAGAAAAACTCGACGGCAGACTGCCATCAGCAACGCGCAGCAGGTATTCGAAGAGCAGTGGCCGCAGTTCAAGCGCGGCGAGCGGCTCATCGGGCTTCATTCGACTCACCACCTTCAGCCGCGGTCGCCCGGCCAGCCCCCCGCTATCGAACAGCACGGCAAGGACATTAAACCCCCCGCTCTCAAGTGCGATCGGCGGGCATTCAAGGACGCGCCCGAGTCGGTCGTAGCCATTGGCTGCGGGGCTCGCAACCCATAGCGCGTCCAGATTTTCGCAGAGCGTGCCGGTGAATGTTCGATTGAGACCAAGAATGATTTTGGCCCTGATTTCGCTCTCGGATTGAGGTGCCTGAGCCATCCTCTCCATAAACCGCAGATAGTCGCCACCGTGTTGAAAGATCGTCAATCGCCAAGGATCGCAAGCATCAGTGCGGTTGGCTGGCGTGTCGAAAAACAGGCGTCTGCGCTGTCCTTCAATGGCGTAGCGGAAGTCATCGAAGTTCTTCAAGCTCCCACGGAGGTAGTCCTTGCGCAATGGCTCAAACAGCCGCGAGCCGTAACAGGGCTCTGCTTCGGGTAGAGACCCTTGGTTGTCCGGCTGCGCGCCATAAATCAGTAAATCATCGATCGCGTTGCTCGTCTCACGCCCGATACCGAAAGCGTTCAGCGTGCGGAAGACATGGTACTGCTGGCGGATCTTCTCGCGCAGATTGAGTCCGAACACGTTCTGATAAGGATTGGTGGCGTGGTAACCCCTTTCCGCATCGGCGGCCCGGTTACGGGCTTTTTGGCACGTGAGTAGATTGTCGCCCTGGGTCGGTGCACGATCACCAAGCAGGATGTTGGTGATCAGAATTAGCAACTGCCGGACCGGTAGATGGGCGTCGTTGGCGGCGGCGAGGCGAATCAAGTCCGAGAGACGTCCGCGCAACGTGTTGTCCCCGTCGGCTTGGAGCAGGCGAAGGTTCAAGCGCACAGGGCAGGCGTCAAACGCGGAGCAGTTCGTGCAATTGGCCCATTGCGGATGATTCACAACCCGGTCGAGAAGCTTGCGGAATAATGCATGGTTCGGCTGGCGGCTCAGATTGATCAAACGCAGAGCCAACCGCCCGTCGGTATCCAGCTCCTGCTCGTCCTTCAGCATACTGCGCAGCGTTTGCCCCACGCGCCGATAATCGGGGTGCCTGTCTGAGAAATTGCGCCAATACTTGAGCAACTGCCCATCGTTGGCCGCGATGAGGTAGACCCGGCCTGGGTCCCCGCCGAGGAATGCCTGAGCAATACCGTCTAGCTCAAATGCCTTTTCAGCATCTGACATATCGCTGAGGTCTTTGATGATGTGCAAATGTTTGCCGCTAACGGGAAGCGGCAAGACCAGCATTTTTCCCGAGGTGGCGTAGTCGGTGGCATTGCCGCCGAGTTCGCGATAGGCCTGCCGGCAGTGGAAGGTCTTACCGTCCCCAGCGGTACCGGTCAGGATGATCGAAAGCGGGTCGGCACGGCGAAAGTTCTCAACCACGTCGGCCAGTCTTGGCGGCGTCTCCTCAATGGGCGTCACCCCATAGCGCTCGCCGGCACTCAGCACGTGCTCATCGTACATGGTGTCGGCACTTGCGGACGGGCCATACGTGCGCAGGAAAGCTACGAGGGGGTTATTGCTCATCGCTAGGACCTCTCACAAGTGACAGACGGCGCAGCCGTCGAGTGCTTCACCATCGGGAATTGCGTACCGCGTCTTGAGCTTGGCAACCGATTCCAGGGGGCGTCCCTGGACCCAGTGGAAGGGACGGCCCCCGTTGCTCTGCTCGTAGCGCTTGGCCTTCTCGAAGAGGTCGGGATGCTGCTCCAGCAACCCCTGCCATTCTCCGATCTGCTGATAGAAGCAGAAGTAGCAGCCCGATCGACTGCGCCAGCTGTAATAAGGCGGAAGCCCAAGCCCTGATGACAGCAAGAGCTCTTTGATGTCCGCGAGGACCAAGCCCCGATCCTTGAACGGGTAGACCGGGGTGATGTTGGGCTTGTCAGAGAGGACCACCGGTTTGCCGCCCTGGTAGCCCACCCGATCTTCATCTGCGCGGATACCGATGTATGAATACACCGGGCTGCCCTGCAGGTAGCGCTCGTAAACCTTGATCTTGAGTTCGCGCGTGCACCAGCGATTGTCAGGACGCGGCATGAAGCCGCCGTAGAGTTCGTTGAGGATGAGATCGAAAGGATTGCGTTCGCCTTTTTCTTCGACGCCGTAGAGTTGCAAGGCATTCAGGCGCGTGACGGCGACACCGAAGATGGTTTCGAACCGTTTGATGTAGTCGTAGGTTTCGGGCAATTCCGCACCGGTATCGCAAAAAACGAACTCAAGCGGGATCTGCGGGTACTCCTCAAGCAAATAGATGCCGAGAGCGGTGGAATCCTTGCCTCCGGAGAAACTTAGAATATGCCGTGCGTCGTCTCTATGCTCGAGTGCTTCTTGCAGTGTTGCCACGTTCCGCCTCCGTCGTTTCGTGAAGCTTTTCGATGAAATCCCGGGCGCCGTCGGAACCCGCCAGTTCTACGAGCTGCGCGTAAAATCGCGAGACACGCTCTTCCACCAAGCCGATCACCTGCGGCCCGCCGCCACTGATTGCCGCGTCCTCAATGGCTCGCAGCAAGGGATGTACTCGCCGTGTGAATAATGCTACTGTCGCGTCGTCCCAGTCCGCGAGCGGTTTCTCCACGACGACAGTGGCTAAGGCATCAAGAAAGTCCGGGGTGGCGAATCCGCCATCGCCGGCTTGGCGAAAAATACGCAGGACAGCACGCAACTCTTGCGACTGACCATCAAGCGCATCAGGCGGAATTGTCCTCGTCCACCGACGAACCAACGTCGGCAACGCCTCCAATCCGTCCGGGTCGATGGCAATCCGCACCGACTGTTCCGCCCTTGACAAGTAACCCGCGGTGATATGAGTCAGTTCGTCGCGCCATTCGGCAACGCGATCAAGCAAGGTGCTGGAATCACTCTCGGGCGTTTCCGCAATCTGCGGAATTCGCTCAAACAGGACATCGGCGGGATTGTGGGTGTTGCGGAGCAGTTCGCGAAACGCGGCTGTCGGCGCACCAAGCTGTCGCGTCGCCCAAGCCGCCGCGGGCAGCGTTCGCTTCCATGCCTCCAAGGCGTCGAAACAGCGGCGTACCAGATCGTGGGCCCTGCTGTCAGCCTCTTGGCCGAAGACGTTGAGAAAGCCATGCAAATAGGTGAGTCGCTCGGGCGCGAGGTGGAAGACGTGAACGCTATGACGTTCCGGCTCCGCGAACAACAATTCAATGTCACTCGGCAGAATGTCTGGCAGGTAGGCGTCATCGCGCAGAATGCTGAGCGCGGCTGGAAATGCTTTGAGTCCGGCCGCAAACAGGACAGGCGCAACCCCTGCGCGAAGTCCGAACGGCGGCGACGCGAGCGTCTGAAACAGGTCAGTGATGGATTTGGGGCTGTCGCTAGGCTGCGTGAAGAAACCAGCCAGCATCTCCCACAGAGCGCGGAGCCCGCTGTCGGCCAGTTCTTGCGGTTCCGCCCATCCCCATCCACCAGGCTCACGCTGCCGATATAGCCCGGTATTGCACAGAACCGTGCGGTACATGGAAGCGTCTGGCGTGGTGCCGGAAAACCGCAAGTCCGGCTCACCCGAGCGTTCGAGAATGCCAAGCACAAGTTTCTTTCGGGCATTGACCATTGGGCGAGTGAGTCGGCGGCGCACCAGCGCCTCGCTGTTGACGCGCGCCGTCAGATTGAAACGATGTGCCATCAGCCGGGAAAGCGCTCGGCGCAATTCACCTGGGGTCTCTGCTCGCAGCGATAGGTGCCGGCTATACCACAGCGGACCATTGGGTCGTGGCTTTACGATACGGTCCATTAGGGACGCCAGATGGACGCGGGCATCATCAATCATCTGCCGCAACTCCGGCAGCACCAGTGGGTCGGCTTCGACGAGGTCTTCGTCGGTTTGCAGCCGTGACAAGCACGCCACCTCAAGTGCAGCGTCGAAGACCTTTAGCGGCTGCGACGGAAGGGCGAGCACGATGCCGGGGTCATCAGGCATGTGGGCGATGATGTCGGCTCCCGCATCGATCTCCGCCTGGCTGCGCGCCAACGCATAGACAACACGGCCGTCGTCACCGGGGTCCAGTGTCCAGGCGGGATGCTCCCGACCATGCTCCATGAGTTCCGCTGCTTCCACATACATGCCGACGAAGGCGCGACGAATATGGTTTCGGCTGTTGTATTCGACAGGCCTCCAAGCTGGCGCGGGCCACTCTTTGGCAAGGAAGTCATAAAGGTCGAATGATGAACCTGCCCGTAGCGTCTCATCCTCAAGCCGACCGCGCAGGTCGGCATCGGTCCCGTGCCAGACAGACACGTCATCGTTGTGGCGACGGTAGAGCAGCAGTTTGCGCTCGATGAGCTGCTCGATGGCTTTGTCTATCGCCGTTCGTCGTTCTGGAACTTGCCCGGCCGCAGCGGCGGCCAGTGTGCGCACGCCGACTCTGAAGCGACTACCTGACAACCCTAGCGTCATCAGGCAAGTTGCCTTAATGACGGTTTCCTCGTCCTCCGATTGGGCCTTGCTGATGGCGCTCTCTGCCTCGAGCCATTGGCGGTACGTTCCGCCAAGGGAGCTGTCGGCCTGCATCGCGGGCGAGAAAAAGGCATACAGGTCCGATAGCGTAATCAGCGATTGGGTCGAGGTCGTGTGGAGAAAATCAAACAGGGTGCGTTCATTCTGCGCGACCCGAGCAGCGAGGCGCGGAAGCAGGTAGATAACGGCGGGGTCGTAGGCGCGCGATTGAGCAAGCACCAAGCCAAGGTCCCGTGGCTCCGTGAAGGCGCCAAAAAGACCAAGTTCGAGCAGTTCTTCGGCGGCCTCGTTCGTTTCTACCGAGAAGGTCTCGCTGATTCCCCGTTGTGTCGCGATGACGTGACCGAGCAGCTCGTACATCTCGCGGCTGTCGTCCTGGTAGTTGATCTGGCAAAACCGTCCCTCTATCTTACGCCATTCGTTACGGGCGCTCTGATTGAGGTGCCCCGTGTAGTTAAAAAAGCTCTGATGCAGGATGAGCGTCAACGTCATGGGGATCGCCCGCTGCCGGGCAACGGTTTCCGCCAAGGTCTGAATATCGGCCAGGTCGTCGGCGCGGGCGTCGCGGATCAGACCTTCGAGATGCCGTCCGAACTCGTCCCAAATGATGGCGATCCGATCGAGCCCTTGCCGTTGGGCGTGCCTGGCAACGGTGTTGAGCACCGCAGAGACCGTGGCGGCCCCTTTGAGCGTTTTACTCCGTTGCTGTTGCCCAATTCGCCGGAAGGCGTCGATCGCCCCCTGCGCCAACGCGGCCACAAGGTCCGGGGCGTATCCCTCAAGGGCGATGACGAGACCACGCCCACCCGCTGGGCCGAGACGCTGCGCAATGAACTCCTTCGTCTTCGCGAGTGGTGGTGAGAACCGCTCCACGACCGCTTTGAGGGCTGGATGACTGTGCGGTAAGCCTTCGATTGCAATGCCGCTGAAGGTCGCGGTGAGGGATTTTCCGAAACCATACGAGGCGCTAGCGATGGACACACGCTCATTATCCAATCCGCAGATGGTGTTGATGATTTGGGCGTTCTTGGTGGTGGGGTAGAAATGCGAGACGTTCGCTGGCTGCGACAAGTCGAGTCGCAGGTTGATCGACCGCAAGAACGCGGTGGTCTCGAATTCGAACGATTCTCGCTTCATTGGGAAGACACCCGGCGATAGAGGCGCTCAAGCCATGCAGTGGGCCTGAACGGGTACAACTCGACGACGCGCTCCCCGCCCATGGCGCGCACGGTCAGCACAGAGGAGCCGAGCGTTGTCTCGGCATCCTGAAAGAGGGTGGCGAGGGCGTCGCCGGAGAGGCTTAGCACGCGCCCAGGCATCCGCGGCGCACTCAAGACGTCCTTCATGGCGATCCGGTTGCGGGCTTGCTCGCCGGTCGCGGGGTCGGCGAGAGAGGCAATGTAGCCAAAGATCTCCGGGGGTATGTCTTTGATCCCGCGCTGCACTGAGAACGTGCCGGTGTCACGGTGATGCACCATGAGGCCGAGATCACGGAATGGTGACTCATTGGCGTCCTCCGGATCTTCTGCTTCGGCGGGGATAGGCCGGGCATAAGACTGGAGCAAGCACTGCACATCGCGGGAGAGCGTATTTCGACTTGGCATGCGCGCGCCAACCATCTGCAGTTTGCGCACCAACTGCTCAAGACACAGGGTCCGGTCAAATCGGTCGACGGCAAACTCGTTGAAAAACCACCCCCACACGACCGCATGCGCGGTCTGGGTGGCGATATTGGCGTGTAGCGCCCACCAGGTACCGGTTTCGAGCAAGTACGGGTCGTTCTTCAGGATGCAGCGGCCGATATCCGAAACAACAAGGCGCGACGTTTGTCCCTCTCGCACGACATCGACCAGTCGTGTGACTTTGAGCCAGTGCCAGATGGACTTGGCCATGTTGCGACCCACGCCGAGATGGTCGGCGACAAACGGATCCGCCTGCCGATCCGGGTGATCCCGGAGCAAGGCCAATCCGTTGTAAAGCCATCCTTCGCGGACAGGAAAGGTCTCGTGACCCCCGAACCTCATTTCACGCTCCAGTTTCTATCCAATGCCTGCGGCGCTGCGAGGTAAGTACCTAGCCTGGGAAGAATTTCGCCGGTTATGGAAACCAGTTCCAAGGAACAAACTCCTTTCTCTAGCCTAAGACTGACTAGGTGGAAAGCCGCAGCAGGTCGCGGTAGACCTCAGAGAGGAGGTCGGCCACGGCTTGCACTTCTGCGTCGGTATTGAGGACCGAGAAGCTAAAGCGCACGCTCGCGAAGGCGTCCTCCTCGGAGAGCCCCATGGCCAGCAGCGCCGACGATGGGCGGGGCACGTGGCTTGTGCAGGCCGAGGTCTGGGAGCAGCAGACCCCCCTGCGGCTCATCTGCGCAACCAATGCCTGCCCCTCGATACCAGGAAAGCAGACGTTCGACGTGTTGCAAACCCTCGGCGACTCCAGCCCGTTGACGTTTGCAGTTGGAATGCGCTGTAGAATCAACCGCTCGAAACGATCCCTGAGTGTTCGGAGATGATCGACAGAGGCGTCCAGATCTGCGGAGCGAATCTCCAGCGCCTCGCGCAGCCCGATAATCGCCGCTAAGTTCTGGGTGCCTGGGCGAAGGCCCCGCTCTTGATCGCCGCCGTACCATAACGACTGACTGAGACGCTGAGCTGTGTCGATCACCACCCCAATGCCGGGCGGCGCGTGCAATTTGTGCCCGGTGAACGTGAGGTAATCGATTGGAAGGGTCGATAGATCAATAGGGAGCTTTCCTACAGCCTGCGCGGCATCGCAGTGAAGCGGCGTCCCTGCGTCGCGGCAGATCGCAGCAACGCGATCGATCAGCTGTACCACGCCCGTCTCGCTGTTCGCCCACTGCAACGAAACGAGTGCGGCGGGCCTGGCGAGCAATAACTCGAGTTCGTCCGTGCTGACTACGCCGTCACTGCCGACCGGTAGATAGTCAACTGTGACTCCCTGCGTAACCAAAGCATCGGCCACTCTGGTAACGGACGAGTGTTCAACGGGGGATGTGATCAGTCGTATCGGTTCGGGAGTTCGCGCCTGCGCTTGGCGAAGCACGCCGAGAACGACGAGGTTGTTTGCCTCGGTCCCCCCCGAAGTGAAGATCGCCGATCCGGCCGGCGCACCCAAGACGTCCTCTACGAAAGCGCGGGCCGCTCCGAGGGCCTCCTGTCGCATGTAACCACGACAATGCGCACTTGATGGATTTCCGAAATTCGTTCCGAGTGCATCGGACACCGCCGCAATGACCGCGTCGAGGCAGGGGGTCGTTGCGTTGTTGTCAAAGTAGACTTCGGACGACATCGTTGGCATCGCTACCCGTTTGAGGATCGGTGAATGTAACTCGGCAAGATAATGCAAAAAATACGGAGCCCGAGCGCGGCTCTGGCACGCGCATGCACGACGTTATCGCGCCTTGCCTTGACCGTTGCTTTATCTTGGCATGGGCGGGAGCTGTCGGCGCATCATGTGCGTATCGCCTGAGGTTGTGCATGCCAGATTCTGACGAAAAGCGACCGTCACAGTCTTCATCTTGCCAGCACCGCCGAGACGGGGAATCTTGACATCGAGTGCCATGTCCGTAAGTTCGTCGAGATACTCGCGATCGATCTGCTCCCCCATGCTCTGGAGCACCCGTTCCTCGGGCCTATCCGCACAAAATTCTTCGGTGAGCGCGCAGACAATCAGTCCTGGAGAGCCGGTTCGCCGCCGTGCCCGCCCAGGAGTTTATCCTCGTTATCCTCCAACGCCACGATGTCTTCCGGCCCTTTGGCCTTCTCACTATCCGTCAAAGTTGCTCTTCCTGCGTTGATACAAGACAAACACAGTTACCGTTCAAAAACGATGGAAATGTCCAGCCGACCGTTCCAACGCAGCCATACACAAAAAAGAGGATTGCGAATCACCTGCTTTCCTGGTTAGAGACACGCCCGCTTCTTCACCAGATTGGGCAGGTATCCAGTTCTTGCCGGCTGATCCGCCATACCCAGAAGCTGATACACCTGACCCCCGATGCCAGGCACAACATTTCCGGTTGTTGTTCGCTCTTCATCCACGGCAAAATAGACAAAGCGGAATCGCTCGGAAATGCTTGCCGGAAATTCCGCTTTTAGCGCTTGCTCCGCGTCGATATAGATCACCGGTGCGACGATATAGATGTCATCCGCCTTGACCGACTCCAGGAGCGAGAGAATATTCGTCCTGACCACGCAGCTGGTAGATATAATGGATTTGACGAAAATAATCGCCTTCGCGGACTCAAAGCCAGGCTGAATGAAATGATGAACGATTGGGGCAATATTGGATCCGTTAATCGAATAATGATTATTCCAAAATACAGCCGCCAATGTATCGTGGTCGGCTTCCAGGGATTCTATGACGCCGGTTGAAAGATAATCCGCGTCTTCCGCCGTGGAGACAACCAAGCATTGATGCCCTCGAGGAATCTGTCTCCGAAGGATGCCCCCAAGCTGATGACCAAGTTCCAGCATCGCGGCCTGATACTCTGACGGTGACTGCGTGCTAGCAATCAATTTGTCCAACGCTCTTCTCGCCAGTGCATCGGCAAAATCGCTATATTTTCTGCTTGCTTGTTGCATTGTCATTGCTCGCATCAAACATTAGCCAAAAAAATTCAATCGTTAAGTTCAGTGGTAGCCAGCAACATCAATCGCATGAACAACTGATCGATCGAAACAATCTCATCCAATTCCCGCATTTCGGGCGTGGGCGCACTCAGCGGAAAGCTCACTTCAAAGCCGTTGAATACGACAAGACAGCGTCCAGTGCCAAGACGAACACTGATACCTTTAAGTTCCTGGCATTTTTCTTCTAGCCATTGAGGAACGCAGGCTTCTCGCTTAAGCATACCTTGAAAGAGATCCGGTTTGGATTCTTTGCGCGCACGTAGAAACAGTTCCTGAACGGTCATAGGATCCTGATCGGATCGCCAAACTCCCAACAAAATCCGAAAAGCAGAATCAATGTCAGCAGGCTCCGTTGAATCGCATATTTTTTCTAAATTGCCACGTAACTCCTCATGCTCAAGAATCAGCTGTGTACTCGACGCTTTATAAGGGAAAAATTCTGATCGAAAACCATCCCTCGCATCGGCGGGAATTTTTTGACTGTTTGCGCTGGCAATTTCTTTACATGAAACTAACAAAACCTGTACGCTTTTCTCAAACTTAAAAAATTCTTCATCAATACGTCGCTGATATCTGAACATTCGCTCTATGTGTGGCGTCCATTGTGCGGCTTTGCCCGAAGAGTTCTTTGCCTGGTAGTTTGTCTTGGTATTTCTTGAATAATCTCTAATACAGAGATCATCGACAAAAGCAACTTCTTGGGCCGCAATTTGGTATTGCTCCAACTCTTGCTCTTGCGAGGCAAGAGAACACGACAAGGAGACTGCAAAGAAATCCTCGTATAGTCCGCCTTTCTGGTTGCTATCGCCACCGACTCTTATCCGCCCGAGAGAGCCGGCACATTTCACGCCAAAACGATTTTCAACAAACTCAACGAGGTCCATGGCACTCAAACTCAAAAACCCTTCTCGCAGTTACCGTCAACGGTAGCCCAAACTGTCCATGATACTTGACTATAGCAGATGTAAATGATTGTTGACAGCTTGCCGAGCTTCCACGCTATGGAGCCGAGGGAGAATTTGACAAGCTAGCCCATGGCGGCTATCACCCGGCTAACATACTCCCGCGTCTCGCGGTACGGCGGAATCTTGTTGCCGTGTTTCGCTACCGCGCCCTCTCCGGCGTTATAGGCGGCCAGCACCAGCGGGATGTCTCCCGCAAAACGGTCAAGCAGGAACCGCAGATACGCCACGCCACCGCCGATGTTCTGCTTCGGGTCCCAGATGTCCCGCACACCGAAGCGCCGGGCCGTGGCTGGCATCAACTGCATTAAACCGCAGGCACCGGCCGGAGACTTGGCGTTTGGCCGATAGGCGGACTCGGCTTGGATAACAGCATGGACCAGGTTGGGATCGACCCTTTGCCGTTTGGCCTCGGAGAGAATGATCGCGACATAGCGATCCCGCCGGGTCTTCATCGACCCTGAGATCGTTTTCAGCAATGCGACGGCGCTGATCCGACGAATCTGCGGAACTGGACGTTTGGCGGTTTCTTGCGGATTGCCCGGTGAAGGCTTGGCCACCTTGGTTTGTTGCTGCCAGATCCGACGCAGCTCCCATTGGTTGAGCGAGCGCTCGAATCCCAGCTCTTGCAGCGGGTGTTCCATCCCGAAAACGGGACTGATCAACAACACGGCCAAGGAAACAGCCGCCATGACTTGGCGACCGAGAGGTGCCCTACTCCCGGACAATGGCGCTGGTATTCGCCAGTTGTCCGGTTGGGATTGCGGCTCAAATACTGGGTTCAAGGCTGATGTCTGCTCGCAGTTTTGACAAGGCCCCGACCCTATCAGGGCCTTGCCAAGCAAGCAGCCGGCAATGACGCGCATTTTGAGCATCTTTCCCGACGGGTAAGGTGCGTCGATGACCGAGCAGAACTGATGGACACGCCGCTCAGCGGCCAACCGGACATCCGGCCCATGGGTGCCGAGACAAGTTGGCCGGCTGCCGACCCGGTTCTAATTGAACCAGTGCGGCAGCGCAGCCAGCCGATGCGTCAAGCCGCCTCCCCGCGTCCTTGATGCCCGAGTAGCAGGATTCTGCGGCCTTCGAGACGCACCCGACCATCGGCAACTAACCGCGACAACGCCCGGCTGACCGTCACCCGGGCGCAGCCGACACGCTGGGCGAGAATTTCGCGCCCTGCCTTGACCAGCGTGCCCTCCGGATGCGACATGGCCGACGACCAAGCGGCGGCCTCGTGCAGCGCGTCGAGCAGTCGTTCCTCGGTCGGCGCCGCGTGCGCACGATGATGACGCTCGGCAAGATAGAGCCAGCAGCGCGCATAGGAGTGGAGCATTTCATCGCGCAATGGCTGATTAAGATCGATCAACTCCTCGGCTAAGAGCGTTCGCAAGTGCTCGACCTCGATCGTCAATACCCGCGTCAGACGATTGGCCTGGTAATAGAGAGTTCGCGGCGGCTCGTCAAATAGCCAATTATTGCCGCCGAACCCATGTCCCGGATCGACCGCATGCATGCTCAAACCGTTTCGGTCCTCGCCAGCCCGCCAAGTGAGCTGCAACTGCCCCATGTGCACGAAGCCAATGCAGCGGTGGGTGATCGTGGGATCAAGCAAGTCGCCGGCCATCAACTCGGTCACCTGGCAATAGGGTTTGAGCCGGCGCTGCACTTGGCTCAGGCGCGCGGGCGTCGGATGCAAGGTGGTAATGCTTGCTTTGCTCATGCGGCTAGTCTCTCGGGTTGTTGTGTCATCAAAACGACCGATGTCCCCTGACGGCGAGCATCCGTGGTCAGTTGAATCAACCCTTCCCGCGCCAGCCCCTCAATGGCTGCGCGCAGGGTGCCGATGGTGAACCCGGTCAAGTCTTCAAGCTGCTGCAGGGTCGCCTCCCCCGAGACCCCATCGATCAGCGCCAGCAACAGCAGCTTCTCCTTGGGCGGGCGTCGCGACAACCACACCCACTGCCGCCAACTGTCCTGGCTGACGCCATCCAAGAGGGTGCGTAACCCCTGACTGCCGATCTCCAGGACCGCCGCCAGTTGGGCCAGCACCGCCGGCTCCAGGACGGTATCGCCGTTCTCGATCCGCGACATGGTCGATTGCGGCAAACCAACCCGCTCACCCAATTCCCGTTGGGTCAACCCCATGGCCTGGCGTGCACGCTGAATCAAGCGGGCAGGTGCGTTGGCCATCAGCACCGGCGCCGGGTTATGACAAGGAACAACTCGATTCATGGTTCTTACCCCTTTTTGCCAACAAATACACGGTATTGTAGTGAGGATTGAATCGTGGATCAATTCCGTGTTTTTCATGTTCCGCAGTGGGCTTGCGTATCCATTGACTTGACGCAACGAAATCACGCGGGAAAAGACGATCTTTCATTGCTGTCACCGTCCAGAATCCTGGCTAGCCTGTGCTTTTGGCACCAGCCCGGAGGTTTCTAGATGGCCCAGATCTCTCAGTCAAACAAACACGCGTTCTCCAAACCGGTTCTCGATCAAACCGTCACCATTCATAGCCAGAACGCGCAGTATGTTTTGCAACGCGGACGCTCCTTTGTCTTGGTGGTGCGGGCACTCTATGCCATCTCGGTGGTGCTGCGCATCATTGGCGACGATGACGACATGGACCAGATCGAGGCCCTGGTCTCCGAGCGCATCGGGGCGGTCGCGCAGCGCCTCACGGACGAGCAGGCGCGGCTGAAGCAACTGGCCGAGGGCGAAGGCGGCGTGCCGGTGCCCCGCTACACCAACCCCCGCGAGGTGAGGCTGCAACTCTCCTCCCCGGCGCTCGCGCAATATCTGCGGTTGATTGTGCGTCTGGATCAGGCGCTCATGCTGCTCGATGGGCTGTGGTTCGCGGGGCTAATCTCGAACAAGCAGCGCAAGGACGCGACCCATGACCTGCGCCGGCTGGTCTATGGACTGGGGCGCGAGCTGATCGATCTGGAACGCAGGGCGCGGGACTCGGCGGTGCGGCGCGGTCAGGCGGATGCCCTGCTGGCGGCCGATGCTGACGCGAGCGGCGCGAGCATTGTCACGGGGTCTTTGGTGGAAGTCGAGAAAGACGCGGAAGGGTCGGATTCCAGTGAGACTGACACGGAGGCCGAGGTTGCTTCATCCTCCGACAAGGACGACACCACCAAGGACGACTAACCCAGGCGCTTTCCTTCAGAACTCAAGGCAGATCCGCCTGGATCTGCTCGCGCAGGGTTCCGGCGGCATCATGGACGATGTCCCCGCCATCGAGTCCTTGCGCACGTGACACACTGCGCTCCGCCGCATCCGCCCGCGCGCCGGCGTTTAACTCCGAGCCGGTGCCGGTCAGGGTCTCGATATCTAGATTTGCCGCCGTTGGATACTGCCCGGACTCGGCGAGGATCGCCAGCCATTCGGACAGATCAATCCGCTCCCAGTCGAGACTCTCCAGCTCTTGCAGGCTCAGCCCCGAGCAATCCGGACTCTTGGCACTGCCCCAGCCATGGCCTGTCTGCGCCCGTGCTTGCTCGTTAATGATGCGCCCCAGTGGGCTGTTGAAGCAGCAGTAGCTTTTGCGCTTCTCGATGCACAGGCCCAGAAAATCCGTCTTGCAGTAGCTGCCGACATAGTGGCAGGAACGCAGTTCGCGCTTGGCTCCCAGCTCGAACTCATCCTGCTCGCATTTCCAGATGATCCGGATCAGGATCATGACAACCGTATAGATCATGTAGGCGGTCATGATCCAGCTGAGGGTGGTACCAAGCAGTCCGCCAAGCTGGAGTTGTCCCGCCTGCACGCTGCCGCCGACGACCGCCGGCCCACCACCGCTGGTGACGAAGAGCGCATTGGCTGCAGCATCGCCGAAGACGTTCGCCACCCACTGCACGGTCTGGCGCATGATGGCCTGCTTGGCAGCATCCAGTGACAGCCTGGCAGCCCCTTCGCTGGCCGAGGCGGCCGTCTTGCCCATCAGATTGTTGGCCGCCGTGGTGAAGGCATCGGTCACCGCATCCCAGCTATCCACCAGCGGATCGCGCAGCACCTCCCAACTGCCGCGCAGGGTCGAGCCGGATTCCGAGGCCATGATGGCGGCATCGACCTTGGTGACCATGAACATCAGCTGGATGTAATCCACCAGGGAAATGCCCTGGGGCGTCTCGCAGCAATCCACCACCCCGCCGACGGCCTGCTTGCACTGCGCCGCCTCGCCGGCGAAGACCTCGCACTGACCCGGCGCGGTGCAGTTGGAATCGAGCAGCACGAACTCCGCGGCCTGCAGCGCGGCGGCGGCCTCGGCGAAGTCGTCGGACTGCTCATAGGTCAGGTCCAGGCAATCATCGCCGAGACAGCGCACCGGGCCGGCGCAGGCCATCTCGGTCTGGCGAGTGATGGCCGGAATCTCGGTGTCGGTGCCGCAGTCGTAGCGCGACTCGGTGACATAGCACAGTCCATGAGGATCGCGGGCGCCTTCGACGCAGACGGATTCCTGGAACTGACAACGGGGATCACCGGCCAGCGTGGCGCAGTCATCGGCGATGTCGCCGGGGTTATAGGGACAGTGGGTCTCGCCCTGGGGATCGGTCCAGCAGGACATCGGGCCGCTATTGAAGCCGGAGCATTCCGATTCGATGGCCAGCTCGCGGCAGAAGGGGTTGAGCCAGGGGACGGGATTGGCGGCGAAGTCCGAGGGGCAAATGCGCACGCCGAGCGCGCTGTAGCAGCCGGCGGCATCCAGCGGCGGCGCGCCCGAGCAGGCGGCCGTGCCGTTGCAGAATCCCCCCGGTCGCATGGTCTCAGCGAGGTGGATGCAGGCGGGAGCGGCATCCCAGCCCTGGTCGGTCAGTGGCCGGGGTGTCAGATTGATCCGCACGCGGATCTGGACCGGGCCTTCAGCGACGAACCACTGACCGGCGTCGGTCTGGACGCGCGCGGCGTTGGCGACCTGGAAGTGACCGCCCCTGCGCAGAGCGTTGGTGAGGTTTCGGTCCGACAGGGCTTGTCGTGTGATAGCGTCGCCGAGCGTCTGGCTGCTGTCGGCATCATGATAGCCGGGGAAGGTCACTTCCCAGGACTGCTCCCTGGCGGTGAGGGTGCAATCCGCGCCGCAGATGGCGCCGAAATCCGCGTCCCCGGCGGTGACCGACACGCCAATCCGCTCGACGCGCTCGGGCTCCGTGATGGCGAAACCGAAGGTTCGTGGCGGCGGAAATAAGCAGGTCGGACAGGAGGGTTTCGGATCGGTGCCCGCGACATCGAAGACGACCTCCAGACAGCCATTGCCGCAGGAATGCAGCGCGGCCTCCCCGGAGACGGACACGCTTGTTTCCGCCGGCGGTAATGTATAGGCATGCCGGATTAGGCAAGAGCCCCCTTGCTCAACCACCTGACAGGTCTCGATCTCGGGGAGATGGACCGTGCGCGTGCCGGTGGCAAACCGCGATTCAACGGCGCAGTCGGTGAAGGTCTCGGTCATGCCGGCCATGTCGGAGAGCAATGTGTCGCTTTGCGACCAGAGTGCATCCTGACGCAGGTCGATGTCCGAGACGCCGAAACTTCCATGCAGGCTATCAAAGGCCGATCCATGGGCGGAATCGGTCTGCAGCAGGTCGGCCTGGACCGCTTGCCCTTGGGCGCCGAGCCCAGCCGCGTTGCCATAGAAGGCGCTGAAATCGGCCGCTGATCCGGCAGATGCGCCGGGGAACAGGCCTTCGATGGCGAGCGCATCATGACCTGGCAAAGCCAGCGCGCCCCCATGGAGTTCGGGCACCACGAAGCCGGCGCTTTGCGCGGACCCAAACGCCTGTCCCTCGCGCCCCAGATCAGCCAGATCATCACCCCAGACCAAGGCCCAGGGCGTCCAGGCCACGGCCAGACTGACAACGGACGCCAGCAGGCGATAGGCTGGCGAGCGCGGGTGGGCCTGTTGCGATGAATGAGATTTCAATCGATCAGACTCAGAAGGTCGCACAGCAGTCCTGCCATCGCCAGAGAATGTAAAGATGATCCTCACCCGGACCGGGATAGGTGCGATGACTGCCCCAGCGGAAGGGACTCTCGCCAATCACATGACTGCCGTTGGCTTCCGGCAGCGGATAGAACATGGAGAATTTGTATTGGCTCTTGGGCAGGAAGGGCGCGATGGGCGCCTTGCACAGCGCTCCGTCGCCCATGGTGCGTCGGGCAAATCCCCGCCGATGCAGCGCCGCCATGGTGCGGGTGGCCGACAGCGAGGTGGCACGGGGCCGGGAACCCAGCGTCGGCTGCGCTCCGGCGAAGGGATAGAGCAAGCCCCAGGTGCCGGCGCACCAGAAGAGCTCATCCAATGGCGTGCCGGCCGTCGCCGAGACGCCATCGGCCAGGCAGGCAGCCAGAGCCGGCGGCGAGGTCAGCCAGGCCGCTTCGGGATGGGTGAAGAACGCCAGTTCGGAGTTGTTCCAGGTCGGATCGAGCTCCGAGAAGTGCAGGATATCCAGCTCGCTGAAGCCGTCCGGATTGCAGCGGTCGTCGTAGAGCAGGTCGAGCATCACCAGCAGCGGGAAGGCATAGACATGGACGTTGTAGAAGGCCGTGTCGCTGCTGTCCTCCTCGCTATGACCGCCGCTACCGAGCAAGCGCACATCGCCAAATGGCAGCCGAATGCCGCCCAGGGAGGGCGCACAGGTGGGATTGCGCACCATCTCGATAATGCGCGCCGGTTCCCATAGCCCGATGGTGAACCCGGGCTTGGGAACGCCGAGCGGATCGGGACAGACGCAAACCACTTGATCGGTCGCGCCAGCGGGAATGTGGCCCCCGCCAATGGGCACCCCGGCGATGCGCACCGGGAACAGGCACGACCAACAGACATCGGTGATGAGCTTCTCGCTCAGCAACTCGGCATCCGGGCAGGTGGCGTCTTCGGCTTCGGTTGGAGCGGTGACGCTGATTAGCAGCGCAAGGCCAGCGAGAAGATACAGGGAGGAGCGATTCATTCCATCTCGCTCCTGGCGATATCCGGTTCGACCTGCCCCACCATCGCCACTTCCCTCACCCGGAACTGCCGCCCGACCGCATCGACGATGGCGGGAACCCTTTCCAGGGCGAAGCGTTCACGCATCTCCGGGGTGAGCAGATAAACCCGGCGCTCGAGCTGTTGCATTACCCGAGTCAGCGCGTTCCAGCCGCCTTTGCGGTGGGCTCCAGTCAGCAGGAAAGTTGTGGGTTTGTCCGAGGCTTCGCTGGCCAAGAAGTGCGCGAAGGCGACTTGGCGGCTATCGGATGCATCGAAGATGACCAGGCGCTGGGTAAAGGGAACCTTGTCCAGCGGATTGACCGAATCCCCCGCTCGGACCAGCAGCGTGCCATCGGGGAGATGCACATCCGCTCCCGCCGTGACGGTCGGATCGATCCAGCGTTCCCGGTCTTCGCCGGCGGCGGGCAAGGGCTCGAACGGCAGATGATCGAACGCCCTCGCCACCGCCCGTTCGCCCAGGGCTTTGAAGTCCAACCGCGCCAGGCGTTGGTGGATTAATTCCAGAATATCCCGCTCGGCGATTTCCCGAATGGGGCCGCGCACGCCCAGGTCGCCGGTCTTGCCGTCGTCCAGGGCGGAACGCAGCCAATGAATACTGGCCAGGCCAGACACGCGCGCTAGTTCCTGGCCATCGGGTCCGGTCGCGACCAGGGTCGGGACAGATTCGATGTCATGCTCCCGAAAGGGCGTTGGATCGAGCAGGACTGTCGGCGGCGGGTCGATGTCCTGCAACAGCGGCTTCAGGCTCGCCATGAAATCCAGCAGGGACTCGTCCTCTCCGATCCCGCGAAACAGGATTTGCGTCTCGGGCTGTCCGGATGCGAACAGGAACAGGTCTCGCAGTTGCGCATCGCCCAGGGAGCGGGAGGCGAACAGGGTGAAGGTGAGTGTTCCGGTGATGCTGCCGGGCATCTCCGGCAGGCTGCCACAACTCCCCTCCCCCACAAATTGACCAGCGCCTTTGGCAATCGCTTCCGCTTCGATGGCATAGGCGGCAGACTGCTCATTGGCATCCTGCAACCATGCTGGCAGTCGCTTGCCATCGACTTGTGACAAAATCTCGGAGGCCCGCGAATGGATGGCTTGCAGTTCCGCGTCGATTCCCGGCGAGGACGCCTGCTGGTTTGATGCCTGCCCGATGCTGGCGGCCAGCACTGTCACAACGAGGATGCTGACCCGTCCCAACTGTCTATTCGTTACCAGCCGCGTCATCTCAGAACAGCGCATACGCCCTCCCGATGACCTGGTTCTCCGGCAGCAAGCGCCAGTAACGCGAGTCGAAGCTGTCGCGCGTGGCGCCCATGACCCAGAGAAAACCCTCTGGGATCGCCAGTTGATCAATCAGAAAATCTGCAACGGACAATCCCAGCGCTTTGGCCAAAGCCGGATCGCTCTGCGGCTGCATGACGCCGTTGATGGACGTTCCCTCTGCCGTGACCGACACCTGGTCACCCGGAATCCCGGCAACCCGCTTGATGATCGTCTGCTCGCGACGGAAATACGGCGCCATCACCTCGGTCGCCGCGAAGGCACGGAGCTGATCGCGCTTGATGGACTGCCGGTCAAAGGTATCGATCAAATACCAACGATACGGTGGCAGACATTGGCTGACCTGATCGTCGATGCCGATGCGATAGCGCGCGCAGCCATACCCAATGAGAATCAACATGGCGGTCAGCACCAGCAAGGCTTTCATGGCAAAGCGGTCCCAGGGTTCGTGGCTGGGTTGCGACTGAGACCTGGATTCGGGCACTGAACCGCTCATGGCTGCCCCTCCGTTGGTGGGAGGTAAAGCTCTTCTGGCGCGGCCAGAACCGCCTGATCGTCCAGAACCAGAAAACCATGCTCCGCCAGGCGTTCGGCCAGCGTCCGAATCGCCTCTCCGTCCTGTCCGCCACGCACCCAGTCGGCGACGGACAGCACAAGGATCGGCGTAGCTTGAACGTCCAGCTCGGCCATCATGCGGTCAGCGACCAAGGCACCAACCAGTCCGCCCAACGCGCCGACCAGCACCGGAATGGCCATGCTGGCACCCGATAAGCTTGTTCGTTTCGCTCGCATCTCACCCATGCCCACGCTCCCACAGCAGCCGGCGGATGGCGCCGACCACATCCAGCCCTTGCTGTCTCAAGCTCTCCAAGGCCGCGACATCCTGCGGCGCGGTGCTGTAAAGCAGTCGTCGGAACGGATCGACCACCAGCCGGCCAATGCCGCCGCCCATGGTCGTCAGGCAGAAGATTTCCGAGTAGGCACCGGGGACGGTATGGACCGTCTTGAGCAGTTCAGCTGCCTCGACCGGAATCGGCAGCCGCTTCTCCTGGGCCAGTTGATCGATGCTCTGCGAAGGCTGGGCCAGCAGGAAGGTATTGGCACTGTTCTCGGCAATGGCCCGTCCGACCGGGTTGGCGTAGAGGTCCGCCAGTGACTGGGTGACAGTGACCGCCGCGCCGCCATATTTCCGGAACCGCCGATACCCCGATTCGATAAAGCGCCCGACATCGCCCTGCGTCAGCAGATCCCAAGCCTCGTCGATGACCACCAGCTTCTGCTGGCCGCGCTCGCCGAGATACATGGCCTGCTGGATCTGGTAGATCAGCTGGAGCAGGACAACCTGTTGTAGATGTCTCCGGCTTTTCAGCTCCTCCAGCTCAAGCACCACCAAGGGCGCGGTGAAGCGGATGCTGTTCGCGCCATTGAAGAAGCGCCCATACTCGCCTTGGCTGGTGAAGGCAAAGAGTTGGCGGCCGATGTCCTGCACCCGGGGATCGTCTTCCCGGAGCAAGGCATCGGCGATGGCATCCACTGTCATCTTCGGACCCAGGGCATCCCAGACCTGCTTCAGTACCCGTTTCAGCCCGGCGGTGCGATAGTCACCCAGCGGCTCGGTCGGTGCCGCCATGGCGGTGATGATCGCCAGCACCACATCGGCTTCCTCCTCCCAGCGCTGCACCAACTCGAAGGGGTTGATGCAGAGATCGGACTCCGCATTGAAGGCGATAAACTGCCCGCCCAGTGCCTCGCACAGCTTCTGATAGCTGCGCCCGACATCGACGATCCAGCAGCGCGCCCCGGCGCTGAGGGATGAGGCAATCAGCTCATTGGTGAAGAAGCTCTTGCCTGCCCCGGAACTCGCCGCCACCACGGCGTTATAGTTGCTGGTGGAGTCAAACAGCGACAGGTTCATCAACTGCCCGCTGCGCGAGAGCAGGTTGACCACCGGCGTCGGCGTGCCCTTCCAGTCGCCGAACACCGGCAACAGGGTCACCGCATGGCGCGCGGCCAGGGTGCGATAGCGCATCATGTCGCGAATCGCGCGCGCATCCATGCCGAAAGGCAAGGCTTGCAGGAACAGGGGCAGGACGAAGAACCGATCACGCATCAACTGAAAGCCGAGTTCCCGCCAGTAGGTGATGGCGTTGGAAGCAACGGCGGAGGCCTCGGCGGGACTGGAAAACAGCACCAGACTCAGATAGCACTGCACCGGGCGGTCGCCCTGGTCCAGAGCGGCAAAGAGCGCATCGAACCCCTGCTTGCGCGAGACCAGCTCGGGCATGAACTTCGCCAGCGGCCCATAGGCGGTATTCGTCGCCCACTGGCGCTGACCTTTCATGCGCGCGCGCAGGCGTTCCTGGTCAGGGAAATACAGATTCAGCGTGACCAAGGCGTTGTGGCGAATGCCCCGGGTGCCGGACAAGGGATCACCCAGATAGCGCGCCGCCAGGCCGAAGTGGACCTGATCCGGGTAGCGCTTGCAGGAGAGCACCTGCACGCGAGTGTCCCCGAGGGTCAGCCCATCGGCATCGACCTCCAGGGCATGGTCGTAATCCAGCAACTGTTCGCGCAGAATCCGCGTCGGGTCGCACTCCGGGGCGATGCGATGGCGCCAGGAGGCGTCCTCGCCCCAGTTGAGCAGTGTTCCCAGCAGGCGGACATAGTGCTCAGCGGTGAGTGGTTGCGGACGCAGCCCGGCGGTGCTGAGCATCTGCTCGGTCTCGGCGCGATGTTCGATGGTCTGGGAAATTTCAGCCGCGTTCGGCAGCTGGGCGCTAATCGGCACTTTCACCCCGACGAAGACGCGCAGATCACGCACCCGCACCTCGGTGCCGGGGATGATGGGCTCGCTCACGCCGGTGCGCAGAAACTGCGCGCGCTCCTGGGTCGCTTCGCGCAGGACGCCAGGGTCCAGATCCAGGCGCAGTCCGAGCATGACGGCCAGGGCTTGGTCGATGTCCGGGGTGGACCAGAGCGCCACCTGCATCTGGGTGCCGGCAGGCCAGTCCTGGTTGAGCAGGACTGAGAGACGCTCGGCATAAGAGGCATCGGCACCGGCCAGCGGAGTACAGAGAAATCCGTACCCCAGCGTCTGGTCGTCGTGCTGGAACAAGAAACAATCGGGGGCGAAGGCAAGCGGGCTGAATAGATTCGCCGCGCGCTCACCCTGAAACTGACGGGCGGGATGGGTCATGGCTGGTCGGGGGCCTCTTGCTGGGGCTTATAGGTCAATTGAATCCGCGGCGGCTCGGCGCTCAGCAACCAGGCGCGACCGCATGAGATCAGTTGGCGAGCGCGGGCGGGTTTGCAGGGGGCGAGAAAGCGGCCTTGGTCATCCAGCACCGCCACGGCCGATGGCCGGCGTCTGGGTCCTCGTTGGTGTCGCATGGTGGGAGTGGCCTCGCTGAATTCGGGGATTGAAACGGGCGGTGAATTCATGGGAGGCGGTTTCCCGCCCAGGCTCGGCACGCCTTGGTCCTGGCAAGGGCCGGTCAGTCAGCACGCGATGCTCAGACGATGGGCAAGGTGGCGGAGACCACCGCATCGACGATGTCGGGGGCCATGAACAGACCCAGCCCGGCGGCGATGCCGATGGCGAAGGACATGATCGACTGGCGCGCGACACCGGCGATCAGCCCGACGATGATGAAGGCCACCGCGATGATCCGGCCGAGCAGACCGGTCATCCAGCCGATCAGCATGTCGTAGGTGGCCTGGAACTCGGTGCCGCCGGCGCCGGCCAGCGCGGTGTCCGGTAACAAGAGCACCAGCAGCGGCGCGCCGAGCAAGGCGGCGTGCAGCAGTGGGCGCGAAGACAGGGATGGGGTGGCGGTTTGGGTTTGGTTTTGGTTTGCTACCTTGGTCATGAATGACTCCTTCTTCGGTTGGGTTGGGGGTTGGCTCAGGGTTTGCGCGAGGCTTCGGAACTCGAGACCCGGCGCGGTTCAAGCTGCAGGGGTGTCAGGACGGCGCCGGTCGCTGTCTCGGTGGCCGAGGCCAACTGCCAGCGGCGTGGCACCACTTCGGTGAAGACGTGGCTGGCGCCATGGAGGTTACCGGCGCTGTCCTCCCAGGGGGCGATCCAGATGCGCAGGACTTGCGCAGGGGCACGGCTCGGGGTTGGGGTGGATTCGGTGGCGGTATTGCTGGCGGCTGTCTGCTCCGCATTTGCTGCTGCTGGTTCGTTGGCTGGCAGCTTGTTCGCGAAGGACCTGGGCGCGCGTTCCGAACCGGCGATGTTTGAGCGGGTTTCGAGCACCACGCCTTGCCCCGCGACGATGACCGGCGCAGAAGCGTCGGAAGGACGCGACGACGTGGTGATGCAGCCGGACAGCGCGGTGGCTGACATCAAAACCAGTGCGAGGTGGCGAGATTGACGGGCACTGATCATTGGGCGTTCTCCTGTTGCAAGCGGCGCTCGGCTGGTGGTGGGCCATCGCCGTCGGTCAGGGCATAGATTTCGGCGGTGGACAGACACAAGGGTCGGCTCGGCAGGCCCTCGCAGGCGTAGCGCTTGGCACCGAGGCCGCCGGCGCAGCCGGTCAGTGCGAGGGTCGGGACAAGCAAGAGAGCCAGAACTAAGGCGCGGATGCTCATGGCTGCTCTCCTGACAGCCACGGGGTCAGGCTCTCCGGGAGTCCGCGATGGATGCGACCGTCCGGCGCAATCAGCGTCGGGACCGAATCGATGCCCAACAGCCGCGCGGTGATCAGCGCCCGAACCAGGGGTTGGGTGTCGCAGTCGGACGCGGGTCGGGGTAGCTCGGACCAGGATTGATCGAGCAGCGCGGATTGGGCGGCTTGCGGAGATGGAGCGCAGAGCAAACGCCTCGCTGCCTGGGCTGAATCCGCACCGCCGAGTGGCAGCGGGATGACATGGGCGGGCGTCTCGGTCTGCGCGAGGCTTTCAAGCAGTTGCTGGCAGGCGGCACACAGTGGATCAATGAAGACCCAGGTGGGCTTGGTGCCAGCCTGCTGGTCGCCGAAGTTGATGGCGCCCAGGTCCGCTGGATCAAGCCCGAGTCGATCCAAATCAACTCGGCTGGCCAGTGCCTGAGCCTGGCGAACCGATGTCAGTTGTTCGCCATGCCACAGATCCCAGGCGTCGCCGGTAAAGGCATAACGGCCGTTGCCGCTGAGAAAGGCGACCCGGTCTTGCAGTTGCAGCATCTGCACGCCGCTGCCGGGCAACTGGATCGACGCCTCCAGCGGAGCTGAGAGATCGGCAAGATCAGGCGGAAGAGGAAGGGTTGCGTTCGCCGCTGGTCCGCTCAGGGCCAGCAGGCAAGGGAGACTCGAACGAAGAAATTGGCACATCGGAAACCTGCATCAATCGGGTTACTGTGGGGACACAGCTTGCCCGGATGCAGGCGCCTGAAGCGACAGTGAAATCTCGGGGAAATCGGGGTGATTCTGGGTTGCTGATGCGATAAGCGAGTGAGGCGTGTCCGGACAGTCAGTTCTCGTCTCTGACAGCGTCAACCGTTAACATGGCCGGCATAACGGGATCAGACTTGATGCCGAGTCAGCCGCGCCTTGTTGCCCTTGCCGCTAGCCAGAATGTCCCCCGCTGGCGCGCCAGGATTCTCCCGCGGCATTCGCACCCAAAGTCATCATCTTCCATGCCTACGCTTGTTGCGTCTCACGAACACAAGTATTCGGACACGCGCATCCCGATATCACGCGCATCTATGCGAAAGTCGATCTTGAGGGGCTTCGCTCGTTGAGCCTTCCTTGGCCTGGATGTCCGCAGTGCTCACGCTACGCGTTGCACTCGAGCAGTATCTGAGCATCCGCCAAGGACTCGGTTACAAGTACCAGCATCAGACGCGACGATTGACCGACTTCGTTGCCATTATGGCGGCAACACCGGCTACACCGGCTCGGGCGTACCCTTGTCCGCGCGAACCGCGGTGATCGACACCGAGAAGCTCGATGCGCTTTCGCAGGTGGAGACCATTGCCCTGCCTGGCGTTGCTGAGCCGGTTGCCACGGTGCACTGCGGCGCCGGAGTAGTGACGCGCCGGGTGGCGGAGCGAGCGGAAGCCCAGGGTCTCGCCTTCGCGGTTGATCCGACCTCCCAGGATGCCTCCTGCATCGGCGGCAATGTAGCCATGAATGCCGGCGGCAAGAAGGCTGTCATCTGGGGCACAGCGCTCGATAACCTCGCTTCCTGGCGCATGATGACACCCGAGGCGCAGTGGCTGGAGGTTGAGCGCTTGGACCATAACCTCGGCAAGCTCCAGTACGCCGAACGGGTGCGCTTTCGTATCCAGCGTTTTGCCACCGATGGCCAGACGCCGCTTGGCGAGCCGGAGTTGATCGACGTGCCGGGCTCGAGCTTCCGCAAGGCCGGTCTCGGCAAGGATGTGACCGACAAGGCGCTGTGCAATCTGCCCGGCGTGCAAAAGGAAGGCTGCGACGGCATCATCACCTCGGCGCGCTTCATTCTGCATCGCATGCCGGCGCATACCCTGACGTTGTGCCTGGAGTTCTTTGGCGCCGATTTGGAGCGTGCGGTGCCGGCCATCGTCGAGATCAAGGACATGATCGATCGCCTGGCCGAGGTCCAGATCGCCGGGCTCGAGCACCTCGACGAGCGCTACATCCGCGCGGTGAACTATTCCACCAAGGCCGCGCGGCGCGAGCTGCCCAAGATGGTGCTGCTCGCCGATCTGGTCTCGGACGACGCCGCGGCGTTGAACGCGGCCGCCGAGCAAGTGCGCGCGCGGGTCAGTGCCCGCGATGGCGAGAGCTTCATCGCCACCAGTCCCGAGGCGCGCCGGCGCTTCTGGCTCGACCGCGCGCGCACCGCGGCCATCTCGCGTCACACCAACGCCTTCAAGATCAACGAGGACGTGGTCATCCCGCTCGAGCGCCTGGCCGACTACAGCCGCGCCATCGAGCGCATCAATATCGAACAGTCGATCCGGAACAAAGACCGCATCATGGTGGCGGTGCTGGAGTATCTGTCCGGCCCCATGCCGCAGGCCGCGCCGCTGGACCACGAGGACTCGGCCGAGGGCCGTGAGATCTTGGCCGCCAAATGCGAGGCGGCGCGGGCGGCGGTTAGTGAAGCACGCGCGCGCTGGCAGCGCATCCTGGCCGCGCTGGATGAACCGGCCGCGGCACACATTGACCTGCTGCGCGACAAGGAGCGCACGCTGGTGCGTCCCGACGACACCCTGCTCGCGATGCTGCTGCGCCGCGATCTGCGCCAGAGCTATCGCAAGGAGATTGCCAATCGGCTGAATGAACTCTTTTCCGGCCAGGAGTTTTCGGCGGTGCGCGAGCATCTCGCCGGCATTCATCGCAAGATTCGCGACGCGCGCCTGTTCGTCGCCCTGCACATGCACGCCGGTGACGGCAATGTGCACACCAACATTCCGGTGCATTCCGCCGACTACGAGATGCTGCACGAGGCCGACCGCATCGTCGATCGCATCATGGCGCTCGCGTCCGATCTGGGCGGTGTCATCTCCGGCGAGCATGGCATTGGGCTCACCAAGGTGCGCTATCTGGAGCCCGAACGGCTCGCCGCCTTTGCCGCTTACAAGGAGCGGGTCGACCCCCAGGGGCGCTTCAATCCCGGGAAGCTGCTTGCCGGTAGCGGACTGGAACTGGCTTACACCCCCTCGCTGCGGCTAGTCGAGCGCGAGACCATTATTCTGGAGGAAACAGAGCTCGGCGCGCTGAATGATGACGTCAAACACTGTCTGCGCTGCGGCAAATGCAAGCCCAAATGCATGACCCATGTGCCGCGCGCCAATCTGTCCTACTCGCCGCGCAACAAAATTCTCGGCACCGGCCTGATTATCGAGGCTTTTTTGTACGAGGAGCAGACCCGTCGCGGTCTGTCCCAGCGGCATTTCGCCGAGATGAACGATATCGCCGACCATTGCACCATCTGCCACCACTGCCAGCCGCCCTGTCCGGTCAATATCGACTTTGGCGACGTCACCATGCGCCTGCGCCGCATGCTGGTGGAGCGGGGCAAGAAGCGCACCAACCCCGGCGCCTGGGCGGCCATGCAGTTTCTCAACGCCCACGACCCGCGCCTGGTGCGCCTGCTGCGCCGCGTGCTGGGCCGGGGCGGTTTCGCGGGACTGAATCTCGCCCACCGCGCCGCCGCGCGCCTGGGGCTCATCAAAGCGCCCACCACCGCCCCCGGCGCCACCACCGGCCGGCCACGACCGCTCGAGCAGGCGCGGCAGCTGGTCAGCCGCCCGATCCGCGTCGAACTGCCCAAGCGCGGCTATCGGGAGCTGCTGCAACTCGAGGACAAAACCCGCATCCCCATCCTGTGCGATCCCCAGGGCGCCCATGCCCAGGATGACCGGGCGCTGTTCTACTTCCCCGGCTGCGGCTCCGAGCGCCTGTTCTCCGCCATCGGCCTGGCCACGCTGGCCATGCTTTACCATCAAGGCGAGCGCATCATCCTACCGCCCGGTTACCTGTGCTGCGGCTACCCGCAACGCGGCGCCGGGCTGGAACAGCGCGGTCAACGCATCACCATGGAAAACCGGGTGCTCTTCCACCGCCTCGCCCACACGCTCAATTATCTCGATATCCATACCGTGCTAGTCTCCTGCGGCACCTGCATGGACCAGCTCACGCGCTACCAGTTCGAGCGCATCTTCCCCGGCTGCCGACTGCTCGACATCCACGAGTATCTGATGGAACAGAAGGTGGCGCTCCCCCCGACCGACGGGACGCAATACCTCTACCACGACCCCTGCCACACGCCGATGAAGGCCTACCAGCCCATCTCGGTGGCCAGCAAACTCATGGGCCAGCCGGTGGCACTCTCTGAGCGCTGCTGCGGCGAAGCCGGTACCCTGGGCACTGCCCGACCGGACATCGCCAACCAGGTGCGCTTGCGCAAGGCCGAGGAACTGGCGGCTGGGCTGAAAACGCTAACCGGCGAAACGCGCGCAACTGACGGCCAGGCAAAACTGCTGACCTCCTGTCCGGCCTGCCAACAAGGCTTGGCCAAGTTCAGCGACCAGACCGGGCTTGCGACCGACTACATCGTGGTGGAGCTCGCCCGCCGGCAGCTTGGCGAAGGTTGGCAGCAAAGATTCATCAAGGATTTAGGGTCCTGCGGCATTGAAAGGGTGCTGCTGTGAGGCCCAGCGCTTGTAACGACACACTGGAACCGAGTCATGCCAAAGATCCAAGATCAACTTGCCGCGCTGCTTGAGCGCATCGACCGCCCCGGCGACTTCTACGCCACCGGCACGCTCGACATGCACCCGCCACGGCTGCGGGTGGAGGGCATCGGCACCATCGCGCTGCCCTTGTTGCCGGTGCAGGCGCAACAACTGATCGGCGTCGCCGAGCAAGCGCCCTATGGTCGTGGCAGCGAGACCCTGGTCGATACCGAGGTGCGACGCACCTGGCAGATCGATGCCGCCCGGCTGTCGCTCGAGGGGCAGCGCTGGAAAGATGATCTCGCCGAGGTGCGCGCTAGCGTGTTTGGGTTAGGACGGTAAAACGGGCTATCGCCGACAATGAGTTTTCAACAACGATCCTCGATAAGGATGCCGCGTGATGAACATCAAGCAAATTGCCAGTCAAGCACTCCAGTCAAGCTCAACCGACACAGCCCTGCTTGCGGGGGCAATGTGGGAAAGCCTAGAAGACTCCCATGCTGTTTTCCACGCGATGGCCGATGACGAACCAATAAAGCTCGCGATACAGAGAAACGAGGAAATCGACCGCGGAAAGACAACCGCGATATAACATAAAGACATGATGCATAGGTTGCGCGGGGATGGAAGTTGAGGAAGGTCTAAAGCGCCTGGACCTTGGGCTTCCAGGGTATATGGCAATTATCCTATATGCTCTATGCATTATTGAACAAGCACGTCTTGCTTTGTTAAATAATCCCGCCCCTGTCCCGTTGCTTGCAGGCAAGCTTCGCGCACCAACCGCTCCAGCAAGCGAAAATTCTTTTTTTCGAAATCCATCTCTTGCAAGCACTGTAAAGCTTGCTCGCCAATCGCTTGAATCGCCAAACCGGGATTGAAGGCTTCGTTTTGCAGCATGGCATCGAGAATATAAGGCAATTCTTCGCGGCGCGCGTTTAAGTCGGGAACATGAATAACGACATTAAAGCGCTGAAACAAATCGTTGCGAAACGCTGTTTGCCTTTGCGCGGGATCGTCGCTGTCCGCCCAGTCGGCCAGCGGGCGATTGGTGGCGGCGACAATCAGCATGGGGCAAAGCAACGCCGGCCCCGTCCAGCCGCGCGGGCGTACCCGATAATCGTCCAGAAACGCCAGCAATTTCGTTTGCGCGGTCGGACTGGCGTCGCCGATTTCGTCAAAAAATATCGTACCGCCCAGATGTTCGAGAAAATAGCCGAAACTGCCGGACTCGGACGCACCCGTATAAGTACCCGCGCGATAGCCATAAAGATCGTACTCAAGACGATCTGTCTCGCCGGAATAATCCGGTAACGGCACACGGACAAACGGTCGCGACGAGCTTTCCCCTGCCGGTGCTGACGACCGCCGCGCCAGATAGCGCGCAACCAGGGTTTTCCCTGTTCCCGAATCGCCCAACAACAACACACGCGGCAGTACAGCCAGATTTGCTTGCAGATCAAATTCCTTTTCGATGGCTTCCGCCAGGCGGGTGGCGTCCTCGCCAGCCAGACGATCAGCTTGCAGCAAAGGGGCGAGTTGTTTTTGGATCCGCTTCCGCCGTTCATCCACTTCCGAGCCGATCAGCTGCGCATAATCGAAACGCGCTTCGTCAAGCTGCGCGAAACAGTCGTTTAAGCGACTGTCCGGGCAAATGGTCAGCCAACCGGGGTCACGATTGATCAACTGCTTGCCGTCAATATGCACATAATAACCGCGTCGCAAGGCCTCCGGCTCCGGCGCCGGTGGCTCGCCCGGCCAGTGCGTCAGTTGCGCTTCAAGACGCGGTTGCAACGTGGTCGGATCCTGACCAATCGACGCAAACCGGGCACGAAAACGTTGCGGAGCGGATTTGGCATGGTCGATCAAACCATCGCGCCAGCTCAACAGCGCAGCAGGCACGACGGGCGTTTTCCGCCATAGCACATAAAAATTACGCGGAAACCCGGCATCGTTCCAAGGTTGCCGGTTGTAATGCTGGATAAACTCGGCAAACGTGCGATTTCCGGTCACGAGAATCAAGCCGACCCGATACCGTTGCGCCAGCGTCATCAATTCGTCAACATGATCGCGCAAGCCGTCCCAGGCAGCATCCGTGACCGCTGGAAACAGCCGCGCGGCGTCAGCGACCTGGGCATTTTTTTTGTGGGAGGTGGTGCGTACTCTAGCCATGCGGGCATCCAGCCTGTTGTCTCAGTTGTTCCAAAATGGCATCGGGATTTTGACGAATCGCCGTGTAGGACAGGCAAGCCAACGCTTGCGCCATTGTCCAGGTCGCGGGATCGATCCGTTGCGCCTGCTTCAGCTCCGCAGAGGATAAGGCAGCGACCTCGTCACACCAACTCGCCAACCGAAATTGTTCCACACAACGCGCCAACACCCAAGCGGTTTGAAACTCCTTTGAGAACAACGCTGTCAGCGGCAAACAGGCATCCGGCCACAAGAGCCAAACCTTGTCCTTCAGATCGCTCAAATCCTGCTCTTTCGGAAACGCCCACTGCTCTTCGAGCAGGGGCGGTTGAATTGTTGCCAGCAAGCCGTTTTGCAAAACCGCCGGCGCATCGAGACGACCGCATGGTGCCTGAGCGAAGGACTCTGCCGTCGGCGCCCGTAAAAAGGCCTGTTTGTCTTGTTGCAACCACGCCGCCAGTGTCTGCAATCCGTTTACCAGAGCCGGCAAGGGATCGTTGGGCAAGCGGGAGCGCCGGCGCATCCACGCGGGTGGTGCGAACTGGCATGTCCAAGTGGCGTTGCCAGGAACCACGCACAGTCGATACAGATCGTCGAGTGTCAAGGTTGGAGAGTCTTCCGTCCCGTCCGTGGCGCCCAAAGGCGCGCTGGCCTCGTCGGCGCGCGTGACCTCGTCCTCCGGCGCGATGGCATCCGGATCGCTGTTATCGAGTTCGGCTTGGTTATCGTCTTCGGCTAATTCTTGTGCGGACAAAATTTCCGCATCCCCGTCTTCCCAGGCCTCAAGCTCCTGATAGTGCGCCTCCAGTTGGGTCGGCGTGAGCGTAAACACCGCTTTGCGCAACTGGTTGGTGTCGATCGTGGCTGCCTGCCGTTGTTGCGGTGTGCGCTGGCGGGATTTGGCTTGCCCTGTCGTTGGGGTGCGTTGGCGTTGCAAGGCCATGTCGTTGTTTTTCCTTCTTCGTCTTCTTAATCGGGTGCCTGACCGAGCAACACCTGCGCGAATGGCAACGTATCCGCTGCCGGTGTCGGCGTGTTGGGATCGAGCCAATGCAGCAGATGCGCCTTTTGCCGGCTGCCGGCCAAACCCGACAACGGCCCGCAGCGTTCCTGCCAGACGGCATCCAATGTCCGTTTTTGGGTACGCTGAATCGCATACCAAAGCAAGCGCAGATAACGAGCATCCAATAACTGATACGCCGGGATGCTTTGCCAGATCTCGACAAAACGCGCCGCATCCTTGATGGGTATGCCGCCAACGGGTTCTTCGAGTTTCAGCAACCCGTTCAGATCGTCGAGCGCCAGCGCCCGTGTGCCGGTATGAAAACTCTGCATCGACAACTGGGTACCGCGCTCGCCGATGGACTGCGCGGCCACCAAACCGACTGGCCAGGCGAGCGGCGGCTGTGTCCCATCCGGCAACGACCCATAACAAGCCGCGCAGACACCGTCCTGATCGAGACAACGGCAAGCGAGCACATCGCGCGGCACGGTCGTCGCACCGCAATCGTCGCATCGAATCCGCCAGCCCCACAAGGCCAACACCAACCGCCGGGTCAAAAAGCCTGCTTTGGGCGTCAACAGTTTTTTATCGACCATCGAGCTGCGCGCATTCATCGCCGCCCAGAACGTCATCTCCGTTGACATCCCTTCGACCAGGTGACGATCAAACAAAAATCGCCCGGCGTGCTCGGCCAGCGCGAATCCGCACGCGCCCGGCAGTAATGCTCCGCGTGCCGCCAGCAGTTGGCGCAGTTGCTTTGTCCCGCGCGCGCCGCTGCGCGCCATCTGCGCCAATCCCAGACCCGGTCGTGCCGCACCTGCGGTGGCTGCTTCAGTCAGCCAGGCGTCCAGATGCGCGGTGGCCGCTTGCGCCAGATCCTTGTTCCATTGCTCGCCATCGGTCCAGGCGGCGGGTGCCGGCGGGCGCTGTTCGGCAGGCAGTTGGCAAGCCCAGGCATCGAGAATACCAAACGACGTTCCCGCCAGGGTTGCGGCACGAAAACAGCGCCGCATCCAGGCCGGAATCAGCGTGCCGACCTGATCGGGATGGGCGCGACAAAGATGCCCCATGACCTTCTGGCCATGCGCTTTCGTCCACGGAGTTTCTTGGGACCAAAGCTGGGCGCATTCCGCACAATCAACCATTTGAAGCAGTTCGCGCACCTCCAACCGCCCCGCTGCGGTTGCGGATAGCACATAATGCCCCAGCACAAAATCCTGATCGAAGGCCGGCAGCGGCGCACCATCGGCCACCGACAACAGATGGCGCGTCGGTGCCAACTGCGCTGCTTCGGCCTGCTCGTCCTCGCCAAGAGGATAGTGTATCGTCATTTCGTCGCCATCGAAATCGGCGCCGAAGCCCTGGCACACCAGCGGATGAATGCGCAACACCAACCCATCGGCGGGTAATAAGGGATGGGGATGAAAGGCCAGTATGCTGTAGCGATGCAGCGACGGTTGGCGATTGAGCAACACCCAAGTGTCAGGGTGCGCATCCAGCCAGGCGCGCACAATCCAGTACAGCAGATGCGCCAGATCGGCGCGGCGCTGGAGCGCGGCCAAGCGCGGCGGTGCCTGCCAAAAGATCGGATCGAGCAACCGCGCCCGCCAAGTCTGCGCTGCGTTGGCAGTGGTCGGCAAGGTCTGCCCACGCTCCAGAGTCAGCGCCCGCTCGATGGCAGCGGGCAAGTCCGGCCACAACGCCAGTTGCGCACTCAGCAGCAGCGTCAGTGTCGCCGTCGGCACGCCGCACCTTTCCCAGGCCATGTCCGGGTCGGGCACAATCACGAATCGCCCCGACCAATCGACTCGGCGTCCCAGGCCATCGTGGCGTACCACGCCCTGCTTACCAAAAATCCGCTTTTCCAGATGTTGCGTCAGACCTTTCAGTCCTGCCATCGTGTCGGGCTTTTGTGCCAACTGGGCATAATCGCGATTCAGCGCGTCCCGTCGCCACAGATCAGGGTCAGGCTGGCGCTGACGTTGCGCCAGCACGGGCAGACATTGCCGCGCCGGTACGCGCTCGTCTATGGTTTGTCCTCGCTTGCGGCTGTTCCAGCGGGGGAAGGGCAGCGGTTGGGTCAAGGTCAGATAGGCACGCGCCGGCTCGCTGTCGGGTGGCAAGGCCGTTCCGCCGACGATGGTCGGATCGGCCAGACCGCCCGTAACGGGCATGGATTGAACATGCGTCTCGGTTGGCAGCAACCATTTGCTGCGATGCGATGGGCAGGTCAAACGCAGTGCGTTCAAGGCTGCTGTCGTGATTTCGACCTGGCCGTGGTGGGTTTTTTTGCAGTACGCGCAATAAGATTCTTCTCCTATCGTCCAGACGACTTTCAGATCGGATTTGCTCAATGCGATGGCGAGCGTGAGGGTGCCGCTTGCCTGCCCTTGCGCATCTCTCAAGGGCCAGGCCACCGTGCATTCGACATTCGCGCGTTTGGTCTCCGGCAGCTCCAAACAGACCCGATGCTCGCCAAAGTGGGCACCATCGAGCAACATTCGCAAGACATCGGCCACGGTCGGCACCGGATCGTCATTGCGTTTGGTCGTGCCCGTCGCGGTTAAGGGGGCCGGCAAGCGATAGGCACAATCGGGCTGGGCGCAGTGCCACTGTGCTGCCAGCACCGGTTGCCAGACGCGATCCCGGGTGACGACTTCCCGCCCTTCGTGGCACAAAGTCGCATCCGCAAGCCATTGCAAACGCGGTGCGCCATTGCCCAGGATCAGGTCGATGCCCAGTGCGTACAGATGATCGCCTATGCTGGCCAGCGTTTGCGACTGGGATGCCAAGGCAGTCGGCGCGACCAGCGGCAGCGGCTGTTGAGGATCCGATTTGTAGCCCAGCACTGCTGCCAGGTTGGCACGCGCCTGGTGCGCCGCCAAGGCCCAGATTTCCATTTCGCCGATCCGCTGACCGCCACCCTGGCGGCGTCCCGCTACCGGCTGTCCATTACTTAGGCGATAACGGTCGCGCGGCCCGCGTCCGGCGCGCACCTGCGCTTTGCGCGGCGGATGATGACGCAGTCGCACGATATGCTGAAAGCCCACCGTCACCGGCTGTTCGGTCCAGACCCCTTGCATTTCTTGCATTTTTTGCGTTTCCGCCTCCGGCAACGGCACCCACAGCCGCATCCGTCCCTGGGCATCGATTGCCGGGTCGGTTTGTCCAGCGCCCCAGGTCGCGAAGGCGCGCGCCATCGCCCCCAGATCGACCGGCGCCTGTTCGGGCGCGTAAGCGCCAGCAGCCGGTGCCATCCACCAACCGGGCATCTCCAACGCCCGCAGCAGGGTCGCTTGGGTTTCGATCAGCTGCCCCAGGTTCATCCGCGACACCACCCCCATAGGATTGAAGACCAAATCGACGGGTCGGTGACGCAACGCCGGCGGTAAGCGCGGATCGTCGGGCAAGCGCGGCAGGCGCTCGGGTGGCAAAAAACAGGCAATCACGCCTTTGTTGCCATAGCGTCCCATCAGTTTATCGCCAACGACCAAAGGCCGATGATAACGGATCGACCAATCCAACCGACCGCCCAACAACGGGCTGGCCGGTTCCCGATACTCCAATCGCTGTAACTGGCCGCCATCGTCGCTCTGACTCACAATCACCTGATCGCGACCTTGCCGGGGATCGTGAAACCAGGCCAGCGGCGTATCGCGATCCAGCGGCGCGCCCGGCGTCAGCCATGCCTCCCGGCGTGTCGGCACCCAGCCGGGACGCACATAACAGCCGTGCGTGGTTTCTGTACGCCAATCCAGGCGCCCATCGTCGGCCAACCGCCGATTGGCCACGATGGCATCCTCGTAATTCCAGCCGAAAAACGGCAGATAGGCCACCAACAGATCGACGCCCGCCATCGGCAAATCGATAAAATCCTGCTCGGTGCCGGTTTGAATCGCCGGCGGTTGCGCTCCGGCGATGGGCACCGCCTGCTTGAGATTTTTCGCGGCCATCATTGCCCGCGCGCCGTCGTTATGTTGAAAAAACGGCACCAAGGCGGCGGCGTGACCAAGGGTTTCGTTGGGTGCAGGCGATTCTGCCGCCCGCGAGAAATGCCCGCTCAGATCGACCTGCACGCCCCGCGCCAGCGCCAGATCGATGCCAACGCGCGGCGACTCAGACGTTTCCACCGGACAAATCCAGCCTTGCATGCTGGGATGATTTTGCCGGTCGCGCGGCGGGCGCCGTTCGAGAGCGGTGCCGGCCCATCGTTGCACCGCATGTAATTGCGCCAGGGCTTCGACAGCATTGATGGGATCAAAAGGCAACAGCCAACCGCGCCGCACGAGCGTCGAAGCGGCCGGAATCAAGCCATCCCACTGGCGCGGAGCGCTCAGGTGCGCCCACACATCGGCAGCAAGTTGAGGAGACGGGGTGCTCGGCGCGGCGAGGAAGGTCTCAATCTTGTGGTTCAGCGCGGTGTTCTTGGAGGTCAATAAGCATTCGTACAAGTGCTGTAACACGCGCACGCACAAAAAATGTCCGTAGGTCCACAACCGCTGATAGCTTAAATCCTGCACATCGTACACTTTATCTGCGGGCGGATGCGCGGTCAGCACCTGGCGGGCGGCATCGTCAAAGTCCTGAGCCGCCGCCGGAATCCAGGGACGATCAAGGCTCGTATGTGTCCAGGCCGTAGCCAAAAGCGGCAAGGACCGGCGCTGGGGGGCTTTGGCGGTCGGTTGGTTGTCCTTTGGCGGTTGCCAATAAAATCCGTCCAAAAAGACCAGTCGCGTGCTGGGCTCGGCATCCGGGGTCAGGCGCAGTTGCCAGCTCCCGGGGCGCGCGTCCAGCCACGGACGCCAGGTGAAGCGACGCGCTTGCAGGGCGCCATCCGTGGCCAGAACAAAGACGCCCTGCCAGGGATAAGGAAACGGGATCGACAACGGTTCTGCTACTTCTTCCCAGCGCACCACCAGCCGCGCCCGCAAATCCAGATTGTGCTGCACGCATGCCTGCTGTTGAGCTTCTGTGGGCACCTCGCAGCGGAGATCCAGCGCGCCCGTCGGCAACAGGGGCCGCAACACGGCTTCCCATCGTTCCAACAACGTATTTTCCAACCCTTGGACATCGAGTGAATAAGGTTGACCAGCCGTCTCGTACATCGCGCGCTTCCTCATGGTAACAGCGCCATCATAAACGATTTAGAGCACAAAGGCCGCTTCTTCCGGGCGCAGCCCCGTCGTCCCCTGACCGATGATCGTGGTTTGCGCTTCTTGGCTAAGTCGATACATCATTGCGTGACCGGTAGTGAAGCCTAATTTATTAATCTCGCGCTTCAAGCGCTGCCAGCCTGAGCGATTCGTCAACACTTCAAATACGCTTTTCTGTACTCGAAAACCATACCCCTGTAACAATCGATCCAACCGCAAGCGTTCACGATCACTGCTGATATCATAAGCCACAAGAAGATGCACAATTCGGCGCATACAATAACCTCCAGCTGAGAAAATCAAAAAAAACGCCTCCAAGCGTTGTGGTGCTGGAGGCGTTAGCGGTTAAAGCAGAAACGAGCGTCATGAAAGACGATTGTTATCGTTATCGTGATCGTGCTTGAAGGGATAAGGTAATAGGCATTTCTAATTTTAATAACCTATGCTAATAAAATGATGCTGAAATTCATGTCCGGGTTGGAGCCCGGTTTTGGCTTAGCGATCTTTGGTAAATGATTTAATTGATTTCAGAAATATCCATCATGATTGCGAGGTGCACGTATCAGTCAGAGCGATCTATGCGGCCGCCAAGCGCCCCCGCGCAAACATTAGCCCATGACCGGTTGCGGCCAAGCGGCGCAGTTGCGCACGCAAGGATTTGACTGCGCGATGGTCCGAGGGTGAAAACGGCACTAGCACGAAATCTTGGGTCACGCTGCTGCGCACTTTCACATGCCGTGATCCATCATCAAGATAAAGTGACGGGGTTTGAGCCAGAAATTGGCTTACCAGCTTGCGGATATCGGGTTGGGTAGAAATCTTTGGTGTGGCCATGGTATCGCACCTTATATCGCTCGGTTGTCGTACCGGACGCGGCATGCACCCGGTTCCTGGGGCTATCCCCATTAGCGATATACGATTCAGAAATAGATGCGAGCAGGCAGAGTCCCCGAGGCGCCATTGGAACCGCGTAGTCAGCAGTTAAGCGCGATCCTAGTGTGTCAATTTTTCCTCTGAGAGAGCATCGGATTTACGTAATTTTGTCGTCTTATCGGCAAAAAAGCCCCGGTTTCTCGAGGCGTGTGTTAGAAACAAGCTGTCTTCGGCGAAACTTCAGCGACTCTTAGTCGTATTCTCAGCTACAGTTACCCTCATCGGATTCCTGATGTTGTCCTTCCGAGCAATCGTGGCCGTCGATCATATCGCCCGCTTCATCTTCCTAGTCACGGCGCGCTTACACGATTAAGAGATCAAAAGGCTTGGTGTTCTGTGCAACTGTGGCTGCCCTTTTTGGAAAGGGAGGACGCTGATTTGCGATGTGTCGCAAGCCCGGTCGGGATGTCCCTTTCGGGAAACATTTTTACAGTCTGTGCTGAATTGTGTCCAAAATTGGTCTCCCTCGCGGTGCATTCAGTCACGCCGATTCCAGATCAGCAACTGCCATGGTCGATCAGCGACGAAGTAGTCGCGCACAAGCACTGCCTGTGCATATAAAGTTTCGCCCAGCGGCGGCTCGCCACCGCGACCGGGCGTGAGCAATTCGCGCTCAAACTGCATCAGCACCCGTCGCCGCGCCGCCGAGGTCAAACGCGCGCCCTGATCCGTGGCAACAAAATCCTGAATACCCACGGTTTTAAGATTGAATAAACGCAACACCAAGCGGTCAATTCGAGTACGAAAAATCTCCATCAGATCGTACACTAAAGATTCATAGCGATTATCCGGCGCATGTAAAAAGCCCAGGAAAGGGTTCAGTCCCAACGCCCGTACAATAGAATTCAGACGGATATACAATAAGTGGTAGCAAAAATTTAGCAAACTGTTGCCTGGATCGGGATTTTGTTGTCGGCGTCTCGCCATGCGTAAAGCCTCTGGTATAATAAGTGTGTTTAGTTCGGCGAAACAGCGCCGTGCAGCAGCGCCTTCCACACCGCGCAGTTGCGCGACATCCGCAGCTGCCTCGGCACTCTGCATGGCGCGCGCAAGCGCCTGCAACAGCGCTTGCGTGCCAGGATGATAACGCTGCTGAAACAGCGTGCGATACCCTTCGAGTTTGCCCTTTACTAACGTTTTAGCAAGGTCACAGCGTGCCATCGTATCGAGGCGCTCGAACTTCACCGCTTGGCGATATGCAACCCGGTAAGCCGCTGCTGTGTTGGGAATAATTGTTGTCATGCCTTGCCCTGAGCCAAGCTCCAAGCTCAATGGAATATCATGGGCATGACATTGGCGTACCAGCGCAGAAGAGAATGAAGCTTGCCCCTGCACGATGATTTCTGATACCCGATGCAATGGCAAACGATCCCCTTCTTGGTCATGACAACGAATGTCCAATGTTTGTCCGGAAACGCCGAGAAAACAACCATGTTGGGTGATATACACCGGCTTGCGCACCACCGGTGGTGGTTCGGCGGTGGCCGCTTGCGCGCCGAAGGCGACGCCGAGAAAAGTCAAGCCGGTGCTGGCCTCTTGCACGATCAGATCGTCCGGCAAAACATCCATGCCAAGCTCTGCGAGTGTCACGCGCGCAGCCTGGGCCGCAGCTTCGGCCTGCTCGCGGCTGGCCGCGAGTAGAATAAACGCATCATCTTGGCGGACCAAGGTTGCACCCGTAGCCAGCACAGCAGTGTCGAGCGGCTGCCAGTACAGGTTTAACAGCAAACGTGTGAGTGGATCCGCCCGCTCACCGGCCTCTGCCGAAGTGATCGCGGCCTGCCAACCAGCGCGCAACCAGGCGCGAAAAGCCCTATCGGCATCAGGCAGCAGCGCATCGAGCGCTTCCGCCAGCCGCTCAGGTACCAGCATGGTCGCCGCCTGAGGCAGATTTGCGGTCGCCACGAACACCAAGCCATGCTGAAAAGCAGTATGAATGCGCTCGACGGCTGTAGCCAATGAATAGCCCTTGCGATAACTCGGCGTGGGCGCATCAAACATCGGATTGAAGATCGGCGCTAGCAAACGGTGCAAATGCCGCAACAGTGCCTGGGGCAGCGGTGCCGGCAAGGATTCCGCGGGTAGCTTTGGGTCCCGCGCCAGATGTTGTTGCAGAGTCGAGGCAAAACACTCGTCATCGCCGCAACCGGCAACATCGTCCCGCTCGGCCAGTATTTCGGTAGCAAGCGTGCTTAATATTTTTTTATCGTGTAGATTTTTTTCAAAATAAGCAGGGCCGGGTACATGCAAACGAAAATAACCGCGCCCAAACGTCAGTTCGCGCCCTAGTTGAATTTCCTCGGCCAACGCGAGATATGGCAGTAAGGGCGCCAGCTCGCCTTTCAGATATAACGGTCCCGTGCAACCGATCAGCCATTGCCGTTGCCCAGGCTGGCTATGCGAGGCGCGGCTACGTTTTTGCAAACGCCAATACCATGGCAGCAAGGTGATATCGGCGCCAGCAGCCTGGATTGCGGCGCGGCGATCCAGGTCAAGTAATTTAAGCAATCGCCAGGCCAGATCGCCTAAAAAAAACGTCCGCGATAACTGTGTGGGTTGACCCGGCTTGGTCGCGAACGGATAAGGCGTCAAAAAGTCCAGCACCGCTTCACTAGCTGCGGGTGGTGCGCAGAGTTGTGCTACGCTGCGGCGCTGTAAATTCTCGAAAGTTTTCAGCCGATAATGCCGCAACCGGGTACCCGTATACGTATGCAGCGCATCGGCCCAGGCGGCCGCTGCCTCGGGCGCACCAAACAGGCGCCATTCGACCCGATAGGTGATGCCCACCTGCGGGGTCATACGCGCCAGGGAACGCCCCGGCAGCCGAAAAATTGCTCGCACGCCTGGTGCCTGATCGCATACGGTTTTCGTCAGACTTTCAATCACGCCCAGCAAGCTGTCTTGCGTGCGCTTGTCAGCGCGCTCGCAGACTAGCTCGATAGCGCACAGGAACCACACTTGCGCATCAATTTCCGGATCAATGGATAACACATTCGTACTCGCTGATTCCTGAATTAGATCGTTGGCCATGCGAGCAACCACAGATGGACACGACACGTCTGCGCTTAGTTGAGCCAAGTCGTTTGCGCAGATCGTAGACGCCCGAGCGATTACTGGCACTTTAAGTTATTATCCTGCTAAGATAGCGCTCGCGACAACCACTGTGGGACACGTTCAACCCTCGCTTTCATTGGAACCGCATTGATCCCATGTCCGCATCTGCTCTGCATCCCTGCCCGCTCGTTTATCTGTTGACGGCCAGTCGCTCGGCTTTGGCCGGAATCGATCTGGATATCGGACAGTATCGGCAGCTCGAACAAGATATACGCGACGAAGGCTTCAACCTCAAACACATCTGCGCCCCTGAACAACCGGCGGATGCACAACCGGCGGATTTCCCCGCTTTGCTCGATGCCATTCCTCTGGATGAGCTCACCCGCGCCCGCCCACGTATTGTCGCTTTTATTTATTGGTTGGAGCACTGGGAAGGCATCAAAGACAAACAGGGACAGCGGTGCTTTGCCGAACTGCATGGCGGCAATTCGGTGATCCGCAATGTTTTGATTCAGCATTTTCGCGGCATCCCGTTTCTCAATATTAACGTCGCAGCGAAAGATTTGGCGGGCAAATGGGGCGTCGAATTGGAATGCGAAAAACGGAAACAAGAACTCGCAGAAGCCCAGCAAGCCGGGCCTTATTTTGCGTGGAAATTCGGCGTGGCCATCCGCGAACTCAACCAGGGCATGGTGCGCCTGCCGTTTGCCGAACAACTGCAACGCCCGCGCGTCGCCGCCGAACCTTACGACCAGCTGCTCGCCAGCGCCCGCGCTCTGGGCATACAACACGACACCCTGGCGCGCGCGCTGGCACAAGCCTTCCCGGAAGGCGAGCCGGTCGAGATCGTCAAATGCCTCACCGGCCAGCCCGGCGGTGGGCTGTCGGGCGCTTTGGTGTTCGTTGCCCGCACCCGCACGGCAATCCCCAAGCTGATTAAGCTCTGCGACTGGCACACCGCGCAAGCCGAATACGAAGGCGCCCGCTTTGTCATCGGCCCGCGCTTGACCAACTTTGCCGCCGTTACCGTCACCCCTGGTAACGATACCGGCCCGTCGCTGTTTCGCGAAACCGGCTCCGAGCGGGCGCTGGGCTTGCTCGTTTATACGATTGTCGGCACTCCCGGCGGCGATCTGAGCATTCGCAGTTTGGGCCATGAGCTGACGCAATTGCGCACCGAGCCAAGCCGGATCGACACGCTGCTCCCACGCTTGCAACAAACCCTGGAGCAGGTGCTCGGCCAGTTGCATGGACGCACGCCGCGCCTGGACAAGCGCACCCTGTGGCAGTGGCTGGGAAATGTGCTGCCGCCGCTGTATCGCATCGAATTGTCTGACGACAGCGAGGCCACAGCAACCACGCTGGTGTCCTACCACGCGCAAGGCTTCAAACCCGAAAGCGCCGCCTTGCTGGCGGCAACGGACTGGCGCGCGTTGACCGAGGGCGCCGTCATCGAGTTGACCGATGCGCCGCTGGTCGAAATCGCTATGGACGCCAACACCGTCACCGTGACCCATCCCGATCTGGGGTTTCGTCTCAACTGCGTCGGCTCCCCGATCAACACATTGCTTAAAGATCGCCAAGATGTCAAAACCGGCCATCCGCTGCGGGTGCGCGGGCGCGTCACGCTGGCGCCGCCGCCGGATTGGGTGCGGGCGCTGAATGCCGATGCTTCCGTCGCCTGGCTGCTGCCGCAGACCTGGGAAGCCGCCGCCCGCCTGCCATTCGCGTTGTCTTTTTCCGGTCATGCCGGCGCCATTCACGGCGATCTGAATCTGGATAATCTGCAATTTTCCGACGCCACCCATCTGGGCTGGCTGATCGACTTCGAGCGCAGCGTCGCCGATGGCTTGATCGCCTTCGATTTTGCCAAGCTGGAAGTCGAACTGCTGGCGCATCAGCTGATCCCGGCGCTGCTGACCATAGCCGAACGCTTTCTGCACCTGGTGCCGGATGCGCCGCAGTTGCTGACGACGATCCTGATGTCGGTGAACAGTTTTGCCGGCACGCCAGCAGCCATTCTGCCGTTATGGCGCACGCTGGCGCGTGATCGCGGTCTGTTGATCGACTGCTTCGAGCCGGGAAGCCTCACCCATCTGGAAGGCTTGTTGACGATGCTGGCGGCAATGCGTCTGCGCGCCAGAACGCTGCTGACCACTCGCCACGCCAGCGATGAACCGCCCGACGATTTGGCGATGGCACTGACCGTCTATGCCCTGGTCGCCAGCAAGTTTGCTGACCGCGCCGGTTATAAACAGCGCGTTACTTATCTGCAACAGGTAGCCGAACATTACGCCCAGTGGTGGTGGCTCGATGACTCGGCAAGCACTGCCGATAACGCCGACCCCGCTCAGGTGCTGGCGCCTCATTGTCGCCATGTTACGCCCGCTGCCGCGCGCGCCATCGACCATTATTGTTATACGGTGGCGCAGGAACCGCCCACACCTTCGCTGCTGGCCAGCGTGACCCGCACCTTGCAAGGGACAGTCAGACCGTTGACATGGCCGGAGTCTGCGACGGTTTGGGATGTCGCCTCCACCGGCTGCGTTGCCAATATCAGCCCGATCGTCGGCTATTTGTGGCTGATGGCGCGCCGCCAGCAGGAAGCGGACTTGATCGTGCCGAAAAGCGCCTCGCAAGGCGCCAGTTGCGGCACCGTCGATGTTCTCGCCGCCGGTGGCTATCGGTTCCCGGATACGCCCGCCCGGATTCAACAGCAGGTTAATGAATATGGTGGCGTCTTTTGCCGCCAAAGCGATGCCATCGCCCGCGTCGATCGAGTCACCATGCGGCGGCGCAAGGCGCGCAATCTCATGAAACATCCCGTCCTGACCCTGGCCTCGATTCTGGCCAAGAAGCAGTTGTTGGGCGACACCCATGCCGTGCTGGACATCAAACTCGGGCGCGATAGCAAATGGATCGTCTCCGATCCCGACCAGGCGGCGCGGCTCTGCGGCACCCAAACCCGGCACCGCACCCTGCACCCGGAACCGGACGTCATCGCTGCACTGCAAGCCGCGCTGGCACCGATGCTGGGAGCGCCGCAAACGACCCAGGATAACCTATTGTGTTACCACGACGCCGCCGGGATCGCCGACACCTCGATACGCGAACTGCGCGTGCTTGCCAGCAGTGCCGACGTGCCGCAAGGGCGCGCCATCGGGCGACTGCTGATTTTGCACCAGCTCGATCAAACCCTGAGCCAAGATGATCCCTGGAGCGACTGGCCGGCGGCCTATCGCACCTTTTATCTGGAGACGTTGAAACGCGCCTGTGCCGTGCCGGAGACGGTCTCGACCGCCGCGCTGGGCGCTGCCTGGCAAGCACTCAAACAGCAATTGCCGATCTTCGATGCGTCCGGCGGACACGAATACAAGAAACTGTTTGAAGCGCTCCGGCGCGTCCTCAACTCCGATCAACCGGAACAACGCCATCATGCCCACCCCTTGCTGCCCGAGCAAGCGCACGCCGACGATGTGCATGTCGTATCTGTGTGCGCGCCGCGCGCCGGACATCTCAACTTTCTCGATGCCTACGCCCTCGATGCCCTGTTCGAGGCATTGTGCGGCAACGACCTCTTTGATGCTGCCGTGGGAATCTGGTTGCACAGTCTGCCCGGAGAACCCGTGACGCCGGCACGTCCCTTGCTCACCGTTTTCTTTCGTCCGGCCACGATGCCGGAACGCACGCTGGGCCAGCGCCTGGATGCGTTGTTGCACGATTCAGCACACATCGACCCGGCGGCGGAGCGCGATCCGGCATGAAATGCTTGACCTGGAACATCCAATGGGGCAAAGGCGAGGACGGGCGCGTCGATCTGGATCGCATCGCTGCTGTCGTGCGGCGTCAGGAGGTCGATCTGGTGTGCCTTCAGGAAGTGTGCCGGAACTTCCCCGCCAACACCGGCAGCGCCGAACCCGATCAAGTCGCTGGTCTGCGGCGGCGTCTGCCCGACTATGCGCTCGAATTCGGCCCCGCCGTCGATTTGCGGATCGAGGGGCAGGTGTGTCAATTCGGCAATCTCACTCTCAGCCGTTGGCCGGTGCTGGCCGTGGTGCATCATGCGCTGCCGCGCCCGTCGGTGGCCGGGCTGGATGCCCAGCGCGCGGCGCTGGAATTGCTCATCGATGGCCCTTGGGGGCCGCTGCGGGCGATCAACCTGCATCTGGAATATTACGCCCCGGCGGCACGGCAGGCGCAAGCCGCCTATCTGCTGGAACGCCATCGCGATGCCGTCGCCTGGGCGCAGCAGCCGATCGGGCAGGCCAACACCGACCCAACACCGATGCGCACCCTGCCGCGCCCGATGAGCACCCTGCTTTGCGGCGATTTCAACGGCCCGCCGGACGATCCGGCCCTGCGGCATCTGCTGACAGAAGCGGCCACCACCGCCGCGCCGCTCCACGATGCCTGGCGCTGGCGCTATCCCGAACAGCCGCACCCGCGGACGTTGGGTTTGCACACCCCAGGGCGCGATCCAACCGAAGCGCAGTGTTTCGATTACTTTTTACTCACCGAGGACTTGGCCCGACGTGTGCAAACGCTGGACAGCGATCCGCTCTGCGCCGCCTCCGATCATCAACCGCTGTGGCTGACCCTGGCCGATGAGAGGACACCCCGATCATGACATATTATGTGTATGCTTTCGAGGCCAAGGACATTCAGGAATACATCCTGGAGCGCACCCGTCTGGCCGAAATGATGGGCGCCAGCGGCCTGATCGATGCGATATGCAGCGCCATGCTCGACGCGGCCCTGAGCGCGCTGGCGCTGGCGGATAAGCGGGATTTTCACACCGCGCGCCGGGGCGGCGGCGGCTTTACCCTGGTGTTTCAAAAAGCCGAACCAGCGCACGCGCTGCGCGATCTGATCAGCCTGATCATGCCGCAATTCGCCCCCGATCTGCCCTTTGTTCATGCCATCGGTGATGACCGCGATGAACGGCTTGCCATCGAAGCCGCCTTGCGCCAACTGCCCATCGCGCAACAACAGCCGGTCTTGCCGCTGCCGCTGGCGACGCCGCCGCTGCATCGGGCGCCGCGGACCGGCCTGCCGGCCTGGGGACATTTTCCCAAAGTTGATGGCGAAGCGATCGATCGGGCGGCACTGGCCAAGCGGCGTTTTACGCAAGACCGTTTGGGCAAGAAATTTTCTTTGGGCGACGACAGCACCGTGTGGCCGCGCAATCTCAATCCGAACGACCTCAATCCGAACGACCCCGGTGCCAGCGCCGAAAATCTGTTTCCGTTTCATAATGCCAACCATCGGGTCGCCATCGTCCATATCGATGGTAATGGCTTTGGGCAAGCCTTGCAGGATATCCGCACCGCCACCAACAACAGCAGCGGCGAACAGGCGATCACGGTGGAATTCGCCTTTTCGCAACTGGTCGAGGCCATGAGCTGCGAGGCGGCGCAAGAGGCGACGATGGAAGTGTTACTCGATCAAGCGGTCGCCACGGAACAGGAGACATCGATCATGCCCGCCCGCCCGCTGGTGCTCGGCGGCGACGATTTAACCATGATCCTGCGCGCCGATCTGGCGCTGGATTTTGTCGAGCATTACATGCGGGCGTTTGAGCGAATTTCCGCCGCCAAGATCAAAGAATTTGCCAAGCATCATCAGGGCATCAAGCCAAAGACTCACTGTATGACCACCTGCGCCGGCGTCGTTTTTGTCGGCGCCAAGCGTCCGTTCGACCGCGCCTACCGGCTGGCCGAAGCCTTATGCGCCGAGGCCAAACAATGCAGCGCCCGCCATGCCCCCGCCGGCGGCCCGGCGCCGTCCTTTCTCGCTTTTGGCGATTCGACCGCCAGTTTGTCATGCGACGACGATGTGTTGGTCACCTCGTCGGCAGGAACGCGCCTTGCCGGCACGGCTTACCATCTTGGGGTGATCTCCGCACCTGATGCGCCTGAGTTTGATGCACTCAAGGCGTTGAAAACATTGTATGTTGACCGGCAGGCCGAACTTGCGCGCAGCGCCCTCAACGATGTGATTGTGCAACTGCGCCATGACGAAACCGAAGCCGAACGGCGCTGGAAACGCTGGTTGGCGGTGATCGCCCGTCGCGGCGAAACCGGCGCGGCACTGAGACAGCAATGGCAAGCGCATCTGGCCCGAGTCGCGCCCAGCCATCGTGCCGATCCGACCCGGACGCCGGTGCTGGAGCGGGTGGATGAGCGGACGCAGCAGCGGACGGGCGCCTTTTCCCCTCTTGGCGATCTGCTCGCCTGGCTGAAAGCGGAGGCACGATTCAATGACAGCGACACCTGAACAAACCGTGTGGCTCGTGATCGATATTCTGGACGACTGGCTCCCCGGCACCGGCCAGGCCGGCGGCACCCATCTCGACGAACTGGCTGATCGCGAGCTGGGCTTGCCCTATCTGAGCGGCAAGCATCTCAAGGGTCTGCTGCGGCAGGGCATCCAATGCGCCGCGCACTGGGGACATCTGCCCCAGGACAGCGCCGACCTGCTTTTTGGCACCCAGGAAGCCAGCGCCCCGGCGCGCCTGCGGATCGAAAACGCCCGCTTGCCGGCGCCCGTGCGCGCGCACTGCCACGCCCAGCCCACCGCCGGCGCCGCCCTGTTTCGCGAACGCATGGCCACCGCCATCGACCCGAACACCGGCGCCGCCAAAGCACGCTCGCTGCGCGCGTTCGAGGTGGTGGTGCCGCTGCGTCTGGAAGCGCGCGTCGCGTGTTTCGACCCGACCGCCATCCTCGACTGGCGTGCCTGGCTGGAACAAGGCGCCGCCCTGGTGCGCGCCGTCGGCAAACAGCGCAATCGCGGCTTCGGGCGCGCCCAACTGACGCTGGAGGAACGCCGCGCATGAGCTTGTCCGCCATCGACTTGACCCTGACGCTGGAAGACGACGTCGCCCTGACCGCTTTCGCCGCCACCGTCGGTCACCATGAAACCCTGCCTTATCTCCCCGGCGCCTGCGTGATGGGCTATCTGGCCAGCCGGCTTTATCGCACTCTGGGAGACGATGGTGCGCGGCTGCTGTTTCATAGCGATCGGGTGCGCTTTGGCGATGCGCGTTTGTTGACCGATGCCGGGCCGGCGCGCCCGACGCCGCGGACGTGGCACTATGCCAAAAGCGCGGGCAAGCCATTTGCCGATGCCAACAAAAACCAACTCCGGCGCGATCGGCTTTACGATGCCCGGCACGATGCGCCCGATCGCACTTTGCGCTACAAGGCGTTTGATGGTGGAGAACTGGATGCCACCAGCGGGCGGCTGGCCAATCCGCGCAAAGGCTACCGGCAGGGCACCGCCATCGATCCCGCTGCCAATCGTGCCGCCGAGGGGCAGTTGTTCGGCTACCAGAGTTTGGAAGCCGGGCAATGTTTTCGCGGACAAATCCGGTTCGCAACCGAAATACCCGCCGCACTGGTGCAGCAGGTTGGCGAACAACTGCACCAAGCCACCCTGTTGATCGGGCGCTCGCGCTCGGCGCATTATGGCCGGGTGCGCAGCACGGCGTCTGCGATCTCCGCGCCGCCGCTGCCGGACATCGCCCCGGAGACGACCGAACTGACGCTTTGGCTGCTGTCCGATCTGGCGGCCTGGGATGCCGACGGGCAACCCACGCTCTGGCCGCGCGCCGAATGGCTTGGTTTGCCTGCCGGGCAGTTGGTGCCGGAGCGCACTTTTCTTGCCAGTCGGCGTTACAGCCCCTGGAATGCCTATGCCGGTTGTCGCGATCACGAACGCTTGGTGATTGCTCGCGGCAGTGTCTTAACCTTTCAGCTCGCAGCCGCCTGGATGGAGACTCATCGTGCCCAACTGGCGCTGGGACTGGGCGGGTATCTGGCCTATGGCTTGGGCGAGATCGCACTGTATCCCGAGGTCTGGGATTGGCCGGCACCCGAGTCGGCATCGCCGTCGGAGCCAAACAACGAGCCGACCCATGCCACCGATGCACGAAAAGACGCCGCCATCGATGCCTACAGCCGGGACTTGCTGCACTGGCTCGATCAGAGCACTGACACCGACGGGCAACAACTGGAAGCGGATTTGCGGCAGTTGGGCGAGCTTTATCAACGCTTCCGGCGCTTGCACGGTCTCACGCCACAAGACCAAGCCGGGCCGCGCAAAACCCACTGGGCCGACATCGAGCGCATCGCCACCTCGGGGCGGGACGACATCGCCGCCCGGCTTGCCGAACTGCCGCGTATTTGGCACGAATCCACCTACGGGCCAGGGGCGGAAGAGCATTTTGCCCACTGGGTGCAACAATGGGCGCCGCAACCGGCGCGGCTGGCCCGGCTCGCGGTCGAGGCGCGGCGCCGCAACATCATGGGAGAAACATCATGATCCCCGCCTGGCCGCTGGTTGCTTGCGCGCGCGTGACCCTGGAACTGGTCACACCGCTGTCGATTGCCAGCGGTGCTTTCGATCCGCTTTACGATCAACCGCTGGCCCAGGATGCCAACGGCTTGCCCACTATTCCCGGCACCACGCTGGCCGGCGTGCTCAAGGCGGCGCTACCGCCTACCATGCGCGTCATGCTGGGCGATTGGGAGAAAAGCTCACGTTTGACGCTTAGTGCCGCACGTATTCACAATGCCGATGATCGTCCTCTCGATGGCTTATGTCTGAACTCACGCGCATACCAACAGGATGCCATTCTCGCCCCGTTGCTTGCCGCGCCGCCGCTGCGCCAGCAGGTACGGCTCACCGAATACGGCACAGCCGCCGACACCGGCAAATTCGACCGCTGTATCGTGCCAGGCGGGCATCGTTTTACCTTTGAACTGTGTTTGTGGGGAGAAGACGCTGCCGAACAGCGCACCGCCTGGGAAGGTATCCGCCAACAATGGCTGGAACAACCGCCGCGTTTGGGCGGTGGCACCCGTAACGGTCTCGGTCTGGTGCGGGTTGTGCGTTGGCGGGAAGGCACTTTTGACCTGCGCGATCCGGAAGCCTATCAACGCTGGCGGGCGCTGCCGCGCCGGCTCGATGGCGATCCCGCCGCGTTCGTCGCGTTCCCGGCGGGCGACGCCTCGCCAGCGGCACGAACACTCGTGCTGCCGCTGCGCCCGCTCGGCGTCTGGCGCATTGGCGATGGCACCCGTCCGCTCGGCGAACCGGCGCGCGAGCCGCAGCGCCTGCCGTTGACCGAGGATTGGGTGCGCTGGTCGATCGACGCGACCGGATGCACGCGGGGCGTACTCGAACAAGCGGTCGTCATCCCCGGTGCCGGCATCAAGGGAGCGCTGCGCCATCGTACGCTGTTTCATCTCTGTCGTCTCCAGGGCTGGTTTGCCGGGCCGGACGACGCATCGCAGCAGCAAGCGGAGCCGCTCATGCACAGCCTGTTCGGCAGCGCGGTGACGACGCCGGATGCGGTGGGTCAGGCTGGACGGTTGTTTTTTGCCGATCTGTGCCTGCCTGTGCATGCGGTATCGCCCAAGGTCGTGCCGCATAACAGCATCGATCGCTTCACCCAGGGCGGACGCCAGGGACGTTTGTTCAGCGAACAGGTGTTATACGCCGGCGCCACCTGGCCACTGCGGATCGGGCTGGGCGATCTGACGACGGTCGCTGACCCGCTGCGCCGCGCCCTGCGGCTGGCGCTGCACGATCTGGCCACCGGGCAACTGGCGGTTGGCGCCGGCGCCGCCAAGGGGCAGGGCTTTCTCGAAGCCGCCGAGCCGCTCGATTGGACCGCCATCGACGCCCAGCTCCAGCTTGATGCCGTGGAGGACATCGCCGCATGACCGACCATCTTTTGCCAGCCGATCTTGCGCAAACCGATCTTTTACAAGCCTATCAACAGTGTCGCGCCGACCTCCAATCATTGAGCGATGGACGCCAGGGCAGCGGCGCCGGCTGGGCGACATTCACCGCCCGGCAGTTGCAGGTTGTGCAAACCATCGCGCCCGATCCGGCCACGCTTGCCAGCCAACTGGCAACCGTGCCATTCGACCCGGCCACAGGCTTCGGCTGGACGCTGTGGCAAAGCGAGCGCGGCGTACAAGCCTGCTCGCTCGCAACCCTGCTTGCCGACCTGTCGGCGCAATCGGTGCCGCTCGATGGCGAATTCGCGACCGCCACCGCCAGCCTGGCGTTGCAGTATCGCACCGGAGCCTGGCATCTGACCCAACTCATCGAGGTCGCTCCCGGAGAGGACGTGGCTGTCCTGGCCTGCGATCAAGCCTATCTGGCGCGCCCACCCGCTGCCGGACATTTGCAGTATCGCGTTTACTGGGCACAGGATAGCAACCACGGCTATCGTCCGCGCTGGTCGCGCCTGCTGCATTTGGAAGCACAGGCAGACAAGGCGGCCTAGCCGGACACCGGCTGCGCTGTTCCGACAAGGCAGTTTCAATCCACCCGAGGATTCGCGATGGCGCTTCATGCTCCTTACAATTTCGTTCCCTTATCCGAACAGGTGTTCTTTCCGGACTGGGCCGCCGGCGTCACCCACGATATACCCCTGGCAGAGGGCGTTTGCGGCTGGCTCGACATCACCATCACCGCGCATACGCCAATTATGATCGGCGATGAAAACCAGGAACAAGGCACCGAACATCGCTTTTTCCGGCTTCCCGACGGCCCCTATGCCATTCCCGGAGCAAGTGTGCGCGGGTTGCTGCGCAATGTGCTGCAAATTGCCACCTTCGGCAAGTGTTCGCAAGTCGATGATACGCGCTTGTCGGTGCGCGATCTCGACGATGATGCAAAACACTTTTATCGTGACTATTTTGTGACCAGTACCCAACCGATCCAGTCCAAAGTCAAAGCCGGCTGGCTACGCTTCAAGGATGGCCATTGGCGCCTTGATCCATGCGAGTATGCCCGTATCGAGCATGACGATCTGAACGCTTGGTTGCGTCTGAAGATTGATCGGAAAAAAGCCCAGAGCGCCGAGGATAAATACCAGGCATTGCACTCCACGAGAAACGGGCTGCAATTGCGCTATGTTGCCGAAATGCACGATCATCAAAAACAAACAAAAAACGGGAGCACTTTTACCCTGCGTTATCCCAAAGTCAAACGCCTTGATCCCGCAGATCTTGATCCCGCCAGCCAGGACGGCTCTCTGGTCTTCACCCGTCAGCCGGAAAGCTCCAAAAAACACATGGAGTTTGTGTTTGCAGCACCGAGTCAAAAGAGCATCGTCATCGACGATCAGGTGATGCGCGAGTTTCTCGCCATCTATGGTGCAACCGATGCCTGGCAATGGCTCCATTCGCCAAACAATCCGCATGGTCAACGCGGCATCCCGGTCTTTTGGCTTGGCGGCGGTGCGCCAACGTCGCTCGGGTTGTCGCAGCTCTATCGGTTGCCCTACGAATTTTCCATCTGGGACATGATCCGGCACACCTCGGACGACCATTTTAGCGACCAACTGGATTTTGCCGAAGGGTTGTTCGGCACCATCAGCGAAAACGGTCAAAACGCCCGCAAAGGGCGCGTTTTTTGTGGCGATGCTGTGTTGGAAGGGGAGCCGCGCTGGGATGCCTTGTTTGAAGGTGTCCTGAACTCGCCCAAGCCCAGCTATTACCCCGCCTATGTTCGACAAACGCCGGATCGCCAGCATCCGCAGAAGGCGGTTGTTCGTCGGGAGGGAGACAAGCCCATTTTTGCCACCTACGCCAAACCGGCGGGCGGTCACAAAAAACCGACCATCAACGGCTGGAAACGCTATCGCGCCCGCGATCAACTCATCGAACCGCGCGTCGGGGAAGGGCAGGAAAATGTATTGGTGCGCTTTACGCCACTGGCGACTGGATCAAAATTTCGTGGCCGTCTGCAATTCCACAATCTCAAGCCGGAGGAGATCGGCGCGCTGGTCTGGGCTTTAACCTGGGGTGGCAAGAAAACATTGCGCCACCTGATCGGCATGGGCAAACCGTTCGGCTATGGCCAGGTGAGCATGGAAATCACGGCCTGCGAGCTGCGCCCCAATCGTTGCGATCAGCCCACGAAAAGCGATCCGGCACAACTCAATGAGTTCGTTAAATCCTTTACCGCAACGATGGACGCTTGGCATCAAGCCGCGCTGGGCGGTGCCTGGGCTGCTTCGCCGCCCATCAAGGCACTGACTGAAATGGCGCGCCCCGCTGCTGCTGCCCATGCCGATTCCGATGGCAATCACGGTTATCCGGTGCTCGATCCGAAAGGATCAAACGAATTTCAAGACGCGAAAAAAGACGGGTGGTATTTGCAGCCGGTTTCATCATAAAAACCAGTATGCTGGCTGTTACCAGACCGGCAACGCGGTAGGTCAGCCAGGCATTTCCAAAAAAAGAAAAAGGCCAGTCATAGAAATTGACTGGCCTTTTTTTGTGCCTGCGATCCGTCGCAACCCCGGCCGGGCTGTCCCTCTCGGGGAGCCAACAAATTTCCAGAATACACAATTTTGGGTCGCAACCCCGGCCGGGCTGTCCCTCTCGGGGAGTAAGTCTGGTGATGATCCGAATAATCATAAGTCGCAACCCCGGCCGGGCTGTCCCTCTCGGGGAGCATTTATTGCAGCAGGAAATGATACCGTTAAGTCGCAACCCCGGCCGGGCTGTCCCTCTCGGGGAGAAGATGGATTGGGTATTGAATGAGCAGTCTAAGTCGCAACCCCGGCCGGGCTGTCCCTCTCGGGGAGCATCACGGTAGGACGGCCAGTTACCCGGCCGCCCCCGTACAGATCCCGGCGTGCGGAACTACCGCACCGGGCTCCTCGAAATGATTCGCTTCGCACGCGGCAACATTGCAGAATACTCAGAAGCTGTGGCAGATTCGTGGTCGCTCAAGCTTGAACACCTTGATCAGTTCGGCAAAGCCCTTCCAGTTGTAACTGCGCCGCTGACTGCGGCGATTCAGCTCCCGGTAGAGCATGCGTGTGACATGGTAGAAAAAGTCACCCAGGCTGTCGGAGTTGCCTCGGATACCGTAGTAATTGTAGTACCCGCGCAGCTTCGCATTGAGAGCCGCGAAGAACTTGTCCTTGTGCATCCGGCAGTGTGCCCGACACCAGTCTCGAAAACTGGCCAGGGAGGCGCGGTATTTCTTCCGTGCCGTGCGCCGTTTGAGCGCGGGTTTTCCCCAACGCCCTCGTCCCCAGCGAAACTCGAATCCGAGAAACTCAAAGGTGCCGTTACGCGTCCAGTCCTGACGCGAGAACCGCAGCAACTGCGTTTTCTCTTGCGCGACTTCCAGCCCGAACCGCTCCATCCGCAACCCAAGCACCCGATAAAAGCGCTGGGCGTCGAACTCACATTCAAACGCGCACACAAAATCGTCGGCATACCGACAGAGGTACGCTTTCCCTTTGCAATGTGTCTTGACCGTGTTCTCAAACCACTCATCTAGCGCGTAGTGGAGATAGATATTCGCAAGCATCGGGGAGATGATCCCGCCCTGGGGCGAGCCTGTCTTGGGATGCTGAACCGCGCCATCTGGCTCCAAAACGCCGGCCTTTAACCACTTGCGAATCAGCCGCAAAAAGGGTTCATCGTCTATCCGTCGCTGCAACAGTTCGATCAGTGTATCGTGATCGATTCGATCAAAGAATGCGCGAATATCCGCCTCGACCAGGAAGTGATAACGCCCGCTTCGCAGCTCGGCGCTCAGGTCTCGCACTGCATCCAGGGCACCAACCCGAGGTCGGTAACCATAGCTACAGTCCAGAAAGTCCTGCTCATAAATCTCTTCCAGTATCTTGGTAACCCCCATCTGGAGCACTTTGTCCGCGATGGCCGGAATCCCCAATGGCCTCAACTTTCCGTTGAGCTTGGGGATGTATCTTCTCAGTACCAGCTTGGCCCGATACCATCCCCCTTTGACCGCCGCCGCCAGTGCTTCTACATTGTCCTGAAGGTTGGCTTCATAGGCGCGGGCATCCAGTCGGTCGACACCGCTGGCCGCACCTTTGTTAATCAGCCGCCAACAGGCCAGAAGATAGCTGACGTTGAGCAGGCCAAAGAGGTTGCGGAATCGATGGGCCTTGTCCGATGCCGCCTTTTTCGCTATTCCCAACAGGGAGGTTTGCTTCATGGTCCAGCCCGTCGTGTCTGGGTGAAGTGTCCTTTGTTGGCTGCATCACTTCGCCGACCCCTTTCCCATGTACGCGGCTCTCCCGCGCTCGGAGTACTATGAGTCGGTCTGACTCCCCATCCGCTTCCGGCGAACCTTCCTTCTCGGTCAGTTGCGCTTCCCCGGTCGGTCGGCTCTAGGCTTCGGTCTAATTCCGTTTCGGGGTTTCCCCCTGTGTGTCTCAATAACCGCATGCCTTACCTCTCCCGCCGGGAGCTGATGGGGTCTCCCAAGTTCTCGACGCTTCTGTGCTTGCATGCCAGGCGCTCGGACCCCGACAGACCCTCGGGACTCTCGCCGTGAACGACCTTAGGGCAACGTTTGTTTTCTCTGTTTGCTGCCTGGTTTCCCGGCAGTGCCACAATATCTTGCCCATCGTCGTTCTATTGAGTCCTCTGTGTTGGCTTCCAGGTCGTTAACCCTGTCGCCGTCTGCTTTAATGCTTTTAACGAGGCTGAAATCGCTTCAGGGTGGTGCGTACACCCCTCTGGCCTACAAGTTTCTCTATGTACGCTTCACCTCTTTTGTTCACGATAGCACCAGTCTCCTGACCAGTGCGTCGCTATCCGCCAGAGGCGCAACACGCGATACGGGTGGGTGGCTAGCCCTTACCCGACCGGGACTTTCACCCGGCAAGAAGCGCCAAGCTTCGCTTGGCGCACTAACGAAAAGGCGAAACTCGAAGATATAGAGTCGCAACCCCGGCCGGGCTGTCCCTCTCGGGGAGGCAATTGTGGATAATGTCCGCAAATGTATTCAGTCGCAACCCCGGCCGGGCTGTCCCTCTCGGGGAGTTACGCTTATCCCATTCGGAGTAATAACGAGTCGCAACCCCGGCCGGGCTGTCCCTCTCGGGGAGAGAAGTTCATCGCTAATAATCCCTTCGAGTTGGTCGCAACCCCGGCCGGGCTGTCCCTCTCGGGGAGTTGACGGGAAATTTATTGATCATCTCCATCAGGTCGCAACCCCGGCCGGGCTGTCCCTCTCGGGGAGTCCAATCCTTGAAGGATCAAGGATATGAAGGGGTCGCAACCCCGGCCGGGCTGTCCCTCTCGGGGAGAGCATTCTACCAGAAGCCAAGAACGACGCGCCAGTGCGGCGAGAAAATTGAGAACCCCCAGCGCCAAGTGTCGATTTTGGTCTTTTCCGCTATCGGTTCTGAATCGTGCCCGAATTCCGACCCGTTTCGGCGCATTATCTGTCGGCCGCTCACTGCTGCTCATTTCTGAATCTTATGTTTCTTTCGGTAACCAGCGCGGGCCACTCACGGCCATCCATACGCGCGGGTGCCATGTATCCATGTTTCTCACAAATAGAGGATTTAACCATGTTTGGAAGTTTCTTTTCGTCAAACGAAGACTCCGGTTGGGATTTGAGTAACGAAGGCGATTTGGAGGTGCTCGGTGAGCTGATGTGCGATCACGATTCCCATCTGGAATGTGATGAAAGCGGTAGTTGTGAATGTGTGCCTGACGAGGATTAGGAGCACAGTCAACCAGCAGGCAGCAGGGTGGTCAATTGCGGCCACCTTGCCTTCCGATCCTTGGCTGTCTCTGCTCATGTTTCTGAATCTTATGTTTCTTTCGGTAGCCAGCGCGGGCCACTCACGGCCATCTATCCGCGCGGGTGCCATGTATCCATGTTTCTCACAAAAAGGGGATTTAACCATGTTTGGAAGTTTCTTTTCGTCAAACGAAGACTCCGGTTGGGATTTGAGTAACGAAGGCGACTTGGAGGTGCTCGGTGAGCTGATGTGCGATCACGATTCCCATCTGGAATGTGATGAAAGCGGTAGTTGTGAATGTGTGCCTGACGAGGATTAGGAGCACAGTCACCCAGCAGGCAGCAGGGTGGTCAATTGCGGCCACCTTGCCTTCCGATCCTTGGCTGTCTCTGCCGATGGTTCTGAATCTTATTTCCTTTCGGTGCCCAGCGCGGCCACTTGCAGACACCCATCCGCGGGGGCGCCATGTATCCATGTTTCTCACAAATGGAGGATTTGAGCATGAGTGATTTGTCTGAATATACCCATGACTACAGCACCGGCGAGCGGGACCTTGACGATGAGATTAACGACATGATCGATGGTACCAACTGTCCCGACGGATGGCACCAGGAGTGCGATTCGGATTACCCGGACAATTGCAGTTGCGAACCTGATTAGTCGCACATAAAAGGCGTGAGGCTCGTTACTGTACCCGGGTCTCACGTCTTTGATTGAAAAAAACCACGCCGCGCAAACGGCGATAAATCAAGCGCTAGCAAATTGACTGATTGTGCAATGACTTACAAAGAATAGCTGGCTCGCTCCCATGGATGCGGGCCGCCCGCCCCTTCCAGGAGTGCACACATGACTATCCATTATCTTTCGGAGTCTGGCGACCTTTACCAGGCTCCTGAGGAGCCCTTTCTGCCCCCACTTGGCATCGAGAGCAAAGTCGTGATTCGGCTTTGTCTAAGCATGCTGTTCGAGGCAAAGGGTCTTTCTGCATTTCTCCAGTCGATGGAGCATAACTTCCCGGAGAATCGCCTTTTTCACGCGCTTGGTGTTGAGCGTCCTCCCGAGAAGGAATATGAGCATGTATTGAAACGACAGCTCATGGCGCGCCGTGCTGAGGTCGGGCGTTTTGATGGCGACTTTGGTCGCCAAATCGATACCGGTATTTCCCATCTGGCGGATCGGATCGGCCTCTCTGAGATTGACTGCCAGATATTGGGTTTCGCCGCGCTTCTTGAGCTGCATCGGTGTCTCGCGAAGTTGTCCTCTCTTGCTTTCGGTGAACTCGATGCCCTCTGGGTGGCGAAGGTGACAGCGACGACATTGGGAGAGGAACCGAGCGCGGTGCAAGCTTCGCTCTCCACCAGAGGCATCCTCTGCCGATCTGGACTACTGTGTGTTGAACGCAAGCAGAGAAGCCGGCTGCATGCGATGTTTAGTCTCATGCCCAGCCTGGCCGGGGCATTGATGGCCGGTGCCGAGGAGATCGACGCACTCCTCGATCGCAGTACGCCAAAGGCGCCGGCCGCGGGATTGACGCTCGCCGATTATCCGCACTTGCGCGCGGAAGTCAGTCTGGCGCGTCGTCTGCTGGCGGCTACCAGACACCCGGGAACCAACCTGCTGTTCCATGGGCCGCCAGGAACCGGCAAGACACAGTTGGCGCGTGCCTTGGCGGATGCGCTGGAGCGACCCTTGTATCAGGTTCCCAACGAGGACGATGACGACGGCCCAGTTACGGGTATCAATCGCTTGCGTTCCTTTCGGCTCGCGCAGAATGTACTGGCCCGGCAACCGCGGGCGCTGATTTTGTTCGATGAAGTTGAAGACGTGTTTCCTGATCGTCTCGGCGTTTCACTTGGTAATAGCGAGCTTACCAAGGGCTGGATGAACGATACCCTGGAGTCGAATCCTGTTCCGACCATCTGGGTATGCAACGGCCTTTCCGGATTCGATGAGGCTTATCTGCGACGTTTCAGCCAAGTGGTTGAGGTGGGGCTGCCGCCGCAGCCGGTTCGTGAGCGGATGATTCGGGCACATACGCGGAGTTTGCCGGTATCGAGGGCTTGGTGCCAACGTGCTTCGCGTCACCCTCATCTTTCACCGGCGCTCTTGCGCCAAGCGGTCGATACCCTGTCAAGAGCTGGCTATCGCCAGGGTGGACGCGCCGAGTCAACGCTGGAGACGCTCCTGAATGCCTCCCTGAGTGCCATGGGGGAACGGCCTTTACCCAAACCCGAAAGCGCGGATCAACTGCGTTTTCATCTGACCTATCTGAACGCGGATCATGATCTCAAAGCCCTGGTGCAGGGAGTCAAGCGTGATCCGCGCGCACGGCTGTGTCTCTATGGGCCGCCAGGCACAGGCAAGTCCGCCTTCGGTGCGCATTTGGCGCGCCATCTTGGCCGCCCGCTGCTGGTTCGTCGGGCATCTGATCTGCTCAATGCGTATGTCGGTGGCACCGAACAGCAACTGGCCGCCATGTTTCGCGAAGCCGAAACGGCTCGCGCTGTACTTGTGCTCGATGAAGCGGACAGTTTTTTGCGTGATCGGCGCGAGGCACGGGCCAGTTGGGAGTTGACTCAAACCAATGAGTTTCTGACCCAACTCGAAGCCTTTGACGGACTCTTTGTCGCGTCAACCAACCTGTTCGATGCGCTGGACGGCGCCGCTTTGCGCCGTTTCGACCTCAAGATTCGGTTTGACTACCTCCGCCCCGAGCAGAGTTGGCGCCTGTTTCGCGAGACCCTTCGCCAGGCAGGAGGCCAGTTGAGCAAACCTGAGCCATGGCGGACACGTCTTGCGGCTATGGACCGGCTCACCCCTGGAGATTTCGCCGTTCAACTGCGCCGCAACCGATTGGCCGCTGAGCCGATGACGCCCGGGCGGTTACTTGACGACTTGGCCGCGGAGATGGCGCTGAAGACCGACACACCAGCGCGGGCGGTTGGATTCATGGCGAATCTATGACCTGGGCGGCGAGCCCGCTGCGCTAGCAGCGGGCAAATCCAGAGGGTATTTGCATTCGACCCGCGCTGGAGCTAGATGCCATCAGTCGATACGACAGGTTTTGTCGCGCACCTCCATCAAACTGTCTTGATGTGCCCACTGTGCATTTTGTTTACCCGTCCGCTGCTTCTTCTTTGCTTGTTGACATAACCACTGGAGAAATCCATGCCATCAAAACGCGATTCCCTCAGTTCTCGCGACCTGCTTGCCCGTATCGGGCTGGACCAGGAGCTTGGTAACAATGACCTGCTGGATGACGAGCTCTTGCCGGACCTGACCGGTAACCCAGGCCCGGCCTTGCAGGAACGCGCGCGCTTGTTCGCGCAGACCCATCGTTTCGCGCCCGGTGATCTGGTGACCTGGAAGCCGGGGCTGAAGAACCGCCGTGTGCCGCGCAACGGGCAACCGGCGGTGGTGCTCGAAGTTCTGAGTGCGCCGGTGTTCGACAGCGAGAAAGACGCGGGTAGTGCGTATTTTCGCGAGCCGCTCGACCTGGTGCTTGGCCTCTTTCTCGAAGACGGTCCGCACCGTGGCGACTTTCTGAACTGGCATTTCGACAGTCGGCGGTTTCAGCCCTGGCCAGCGAAGTGAACCCTTAAGAAGTTAGACATTGAGAAATAAGACATACCAAATTTGAGAGTGCGCTTATCAGTCCCTCCCCTTTCCCACATTTGCTGCAAGGATGAAAAACCATGAACCCAAGTGATGCCCTAATCCGAACCGATCTGGACCAGATTCCAGCCATTTCGCGTCGGCTGGCCCGTTTGAGTCTGCAATTCTTTCTAAATGACACCTCTTTGGTGAAACGCCTCAATGACTGGGACTTTCTCAGCACCCTCTGGCAACTGAGCCAGTGCCTGCTTGAGCCCGCTGCGCTAGCCTTCTTCGACCCAGCCCTGGCGCCGGAACGGCTGCCTGAAGTGAGCACGAAGGTGCGCGATGGCCTGCGCGCTCTGGCGGCGGAACTGCGCAAGGCTGACGCGGAGCCGGATCAGGACGTGGTCGAAGAGGAGATGCGGTTGAAGCACAGCCGACTCAGTCACCAACAAGGCCGGCGCATTGAGCTTCCTCCACCTCCGTCTAAGCACCGCAAGCTGCGATTGTTCTTCACTGGCTTGTCCTTGGCTGTGCTTGAACCCTTGGCGGAAGCCGACGGCGAGGACTGCGTCGCGCCGCTTGCCGAACTGCTCGGCCGGGCGCTGGAACTCGAACCGGCAGCCGCGCGACTGCTCGAGTACCTGGTGCTGCGCGAGCAACACAATGAACTGCGTATTTTGTTGAAGGAGTCGCGCCGTGGACATTTGCATGCGCGACACGATCTGCACGTCGCCATGACCATCCTGCTCGGCATCGCCCCGCCGGTACTGCGTCGGCTGATGGCCAAGAGCGGTCCGCTGCGCAAGCTGGGTCTGATGGATATGCATTTCGGTCGCCATTTGGATCTGGAAGACTACCTGGATGCGACTGACTTATTGCGTGAGCTGATCGATGCGGAGCCAGAGGATGAGCAGGCGCTGTTGGCGCTGCTGATCGAGCCAGCCCCGGCAGCTGACTGGGCGCTCGATGCGTTCCCGCATTTGCATGAGGAGGCATTGCGGGCGCAAGGCGCGCTCAATCGCGCGGCGCGCGATGGTGTTGCCGGGGTGAATGCGCTGTTTTACGGCCTGCCGGGCACGGGCAAGACGGAACTGGCGCGCGCCATCGCCGCTGCCTGCGATCTGAAGGCGTTTCAGGTACGCACTAGCGACGAGGATGATGACGGACTGAACCGCGAGGGGCGGCTGTCGGCTTATCTGTTGGCGCAGCGGTTGCTGGCAAGACGGCGCGACGCGGTGATCATTTTCGATGAGGTCGAGGATGTCTTCGAGCAGCAGCATGATCTGTTCGCGCTGCTCAGTGGTCGCGCGCCGGCCGGGGAGCAGAAGGGCTGGATGAACCGCATGCTGGAGGAAAACCCGGTCCCGACGATCTGGATCAGCAACGAGGTGCGCGGACTCGACCCGGCGTTTCAGCGCCGATTCCTGCTGCCGGTGTGCTTTATCACGCCGCCGCGCTCGGTCCGCCGCCAGATGGCCGAGCGACATCTGGGCGACCTGGCCCTGAGCCCGGCGCTGCTTGATGAGCTGGCCGCCGATGAAGCCCTGACCCCGGCGGGGCTTGGCGCGGCACGGCGTTTGGTCGATCTGCAGCCGGATGCGCCGGTGGAGATCACGGTGCGCGCGGGGGTCGCCTCGCTGCGCAAGCTGCTGCATGGCACCCCAGCGCCCCGCCGGCGCGAGAATGCCACCGCCTTTGATGTTGCCTACCTGAACCTGGCCGGCGGCATCGCGCCCAATGCGTTGTTTCGCGCGCTGGAACGCGAGGGTAGCGGTCGGCTGTGCTTCTATGGCCCGCCCGGAACGGGCAAGACGGCCTTTGCCGAGGTGCTCGCCGATGCGTTGGATCGGGAACTGGTTGCACGCCAAGCCTCCGATTTGATTTCCCCCTATGTGGGCGAGACCGAGCAGAACCTGGCGCGGCTGTTCGCCAGCGTCGACCCCAAGCGCTCGGTGCTGCTGATTGACGAGGTGGACAGCTTCTTGGCTGATCGGCGCCAGGCGCAGCGGCAATGGGAGCGTACCCAGGTCAATGAGTTGCTGCAACAGATGGAGCGCTATCCCGGCATTCTGATCGCGGCGACGAATTTGATGAGCGGATTGGATGGGGCCGCGCTGCGGCGGTTTGATTTCAAGCTGGAGTTCCGAGCGCTCAAGCCCGAGCAGCGCCTGAGTCTATTTGCCCGCGAAGCGCTTGGTGATGCCGAGGCACCAGTACCGGAGAACCTAGCGCGTCACCTAGAAGCACTCAACAGCCTGACCCCAGGGGACTTCGCCAACGTCGCCCGCCAGCAGCGCTTGCTGGGTGAGGCCCTCGCGCCGGAGGCCTTTTTGCGCCGCTTGCTTGCGGAGTGCCGGTTGAAAACTGCGAGCAGTCCGGCATAAGCACTCGAATGTTATTGAATCGACTGATCTTGATCGAGGTAGCCAACATGAAAATCACCCCATTCAACGACATTTATCTGGACATGAATCGGATGTTCGCCTACCGCAACCCTTTGGTCGGGGTGCAGAGAAACCTGCAAAAGGTGCTGCATTTAATGGAAGCCAGACTGTTTTACTTCAACTCAATCATCGAAATCGGCCGGGTCGCCATGATTCCTGTCGCCCTGATGAACCCCGAGCTGAGTCTCTTGATCGCCCTGTTGTTTTTCGATTATCTGATGATCATTCTTTGGCCAGGCGTGGTGTTGATCACTGATCGCTATAGTGAATCCATTGAAGTAGATGTTGAGATGACCGATGGGCAGTCTCGAATAGTCGGGGTTTATTACAAGATCCATGGCGAACGGGCTTACCGTCTCAACACCCAAGAGATTTTTTCGACCTGTCTGGATTGGCAGCTGATGGGATATGTGATTGAAGATCTGATGAAACGGAACACACTGAATTTCTTTCGCCAATTGTATGTGAAGAAATATCTGGAACCTGTCTCGGCTGTTGGCACACATCAAGGAGCAGCCCTTTGAACACTTCGCCCTTCAACCGCAAGTCACAGGATACGGATCATGAGCGCGTCTCACGCGCCCAGGCTTGGGCGCGCGCCGAGGCGCCAACCATCTGGCTGCTCGGCAAGACTCAGGCCGGCAAGACCAGCATCGTTGCTGAAATTGTCGGCAAGGGGCATGACGAGATCGGCCAGGGGTTCCTGCCCATGACCAAGAGCGCACGCCTTTACGCCTTCCCCGAGGAGCGCCCGGTGTTGCGCTTTCTCGACACCCGCGGTCTGGGCGATGTCGCCGACTATGATCCAACCACCGATCTGCAACAAGCCAGCCGCCAGGCGCAGGTGATTTTGGTGGTCACCCGCGCCACTGACCTGGCCATTGAGGAAGTGCTGGCGACGCTTGCCCGGGTGCGCCGTGAGCAACCGGACCGGCCCGTGCTGGTGGCACAAAGCTGCCTGCATCAGGCCTACGCGCGCCATGATCGCCATCCCCTGCCCTATCCCTTCACCGGCGAGGACAGCGATTTCGCGCTGCCCGGACTGCCCGATGAATTGCGCCAGGCCATGCAGGCGCAGCGGAAGCTGTTTGCAGACCTGCCCGGCAAGCTTCCGCCGGTGTTCGTGCCGCTTGATTTTACCCGCCCGGAACAGGGCGTGCCGCCGAGCGACTATGGCGCGCAGCGCCTGTGGGATGTGCTGGAGAGCGTGCTGCTGGAGACGGTCGTGCGCTTGCGCGCGGAGGCCAGCACACCCTTGCCGGAGCGACTGCGGCTCAAGGTCATGTTGCCCTGGGCGTTCGCGGCGGCAGCGGCCAACGCCGTGCCCGCACCCATCCTCGGTGGCCTCGGCTCGGCCAGCCTGCAAGCACTCATGGTCAATCAGATTGCGCGGCGCTGCGGGGTCAAGGCAACACTCGACCAATGGGGCGCCTTCGTCACCACACTCGGCCCCGGATTCGCCCTGGGTTTTGGCGGACGCTGGGCCGCGCAGCAAGTGCTGAAACTCGGCATCGGCTGGGGCAGCGCGCTGGTCGCGGCCTGGACCTTTGCCATCACCTGGGGAATCGGCGAGGCGGCGCTGTACTATTTCGCCGAGCGCGCGGCAGGGCGTGAACCAGATCCAAAGATCACGCACGCACGCTATCTCCATGGAATAAAGGAAGCGCGCACCATCTATGAAAAACGCAAGGAGCCAACCCAATGAAACGATTCTGGAACCACATTCGATTCTACTGGCGCGAGTGGCTGCTGGGGTTTTTGATGCTCGCCCCGTTCGTGCTGGTGCTGCCGACGGCGGGCATCGCCTTCCTGTGGCAACAAGGCTGGTTCTGGTACTGGCCAACCAGCGTGGTGGCTTTCACCCTGATCCCGCTGGTGGCCATCCGCGCCTTCTGGAACCCGCGCGCGCATGGCGTCAGCATCGCCGCCGCCGATTCGGATGCCGCACCCGCGGAACGCCAGGCACGGAATGCGATGGAGGTTATTATCGCCGGTGTCACAGCGGAGGATGTGCGCACAGCGGACAGCGGACTGAACCTGATTCTGCGCTCGGTCAACGCCGTCGCCACCGCCTTTACCCCAGAGGGTGACGCGCTGCCTGAGCAAGGCCTGGCCGGCCTGTCCAAAGCCGCGCTGCGCTTCACGCTGCCAGAAATTCTGCTAATGAACGAAGAACTCGCACGCAAGCTGCGAGAGACCTTAACGCGTGATCTGCCGATGACGCGCCAGGTTGAGGTCGGCTGGGCGCTGGATACCTACGAAACCGGGACAAGCATCGCCGAGCCGGCGATGCAATTGGCGCGGGCGGCGCGCTGGGTCAACCCGCTTTCCGCCATCCAGCACGAGCTGGTGGGATTCGCGTTATCCAATGCGATCAATCAACTGGGCGCGCACGCCAAGGCACAGGTCGCCGCGTATCTCGCGCGCGAAGTCGGCGAAGCGGCGATCCGGCTCTATTCCGGCCATTACCGGCGCCGCGCCGATGAACTGCTCGCCACCGCACCCAAGTCCGAGGCGCCCCGGGCGCCAGATCCACTGACCATTGTGCTGTCCGGCCAACGCAACGCCGGCAAATCCAGCCTGCTCAACGCGCTCCTGGGTGTCGCCCAGGCGCCGGTCGGGCTGACCCGGCCCTCCGAGGGCTTCACCGCTTATCGCCTGGCCATGCCGGAGATTGGCGACCTGATTTTGGTCGACAGCCCCGGCCTGGATCAGATGCCGCGCGAGTCCTGGCTGAAGCAGGCGCGTCAGACTGACCTGATCCTGTGGGTGGTCGCGGCCAATCGCGCGGATCGCGCCGCCGATCAGCGCGGTCTGGCGAAACTACGCGAGCTGACCGCTTCCGATCCACGACTGCGCGCCATCCCCCTGGTGCTGGTGGCCACCCAGGCCGACCGGCTCGACCCACCGCTGGAGTGGTCGCCTCCCTACGATCCGCTCACCGGCACGCGCCCCAAGGAAGTCGCCATGCGCGCGGCCCTGGAGGCAGCGGCGCGGAAGCTCAACATTCCCATCGCGCGCAGTGTGACGGTCGCCGCGCCACCCGATGCCCCGCCCTGGAATCTCGATGGTCTGTGGACGGTCATCATCGCCGCCCTGCCCGCCGCTCGGCAAAAGCAGCTCGAACGCGCCCTGAGTCAGGACGGTTGGTTCAAAACCGTCGTCGATGGCTTCCGCACCGTGCCGGGCGTCGTCCGCCAGGTCGGCACGTTCATCACGCGCTGAATGTAAGGTGACTGAGCAACACCCAGCACATGGCCCCGACCAGAGATGCCCCCGGAGCGCACCCAAAAAGCCTGACCCGCCCGCGTTGAATACGGGACAGCGGCTCATCGGCCATCCGTGGTCAGGATCTGTTTTTTTCGCCGAGCCGCGCACTTCGCCCCGGATCGGGGACAGCATCCGTACCATTCCTTCAGCCAACAATCAAAATCAACCCCTGGCGGCAAAAAGTCTGTCGATCATGCTCGACAATCCCAAAGTAGGCGGAACTGCCGGCAGATCAGCGTTGCTCCTGCTGAGTCAGGCGTCTTATGACCGACGGTATGGTCGAATGCACGCGATCAAGATTCGCCATGTTCACGTCAATCTGTTCATCCGCAAGTTCGCCCGGCTCTATCCTAATGATGATCTGACCTTGGCGAATGTTGAACGCGTCGCCAAGGACGATGGCGCCAATCCCATTCTGGTCTGCGCGAAGGTTCCCAAGAACGCCGTGTTGCAGGCCAAATATCGCCAACACAGTGCCGATAACTGCGCGATGGAACACGACGTCAAAATCATGAAGACAACTGCCCTGGCCCGCTCCACTTCGGCAACGAACGGGTTCTATAACTTGTGACGGCTGTCCGCGACTCTTTTCTATCAAGACGAACAGGCCGCACTCAAAATGGCCCTACAATAGGCAGGGTCAGTTTCCATCCAGGATTGAAACACCGCTATCAATTCCCCGCCACCATGCTTCTGACCCTCACCACCACCCATCGCCCCGCGACGGATCTCGGCTATCTGCTCGCCAAGCACCCGGCGCACTGCCATGAGCGCGCGTTTGGCCATGGGCGCGCCTGGCTGTTCTTCCCGGAGGCCACCGAGGCGCGTTGCACGGCTTGCTTGCTGCTCGATATCGATCCCATCGCGCTCTCGCGGTCGGCGGCTCGGCCGGGTGCGGGTGCGGGCGGTGCGTCATCCGCGCCGCTGGAACCCTATGTGAACGACCGACCCTATGTGGCGTCGTCCTTTCTGAGTGTCGCCATCGCCCGCACCCTGGGCTCGGCGCTCAAGGGGCGCAGCCGGGAGCGGCCGGAGCTGGCTGAGACTGCCATTCCGCTTGAGGCGCATTTGCCGGCGCTGCCGGCGGCGGGCGGTGAGTCTTTTCTGCGCGATCTGTTCGAGCCGCTGGGTTATGAACTCGAAGTCGAACCCGTGCCGCTTGATGAGGCCTTTCCGTGCTGGGGGCCGAGCCGGCTAGTCAGCCTGCGCCTGCACGCCCGGCTGCGACTGGCGGAGCTGTTGAACCATCTCTATGTGCTGCTGCCGGTGCTCGATGATCGCAAGCATTACTGGGTTGGCGAGGCGGAGCTTGACAAGCTGCTGCACGCCGGCGGCGACTGGCTGGCGACGCACCCGGAGCGAGAGATCATCGCCCGGCGTTATCTCAAGCGCGACCGCCGGATGGTTGGGGAGGCCTTGCGGCAACTCCTGGCCGGGGACGATCCTGATAGCGACGCCGAGGAGGATCCGCGACTGGCCGCGAGTCTTGCGCGGGCACGCAACGGTCCCTTGGCACAGCGGCGCCGCGCGGCGATCATTTCGACGCTGGTCGACCACGGTTCAACATCGGTGCTGGATATCGGCTGTGGCGATGGACGGCTGCTACAGGATCTGCTCGCCGACAGCCGCTTCGCGCGCATCGCCGGCACCGACGTCTCGCCCGAGGTGCTGCGCGTCGCGGCCAAGATGCTGCATCTGGATGAATGCTCCGAGCGGCAACGCCAGCGCCTGGCGTTGTTTCAAAGTTCAGCCTTGTATCGCGACGCGCGTTATCGCGGCTTCGATGCCTTGGTGGTCAGCGAGGTCATCGAGCATGTCGACCCTTCGCTCCTGAAAACCCTGGCGCGCATGTTGTTCGGCGAGGCCCAGCCGCCGTTGCTGATCCTGACCACGCCGAATCGCGATTACAATGCGCTCTATCCCCGACTGCCGGCTGGCGATCGGCGCGAACGGGATCACCGCTTCGAATGGTCGCGGGCGGAGTTCCAGGACTGGTGCTTGCCCGTCGCCGCGCAATACGGTTATCAGGTGCGCTTCGAGCCGATTGGCGACCCGCACCCGGAATTGGGTGCCTCGAGCCAGATGGCGATCTTCACCCGAGCAGACAGCCGCGAGCGTGCCCCGGCATGACCATTACCCTGCCAGTCTTCTCCCTCATCATGCTGGTCGGTGCTTCCGGCAGCGGCAAATCGACCTTCGCCCGACGGCATTTTCGCCCCACCGAGGTCTTGTCCTCGGATACCTGCCGCGGCTGGGTCAGCGATGACGAGACCGACCAGTCCGCCACCAAGGACGCCTTCGAGGTGCTGCATTTCATCGCCGCCAAGCGGTTGGCCGCGCGACGCCTGACAGTGATCGACGCGACCAATGTGCAGCCCGACGCACGCAAGTCGCTGCTCGCCCTGGCGCGACGCTGGCACTGCTTGCCGGTCGCCATCGTGCTCGATCTGCCGCCGGCCCTGTGCCACGGTCGCAACCAGGCGCGCGCGGATCGCCAATTCGGATCCGAGGTAGTGCGCCGCCAAGCCGATCAGCTTAAACGTTCTTTGCGCAGTCTGAAGAAAGAAGGTTTTCGCCAGATCGTGCGGCTCGACTCGCCCGAGGCCATCGAGGCCGTGCGCATCGAGCGCCAACCGCTGTGGAACGACCGCCGCGCGGATACCGGCCCTTTCGATCTAATTGGCGACGTGCATGGCTGTTTCTTTGAGCTGTGCGATCTGCTGCGCACCCTGGGCTACCAGGTCAATGATGATCCCGCCCAGCCCAGCGCCCAGCACCCGGAGGGTCGCCGCGCGCTCTTTCTTGGCGACCTGGTCGATCGCGGCCCCGCCACGCCTGCCGTGCTGCGCCTGGTGATGCAGATGACCGCCGCAGGTCAGGCGCTCTGCGTGCCGGGCAATCATGAGGCCAAGCTGAAGAAATGGCTCGACGGTCGCCAGGTCAAGCCAACCCATGGCCTGGCCGAATCCATCGCCCAGCTCGAAAAGGAGTCGGCCGCTTTTCGCGCCCAGGTGCGCGACTGGATCGATGGGCTGGTCAGTCATTATGTGCTGGACGGCGGCAACCTGGTCGCGGCCCATGCCGGCCTGGCGGAGGAATTCCAGGGCCGCGCCTCGGGTGCGGTGCGGTCTTTCGCGCTCTATGGCGAGACCACCGGAGAGACCGATGCCTTCGGCCTGCCGGTGCGCCATGACTGGGCGGCGGCCTATCGCGGCCGGGCGCATGTGGTGTATGGCCATACCCCGGTACCCGAGCCGGTCTGGATCAACCGCACCCTGTGCCTGGATACCGGCTGCGTCTTCGGCGGGCGGCTGACGTCGCTGCGCTGGCCGGAGAAGGCGATCATATCCGTTCTGGCCCGGCAGCCGTATTACCAGCCGGTGCGACCGCTGGCCGATCCCTCAACATTGATTGCGAGGCCAGCAGACCTTCTCGACATCACCGACATTCAGGGCTTGCGTCACATCGAGACCGCGCTGATCCCGCGCGTGCGCATCGGCGAGGATCAGGCAGCGGCGGCCTTGGAGGTCATGAGCCGCTTCGCCGTCGATCCCCATTGGCTGATCTATCTGCCCCCGACCATGGCGCCGGCGGCGACCTGCCCGGAGGGCGAGTATCTGGAGCACCCGCGCCCGGTGCTGGAGGATTATCGGCGGGGCGGCGTCACGCGTCTGATCGGCCAGGAAAAGCACATGGGCTCGCGCGCGGTGGTCATCGTCACTCGCGCCGATGGCGTGGCGGCCCGGCGTTTTGGCGCCACCGATCGACGCGAGGGCGTGATCCACACCCGCACCGGACGGCCCTTCTTTGCCGACCGGGCGTTGGAGCGCGCCCTGCTCGAACGGCTGCGCGGCGCCGTCGCGGCCAGCGGACTCTGGGAAGAATTCAACACCGACTGGCTGGCGCTGGATGCCGAGCTGATGCCCTGGTCGGCCAAGGCGCTGGAACTGCTCAAAAGCCAATATGCCACGGTCGGGGCCGCCGGCCAGCGGGGATTGGCCGCGGCAGTCGATCTGCTCGATCAAGCGGTCGCGCGTGGCGGTGCTCCCGAGGACTTGCTCGCGCGTTTTCGCGCGCGCCAGACCATGCTGGACGATTATGTCGCAGCCTATCGGCGCTATTGCTGGGACACGCCGTCACTGGAAGACTACCGCCTCGCGCCCTTCCATCTGCTCGCCGCCGAGGGGCGAACCTTCAGCGATCGTGATCATCTCTGGCATATCCAAACCCTGGCGCGTCTGTGCGCGGCCGATGCCTTGCTGCAAGCGACCGCCTATCGTCTGGTCAACCTAGAGGATGCGCACTCCGAACAGGCGCTGATCGATTGGTGGCTGGAGCTGACCGGGCGCGGTGGCGAAGGCTTGGTGATCAAGCCGCTCGATTGGGTCACCACCAGCCAGTCAGGACAGCGCGGCAAGTGGGTGCAACCAGCGATCAAATGCCGAGGGCGCGAGTATCTGCGCATTATCTACGGTCCGGAATATACGCATCCCGAGCATCTCGGGCGACTGCGCGCCCGAAGCCTGGGCTCCAAGCGCGCACTGGCCCTGCGCGAGTATGCGCTTGGGCTGGAGGCGCTCCATCGATTTGTCAGTGGCGAGCCGTTGTATCGGGTGCATGAGTGCGTCTTCGGTGTCCTGGCGCTGGAGAGCGAGGGTGTCGATCCGCGACTCTAAACACGAGATTATTCTCCGGACGGCGGCTCAAACGTGAAAAAATTCCGCACGACGACCAAGCAACAAGGCGAACCTGGCGAGCTTAACGCGGGGTTGGAACATCGGATCCGGCACAGAGTCCCTGTCGGTACCCTGCTCGATAAGGCATTGACTGGATTCATGATTCATTATTGGATCATCTCGAAGTCCGCGAAGAACCTCAGGCTGGCGTCGTTCGAGATTAACGCACGGAGCTTTGATTTTCTTGGCCAACCCCGTGAGTCACCGCCAGCGAAGCTCCTTGTTCCCGGCAAAACGGCCAGGGCGCAGAATGCGCCGCCGCGTAGAAGGTGACCGGCAGCGGCAGGAAATGATTATCTGGCCGCACGGTTGCCCCCGAGCGATACCAGACCATGTAGTGCCAGAGTGGACGCGCCATGGTCTTGATCATGCAAGGTCCATGCAAGGACAGCCTTCTTGGCTACGAATCGGCGCACAGCGTTCGGGCCTCTCGATCAAAGCGCGCCCGACGACAGCCGACGACAGATCAGCGCGCAAGCGACCCCTCATGCGGGGTAGACGTGAGTAACCAATCGAAGTGGTTGTCCTCGGTGATCCGACACAGTGCCATGTTTCCGGCACTGTCGATCCGCAATCCAGCGGAGGTGATGGCCGCTCTAGGCGGCTGGAGCGATCACGGGGATTTAGCGATTGCTTCGCCGCTTGCGCGCGGCGCTGTCACAATTCTGACAGGCAGGCGTTAGCCCGCAAGCGAGAACACCTCATCCAGCACATCGATGGGATAGCTGTTGACCGAACCGAAGCGCTCGTCTGGAATACTGCCGATGCGCTCTCCGCGCTCGCGCGCTAGCTTGGCGGCGGCCATCCCTTTCTGGCGCGATTCGGAGATTGGCAATCGAATACCGTTCTGCTTCATGTAGGCGGTGATGGTCCGGTAGCCCGTATCGCTACCCATCAAATCGACACGCTGTTCGAGTCTCGCGATCCGCTCCGCTTGTTCGGCTTGGTCTCGTTCGGCTGCGAGCAGCGCCTGCCCATGCGCGATCATCAACTCGGCTGGAGAGAGAGGCCGGACTTGGGTCTTCTCCAATGCTTGCCAACGCCGAACGACGCGCAACCGAGCCTGATCGTTGTAACCGGTGAGCAACGTGAGGGTGTGATCCTTGTCGAGGTCGATCCGGGCAATGTACCCACGATCATCCTTCTCAATCGTAACACCCTGTATTTTATGTTGATCCAGTTTTGGTTTATCGTCCAGGTGATAGAGATTCTTCAACATCTTTCGGATATCGCGAAGAACATGACCATGCGTTTTCCCGGTCAGTTCCGCGATCTCGCGGCTCGACATGGCCAACGGAAAAGTCTCCGACGCGTTCAACACCATCAGTCCCATAACGAATGCTTCCCCTGATTGTGATACCGATTGAACAGCGTGATTGAATGGGACCGGCGATGCCTGCGGCAAGCCAGAACCAGGACTGTTGCTGTTGACTTCGGTTCCAAACATCGGCTCATCGCACAGACAATCCCTGTCGAGTGCGGGTTATTTTTGATCAAGCGAATCAAGCTTCAGCCCCACGCCCCGGTTCAGAATCACCTCCACCCCGCGCCCGGCATCGACCTCGAGCACCGGGAAGATGGTCTCGGCCAGATCCAGGTAATACTCGGCCAGGCGATCCAGCGCCTTGCCGGTCCCAGAAATGGCCGCGCCTTGCAGGGCCTGTCCGGAGAAGACTTGCTGGTAGGGCATGGTGGTTCCTCCAGTGGCGACCGAGGCGACCGGCACGGTGCCGAACAGTTGGCTGAAGCCCTGCATGAAACTCACCTGCATGGCCCGTCCGATGACCTGGCCTTGTTTGTTCACCAGTCGTCCGCGCACGCCGACCTTGCCGTCCTCGCCGACGGCATAGCCATCGATGGCGACCTCAATGGTTCGCCCATCGCGGCGCACGCAGTTGATGGACTCCGCGCGCAGATAGACCCGTTCTGAGCCCAGGTCGCCGTAACCACCGACCAGGAGAAAACACTCGCGGATGTCGGCGCGGAAGCGGTTGGGCAGGATAGCGTTGTCCTTCAGGCGCAGCAGCGCGGGATAGGGATCCTGGCGCGCGGTGCGACCGGTGGGCGCGTCCATGCCGGAGAGCAGCACGCCTTGGAGGATGCTGCCTGCGGGGATGCGGACTTCCGAGATGGCGTCCTCGGGGTTCTTATCCTTGCCGGCGGCTTTGGCCGCATCGCCCTGGACGTGACGGATGCTGAGGGCGGGACCAGCCGGTTTGGCGCTGCCGGCTGGCTCGGAGACGGTGGCGCGTGGCGCATCGAAGAGCTGATCCAGCGCTGGTGGCTCGGAGTGGCGAATCTCTGGCTCAGAATTAGCGGGAGTCTCGGCAACATCCGCCGGTGATGGCGGCACCCAGAGGTCGGCTCCCTGTCCAGGGGGAAGCGCTGCCTGGCTTTTGAGCTCTTCCCGCACGCCGGCCAGCTCGCGTTTCAGGGCCTCCAGCTCCGCCTGGCGCTCGCGGCGCAGCGTCTGCATCAGGGTCGCGCGATTGCCCGCGCCCTCGGCGGCATCCAGGCCGAGTTGCTCCAGGTTGTAGGCGATCTTGCGCACGTCCCCTTCCAAGGTCTGCAAGCGCCGGCCCAGGCCATCGATGCCGAGGTCGCGCGGATCGACATCGGTGAGTAGATTGTTGACCAGGCGCCGGCGCTGCGCCTCGCTGTCGCGGTCATCCTGCGGTGCGGTGGCGATCAACACTGCCAGCGAGCCGACGATGACGCCACCAGTCCCCAGGGTGATCCATTGACGCAGGCGCGGGGACAGGCGCTCCCAGTGTTCGGTCCACTCAGCCATCAGCGGGTTCCTCCCGGCTGAGCGGTACGCGCGGCTGGATTTGCGCGCGAGGGATCGATCGCGACCAACAGGGTCGCATCGGCTCCGGGATGCAGCGGACCGCTGGGCCACAGGGCCGCAGCCGCAATGGCGCCTTTCCCGCCGGCTTGGCACTGGCTTTCATCGAGCACGACCGGCTGGTCGCCCTTGACCCGCACCCTGGCGGTCAGAAAGCGCAGTGCATCGCCGTCGTATGTCTTCACCTGGCTCAAGTTGACATCCGCACCGCAGCGGATCGCAGGACCGAAGCGCACGCGACCTGACCGATAGCCATCGGGCACCTCACCCAAGGCCAGGGCACGAAAGCCTTGGGTCAATTCCGCGACGTACTGCTGCGGCTGGCGCCAAATGGCCACGGGCGCCATGTCTGGCTGCACTGACGCCGACTCAGTCACGGCGGACGACGGGCGGGACGCCTTACGCTGGTTCTCCAATCCCGGCACAAGCAGACGAATCTCGCGTGGCGGCACCCGACGCGGCGCCAGCGTCAGCGCCACCGTGGTCTGGGCATCATCGGCATCGGTGATGTAGAGGGTCGCCGGGGTCTCCTCGGCGGTGGCGACATAGAGGACATTCCCATCGACCTCGGTCGAAACACTGGAGACCGTCCTGACCGACGGTGATCGGAAGGGCGTGACAATGCGGTTGAGGTGATCGATGGCCAGTTCCAGGATGACGGTACTGCCCGGTTCGACCGTGACGGTGCGCGGTCCGAGGGCCAGTTGGGCATCCTTGGTGGTGGCGGGCTGGTTGGGATTGGAGTCAGCGCTGGTGCGCAGAAAGGGACTCGCGGCCTGAGAACCCAGACTCGTCACGGCGAGCCCCGTTCCGAGCAGGGCGGCCTGGATGGAGACGGTAAGACGACGGGGTTGGAAGTGCATGCGGGAATCCTCAAGGTTGCGCGGTCGTGCGCGGACCGCCGGGATAGACATCCAGATGCCGGATCACCGGGCGGTAGTGCCGGAAGCCGACCTGGATTTCGTAGGTGCGTTGATGGCGGACGGGTTCGGCGCCGGGACCGGCACTGACCTGCTGGCCGGTGACGAAGAAGGTGTCGCTGGGTTGGTCATAGCGCAGCGCATCGGGGGAGAAATGCATCGCCACCCGTTCGCGCTTGATGGCGGCGACCTGTTCGCCGATGACGGCGAGCACCTCGCGACGCAGCGGCGGGGACAGCAGGGGTTCGAGCGCCGCGCGGATGAAGTCCGCCGAGCCGGCGCTGACATTGCCGAGCAGTCCGGCGACATGCACCGCCCAGGCTTCCTTGACCGAGCGACTGGCGCTGTCGCGGGCGATATTGACCTCGCCCTCGAGGATCGGCGGGACCAGCACCACAGTGCGATCCGCGCGCACCAGGGCGAGCAGTGTCAGCAGGTTGATGAGCAGCAACACTGCCACGACCAGGCGGTGGAAACGATTCTCGGCGTTCAATCCGCGCCAGGTGCGGCTCAGGGTGTGAAAATCCATGGGCGACCTCAGGGCTGAAAGCGGCGGGTGAAGGGATTTGGGCAGCGCCGCGCCTTGAGCGGAACCAGCCCGTGCCAGTAGCCCCAGTGCAGGGTGAAGCCATCGGGGCGGCTGTCACGAAAGCGCCCGTAGAGCCGCGACAGACCCAGTCCCAGGGCGAGGAAGATCAGCAGTCGGTCGCTGAGCATGCCGATCACGAGCATGAGCACCAGCGGGATGAGTTCATCGAGCCGCCACAGCAGCAGCGAGGGCGGGTCATCGACGCCATGGGGAAGCGCAAGGGGATGCATCGGGCAGACCTCCGGCAAGTGAGTTGAATGCCGGGTAGCCTGCGCGATTGCGCGTCGATCAGCGACACCGAGAGTTCGGTGAAAATCCGAGCTTTCGTGCTTGCCCTGTCCAGGGAAGATGGGTAAGGGCAAGCAGGTTGGGCGGGGCTGGCTGGCCATGCGGGCTGTCTGGGTCGCATCAGCCCGGCGGGTTTGAGCGGCCTGGCTTCGAGGCGGCGCTCGGCACGCCGGCGCCTGGTTCCCACCCGGACTCCGGGCCTGCTCGTCCCAGCGCGGTCTGGCCCGAACTGGGCTCGGCGTCGGTCGATGCGCTGACCGGGTTCGGCGAGCGCCTCGCGCGCGTCAGCGATCAGCAAGCAGCATTAATAACTCTCCCGAGTTTTTGTAATGCTTGCTAGCTAGCTAGCTGGCGCGCGCGCGTGAGGAAGCGAGGGTGAACGGCGATCACCAGCAGTTCTTGGTCCTGGCTGAACTGCACGAATGTTCACATTAAAAACATGCCGTCCAAGCTCGGATTTTTAGAGGATTGCATGATTTTACAGTGGCCTGTCCTTTGTTTCTGGCCATTAAACCAGCCATAAGCATCCGCGTAGCGCGGCTTTCGCACTCAAAGCCATAGGGAACAATGCTGCGGTCATGGGTCTTCATGGCAACCGAGCTGGGTCTTTTTGTTCACCAGCACAGGCAACCTGGTGCACCAGTGTGGGGAAAGGGTTGCATCAGGCTAATCACTTTGGTTCACCAGCCCTAGGGAACCTGGTTGTCGATGCCGGGGAACTGGGTGCTCTCCCTCCTGGAAAGCGGGGTTCCCTAGTCCGGTGAACCTGGTTCTCTCCCAGGTACCCCGGTTCTCCAGCCTGGGAACACGAGGTCACCAGTGCGGGGGCAACGGGTTCGCCAGGGTTAGTGTCTCTTGTTCACCAGGCCACGGACGCTTGTTCACCAAGGCGGTGCATCTGGTTCCCGAGTTCAGGACACTTTGTTCACCCGTTCAGGGACGCTTGTTCACCAGTCCAGAGACGCTAGAGGCCAGATGACCAGCGAGTTCGCTGGCCACCAGCGGCGCTGTGGGCCGGACTGTCTCTCGATGGCAGGATGTGATGACTTGCCTGGGCGAGTTCGCCTGGAACCCCGATAGGCTTGAGGTCTTCAAGCGCGCACGTTCGCCCCGGCCCCCTTTCGATCAAGGAGCACGATTTCGACGATGATATTCGTTCTGGTCCATGGCGGAGGCAGTTCAGGGAAGGATTGGGCCGTGGTCGCGGATGGCTTGCTGTCGCCTTGGCTCAAGGCCGGTGGTCCTCCGGTGCGGATGCCGCTGGCTCTCAGGGTTTCCAGGAAGTCGCGGACATTCGCTCGCGCGCGGACGTTCTCGGTGGTGAACAATTTGCTGCGATGACTCAGCGCCTACCCTCCCCGCTCGATGACAGCGGTGGCCAGCGGGATGTCCTTGGTGACCTGGGGGCAGGCATCGGCGTCGATCCGGATAGTCATCTTTTGGGTTCTCCTGAAAGGCGTCAGTCACAATGGCGATGGGTGCTGAGCCCGCGTTGAATGGCTTCGGCACCAAAACGCTGGCGGATGGCGTCGAGTGTCTTGGTCAAGGTCGGCTCTTCGGGCTCTGGTTGCGCGTTAGCCGCGTCGAAAAGATCGAGCTGCACACGCCGATTGGACTCGGGCCAACCGGAGAGTCCGAGTCCGATCAGCCGCACGGGGCGGCTGTGCCAGGACGTTTCGGTGGTGAGCATGGACCGGGCGATGCAAAACAGTTGCTGTTCATCCGCTGTCGGACGCGTGAGCGTGCGCGAGCGGGTGTGGGTCTCGAAGGGGAAGAAGCGGATTTTCAGCGTCACGACGCGCCCTTTGTTCCCCGTCTGCCGGGCTAGCCAGCTGACCTCCTGCGCGGCCCAATGCAGGGTGCTTTCCAACATCTGGGGATCGGTGACATCTTCGGCGAAGGTGGTTTCCTTGGAGATGGATTTGCGCGGTCGCTCGGGATGAATCTGGTCGTCGGCGATTCCGCGTGCCTGACAATAGCACTGAGTACCAGCGCGCGCGCCCAGATGACGGCGCAGGGTCACGAGCGGGAGTCGGCGCACGTCGCCAATCGTTCTGACACCCAGGCGCCCCAGCCGAGGCGCGGTCTTGGGGCCGATGCCGCGCAGTACCTGGAATGGCATGGGGTTGAGAAATGCATCCACTTGGTCAGCCAGCACGACCGTCAAGCCATCGGGCTTGCGAGCGTCAGAGGCCAGCTTGGCGATGAGCCGGTTCGGTCCGATGCCGACCGATGCGGTCAGACCCACGGCCTGGCGGATGCCGGTCTTGACCTGCTCGCCGATGACCTGAGGCGGCCCGACCAGGGCGGTCAGACCGGAGATGTCAAGATAGGCTTCGTCGATCGAGACCCGTTCGATCTGCGGGGAGAGGGTCGCGAGCACCGCCATGATTTGTTCGGAGACCTGCGCATACTGGGCCATACGCGGGCGGACATAAACCGCTTCCGGCGGCAAACGCCGCACCGCCTGTGCGATGGGCATGGCGGAATGCACGCCGAAGCGCCGCGCTTCGTAGGAGCAGGTCGCCACCACGCCCCGCTGGCCCGGCTGAGCGCCGACGACCACCGGGCGCCCCTGCCACTCGGGATGGTCGCGTTGTTCGATGGCGGCGAAGAAGGCGTCGAGATCGACATGCAGGATCAGGCGTGACATGGCTGCAACCAGCGCGAAGGATTCCGATGATGATAATCCGATGGGCGCCTGCCCCAGAGGGCCTGTGACTGAGCCGCACGTTTAGGGGACGCTGCAAGCCGAGGCGAAACGGCTCGCTTCGCGCACCAGACGGTCAGCATCTTCCAGCTTGGCAAGATACTCCATCGGCAAGGCGCCCAGTCCGCGCGCGGCGCCCCAGAGGCCGCCGGCCATGGCGCCGATGGTGTCGACATCGCCACCGACCCGGCGGGTGAAGTCGAGCAGATCGACGAAGGGTTCGCGCAGATGCCGCAGGGCGATATAGACGGCTGTTGGGCAGGAACCGGCGGCAGTGATCGAGCGGCCGAGCTGCCGGGCGACGATGCTTGGCGCAATCGGCTGTTGGGCGCCAAGCCATTGCTCGGCGGTAGCGAGTTTTTCGGTCACCACTGGGCTCCATGACGCGGCTCTGATGGCGGCCCAGATGTCGCTCGGACTGCACCCGGTGAAGACCAAGCTGGCGACCAAGGCGATCAGCGCAGCGCCTTCCTTTCCGTCAGGATGGGCGTGAGTGATCTCGGCGGCGCAATGCGCGGCCGTGATGAGTGTGTGGGTTCCCTGCCCGGCGAAAAAGAGTCCGATCGGCACCGCGCGCATGGCCGCACCATTGCCGAAGGAGCCCTGGGTATAGACCTTGCGGCTGGCACTGCTCCAGTGCTCTCCGCGTCGGATGCGCTTGAGGATGCGCGCCGCACCGGGGCCATAGCCGCGCGACCAGCGGTAGGAGCGGGCGAAGCGCAGCGCAAGATCGTCCTGGTCGATGCGGCCCAATTCGGCCAGGGAGGCGGCGACATCGAAGGTCATCTGGGTGTCGTCGGTCCAGCGCCACCGACCGTGACGGGTGCCGATCATGCGCCACAGCAGTCCTTCGAGCGGGCCGCCTTCATGGGGTGCGCCCCAGGCGTCCGCCAGGGCAACGCCGAGCAAGGCGCCCTGGATACGATCAAGTGACTCAGGAGGGGAACTTGGTCTGTGGTCGGACATGAACGGATCATTCTCCTGCGCGCTGGACCGGTCAAGCCTTGATTCGGCTCGGCTCTGGCGGTCGACCTCGCGCCTGCGGATCGGCGATCCAGCCTTCGAGCGGGTCGCTGGCTGTTGGCGCGGTCAGCTGATCAGAACCCTCTGCGCGTTGCGTCCAGGCCCAGGCGGCCTGGATGGCACAGAGCAAGGCATCGAGCCTATCCCCTGTCGGATCAGCGGCCAGGCGCGTGGGGGCTGTGACCTCCAGGCCATAAACGGGTCTTGTCGCCCCGTCCAGAATCGCTGTCAGCAGGTCGTGGCGCGCTTGCTCGCGTTCGCGGCTTTGCTTCTTGGAATCATCCTGCTTATAGGAGCGGCGTCCAATCAACTGGCGCGCCAGAACACCGGGATAGGCTTCGACGCAGATGCGCTCCGGGTCGCCGCGATGGACCCCCGGAATGGTCACACCAGCGCGCAACAACCGGGGCGCACCTTCGAAGAACATCAGCCCGACCGGGGTGCCATAAAGCTTCTGCGGGCTGATGGCGCCAGCAGCGCGATCAGTCGCACGCCGATGTTCCTTGTCTCCGACAGCCCGCTGGGCGCGATAGGCATCGAGCGCTTGGCGGAAACCCGTGCGACCCAGGTTCTCAGCATGACGCACATATCCCGACCAGGTCATGGGCCAGCCGATGTTGGTGACAAAGGTACGCGACTGGCCAAAGGGGAAATCCAGCCCGGCGATCCAGGGGCCGGGTTGGTTGAGGAAGGATTCAAAGGACGCGAAATCGCACCAGCACGCGAGCGCTCCGGCTGTTAACCGCTGTCCTTCCAACTGGCATTGCAGACAGGTGATGGGCTTGCCGCGCCGGGGGCGACTGGTGAAATCGATGCCGTAAACGCGCATCCTTTGTGCCTCTTGATGCCGGTGAGCCGGGCAAGGGGTACCGAACGCTCTGCGCTTCTTATCCCTCCATCCGCTTACCAGTGCCCAGTCCCCGGCTCGCCCTTGAACGGACCGACGATCTCATCAGTGATCCAACCGCCATAATATCCCCCTGCTTGGGGTCGCACCCGCTCGCCGCCGACACAGCACGCGAGCCGCGCCGGGTAACAGGAAAAATAGCCGGCAATCACGGCGGCCTCCTCCCAGGCGTGCGGATAGCGCCAGAGCGCATCGCGGATCAGTCCTTGCGGGCCATTGACGTGAAAATACTCGGCCTCGCCTTTCCATTCGCACAGGGTGCGGCGCTCGGATGGTTCCAGCAGCGACTGATCGACGGCCTCGGGCGGCAGGTAGACACTCGGCGGGCTGCCAGTTTCCAGGGCGCGAATCGCGGCTTCGGTCGCGGCAATGCGCCACTCGCCGGCATGGACGGTGATCAGCCGGTGATCCGGCTGGTAAATTGGCGGGCGGGGGTAATCCCAGACGGACTCCTGGCCGGGTCCAGGAACCTGCGCGAAGGGCGGTTTTTTCTGGCCGCGATACCGCCAAGCGTCGCGGGCGGCTTGTAAACCGGATCGATCAGCGGGCATGATTTGTGGTCTCGGCTATGATGGCTGGGTGTCTGTTGGCGGATGTTGGGCAGATAATGCGATGGGCAAGATCGCAAACGCGATGGCTGGCGATCAGCGCGCATCGCAACGCTTGCATGCCCCGTCTCCGGCGACCACCGCAGAGGTTTGCGATGCCAAAACCCGAAACACCGCTCCTGACAGCGGACATCATTATCGAACTCGCCGACCGGCCCGGCCGGCCTATCGTGCTAATCGAACGGCGTTATCCCCCACTGGGCTGGGCCATTCCTGGCGGTTTTGTCGATCTCGGGGAGCGCATCGAAGCCGCCGCTGTGCGGGAGGCTCTGGAGGAAACGGCCTTGCCGGTGAGGCTGTGCGTGCTGCTGGGCCTTTATTCCGATCCAGCGCGCGACCCGCGGGGGCATACGGTCAGCGCGGTCTATGTCGCGGAAGCCACCGGAGAACCCCGGGCGCAAGATGATGCCCGCCACTTGGCGGTCTTCGCACCGGATGCGTTGCCTGAACCCCTCGCGTTCGATCATGCGCAAATTCTTGGCGACTATCAGCGTTACCGCGAGACGGGCCGGATCACACCGCTTTGGTCGCCGATGACACTCGATGGCGCCTGAGCATCGCGCGCCCGTCATCATGCCTATTCTGTTTTCCATCATCGAGTCCCCCGGTCATCCGCGACTGGATGGCCTTTACCAGCGCCTTGGCATCGAGCAGGTCAAACTTGCCTCGCAGCGCAAGGCGTTGCAGGCGCTGAAGAAGACCCCACCCGACTGGGTGGTGGCGGAATTCTTCTATGGCTTCGGCAACAACTACGCCGGGGCCAATGTCTGCAATCTGGATGTCTTGCTCGCCACATTGCGCAAACAGGCGCCGACCGCGCGGGTGATCGTGCTGGTCACCAGGGATCAAGCCGGTTATGTTCCCTTGCTGGCTGAGCGCTTCCCCCTGCATGCGGTCCTGACTCTGCCGGTGGCCGAGCCGGACATGGAGGCGGCGCTAGCGGACGAATGAAGCGATCATCGTCTTTAACCGCCTGTGCTGTTGCTACGCAGGTAGCGGACGACAACACAAGGCCGCAAGGACTGCTTCATCCGAGGCACGCTCGGCCAGCACGACATCACGAAATCCCAGCGTGCGCGCGGCTTCGGCGGTGCGCGCGGCGATAACGACCAGCGGGGTGGCCAACAGCTGTTCGCGCCCCGTCGGCCCGAGGATGGCCAATAGGTTGCGCAGGATTTGTTCACTGGTCACCGTGACCCAGTCAACGTCGGTAGACCACCGCGCCAGCAGCGGTTGCGGATCGACCTTGGGACAGGTGCGACGATACACCTCGGCGATGCTCACGCGCGCACCCCGCTCGCGGAGTGTCTCGGCCATTAGCCCGCGACCGCCCTCCCCTCTCATGATCAAAACACGCTGCCCGTCCAGGTGGCTGAGCTCGGGCAGTGCCAGCACCTCTTCGCTCTCGAACCGACCGCTCGGCACCAGATCGGCGGGACGCCCGAGCGCCTCAAGCTCCCGTGCCGTGCCAGCGCCGACGACCGCAACCCGCTCGGCGCGTAGCCAGGGGTGACGATCAGCGACGATCGCATGGGCGAAACTCACCGCATTGGGACTGACGCAATAGACCAGATCCCAGTGCTCGGCCAACAGGGCGCGGGCGGCTGGGTCATGCGTCGGTTCGATCACCAGGGCCGGAAAACGCAGGGGCCGCCCACCGGCGGCTTCGATCAGCTGGCACAAGCGCTCTGCCTGGTGCGCCGGTCGGGTGACCAGGACACCCTGGCCTTGTAAGTCACAACAACGCATTGCTCTTCGGCCTTGGCACGCTCGGCTGCGCGTTGGCTCCGTCGATGACAGAGCGGATGGGCGCGGTCACCACAGCAAGACGCTCAGCGCCCGGTGATCGGAGCCGAGTGAGCGAGTGGTTCCGGACTCAGCCCCCCGCCAAGCGGTGGTCACCAGCACCTGATCGATGGGAATGCCAAGCCAGCCTTGTCCCACCGCCGGCCAGGTGGGTTGTAACCCGCTGGCCCGACGCACGCCAGTCTGCGCCAGACCGGCAAAGGCCGACGACCACGGGCTGGCATTCAGATCACCAGCCAGGATGCTGGGCTTGGTCGGGTCAGTATCCTCGATCAGATGGTGCAATTGCTGATTGCGCAACGCATGAAAGTGCGCCGAAACTGGCGGCATCGGGTGCAGTGCGATCACACCGATGTGCTGGCCGTGCCAGTCAAGCTCGGCATGCAGGCGTGGAATTCCGGCGGCATCCCATTCGGTACGTGTCTCGATTAGCGGCCAGGCCGTGCGCAGGCAGATACCAAAAGGCGACGCCTCGGGCTGCTCGACGTGATAAGACAGTTCGCCTCTGTCATCCAGCCAACGCGCCATCTCCGGGATGCATTCGAGCAGGATCAGTAGATCTGGCGGCTCGGCCTCCAGCCAATCGGTCAGCGCGGGCAACGGCGGCTCGACCATGTTCAGATTGGCCACGGCAACGCGGAAACCCGGCTCGGTCCGCTCGCTTTGGTTATCCAGGGATGGCGAGGCCGTTAACCAGGGCAGCGGCAGCAAGAGCAGCGCCAACAGGGCGGCGGGCTGGCGTCGAGCACTCAGCGCCACGCCAAGCACCAGCACGATCAGGTAAAGCCATTGTCCGTGCGTGATCAGGTCCAGCAGCCAGGCGAAGCGACCTCCACTGGCGCGCAAGGGTGCCGACAACCAGGGTGAGAGTAGCCCAAAGGCCGCGCCGCCAATCAGCCACCAGCCATCGCTCGCGCGGTCACCGGCCAGCGGTCGGCGCAGAATCGCCAGCCAAGCCATCAGCGGCGACGCACCCATTTTGGCGGCTCAGGAAGCCAGGCGTTACCTGGATATCGACGCTCCAGGATGTCCTCACATCCCTCGGCACGATTGGCCTGCTGGGCCGCCTCACCGATCACGAGAATCCGCTCTGGTTTTCGCCGCCGGTCGATGGCGGCCAGGGGTTGGAGCTCAACCGTCTTGCCTTGCACAATGTCGCGCACGGACAAGCTGTTGGCGGAAATTCTCACATAGAACGGCCCGGTCTGGAGCCATGTCGACAGGAATCCTGGCATCATGAACCTCGTTGCATCCGGCGGTTGCGCCGGTGCTTGCCCGGCTTGAATCTCAACCCCTGATAAAGAGACTATCTGAATGACAAAAAACCGCTTGATTTCAATTCTCGTAATCTTGTTCGTCCTCTCTTGTTCGTCCTCGGTGCTGTGCCTGTCGCAAGCGCGGAGGAGGTCGAAGGCGGCTTGTTCGTCAACCTGACCACCGATGATACCTGGGCCGCGACGAAAGCCATCCTTTTCGCCCACGAGAAAGTGCTCAAGCGCGGCTACAAACCCGTGGCGATCTGGCTGAATGTTCGCGCCAGGAGCTGCGTGCCTCATCCGTGATATAGACGCCCCCGGCGGTCAGCTTGGAGCCCGAGGCATTGCTGAAATGCTTGGCGCAGCGTCTATCGTTCCGGAAATCCGCCATGCCCTTAATTGTGCGCCCACCGCCATGGCCGGAAGAAACCGCGTGAAACGACTGTTGGGATTCGCAGATGATGTAGAAGCGGCGACCTTGTCCGCCAGTGCCCAATCCGCGCGGGCGGGTCGCGTCCAACGCGAAGTAGCAGGGATTGCGCACCGCCCCTTCGCCGACCTTGCGCAAATACAGGGCGCGCGCGCTGCAAGACCACGGAGGCGATTTGCCCATCGCCCACGCCGACGTGGGCCTTCAGCCAGGAGGGGATGCCATGGGGCTGACCCGAGGACTGATTAGAGAATTGGCCCGGAAAGTCTTCAGCGAGAAAGAGCGTGCCGAAGCCGGCACCGCGAATGAAATGATCAGGAGGCTAGGAGTGTGACAAGGCCGAATCTGATTTGCATCGTTCAAATCCTCTCTCACCACAAAAATTCTAGGGAAAGGCTTCAGGTTCCGCGCCTTGCATCCGCCCCAATTGGTCACCAAGCTTTCCGCCTAGGCTTTGAACATTTAAGCACACCAAGAAGGTGACCCGTGCCATATTCTAATTCGGATTCGCAGTCTTCAATCAGCCAGGTTGTTCAACATCCTCCATCTTACACGAGCCCCGAGCACACGGGAGGCACCTCGGGCTCCGGTGAACTGGTCGTCCTTGCCTGGGGCGCGCTCTATGTTCTTTTTCGCATCCTGTCGCGACAACGGGACCGCTGCGTCATTTGCGGTCTGGCTAAGAGCGGACGCTGCTCTGGCCCGGGAGACCCTTTTTGTAAAGCGCGAAGAGATTGAGCGAGACGCTTTCTACAACCTCTGCTCCAACAGCGCCCCATGCTCCTTCAGCCAGTCCTTTGCTGTCTCGGTCATCGGGTGCTGTGACCTGACGATATTCCAGAAGCGCGGCGTATGGTTTGGCTCGATCAGGTGAGCCAGTTCGTGGATGATGACGTAGTCAATCACCGCTACCGGCGCCTTGATCAGGCGCCAATTGAATCGGAGGCTGTTTTTCCCCGTGCATGACCCCCAGCGGTAGCGGGTTTCCGATATCTCGGCGTCCCTGTAGGTGACGCCGAGATTGCTCGCGTGCCGTTTCACGCGGGGTAGGATCTTCTGCTCGGCGCGGACGATCATCCAATCCGACAGCGCCTTGATGCCACCGGCCGCGATGCGCGGAGGAATCCGAAACTGGCGCTCTTTCGAAGTCATCGTCCAGAATCGAGATTGGCGCGACCTTCAGGTCGATTCCTTTCGAGGCCAGATACTGATCCGTCGTCAGTATTCGGACCCTGCTGAATGCGGGCGCACGCACCGATATCCGGTCCGAGTTCAATGAGACGCCATTGGAAAACCTGATTAGCAAGCTCCCTCAGCTAAGGAGCTTTCCCAACGGCAGTCTGAAAATAGGCGCACACTGGGTTACCTTCTCTCACTTCAGGACCAAGCGCATGCCGATGAATCGCGTTCAATTCCAACCCGGGCTGTCACTGCCGGCCTTTCTCGCGCAATTCGGCACCGAGGCGCAGTGCCAGCGCGCCCTGGAGCAGGCGCGCTGGCCCGAGGGGTTTCGTTGCCCTGAGTGCGGTTTTACGCAGGCCTATATCCTCGACGGCAGCACTCACAAGGTCTTTCAATGCCAAGCCTGTCGCAAGCAAACCTCGCTGATCGCTGGCACGCTGTTTCAAAGCACGCACATAGCGCTGACCATTTGGTTTCTGGCGATTTACCTGATTAGCCAAGCGAAGACCGGACTATCAACGCTGGCCCTCAAACGCCACTTAGGCGTGAGTTATCCGACCGCCAGGCTTATCCAGCATAAACTCTTGCAGGCGACCAGCGAGAATGACAATACCTATACGCTTCGAGGTGATTGCCAGGCCGACGCTGCCTATCCGTTCGTGATCTCGTCAAAACCCAACATCGGTGCCAAGAACAAGCAAAAACGTCAGCAGAACTACCGGCATCTCTTAGCCCGCGCACTTGAGCATGGAGATTTATCTGAGCAAGCGGCGGACTCACCGCAGGAAGTGGCAAGATTTCTCGGCTGCTCTGAAAATTGGGCCAGAAACCTGATCAAAGTTCGCTTACGCAACAAGAAAGGAAGACGAAATGAGAACGTCCGTGCGCTAGCGAGGGATGGAAAATCTGTACGTGACATTGCAAGAGCAATGAGTATTGATGTGCAAACTGTCTCGAATGTGTTGAAAAAAGAAAAATAAGAACACATACAAGCCGCCTTTCATCCGTCGACGACGCTCATAGGTCTTTGTTTATTGTCCCAAGCGTTTAGTAAAAACTATGCACTGTAGTGCAAGACTTTAGTATTTTTTTCCAAAGATGAAAATCTTAAGCGTCGCGCAGCGACACCTTATCGAACTTTAGGCCGCAGTAAAGTCTGCGGATTAGGACTTTCAGTCCGCATTCATACTGTGCACTTCCTAATGCATAGCGGTTGATTTACCAACGTATTTAAAATACGAAACACGGCCCCAAAAAGCCACGCATGCCGCTTACAAAATTCAAGGGGGAAGCCACGTGTGTCTACTGCGCGTTTGCTGGCGGGAACTTATCTAAACGTACCCGTTATGTCACCTTAGAAGGGCTGGTTCGGCACGACCAGCTCCCTGGGCGAGCCGCCGATGAACCCTGTCCAGGGATTGGCGGGCGCGGCGGTGTTCAGCGCTTGGAGTTTGTTCCTGTTAGGCTGGGTGACCATACCAGCCGGCGCCTTGTTGGGCTGGCTGATGATCCGCCGTTCGCCGGCATCGCCGTCATGAACCGCTCGGCGCTTCGGTCATGATCGCGATGCAAACTCGCTTCGACAAGCCCCGCGTTCGCTGCGCGGCAGCGCTTGTGACGTCCTTCGCCTTGGCCGCCAGCGGGCCAACTGAAGTGCGTGCGGATTCGGACCTCGGTGCCACAGTATCCGATATTGAACAGGCCTTCGAATTATCCCAGCACGAACGGCTCAGACGGCTTGCGACCTTTCGCCAAGATCATCTTGCGCCCTTTGTCAGTGACGGGTGCAGCGGAGGACTTTCCGCGATTTGGACACAGCTTTCTGAGTGGCTGCCGGCTTTTCTTGCGATTCATGATGATCGCCCGCCGTGGGAATCTTGCTGCATCGCGCATGATCGGGCCTATCATGCCGGCGGACTGGAGGAGCCCAGCGCGCAAGCGAGTTTTGATGCGCGGTTGCGCGCGGATCAGGTGCTCCGCGCCTGCGTGATCGAGACGGCCCCGAACCGAGCGGCCGCGCTGGCGGCGCATTATGGGCTGCGGCATGAGCAGGTTGAGCAGCTTTATGCGCTGATCGCTGATCTCATGTACCGCTCGGTGCGCCTGGGCGGCGGTCCCTGCACCGGCTTGCCGTGGCGCTGGGGCTATGGGTTGCCGGACTGTGGGCTGCTATCACCCCCAGATTAACGCGAGGACCATCAGGGGCGATCCCGGATGGCCAATACCACAGCCAGCGAGCATGCACCGAAACGCGACTTATCAATGCGGCCACTCCCACCTCCTCGGATAATCCTGAGTGGATTGATCGGAAACAGCAACGCGGAGGTTCCAGCATGCCCCAGCAGCAGCGACACAACATGGGAGCGGGCGGCGCCTGCATCTGCCCGAAGTGCGACTATCGCGGCGCGCACCGCAATGGCATCCCCTGCCAGGAGGAGCGCTGCCCCGATTGCGGTGCCAAGCTGCTGCGCGAGGGTTCGTATCACGACCAACTGTTGCAACAGAAGCGCCAGAGTTAGGGCCGAAACGCGATGCGAGTTTATCTGGACTGCTGGCCCTGCTTTCTGCGCCAAGCGCTAAGTGCCTCCCGCCGCGCTGGGGCCTCGCCTGAGCTGCAGCGGGCGATTCTGGAGGAGACCATGGGTGCCCTGCGCGAGATGGCCAGCGATGCCACGCCGCCGGAGATGGGCGAGCGCATTCATCGGCTGGTGCGCGAGCGCTCACGCACTCCCGATCCCTACCTGGATGTAAAACGCGAGGCCACTGCGCAAGCTCTGGCCTTATTGCCGGCACTGCAGGCGCGGGTCGAGACGGCCGAGGATCCTCTCCAGACCGCCGTGCGCATCGCCATTGCCGGCAACATCATCGACCATGGTGTCGCCGAGACCTTCGACCTGGAGGCGACACTGGAACGGGTGCTGCGGGCCAACCCTCCGATCGACGACCTGCCCTTGCTGCGCGCGGCGCTGGAGCGCGTGGATGAGGTGCTCTATCTGGCCGACAACGCCGGCGAGACGGTCTTTGACCGCGTGCTGATCGAGGCGCTATCCACTCCAGTGACCTATGCCGTCAAGGCTGGCCCGGTGCTGAACGATGCCACCCGAGAGGAAGCCGTCGCCGCCGGTTTGGACCAGGTCGCGGAGATCATTGACACCGGTTGCGACGCCATGGGCGCGCCGCTGGGGCTGTGCTCGCCAGACTTCCGCGATCGCTTCAACCGTGCTCGGCTGATCATCGCCAAGGGCCAGGCCAATTACGAAACGCTGAGCGGGGTCGATGCGCCCATCTGCTTTCTGCTCCAAGCCAAGTGCTCGGTGATTGCCGGGGATATTGGTGTTCCGACAGGGAGCGTCATCATTCAGGCGAGCCCGGCGCTGCATGATGCCGTGAAGTGATCGTTCTGACTGACACAAAAAGCCATCCGCACGAAGGCGAACAGGAGCTTAACGCATGTTCATCGTGATGAATCGCGTCGCTGTTGTCGAGGACTTTGCCGAGATGTTCGAGGACCGGTTTCGCCACCGCGCGGGTCAGATCGACAAACAACCGGGCTTTATCCGCATGCAGGTGCTCAAGCCCCAGACGCCCGATACGCCCTACCTGGTGCAAACCACCTGGCGCGACCGCCAGGCGTTCGAGGCATGGGTGGGCTCAGAGGATTTCAAAATCGCCCACAGCAATCCGATGCCGAAAGAGGCCTTCAGCGGAGAAGGCAAGATCGAGATGTTCGAGGGGATGATCGATTCCGAGGTTGCTGACCCGCCATGACGGCTTCGATGGATCAATCGAGCCCCAGATCGGCCAGACAGTCGGCGGGCAGTTCCTGCCGACAACGACAGAGAATCCGCGCCTCCTGATCGGCGCTCAGCTGGGTTGTGTGATCGCCGGTCTGGCCTTTGCGGATGAAGCCGCCGGGGCGAAACATCGGGCTGCCGTCGGCGCTGCGCCCGGCGAAACGCTGGCTGTTGGCCTTCATCCAGGCGAAGGAAGACAGCCGCGCGGCTTGCTCAAGCGTCCGTGGCGTCAGGGGCCAGCCGAGAAACGCGGCGATGCGTTCAATGGCGCCCGACAGGTCGGCCTTGAGATCGCTGTAGCGCAGCATCAGCAGGTTGTCGCGCTCGCGCTGCGGCCACCAACTGGCCAGGTTGCGAAACCAGGCGCCGAAGGCGAGCCAGGCATCCACATGGGCCTCCAGACTCGCGGGGCGCTCCAGTCCGTGAGCGGCGAGTGCGCTGTCGGTCATATCCATCAGATGATGGTAGAAGCTGACGCAGCAGTCGCGCGGTTCGCGCACCGTCAGGATCAGGCGCGCGACCTCCCGACCGGGGGTCTGTTCCCAGGTGCAATGGGTCTTGAACAGGCGCGGGCCGGGGCGCGCTTCAAAGTCCGCCAGCACCTGCCGCCAGCTTTGATGCGGCCGCTGGCGCTCCAGCCAGGGCACCACGGCATCGATGTCCTCAAAGGTCTCATCGCCACCCGTGCGCAGTTGATGCAGAATCTGCTGCATCCAGGTGGTCCCGGCCTTGGGCGCCGTCGTGATGAGCACATCACTTGGGCGTGCCTGGAAATTGGCGAGTATCCAGGGGTCATGCAGCGGATGGGGGTCGCCCCACTGTGCAGCGGGTGGTGTATCTGGTGGTACGCCGGGTCGCTTGCCCCTTGCCAAGGCGGTTGCGGCTGCGGATTGCTGAGTGGTCATGCCATTATTTTCCTGGAAACCTGAACAAGGTTACACCCACAATTCCCTGACGGAGACCCTCCATGTGGGACCAACGTTTTGATCGAGAAGATTATCTCTACGGCACTCAGCCGAGTCAGTTTCTGGCGGCGCAGACTGATCGGCTTCGACCCGGCCAGCGCGCGCTGGTCGTCGCTGATGGCGAAGGGCGCCATGCTGTTTATATCGCTGAACTTGGGCTCGAGGTCAGCGCGATGGACAGCTCTGGGGTTGCCCTGTCCAAGGCGCGCAAACTGGCGGCAGCCCACGGGGTCACGGTGGATTTCCATCAGGCCGACCTGCGTGATTGGACATGGGCGCCCGCGCGCTATGATGTTGTGGTGGCAATTTTCATTCAATTCGCCGAGCCCGCACTCAGAACCGCGATCTTCGCTGGGATGCAGCGCACTCTGGCGCCGGGCGGACTGCTCTTGCTGCATGGCTTCACCCCAGCGCAGCTGGCCTATCGCAGTGGCGGCCCGCCCTGTGCCGAGCTGCTCTACACGCCAGAACTCCTGCGCGACGCCTTTGCCGAGCTTGAGATTCTGCGGCTTGAGGAATACCAGAGTGAGTTACGTGAAGGCACCGGCCATGTCGGCCAGGCGGCATTGATCGACTTAGTGGCCCGCAAGCCACTCGCCGATGCGACGTCAGCGTAAGACAGACCCGAACGATTACCCTTGGGCGCGCGCCTGGTTGGCCCAAACTCGAATGAATCTCAAACCCGACACGGCGTTCTGCCAATGCCCAACCAAGACACCTCCATTCAGGATTCCAACTCGCCATTACGCGTGCTCTACGATGGTGGCTGTCCGCTCTGCCGACGCGAGATCGCCCACTATCAACGCCTCAGGCCCCGCCGGCCAGTGGACTGGATCGACATTGATGGCGACCCAAGCGCGTGCGAATCGCTCGACATCACCCGCGAATCCGCCATGGCGCGGTTTCATGTGCTTGAGGGAACGCGTATTCACACCGGCGCCGAAGCCTTTGTCGTGCTCTGGTCGGCGCTCCCGGTTTGGTCTCTGCTGGCCGCCTTGGCGCGCGGGCTGCGCTTGCTCCCTCTAATGGAACGCGGCTATGCCTGGTTTGCCCAGCGCCGCTGGAAGAAGCGTTGCCAGGATGATCGTTGCGCGGTGATTTGATGACATCGCCCCGGCATTTGCGTCGGCTACCGCCTCTGGGTGACCCGATTCCTCCATCCTAGATGCCTACCAATTGTCCCATCAAAGCTGTCGGCTTTCGGCACAACCAGCGCCTTTCTGCCGCTGATCGGGCTGCTCGCGGTGTTTCTACCGGATCTGCGTCAAGCCCCGGGCAAGGGGGTCACGATGGACCGGGTTGCCGTGCGAGTATGAAGCGTCAAACAACGACCGTCGCGCGATGATTTCTGACGACAACGCCTGAGCCTCGCGTCGGTCGTCATGATGCTCGTCCTTTTCCTTCTACCCCTTGCATCAAATAGGACCGTATAAACCAGGCTTCACCGCCAGCCAACATCCGGATGCCAATGGGCGGCCCAAGGCTGTTCCAACCGCGCAGCCTGCATCGGAGGCTCGAGAAACAGCCGCAGCCGGGACAGCACCGCCTTCAACTCGACAGGTTTCAGTGCATTCTTGGCCAGGAACGCCCGCCATTGGGTTTTTTTTTGGTTGTCCAAAGCAAAGGCCGTGCGCAATCCGAAAGGCACATCGGCGGGAATTGGCGTCGCGCGCCGCGCGAAGGTCGCATCAATGGCCCCAGTCAGGGTCGCGCCATCAAACGTGCTGTGCCAAGACAGAACCCACAAGTCGAAATAGTCCTTCATGCGGCTGTTAGCGATACCCAGCACAACCAGAGCCTGCAATTTCTCGGAGACAACGGTTTCGCGCGGATAGGCTTTTAGCCGTGGAGATGGCAAGTCTTTGAGCAAACAAGGGTAGTCGAGGGTCTCCGGTCCAGGCGTGACCGCATCGCCGAACCCCAGATCGATCTGCACCGGACATCGGGCGTTGGCGAGACGTCCGCTCAAGGTCACGCGCAGCCCCCCATAGTTGGCTGCTTTGCGGATTGCCTGTACGCGAACCGTCTCGGGTTGAAAGTGCATGCCGTCCTCGGGCACGGCGACCGCGCTGCACAGTTCCCGAAAGATGCGTTCCGCAATCAAGGGTTCCGCGGAGCCAAAACCGAGCAGATCAATGTCCCGTGTCGGGCGATGGGGAATGTCGAACCAGAGGTCAAATAGCAGGGCGCCCTTGAGCAAGAAACGCTCGGCGTATCTGGACTGACCCAAACGGTAGAGCAACCGTTCGAGGGCATAACGAGTCAACACAAAATTGAAGTCTTGCCCGTTCGCCTTGGCAATAGTCAGCAGCCTGGCTCGCACGGATGCACCGACATCAGGACCATTCATGCGAGACTGTCCAGATAGGGCCGGATGACCTTGCCCACCCGATTCATCTCGGCGAAGCGCCACAATGCATCGATGCTAACCCGACGGGGTCCACCATCCTGGCCGAGCGCCTCCTTCAGTGCTTCCAGGGCGACATCGAGGCCGATCTTGTTGCGGTATTTGAAACAGTCCGCCACGGTTCGCGCAAGATTGGTCACTCGCACCCTGACCCTGTCGATCTCGTGCTGATCGACGCCCTCGGTCATTCCTGCCTCGGAAAACCGCACGACGCGCAGCGGTGGATACGACAGGGCGGGTGCATGGGCCTTGCCGGGAATGGCCAGCCACACCTCGAACGGATTCTGGGTTGTCAGTTCATGGAAGCGCAGTGCCGAGAGCAGGCATATCACGGCATGGGGGGAACGGCGCGCCACTTCGGCCAAGGCCGCATGTTCCGATACCGGCCGCTCAGGTAAGGCATAAAGCCCCCGTCCAACACGCGCGAGTCGACCCTGGCGCACAAGTCGCGTCAGAGACACCCGCGGCAGACCCTGGGCATCCAGATCAATCGGACGGAGAAGACCCTGCTGTCGGGTGAGCGCGAGAATGGCGTCTTGGGATGCGGACATACAGCGGGAGTTTCATTATTTCGGTAATCGCTATTATTATCCGTGTTTTTGGAACGCACCGCCATCTTTTCCGCGTGCCTGTGAGTACTTTGGTTGCGGAATCAGGTTTCCCAGTTTTGCGCGTCATTGCAGCGGCGCGCGCATCAGGGCCGTCGGCTGCCAGCACAACCATCGCCTTCCTCAACATCGAGCCAGCGTCTCAGCTGATTGATCCGGTCTTGGGTCAGTCGCGCCTGCTCGCCGCAGACACACATCGGGTAGATGCTGCCATAGCTGATTTGTTTGTTTTCATCAGGGTATAGCGCCTCCAACTCGGCATCGCGAAAGGCAATCCAGGCGCGCTGGGAGCGCTTGAGCTTGTCCAGAAAATCGTTGTCGCCCTGATAGCGCTGGCGGATTTGCTGGTAGACGCGATTGAGTGTCTGGTCGGCTTGTTCAAACTCGCCACAGGCGGTCTGGTTCAGGTCGGCCTGCGTCTGTGCTCCGCTCGCGGCGGGAACCAGAACAAGGATCATGAGAGCGGTGAACAGGCGCATCTTGTCAGTCTCCTGGGTAACCTCAAGGGTGGATTTGGCCGGTCAGCGTCGCGCGGTGCAGGCAGCGGTACTCAGCCCCCGTGGGCTTGAGCGTGCTGGCAAAGAGCGCGAGCTGATCGATCGTCATGGTTTGCGATGTCCAGTCGGCAAATGGGGCGGTCCAATGCCGCGCGTCCAGCGGTAATCGCGTCCGTGCCAGCGTGAGATGCGGATGATAGGCCCGGCGCTCCCGCGGAAACCCGAGAGATTGCAATTTCCCGCTTAACCGTTGCTGTAGAGCGATCAATCGCTGGGTCTCGCCATCCAGGCCGACCCAGAGCACGCGACAGTGGCGCAGACTCGGGAAACCGCCGATCCCCTTGGCGACCAGGGTGATTGGAGGAATGCTGGTCACAGCCGCCCTGATGGTATCACCCAGGCTGGGAAGCTGTTGTGAGCCGACCTCACCCAGGAATTTCAGCGTCAAATGCATGTTGCCGGGCGGCACCCAGCGCGCTTTGAGCCCCGCGGACTGCAAGGACCGTCGCAAGACCTGCAAATCCTCGATCAGAAATCCTGGGAGTGGCGCGGCGACAAACAGGCGCATGGATTGGATTCTTGCATGGTTCATATGGCCTGACGATAGTTAAAGACGTTTCTGTGTCTGCGTCACCATGGCCCCCACCGCAACCGCGATGCTGATGGCGACCATGGGGACCACCACGACCGGAATCGGCACCGGAAGCAACAGGCACAGAGAGACAGCCACCCCCATCCATAGCAGCGCTCCCACCGCCAGCCGATGCGCAAGCGGGCTGGGATAGTCAAACCCGGATTGGCGGATGCGCCGGCGTAGCAGTCCGTCCAGAATACCCCCAACCAGGGCGAAGGCGAGAAAGGGCCACCAGGCGAGCAGCAGGACAATGCGCTGCACGGCGATGTCCAGCGACTGCCAGATCACATCGAGGCGGTCTTGGATCAAAGGCCAGACCGGGCTCTCGGCAAGCTTGCCCAGTTCCGGAGCGCGCTCGACGCTGACGTCATCGGGTATGAGCAGATCATAGCTCCCGGCCATCAGTCCCGAGCGGACAAAGAGTCGTTCGGACCAGGCTTCTGATTGCTCGAAGATCGCTTGGGCGGTCCTGGCACCGAGGGTTTGCTCCATCCATTCGGCTTCCTGTTTCTGAACCCGGCTCGACCACTCGGTCGGCACCAGTGCAGAGAGCAGGATAAATTCCATGACGAAGAGGATGACCGCGACTGTGATGCCCCACAGCCAGCCCGAGCGGGCTTCGCGTTCACTGGCCATGGGCTTGACTGTTCATCGCTGGCTGGGAGATCAGTTCAGTGCCAGCCCCAGACTCAGCGTTGTCTTCAATCCCGCCGGCGACCAAAATCGGCAACCGGCCCTTGATGATCCGCCCACCAGCGAGCCGACCGATGTATTCCAGATTCGGCAAGTGCCCGAGCAGCGCCGGCGGCAGCAGGTCGCCCTCCTCCTCGATCAGGCGCTCCCCGGCATTGCCGCTGAACAGCAACGGATTGTCCGACTGGGTGCTGCTCGCCTGGGTGCGCATGATGGTCTTGAGCCGGATCTTCGGCAGGCTGTCGGTGATGTAGGTCTGGGTCTCGGCATCGAGGACTCTGAGCGCGATGAGGTTGTTCAGATTCGCCAGCACCTGGGTGGCCTTGTCGCGGCTGCCGGTGCGCGCGGCGAAGTCGGCGAAGCTCTGGGTGGCGACCGTGACCCGCAGCCCCGCGCCACGACCTTTGTTGAGTAATTGCACAAAGGGATCATTCATCACCTCGGCGGCCTCGTCGATGAAGACGCTAACGGAGTGATTCTTGACCCCGTAGTTGTAGCGATCCCCGGCCATGGAGGTTAGCTCAGCGATCAGGAGTGATCCGATGGCGCTGCCGACCATGCCGTCGGACAGCGAATCCAGACCGATGTAGGCGACCGAGCGATCATTGATCAGGTCCGTCATGCGCATCAGACTGCGGGAATCCCGGTCGCTGTCCGGGTCGGGCGACAACAGCGGTCCCAGTTCGCCCGAGGTCAGCATGACCAGCACGGGCATCAGGCTCGCGACCATCTTGGAGAAATGCACCCGCTCATGCTCGTGCATGTTGACCAGGCCGTCGATGACCGAGGATGGATACTGCGAGGCGACACGCTGGCGGTAGTGGCGGATCAGGGCCATCACCCTGCCCTGCCCGTCTCGGGCTTTACTGAGAATGGCGTCGGCATCGAAGCGCCGGTCCGCTTGGGTGCAATAGGTCACCAAGGCGCGTTCGACCAAGGCATCGACCCCACCTTCGAGGTAATGGCGGAGTTTCAGCAGATTCGGCCGCTCGGCGACCAGCAGCAGCCCGGCGATGATATGACTCATGGCCATCTGGCCGAAGGCTTTGAAGGGATCGGCGCCGGTCTCGGACGGCACCAGCGCGGCGATGCGGCTGGCGAGTTCGGTATGGCGCCCGAAGGTCGCCATCGGATCAATGCGGCAGGAGTGCTCCGGATAGGCGGGATGAAAGGCGGAGAAGGATTCTGGTCTTCCAGCCAGCGCACATGCCCGGCGCGCATTGTCGCGGAGTTCCCGGTCGCCCTTGGGATCGATGATCAGCACGGCTTCACCGCGCAAGACCGCCTGGGTAACCAGCAAATCGAACAGCCGGGTTTTTCCCGCACCCGTAGTGCCAACCACCAGCAAATGGCCTTCCATGGTGGACAGGGGAACCGCCAGGTCTTTCTCCCTTGGCGCCAAGCCATGCAGCCAATGGGCGCCGACGGCGGTGAGGGACACCTCGGCGAGGCGCGAGGGGCCGACCCGCAGCAGATCATGCGCGAGTTGGGCCTGGTCGCGTTCCCACTCGAAGCCTTTGCCCAGCCACAGCTGGCCTTTGACGCGGTGCATGGTCTTGGCCAGTTCCTCGGCGGTGACAAAGGCCAAGGGTCGGCCATTCAGCGCCCGGCGAGCCGTGCGCATTCTGAGCGCTCCCGGCAGCCAGGTCAGCGCCATGACGAGCGCACCGAGCGAGAAGGCATGAAAGGCTGGGGTATGCAGTCGCCAATGCGGCGCGCTGGCAAAGGAGAAAGCCGCCAGCAGCAGCCAGACGGCGACGGCGATGGCCTCATAGTTCGCCCGCCAGGGGTTGGTGTAGCGATCCATGCTCATCAGATCGTCACAACCAGGCGGCGCTGATTGTCCTCGCGCACGCGCGGGTCGTTCAGCAACCGGGTACGCAGGCGAAACACCCCGAGGTGATGCTGTCGGGCAAGCGCCTTGAGCTGGCGTTGTTCGAGGACGCAGGAGTGGGAACCATCACCGCCGCCGTGCTGGATGGCCAGCTCGCGCAGAATGATTTCAATCAGGCGCGGATCGTCGGGATCGTCGCTGGGCCATTGCGAACTGACGGGGGCGGTTTGAGCCGGTTGCGGAATCTTCGCCTCGGGTGCTGGCTGATTGGCCTGCATCTCACCGAGAACCAAGCGCAGCTGATCCGAGAGCTGGGCATTGAGCGCCAACCAACGCTGGCCAGCATGATCGCGCACCCGGCGCATTGGCGTTTGCGGGTCGGGCTCTAACCAGCCGTCCTCGCTCAAGGCTTGCGCGGCTTCGGGTGCGGACCAGCCGGCGGTCTCGAACCAGTCGGGGTAGCGCAGCCACAGGAGGTCATCGCGCCAGATGGCGCCGGTGTCGATATCCCTGTCCAGGGAGTCGATGGCCGAGAGCAGACGTGCGCTGCTGGCGGAGGACTCGGTGAGCCAATGACGGGCTTTTGGGATAAAGGCAGAGGACGGGTCTGCCGGGGAATCGGGGAACGTTCCGACAGGGTTCACCGTTACCATTGCCGCTGCTGCGTTTGGTGCAACCGGCTTGGGCCTGGACTCAAGCTGGCCGGCTACCGCATCCTGGGATATCCCCACCGGTTCAGACGGTCGCTGAGGCTCAGATCGCACCGGCTTCGCAACCTCCGGCGCCGACCACAACTCCACTGTCCCCGGCGCGCCAAAGGGAAACAGCACCCCTGGGTCATTCAGTCGCAGCATGGCCAGCTCGACCGGCTTTTCGTTCCCGCCTGACAAGATCGCTGGCGCCATCCGCCAGGTCGGATGCTGACCGAGCGCATCGAGCCTTGGAATCGCCAAACCGCGTTCCAACAGCACTTCAGCCATGGTATCAGGATCACGCGGAATACCCGGCACCCGGTCCTTGGCCAGCAGTTCGCTCATGTCCTTGGCCGCCGCCGGCCAGACCAGATGTAACCCGAGATCCGCGAACAGCCACACCCGCGCGCCGGGGACATTGACCGTCCAGCGTCCGTCATGCAGCAGCCGGCGCATGGCATCGATCAGGTAGCGATCCACGGGCACGCCAACGGCGGTGTCGATGGATTCGATGCGATGCTCGCGCAGATCCTGTTCGACGCTGACCCGGTCGGCCTTGCGCACCAGTTCAACCAGCGGACTGCTGTGCGGCACGCCAGTGATGGCGGCTAGAAAGCCGCTGTAGAGGTTTGGGTCCGGATGCGACAGCCAGCGTTCGACCCGGGCGGGCAGAATGCGTTTGAGAGCAATCAAGTTGAACGCCTCATGCCCGCCCTGAGCGCGTTGCTCGCGCCAATGCAGGAAGTAGCGATCCAGGCCCCGTTGTTTGGCCCAGTCATCCAGGTCTTGGTCAATCGGCGACCAGGAGGAACGACCGTCGCGGTCGGTGGCGGTGACATCGTGAATCACCTTGCCGGCATCATGCAGCAGACCACCCAGGGCCGCGGCAACTCGCAGCCTGGGTTCGAGCTGGCGGCGTTCGACGCGCGGGCGATCCAGGCCGATCATCACGCCTTTGCTGGATCGGGTGGCATAAAAAGCGGCTTCGAGCCCATGGCGGTAGAGTCCGCCGGCACCCCGGTGATGGTGCGCCTCGCTGGCCGGGATCAGATGCACGAAGGCCGCGTAGCGTTCGATCACCGGGACCATGTAGGACGCCCAGCGATTGGTGCCGTCATCATCATCGCCCAGCATCAGTTCCTTGCGCAGGCGCGCGATCAGCTCGGACTGGGTGGCCATCAGCTGCGGCAGGGTTGGCAGCGGCAGTCCCTTGACGAAGGGCGGATAGCGGGGAATCTCCTCGTCGCTGAACGATGGCGATGGCTTTGCCGCCGTAATGGTCGTTGTTGGCGGTCTGGTCGCGGTCTGCTCCTCGCCACCCGCGCCCAGCCAGCGTGACATCCAGCCACTCATGATGCGCGGCCCTCCCGGATCGTCTCATCATCGCAATCCGTCTCGGCGCTCGGCAGGGGCTGGGCGAGCAGGGTCTGGAGTTCCTGTAGTCGCCGCTCCAGGTCTTTGATCAGGCGCAGGCGTTCGCGGATGGCACCGAGCGGACGTTCGGCGTCCAGGGCGATATGCCGCTCCCACGGAACCGCGCGGTGGAAGGCCGGGCGGTTGTAGCGGTCCCCTCGTCCGCGCGGCAGATACTGGGTACGACCGGGACGTTCGACCAGAAACCATTCCAGGGTGAAGCTGCCGCCTGGTCGGCGCGGCGAGCGCATCCGCACCCCAAGCCGGGAGCAACCCGCGCGGGCACCCTGACGTTTGCGCTCGGCCCGCAGGCGCAGCATAGTGCTGACCTCCTCGATCTCGGCATGAATGCGCAGAGCGTCTTGTTCCTGGTCTAACCATTCGGCCATGACGCGCATGGCCTGACGGGATAGCGGCTCATGATCTCCGGACGCAGGGTCCGCGACAGCGCGCGAATTCGCGTAACTGGCCCACCCCTTACCGTGGTGCCCCCGAGTTTCGGGGTCACCTGAGAATTCAGGGCGGTTTTTGGGGCTCTCAGCGGCCTTGGTCATCTGGGCATCGGGTCGGGTGAAGGTCATCTGGTCCTCGCGGTGTCTTGGGTCACTGGTCGAAAAGTGCTTTGATTCATTGGGTTGCGGGGGTGTTTCGGGTCTGTTTGGGTCACCTCGTCGGATACATCACCGGGTCATCTGAGTGGTTGGGAACCGCTGTCCACCAAGGGCGAAAAATCGGCTTTTTCGTCGGATGGGTCATCTCGTGTTTCGGGGACGCCTGGCACCTGTGTGTTCTTCAATTCGATCAATGGATTAGGGGCTGTCTCTGGCCCGAGCGGTCATCTCACAACAGGGGCGGTTTTGGTCACCTCGCCCCAAACCGCGACTTCGAGGGGCTGGAGACCCATGCGAGTCGCTGAAGCGGGCGTTCGGCTTCCGCCGCTTCCGCTCAGCTCCCGCTTGGCCGTCCCGGTGCTTTGTTTCTCGTCGGCGAGTCGGCGGCCGTTGCGATGCCAACAAGCAATCAGTGCGCTGCCCTTCTGGACTCAGCCGCCAAGGTCAGGCGGCCCGCAGCGCGAATCGCCGCTGGTCGCTTTCGTCAGCCTGGTCCGCTGATTTGGCGGGTCGTTCGCCCCTCACGCGCTGCCGGGTCATCTCGTGCGAACCCGTCGCCGGTCACCTGCCTGTTCCCATCCTCGATCAGCGTGTTGCGCGGATCGGGGACCATCGTGGGTCATCTCGCCCGCTGCTGAGTCGGCACACCTCGCTCGCTTCAGTGCCGAATCCTAGCCCTGCGCAGTCCGGAAGCGCAGCCACAAAAGACACTGATTTACCGCAGCTTTCGTTGTTTCTCCGACGACATGATCGCGGGCAGGATGCGTCCATTGGTGCAGTCGTTGGCCTGTCGTTCGCCAGTGCGCGGACAGGGGCTTGCTGGGGTCGCCGGGCGGAATGTCCGGGTTAAACCCCGCTTTGGCCGGGCCGTGTCGTTGCGCTGTCGTTCTACTCATCGCGAGGAGGTCTCCATGCAGGTCGTCGGTCTCGACATTGGTTACAGCAATCTGAAGCTCGCCTTCGGGCGGGCAGGTACAAAGCCCGAGTTACGGGTGCTGCCGGCGATGGCGGCGCCGGTGGAGCATGTGGCGGTGCAGCTGGATGGCACCAGCCGGGTGAGTCCGACGGGGATTCCGGTGCAGGTCGATGGCCAGAAGTGGATTGCCGGGGTGCGCCCGACCCGGGTGTCAGGCTGGTCGCGGGCCTTGCATGCGAGCTATGCCGACAGCGATGCCTATCGCGCGCTGGTGCTGGGGGCGCTGACGCTGGTCAATGCCCCGCGTATTGATCGGCTGGTGACGGGCTTGCCGGTCTCTCAGGCGGTTGACGTCAAACAGCGGGAGGCATTGCGCGCGCGTCTTCTTGGTCGGCATGCCACCGGGATTGGCGTTGTGGAAGTCGGGGAGGTGCGGGTGATCGCGCAGCCGGTCGGCACCTTTGTCGATGCGCTGGTGCAGGGGGATGACGCGCTGATCAGCGTGATCAGCGAGGGGACGGTGCTGATTCTGGATGTTGGCTTCTTCTCAGTCGATTGGGCGGTGCTGGTGCAGGGGGATCTGCGGCGCACGGCGACCGGGACTTCTCTGGAGGCAATGAGTGTAGTGATCGAGACGGCGGCTGGATTGATCGGCGCCGATGGCTCGGGCCAGCCGCCCGTGGCGGTGATTGAGCGGGCACTGGCGGAGGGTCGGATGTCGATCCTCTACCAGGGGCGTCGGGTTGATTTGCTGCCGGCGTTGCAGCAGGCATCGACTGGGACAGCGCGGATTGCCCTGGAGGAGTTGCGCCAGGACTTGCGCCGGGAGCAGACGGCGGTAGATCGGATTCTGGTGACCGGTGGCGGCAGTGCGTGGTTCATGCCTTTGGTCAGTGACCTCTTCGACCCGGTGCAGGTGGAGATGCCGCGCGATCCGGTGACCGCGAATGCGCGCGGGTATTTCGTCTATGGCGGACGCTGAGGCGCTGCGGGTGCAGGTGCATCTGTCGCCGGCCTTGCATCCGGAGTTGTTTGGGGCCTTGGCCGGATTGCGCCCGCGTGGGCGGGCGGAGCGGTTGCGGCAGTTGGCGCTGATGGGGTTAAGCGGTGGGCGAGCTGGAGCTGCCGGGGTTGCTGAGACGGCAAAGGCGATGCCCGAAGACCCGAGCCCGCCAGTGGCCGAGGCGCTGTCGCCTAACCGCGCGCGGTTGCTGCAAGGGCTGACGCTGTCGGACTAAGGCATCCAGAGGCCAGGCCAAGGTATCACCTGCAACCGTTCAATCCATGCCGGAAATAGTTGTGTGTCATTTGATACGCAACGCGCTGGTCATGGCAGGAAAGGCGCCGCGGCTTCCCTATTGTTCGCAACGGATTTTTGATCATTCAGGAGGTTGTTCGATGCACGCATACTCGCACCTTATCCCCGAGTCGCTGGTGGGCTCGATTCATCAGTTGAACCGGGCCTATCTGCATACCGCTCGGGATCTGCTTCGTTCGGGACAGGACAGGGTCGTCGAGGCCCTGTTCGGCTTAGATGGGACGCTGGCCCAGTGGCTGGTCGATGCCACGCCGGAGGCCATCGAGCGGTTGGCGACGACGCCGGGCACGGTGTTTCAGCCGCGCTTGCCGGAGGCGACCGACAAGCTGCTGGCGGTTTGCACCCAGGCGCCGGAGCGGGATATCACGGCGCTGCATCTGCTGCTGCGGAATCTGGGCGAGGCGGCTCAGATCGATCAGGGAGAGTCGCAATGATCCTGGAACGTCACGCCCGCATGCGCCTGGCCATGGAGTTGATTGCCCGACGCGCAAGGGTTTCCATTGTTCATCACGAAGCCGGCGTCCCGCGCGATACCCTGCGGGCCTTGTATCGGGAGCTGCATGGGGTGTCGGCGCCCTCGGGTCAGTTGCCCACGATCGGCGGGACAACCATCAATTCCCGGCGGCGGCAGTTGCAGGCGTCCTTGTTCGCGGTGACCTATCTGCGTTGTCGTGGCCAGGCGGCAGCGGAGCAGGCTTCAGGGATCAGTGAGGCAAGCATTTACACCATCATCGCGGCTCATGATGTGTGCCGGACCCTGGCCGGTGCGGAGAACAGCCTGGACATCACCCGCTGCTGGGTGACGGCGCGCGATCTGCACATCGGCACGGCGAAGCTATTGGGCTGCCGCGCCTGTGAGGTGCATTTCCTGGTCGCCGAGCAGAGTCGGTTTGATCGCACTTGTCCAATTTGCTCGCTGTATCGGAATTACAATGAGGCCCCGGCGGTGACGGGCGAAGCGGCCGGCAATGCCTTCGCGCAGTCCCTGCAGTTGCCGCCAGCGCCGATGTTTCAGCGATGGTCCGGGGGGCTGGCGTAGGTTTGGCGCCTTGTTCGGCGCATCGCCAAACCGGCCAGCGATTCCCGATGGTCAGAATCACTGTGCCCTGAACTGGGCGTAGATCCGCTCTGGCGCCTTCTCGAAATACTTGAACAAGGCCGGACAGAGCCAGCCTTCCATGTCCAGTGCCTCGCTGCGATACCAGTTGCCGTCGTATTCCTCTCGCTGCCAGATCAACTCGAGCTGATAGCCCGGGAAAGGGGCTGCTGAGAAATACAGATGGAAGCCAAGACGCGCATCGGGCAACTTGGCCACCATCTTGTCGATGATGTCATCGGCACCGGAGACGAAGGGCTCCTTGACCAAGCCGGCGTCAGGGTCGTCAAACACCCAGGCGCCGTTGTCGAGGTAGGGGTGAATGACCATGATGGCATTCGGCATCGCTGCATTGTCTCCGTCTTGGATATTTCGTTTGGTGCGCCTGATGCCGCAGCTATTAGTCGCGTTATTGTGGTCATGCTAACCCTTCCCGCATTTGCTGGCGCACGTCCATCAGGAGAAGACCAAGCATGTTACGGCCCCGGCCATCGCCGCCATCGCCCCAATCGCTGTCTTTCTCCCTGTGCTCGACCAGCCTGGCCTCCCCGGTCGCCAGCAGCAGTTCACGCAGTTCGGGGTGTTGTGAGAACTCAGCCAGCACCGCCGGGTGCGCCGGCGATCCCGCCCCATCCTCGCCGCCAGCATCGGGGGCTTGGCCTTGCGGATCGCTTCCCGGTCTTTCGGGTCCTGGAACTTGGCCGCCTGGAGATCGTGCTCCGATGTCTGCCAGGTCTTGCCGTCGAGCCGGATGGGGTAAGGGGCAAAGTTCGAGAACTCATCATAGGCATGCGCCAGGCTGTAGAACCGAATCACGCCCTGGGTCATATCGGGAGTCAACGGGCTGACGGCGGATCGCGTGGGGTTTAGGGTGGCACATTGACGAAGCAGTGATGATAACGCCCTTTAGAAGCCTGCCATCCGGCATGACCCTCATCGAAAAATAAACGCGGAACCAGAACCGCCTAGTCGACGTTTTTCAACACAGCTGATGGTATTCTGTCCATAACAAAACGCCACCTGACCTGCTCAATTCGGTTGAGCGCAAGGCCATCGAAGATATCAAAGCATGTTCCTTCCCTACAGCACGGCGCTGCGTCTGGGAAAAATCCCCTGGATTACCCTCGCTGTCGTTGCGCTCTGTACCTTCATCTACTGGAAGCAGGCGCACAACGAGGCGCTGATCAACGCGTATACGCAGGCGTATTGCAGAGACAATACGGACCTTTTACGCGCCATTCTGTTAGAGGACTACGACGAAACCGCGGTCAGCGGTTGCCAAGAGGTTCTGCCTATCATCCATTCCCGGCCAGATCCCGAGGCGTTTTTCGAGCGCTTGCTGGATTCACCCGATTTGCTGGAGGGCGTCAGCCAGGCGACGCTCGTGGACTGGCTGAAGCGACTGTATCAAGACTTTCTCCAATCCGGACCACCGTGGAGCCTTGATGCCACGATGGTGTATGACCCCTTGGGCTGGAACCCATTGAGGGTCGTTACTTCCTCTCTTGCACATGCGGACTGGGCTCATCTGATCTTCAACATGATCTTCTTCATCGCCTTCGCACCGGCGCTGGAACTGCTGGTGGGAGGCAACTTCCGGTACATCGCCATTTTGGTGGCTACGGCCTTTGCCGCGAGTTTTGCCTATTCGATCACCGTTGTGCTCGGCGCGGAACCACTTCCGACGCTCGGCTTCTCCGGCGTGGTCATGGGCATGATCGGCCTGTCAGCATTCCTGATGCCCAAGGCGCGCATCAGGACGTTTTACTGGGTTGGAATCGCCTTCGGCCACTTCTACATCCCAGCGTGGATACTGGCGCTGTGGTTTATCGGCTGGGATACCTGGCGGGTGATTTCCTCGGCCGACGTTGGCAATGTCAACGTCATCGCCCATGTGGCCGGCGGCGTTGCCGGCTATCTGATTGGGTTTTACTTCCTGCAGAAACAACGCGCCTTGAACCAGGATGACCTGGACGAAGAGGTCTGGTATCAGCAGTTGAAGCGAAAGGACTGGTTCGGCGGGCTGAGCTCCTACCGCAAGCGCCCGGAGACCTATGCCAACGAGGAGCGGTTATCGCAGGCCAAGCGCGATTATCAGTCTTTCCTCGACCGCCTGCTCCGTGCCGTGCGGGCGCGCCAACACAGCGAAGCCATCCTGATTCTTCTTGAGTATTTCGAGCTGTATGCGAAGAATCCCGAGGCTTACGAGGACATCTTTCAGGAGATGAAGGATTACGGTACTGGCCGCGCGGTGCAGTGCGCCGGGCGATTGGTAATTTTTCTCTACCTGCGCCAGGACAAGATCGCCGCCGCCTTCCGGGTGCTGGAGGAGTGCGCGCAGCTCTCTGAGCATTTTGCCCTTGGCCACGTCGATGACGCCAGCAGGATGCTACACCATGCACTGAGCTGCGGAAGGCCAGACATCGCCAAGCAAATCCTTCGCAACGCACCCGGCAAATATGGCCTGACACAGGCTGCAACGTTGCGCAGAATAGTCCGGGAAGTGGCCAGAGCCCAGTGAAGAGGCATCTTTGCTTTAATCCAACACGTGGGAGCCGCGAATGACCTTTCTCCAACAGCCAAGGGCTTACGAAAAGACCGCACTCGCTGATCTGCAAGGCGCTTGGATGACGTTGAGGGAGGCTGTGGTCAGCCAGTTCGGGTTTCCCAACTCCGACACGCTGCTGTTTCACATCGACGAAGCCATGAGCTGGGAATCGGTGCGCAACCTCAACACAATGAAGTCTAGTTTGGTGTTGATTCGCAACATCGCGGCTCAGGCTCAGGCCCCGACCGAAGTAACCGAGGGCATCGACGATGTTCAGGACTGTTTTGAAGAGGCTGTTTCCGCGATCGCCGATGGCTCAGTGACATAGCGCGCCGAATGCATCTGTTTGGAATCGTCTTGCGAAGCATCTGCCGGAGGGCTTGCCGTCCCGGAGAAGGCGCCAGCGAATCCTTCTCGCGGACGGTGATCGGAGCCGCTTGTTCTGCCATCCAACTCCAGGGCCAAAAACACGCGTCAACGATCTCTGCAACCAACGAGGTTCAGTCATCCCGCTGACGCGCCCGACCCAAGCCCTGCAGGACCGACGTCCAGCCCACCTGCGCCCGATTCCCCGCCTGTCCCTCGTAATGGCTCTCATTGGACGCATCCTTCGGCAAGCCGGCCCAGATAGTGGACAACCGGTTGGCGAAGGTCTCATCCGACAGCCGCCCGGACTGCCAAGCGGACAGGCCCGCATCGCCAGCCAGGACCAGCGCCATGCGATCCTGCAGGGCCGGGCTGAAGCGTTCCTGACCGCTCAGGCCCATCCGCTCGATCAGACCGCCCAGGGTGTCATCGAGGATCTGATAGCGCCCGACCGGCGAGCCGCCGCGCTCGGCGACCAGCTGCTGCTGCACCTGCTGGACCTGTTCCAGGGTCATGTCGGTCAGGCGTAGCTGCTGCTGGTCGGCATCACCGAAGAGCGCGTTGTAGTTGCCACGCGATTCCGGACGGGCGATCACATCCAACACCGCCCCGGCGGAACCGCCGGAGACGTTCGGGTGGATCAAACCAGCCGGCGCCATCCCTGGCAGCCCGCCGGGCGCTAGCGACTCAGTTTTTTTTTGAGCCTCGGCGGCATCGGCTTCCGCACGGTTGTAGGCCATGACCTCGGTCAGCTTGCTGTTGTCGAGGCTGTTCGCCGCCTGGGTCAACTGGTGGGCAATGGCCGGTCCCAGATCCGGACCATGCTCGGCCACCAACCGCTCGCGCAGGGCCTGCTGCTCGGGGGAGGCGAAGCGCAGCGCCTGACCCATGGCGGAGTTGCCCAATAGCCCGTTATCCACCTGGTTGCGGTAGAAGTCCTCCTGCGTGCCGGTCAGGGCGTTCTCGGGCAGGCTTTGCAACTGATAGGACGCCAGCCCATCAATGGCATCACCGTAACGCTCGCGCGCTTGGGCAACGGCGCCGGACCAGCCCTCGCCCTGTTGTAAACCGCTGAGCAAGCCATTGAAGGCCGCCACCGCGCGGTCACCCTGGACAATGCCCCGCTGCAGCAGATTGCCGATGCCACCGGCGAGTTGGTCCGTGGTGGCCTCGGCTGGCGAGCGATGGCTGTTGGCCTCGCCGAGAATCTGGCGTTCCCAGTAGTCTGAGCGTTGCTCGGCCAGCGATGCCTCGCGTTGCGCTTGTGACTGCATCAGGCGCTGCTGGGCGTCCTGATGGAAGCGGTTGACAGCATCCCCGCCACCCAGCGCCGCATTGCCCAAGAAGCCCTCGGCCACCCGATCATCGAGTCCAGCCACCTCGGCACGCGGATCAGGCAGCCCGGCGCCGAGCACCTGATCACGGGTACTGCCAAAGACACCAGCCGCGCCATGCAGCCCCGCGCCATTGGCCGGATTGGCCCCCGTTCCACCCGGCCCCTGGAAGGCATCGCCCAGAATCGAGAAGGCTGTCTCGCGTGCCTGCAAGCGCTCCTCGCCGCTCAACGCCCGGTCTGGTTTGGCATAGCCGGCCAGCAAGTGCATGGCTGCCGCCGCGCGCGCTTGCTCGGGATTGGCGAAGACGCCCATGGCGCTATACCAGTCGCTCACCCGCTGGTGATCGCCGGTCAGTCCCAGGCGGTCGATGGCGCTGTATGCTTGACCGGCAAGCGCCGGGTTGCCGGCCAGGCGTTGCCCGACTTCGGCCGCGCCATAACTGCCGGAGGCCGCCGCGGATTGCGACAACCGCTCGGCCCGCTGATGCGAGCGGCTGTCTTGCACTACATCGGCCGCGCTCTGCTGCAACTGGGCGCTGTCCTGGCGGCTCAATCCCTGGGTGAAGACACTGCGCAGGCCCTGCTGGGCATCGGCGCTGACGGACGACGCCAGGCTGGACTGGAAGCCAGTGTCGCTGGTCACGCGCGTGGCGATGTCGTCGGCGACCCGCTCGGCCAGTTGGTCGCTGACCTGATATTGATCCCGCAACTGCCCCGACAACTCCCCGGCAATGGCTGAGCCTGAGCGCCCGCCTCCGGCCAGTCCGACACCGGTTGCTAGCATGCCGGTCATCTGGTTTGCCGACAATCCGGTCTGGGCATACTGCTGCGACAGACTGCTGCCGGCGCTGTAGAACGTTTTGTCCGTCTCGCTGGCACTGGCCGAATAGTCAAAGCCCAGCGCCCGCTGCGAGAATGATTCCCGATTGTGCGCCGCCGACATGGAGGCTGTCTGTCCGAGGGTGGACAGGAACTGCCGGGAGGACTGCTGCAAGGCTTGCTCGGTCACGGCGGTCTCGCGGCTGGCCTGGGTGCCCAGATCGAAGCGCGGCAGAATCGATTCCGCCCCGGTCGCCAGGGTGCCGGCATAGGGCGTGTTTTGATACCCCGAGCTGATCGCCAGCGCGGGTGCTGTTGAGCTGACGCTGGGCGAGAGCCCCTTTTCGTCGATATGATCGCTGCCTCTGAGCCGCCCGGCCAGATGGGTCGCGGTCACCGCGCTGCCGTAGATCAGCATCAAGGCGATGGCTGGCGTGGCTGCGGCCAGCATGCCGCCGGTGGCGAGCCAGTCCTGCAACACCAGATCGAGCTGCATCAGCCCATAGAAGGAAAACGGCTCCAACTGGGCGACGTTCGACAGCGCATCCAGATCCCGTCCGGCGGCCATCATCAGGTAGAGATTCGTTACCGCAAGAACGGGCAGCCACAGCTGTGTCCAGAGTGCGAACATCAGCCATTTGCCGGTCAGGCTGATGCCCATGGGTCCCAGGGCGACCGCAAAGCCCATCAGTGGTGCGACCGCGTAGATGAAACCCTCGAAGAAGGTCATCATCGGGCGCACGATGTTCATAAACAGCGCCTGCTCTGCCGCCCACTGGCCATTGCGCTGGGCGATGGCCTGCTGCACCGAGGTGGCCGCCGCCCATTGCAGGCGGTTCTCGTGAGTCAGCACAATGCCCTTCTCCAGCCATCCGAGGGCTGCGGACATCAGCACATAGTCCTGTGCATCCCGCCCGGCACCGGCCAGAGCATCGACCGCGTTCTGCAATTTGGACTCGACATCCGCCGTGTTGGCCACACCGAAGCGCGCTTGCAGGGTATCTTTGACGGCGGGTAAGAAGGAGGCTGGCAGAAAGGCGTTGATGCGCGCCCACGCCTGATCGCAGCGCAGAGTCTGGGGTACACCGCCTTCGTAATACAGGGTGGTGAAGGCGACATTGCTGCTCGCCAGCGCGGTTGTCACATCCGGGGCGGTGAGAATGTCATCCAGACTCCGGCGCTGAGTATCGACATCCGCCAGCACGCAGTCGGCGACATAGTTCACTAGCGAGCCTTCAACATTGGTGCCCGGCTCCGGGGCATTGGCTGCGCCCAGGGAGGCTCTGGAGAGCGTTGCTTTCCGAACGCCCGCCAACGTCTGGAGCGCATCTGCAAAGCCCTGCCCAGTCATGGCGGGTGTGGAGAATGCCTGCTCCATCAGCCGGGTCACACCATAGCCGACATTGGACATGGCCGAACCCACAGCAGCGGGTCCGATGGGGACATGGTCGACCACTCTGACCGACCCGGTGTAGGCATCCTCCACGGTCACCGACACCGAGGTGCCGAAGGCCAGCAGATAGATCAGCATGGCGATGAACAAGCGCCCGAAGTAGAGGGTGTTGTTCACCAGGCCCTGAAACATGCCCAGCAGGATTCCGACCACCAGCCCGACGGCGGCCAGTTGGCGAAAATCCCCGGTCCCGGTCAGGGCTGCGACGGCATTGAGGATCTGGGTCAGAAAGGCCGCATCGCCGATGGAGTAGATCTCGAACATGGCTCAGCCCTCCGGGGTCAGACGCCCGCCGCCGGCCTGCTCGATGCTCCAATAGGGCGTCGACTTGGCCGATTGCAGCAGATCCATGTAGTAAGCGAGCTGTTCCTGGGCGGTGCCGTATTGGGCGGTGACGACCTCGTATTCGGCGCGCAAGTCCGCGCGGGATTCCGCGATCTGCTCGCGCAGCAGCCCCGCATAGGCGTTGTCCGCGACGACGGTCGCCACACTCACGGCACGCGCCATGTCGTGCAGCAGCACCTGCACCAGCTCGATGGCGATCACCGGAGCCGCTCGCTCGGCGAACAGCATCGCTGTGCCCTCGTCGATGCGCGCCAGATTGGCCACCGCCCCGCCGAGTCCGCTCGGGGCCACCTGCATGAAGGCTTTCTCGTCGGCGGTGAAATCGCTGGTACCAAAGCGGAACTTGGCGATCAATCCAGGTGAACTCGCATCACCGATCAGCAGGGTTCTCACGCGCTCGATCATGCCGAGCAGGGTGAGACTCTGAACGGTTGGGGAGAGGCAATCGTCGGCATCGCGACTGGGTGCACAGCGATACACCCGCACTTCGCGGCTGTCCGCCGTGCCGTGCAGCAGGTCGCGCAGAGACAGCACCGCCGGCAATGGGGTGACGCGGTTATTGCTCCCCTGCCCGTCCGGACTCGGCTCCGGTGGCCCGACGATGACACTGCCGGTCACCGACATCAGCGTCTCCAGCAGGCTGTCGTCGCCATGGTCGAACCAGCCGCTGACCGAGCCTTCCTTGAGCGAGCGCCAGAACAGGTTGCCCTGCAATTCCTCACGGGCGTAGTCCGGATCACTGTTTTGCACCTGGGTGATGGGATCTTCGCCGGTTACCGTTGACCAGGTCTCGAAGACATCGCCCAATCCTCTCACCAGCGAGGCTTCAGAGTGCTTGATCTTCTGCTGGGTATCGAAGGCATCGACGACATCGTTGACCACGCCCTGCCCAAGCTGGCAAGAGTTGGCGAACAGGCTATTGAGCGCCTGGATCTTCTTCTGCAACGAGTCCATCACCTGTCCGCAGTTCTGGCACATGGAATCCAGGGCCAGTTTGAAGGCGTAGCTGCCGGCATTAGCGGCGATGGCGCGAAACAGCTCAGTTAGTTGCTCGCGCGAGACATAGCTGAAGCCACCGGCGACCAGATCGATACCGCCGCAGCCGGCCTCGAAGCTCGGCGGGATGATGTGAACGGGGTTGACCGTCATCACCCGGTTGCGGGCATAGACCGACCCACCGGAGAGCACGCCCCGGCGCTGACCCATGTGGGCGGTGGGGTCGGTGACATTGACCAGGCTGTCGAACATGGCATCCAGCTCGGACGATAGATCGGCCTGCGCCATGCCGGGCAAGCCGGCGCTGAGGGTGAGGGATAAACCGAGGACGGGCGCAACGCGCATTAGTGACCTCCGAGGCGATGATGCGTGGGGGATGGAATCAGGGGTTCAGTGACCGGGGGATTGGGTATCGCGCGGCGCTGACCGCGCAGGTGCTCAAGCAGCCGTTCGGGGTCTTCGGCCAGGTCTGGATCGCTGAACGTGCTCGTGTCCAGGCGCAGGGCGGTCACCCGCGCGCGGCTGCGTTCCAGCCAGCGCGGATCGATCCAGCCGGCATCGGCGGCGGTCTGGACGATGCGCTGCTGCAACTCGGCCAGCGACAGCACGCCTTGGGACAAAGGCTTGATGCCATCGGGCGGACGGACCAGGAAGAGCGCCGGGGTGGAGACCACGCCAAGCGCGCGGGCTTGACCACTATCGGTGCGGAAGTTGGGGAAGAACCCGCTTGGCAAGGGTCGGCCATCGAGGGCAATGGCCTGCACGTCTAAACCGTAACGGTTGGTCAGCAACTCAAGCAACGGAGCCTGGGCTTCGCAGTAGGGGCAATCAGAGCGGTACAGGAACCAGAGGCCGGCGACTTGGGCGGTTTTGGTCAGCGCCTGGTCGCGTTGGTTCGCCGCTTCCCGATTGACCAGGTTGGCGGCGAAAGTCGCGAGTGGCCGGCGGGTGGTCTCGTCGAGGAAAGGATCGGACCAGACGGCGCGCTGGCTTGCCTCGGCAAAGCGTTCGGCTTTGTCGATGGCCAGGCGTTGCAGGTAGAGATAGAGGGAGACGTTCTGCGGCGAGGGATCGTCGATGGCAACATCCCGGTAGCGCTCCAGGTTCGCGCGCAGCCAGGCGGCGGAGAGTGGTGTTGGGCCGGGTTGGTTGCTTGGCGTCTCGGGCGCGGGAGGTTGTTCGGCTACCTCCTCGGGTGCCGGTGTCGGGGGCGGATCGGGTGGTGGTTCCAGTTCCTCCTCGGGTTCGGGCGGTTGTTCGGCATACCAGAACCAGCCCTCGGCGCCACGCTCGTAGAAGCGCGGCGAGGTGGGCTCAGTCTGGGCATGGACGGTGCTGCAAAGGACAAGGGTGCCTGACAGCATGAGCAGGGGGATCAGGATGGTGTTCATGCCACCATCCTGATCTTTGCGAGTTGTCAGAGCGACCTGGAAACCTCAGGCGGATGGGCCTCTTTCGCGCTGCCAGGACAGTGCGCGTGAAGAATGGTTGTGACGAGCGGTTGCGCGTTCTTAGCGTTGCGATCTGCTCACAGGTGATAAGACATGAACGCAGTCACCGACTTTGATCAGGCCCGCTGCGCGAACCCGAAAACAGTGACCGGACTGCGATAACTGGTACCAGGCGATGTGCCGCATGGCATCAGCTTCGGAGGTGAGGAACTTGCCGTCAACTGTCTTGAAGGCATGGACACGCTCGATCGGTGCTGCGATTGGGCAGCGCTTAGAGGTTTGAGCGGCGGCTTCGGTCTTAGACTGCTACTTCGTGACTTGCTTCAGTTAGTTACCTTATGCCTAAGCCAGTCGACGGCGTATCGGCGGTCTGCCTCGGCTGTGTCGGACAGCCAGAAGCAGAAGTGGGTGCCATCCTGGATCCATCGCAGCTCGGAGCCGGCGATGTGGCGGTGGGCGTGTTCCGCGTGAGAGGGAAAAACGTCATTGTCCGCCGTGCCATGAATAATCAAGGTCGGGGCGATTATCCGCTCCAGAGGCAGCGCGGCGATTGCTCCTAATTGCGCATTGTCATTCCGCGCCCCAGGGACTCGCTTGGCAGCGTGATCTCCAAATGAGTGCACCATGGCCATGAAGTACGCTTGCTTGAGGGGATCGGCCTCAATGTGCGCCACACGCTCGGCGACCTGAGCCCGGTCTAGCTTGCCTTCCTGGGCGATGAGGCCCTTGATGGTAGCCCCGGTCAGATAGTCGGCCATGATCGCGGTCAGCTTAAAACCGAAGGTGGAAACGAAGAGCTTCATCTCCAGGTCACTCACCGGCGGCTGATATTTGCTCGCCACGCAGTCGACGGCAACCAAGGCCGACACTTTCCGCGGGTGGCGCGCGGCAAGTTCATAAATGGCCCCACCAGCCGCGGAGACACCAACCACGGCGCAGCGCTCAATGCCGAGGTAATCAAGCAGTGCCGCGAGGGCGTCAGCCTGCTCAGTCAATGTCGTGCCCGTTTTCAGCGGCGTTTCCAGATAACCCGGTCGGGACGGACCAATGACCCGAAAGCCATTCACCCGAAAGGTTTCACCCAGAATCAAGCCTTGGTCATAACCGCCAGGGCCACCGTGGACGCACAGGAGCGGCGGTCCGTCACCGACGTCGGCGAACTGCATCGGTCCCATGGGCAACTCAGCAGTACTTGCAGGTGCTGATAGACAGGCCGTGACTTGTTCTGGAGTGGATAGCGTGAAGTCTGACAAGTGGACCTCCAAAGATGCCGAGCTTCGAACTGTAGGCCAAGTTTAGCGCGTCGGCCCAGGGGTGGAAATTTGGCACATCCTAGCGAGACTTTGCCTCAGACCGGCAAGACGAGGACAACCGATCACAAGCCAGCCATTGCTGTTTTATTCCAGTATCTGTTGCTGGGTCCTTCTGACGCGCGCGGCGTCATAGCCTTGCTCTGCGGCAATCGCGATGGCTCGATCATAATCCTCAGGGGAAATGCAAGGCGCACGGGCAATGAGCCAAAGCCGCCTTCGGCTTGGGGTACCCATGAGCAGCCATCGGTATTGCGGGTCGAGGCCAATGACCCACAGATCGCCCCGAATCAGCTTAAAGAACCGCAGGATGAGCTTTGCCCCGCTCGCGTCGGCAGGATGAACCAGGCCATGCACCTCATTGCGGCGCATTCGCGCTTTCGCGTTGTAGGCGACTGTTTGGACGGTGATGCGCCCATCGGGGCGTTTGGCATAGGTTGCAGTCACATTGACGCTACACTGTCCTGGACCGTCGGCTTCGAGATTGGGCAATCTGGCCACTTCGAACCAGGTCCCCATCAGCCGACTAAGGTCAATCTTCGCAACGGTATCCGGCAACTGACGACGCTTAACGGAACGTGTCGGAAGCAATTTGTGCAGGGCGCGACGAGCTTTGTTCATCATGCACAGGTAAGTGGGGTCTGATGAGTCCCAAAAAACTGGCGATCTGGTTCGCCAGTCATTGAACTCGTTTGGCCTCTGGTGGCGTCCGCTTGCCCCATCAGAGTCATGCTGACTAGACAAGATCAGTGGCGTAATCCGGCCAGAACCGGACATTGACCAGGGAGAGTGCCGGTGTCAGAATTCGACCAGACGGGCGAGGCAGAGCAATCCTTACGGCCCTTGTTTGTTGCCGAACCCATGTAAGGGTCCGACTGATCCTTGTCGCTCGGCAGATACCTCGCGTTTCGCGGGATAACACGCCTTCCGTGGTGTTATCCGGAAACCGTAAGATGCCTTGTTATGTGTGCACATGTTATGGAGTGCCGAAATGTACGATAATCGTATATTATCTCATTCTTTCTCAAAATTATTAGAGCCAGATGGAGAGCTTCGTTGGTTGTTTTATTTAGTTCAAAAGCATTCCGATACTGATTTTTTGATAGGAAAAAATGATAAAGAAGAATGGATTTCAATATATCGAGGGCTTTCAAGAGTGTAGAAGATAAAAAAGAAAAGCGATCCTGGCTTGATTAAATTAAATGGAGACGATGCATACAAAAAAATGTCAAATGATCTTTACGGAGAAAAGAAAGTTACAGAGGATTTCTCCAGCGAGTTAATCAAGGTATTAAAAGAAGTTTCAACTGATCCGGAATTTGATAAACACTACAACAATAAAAAGTAAGGATATTTTCAAAACGAATTATCCCGCAAATTCGGAACCTGCGGAAAACCGAATGACAATTTCGTCATTTTAGATAAAGAAGCTGTTATCGGATACAAATATCAACAGGAAAAAGATAAAATATATGGCAAGGTTCGTGAAAAGTACAAAATTCTCCAGAGAGATATTACTCAATATGATGCAAAAGGATACGGAACAGACTTGGATAAAAAAGCTATTGGCGGTGAACTCGATTTTTTAGCTTTGGATAAACAGGGTAATCTGCTTTTGATCGAGTACAAACATGGATCAAATACATCTGGTATTTATTTAAGCCCCCTTCAAATTGGGTTGTATTATGATCTTTTCAATCAGTTGCCGAGAGACGAATTGAAAGAATCTGTATCCAAAATGCTGGAACAAAAAAAGAAAATAGGATTGATAAATGCTGAATGGAAACGACCGAATATTAAAGACATTGTACCTGTCCTAATTGTTTCTGAATATAGCGAAAGAAGTTTAGCAAAAACAAAGTATCAGGAAATTATGGATATTGCCAGAGACAAAAAAGGAAACTCTTTTTTAGAAAACATTAAAACATATAACTACACAATTCAACATGGTCTTACGCCTTGGTGATAATGATTTTTTAAATCCATGGAGGTACATTGGAGATTGGATGCTCGTGTGTTGAAATTTAGATGTAAACAACACGAATAGTTGTCGACTTAGGGATTGCCTAGGGAGCAAGTTTTATGCGAGTGTGCATCCACCGGGGCAGTCACCAGATTGGTGGAAGCTGTGTCGAAATCGAGCAGAATGGACTCCGGATTCTGCTCGATTTCGGATTACCCTTGGATTCAGACCACGACAAGCGCTCAGCGATACCCGCAACGCTTGCCGGACTCAATGAACGCGATCAAAGCGTACTCGGGGTATTCATCTCGCACCCGCATCTAGATCATCTCGGCTTGCTGCCCGCTCTAGCACCCCGCATCCCAGTCGGAATGGGACCAGCCGCCCGGCGTATCGTCACGGCGGCTGCGGCTTTCAGTGGGCATCCATGGGCCCGACCTGCTCCAGGATGGGATTATCGGTCAGGTCAGAGCATTGATGTCGGACCATTCCGCGTTACTCCCTTTCTTGTTGATCATTCCGCATACGATGCCTATGCGCTCCTGATTGAGAGCCAGGGAAAGCGTCTTTTTTATAGCGGCGATTTCCGCGCGCACGGTCGCAAATCAGCTCTCTTCGAGTCTTTGCTGAGAACGTTACCCCGGGGTGTCGATGTCATGCTGCTGGAAGGGTCAACCCTGGGCCGGCCGCCAAATGACGGGCGGATTCAGCATGAATCAGACATAGAGGATCAGTTCGTCGCCGAGTTTTCGTCCGCTCAAGGCCTCGTCATGACGCATACATCCTCACAAAACATCGACCGTCTCGTATCCATCTTTCGAGCGGCGAGACGAACGAACCGCCTCATGGTCATTGATCTTTATACTGCGGCGATTCTGCAAGCGACAGGCAATCCAAATATTCCACAATCCCATTGGCCCGACATCAGGCTCTATGTACCTCAACGCCAGCGTATGCAGATTCGGAAGAAGGGCTTGTTCGATCTTCTACGTCAACACGCGAAAAATCGGATATACAGCGAAAAGCTGCGTGAGCGGGCAAAATCGGTAGCTCTCGTATTTCGTCCGATTCACTGCCTAGACCTGGAAAAGGCGAATTGCTTGACTGACGCGCGCTACATCTATTCGCAATGGGCAGGATATTGGGAGCGCGGAGACTTCAGTGCCCTCGGGGCCTGGCTGAGCCGCCACGGCATTGACAAGAAAAGCATCCATACATCAGGTCACGCCAGCTCCGTGCATCTCGAGGAGTTCGTCAGGGTGCTCACTCCACGTAAGGTCGTCCCCATTCATACCTTCGTGCCCGAGCAGTATAAGCGTTTGTTTCAAAATGTTGAGCTTCACGGCGATGGGGAATGGTGGAGTCTAGATAAGGAGGAGGGGGAAAGGAATGAACGCCTCCCGCAAAAACGCACCGCTAAAAAGAAACAACAGCATTGGTCACCTGTTTTGGAAGCACAGAAGATCGGACAATTTCAAATTGTACCTCTCACCTCATCCAAACAACTTGGATCAGAAGGCTGGCACATGATGAATTGCGTGGCGGACTATTCAAATGCCTGCAAGAATGATGAATATCGAGTATTTTCGATCAGAAATATCAGCGGAAAGCGCTTGGCGACACTAGGCCTGACTCGCAAAAATAATCAATGGTTTGTAGATCAATGTTTTGGACCGCGTAATAGCGCGGAGAATGCCAATCTAGAGTTGTTTGATAAACATGGAAAAGCGATGGAAATGGTCGATTGGTACCGAGAGGAGGGCGTACTTGAATCAAGCACTGATTTTGATCTAGAACATGGTGTTCCGACAGCTACCCTCAGTGTGATAAATCGATACGGCAAGGTCGATTACCTAGAGGTTGATACCGACCTAGGTCTTCTTGCACAAGAAATTGAGCAACTCATGAACAATAGAGAGTAACTGATACGGAAACCGACGCATTTAGGACAAAAACACATAGGATGAAAAAATTGGCAGCGCAACGCGCCACTGCAAGCCCTTACTGGTTCGAAATCAATCACAATGAAGCGCTACGTTCGTGTTAATGGCGCATAGGTATCATACGGTATCTCTCGATCCGGCGAGCCCGTGCGGTACCCTTCTCCGCAACGGAAAGGAGGTGAGCAAAAAAAACTTAAATCAGCGCTATTTGATGCTGCAGACCTCCATTGTGAAAATCATGTACCTAAATTTATTAGCGCGAGCACAAAATCCTTGCGGCATTGACCGTTCCTTGGGGACTTCCGCGGGTGTCAAGCAAATTCAGCCGACCTGCCAAAGAAGCGCGCGGCTGATTTACGGAGTTAGTCCGTTGAGGGTCGGCAACCGTCCCCAGAGGCAAGACGCAGCGCTCGCGATTCTTCTGGATTAGCACCGAATCCTTGGCAGGGCGCTTGCCGGCCAGGAGCAGACATTTATCGCCGACTGCTCCAGTTTTCGGGTTCGGGCTATTCGGTCTTTCCGCCGCGTGAAAAGCTAGTTAGCCGGTCGAAAATGAGTGGCTTGGCAACCCAGTTGCGCTGACTGCGGATCAATTGTCAGGTTCGTCGTTGCCGCGACCGCCTTCGGGGTGGGTGTGCATGGCGCGTCTCCGGTGGGTTGGCTTGACCGGAGTTTAGCGCAGGGTGGCGGGTGTGGCGATGATGCGAGCAGCTTTGGACGCTTTGCTCGGTTTTTCGGTCTGACGACTGAACTCACTGGTATTTACGGAGCGGAGTAAAAATCCAGTGCAGTAATTTGTTATGTGTTTTAGGTAATAGTTACTGTTTCATTATCGCTTATTCGCACCACCTTTGTACCTGTGAATATTTTTTTGTATTCATCTCCTTCAAATGTATGGATTGGAACAAGATTCTTCGGGCTTAAGACTTCAACCATTCTTTTCAGCGCCTCTCGATCAGCATGCCCACTTGTGTGAATCGATTTTTCGGTCATTCCTCTCTTAATGAGAAAACCAATGAACTCTTTTGTCGGTTTTTCTTTTTTATAACCTTCCCACATTGAATAGATAAATATGCCGTTTTCTAATCCTTTTATAAATTCCAGATCTTTCAACATGCTTGGTCGCACAATCATTACCGTTTTATCAAACTCTTCCCCGATTTGTTCTTTCGTGATTTTATAGTCCTTGAAACGGTATAATAATTTTTCATTCCCTTTTTTGCTAATCATTCGGGAAAGTCGATATGGGAAAAATACTTTGATTTCAGGAAAGCTATATGATGGATACGGGATAGTTGCAAATTCTGATAACTCTTTAAGAATGTTTGCAATATAAAAATCAACAGCAAAAGTCTTCCCCGCTCTTTTGCAAGCTCTATAAATTGAAACGATCCGGTCAATGTTTTGACCTGATGTGTAAATTAGATTAATCCCCTTGCTTGTTTTAAAAGTATCTACAAATTCCTCTTCTATTTCACTCTCGGTCGGAAAATTTTTATTTGCCCGACCAATGGTTGTTCCCTCAAGAAGCAGATAGTCAATATTTTTTTCCGCATTGTAACTAAACCAATCAAAGGCTTTGGTTTTTCTACCATGTATTCTGAAATCACCGCTATAAAAAAGTGACTTTCCACCAGCTTTGATTAGAAACGCATAAGCATCAAATGCAGAGTGATCCATCAAATAGGGTGTAATTTCAATATCACCAATAAAAAATGATTTTCCTGATTCAAAATGTTGTGGATTTGGAATCGTCCAATCCTGATTTGTAAATATATTGGTAATCTCAATCAGTTTTTGAGTAGCTCTGCCAAGGTAGGTTTGGCAATTTGCGTTCACATAATTTATGAGTCCAAAATGGTCTTGATGCGCATGAGATAAAATCAAAGCAGTGGTTCCGGATTCATCATAAAGTCCATCGACATCGGGAAGAATTCTTTTTACGATCAATTCATCTACTGACGAATCCTTAATAGCTCTTGAGTCAAACTGCGTTCGGTCTGGATTCACCAAAGGCATACCAAAATCAATAATTATTCGTGTTGATTCGGTCCAGACTTCTACACATGAACCTCCTATTTCCTTTGTGCCTCTATGAATTTTGAAATTCATCACAACGTTTCTGCTTACCAAAGATTATCAGGTTTCACTTGCTTAATATCACCGATTTTGTAAATCTTTATACCCGCATATTCTTTGTTTTGGAGGATCTTATTATTCAGCCTTCCGTTTCTCTGGTCTATATCAAAACCAAAAATTAATAAAGTAACATTGTTGTCAACTTCTACTGGTTCAGGTAATGCCGCGCCAAAAATTCTGTTAATTATTCTTATATAATTAATATATTCCGAGAGAATTTCTGGTTTTCTTTCTGCTATTTGAGATTTATATCTTTTAATTTGGCTTATTACTGCTGGAGTAGTCTGTGACCAGATTCCTTTATTTGAGTAATGCTTCGCTTCAACAAATTGAAGGGATTTAGAATCTTTATTGAGTAATAAAACATCAATTCTATCTTGCTTGTTTTCTTCATTAAACGATCCAAAGGAAATTTCAACATCCAAAACAACAACATTGCTACTCGATAAATATGAGTGCCTATGATATAAATTCGATACTCCAAAAGCTTCGATTCCAGAATAGTTAGAGCAGTTTTCTTTTATTCGCGGGTAATTCGATTCAAAGTCAGAGGCCAACTTATAACCTAACAACTCAGATTCAGTGAGATAATTCTTTCCATTTGATGAAATAACAGAAGCATATTTCAGGTGAGTTTTAAATCCACTTCCGTCATAGGTAAAAAGCTTGCCGCCTTTGTGATAGAGGTCAATGCGATTATCTCGGATTGCGAAAAAAACATTCTGATTTTTGCAGTCCTGTTCAATTTCATTAGACCAAAGGCAGCTTGATATCAATTTATCTTCAATTGATTTTTCCAACCTTCTCTTCATGTTAATACTCCCGGGATATCCTTGACACATAACGACGCACGCGCAGTCGAACTCCTGCGGATGAACCAGGCAGCATTGCTGGCAATTGTGTGGCGTGGCGCGGCTTGCGGTTGCAAGTGCCCGCTGTTCGCCTAAAGCGCGCGCTTGTCCAGCACGCTTTTCGTGACTCGACCGCGCACCCGGCCATGCCGGAACGTGCAAGCCAAGTATAGACCATGATTATCACCCTGGGGAATAACCGCATGTCCTTGGCGTGCTTGTGACGCGCTTTGGGACACTCCCGCCGCTGACCTCGGGGGCGCATAACCACTGTTGAACCCGGAAGCCGGGTCAGGCTTATCTCCTTTGCGTCGTCGTGCGTGGCGAAAAAACAGACGGATCTAGAGAAGGTGGGTTACTTCCGCTGTGGGTCGAAAGCGGAAGCCACAAACTCGCTCGAACTCCCGTTGGAGCGAAGCTTCCTCGACTGCCAACGGACAAACCCTCTCATCAGCAATAAGCCACAGGCAGCTCTTCCAACCGCGTGGTATAGCGCGGTGAGCGATATTGCTCGCGCCTTCGCCAGCGCGGAGCGGGATGGGCATTGGCCAACATCAGGCTGCCGCGGCCAAAGCGGCTGTTAATTGCATCCAGCGTCGCCATGAGCGCCTCACTGCGCTGGTCGGCCGCCCCATCCGAGAACAAATCCACCTGCCCCTGCCCAGCGCGGCCAAGCCCAAGCAGCACCGTTCCGGCTTTTGTGTAGATCAGGCCGGGTTTATAGAGACGCTGAAGTCCGCGTCGCGCCGCAGCCACCAACACGCGGGTATCCGCGCTCGGTGCGACCAGGGGCACGACAAGGCTGCCGACAAAAGGTGTCGTTTCTGTGCGAAAGAGACTCGTGCGGATCTCCACCCCAACCGCGGCCGCCTCACCCTGCTGCGCCCGCAGCTTCTCCGCCGCGCGACTGGTGAAGGTGGTGATGGCCTGGGTCAATTCCGCAAGCGAGGTGACCGCCGCGCCGAAGGTGCGCGAACAGCGAATCTGCTGCTTGTCCGGCATGACCTCCTCCAGTTCCAGACAGGCCACGCCGCGCAGTTCCAGCGCGGTGCGCTCAAGCACCACCGAGAACTGCTGGCGAACCCGTCGGGTTGGCACCCGGCGCAGGTCAAGGGCTGTTGTGATGCCAATCGCGGCCAGGCGCTTGGACAGTCGTGCCCCCACGCCCCAGACCTCGGCCACCGAAATCGCCGCGAGGAGCCGGTCGATCTCTGAGCCCGGCAGCACAGCCAGATCGCAGACACCACACCAAACGGGGTCGTGCTTGGCCAGATGATTGGCCAGCTTGGCCAGGGTCTTGGTCGGGCCGATGCCAACGCAGACCGGCAGCCCGGTCCAGCCCAGCACCGTGGCGCAAATCCTCTGCCCGATGACCGCCGCGGGCTGCGTTTGTCCGCCCAGATCAAGGAAGCATTCATCGATCGAATAGATTTCCTGGCGCGGCGCAAAGCGGGCGAGGATGCGCATGACCCGGTTGCTCATATCGGCATAGAGCGCATAGTTGCTCGACAGGGCCGTCACCGCACTCAGCTTTCCCTCGGCCTTTAGCCGGCGCTGGGCCTGGAACCAGGGTTCGCCCATGCGGATGCCAAGCGCCTTGGCCGCTTTGGAGCGCGCCACCACGCAGCCATCGTTGTTGGAGAGCACCACGACAGCGCAATCCCGCAGCCGCGGCTGGAACACCTGCTCGCAGGAGGCGTAGAAGCTATTGCAGTCGACCAGTGCGATGGACATGCCAGCGCCTGATGCTCAGACCGTCTTGATCACGCGCGTGACCACGCCCCACACCTGCAGTTCCTGGCCATCCTTCAACTCGATGGCCGGATACTGCGTATGGGCCGCTTCCAGGCGCACCTGGCTGCCTTGGCGGTGCAGACGTTTGAGCGTGAACTCGCCATCAACCACCGCAATGACCATGCGCCCATGGCGGGGCTCGAGCGACCGGTCGACCAGCACCAGATCGCCGTCCTCGACACCGGCATCGGTCATTGAACAACCGCGCACGCGCAGCAGGAAACAGGCCTCGGGATGCGGGGCCAGCAGCGTATTGAGATCAATGGCCGCGTCCTGATCGTCCTCGGCTGGCGAGGGAAAGCCCGCTTGCACCGGCCAGCGGAATCGCCGCAGGGACAAGGGCGAACGGACCGCGGGGCGGCCGATGGGCGCCACCAAATCGCCCGCTGAACCGCTGGGCCGGAACCGACTCCAGTGGGTATGCGGGCAAGCGGCGGGACAGGGCTCAATGCGCCCGGCAGCAGGTGGAAAGATGGTCAGTGACATGCAGGTCAGCGCGGCGGGAAGGACTGTTAATAAAAACAGTATAGTCCCGACGACCGTCCATTGCGCCATCGCGTGATCGACCAGCTCCCTCAACCGCCTGACAGCGGCCTTTGGACGCCCCGAGGCGCGTTCAGGGTTTCTTGATTTCGACCATCACTTCGTTGCGCCGCAGGATGGGCAAGGAGAATGGCGAGTTGTAACGGGCATAGATGGGCGCACCCGTGGGTATGAAACCCTCGGCGCGAACCGCCTCGAGCAACTGGCGTTCATGCTCGAGGTAGCGGTTCTCACCCCAGCCACCGGAGTAGCGCACGACAGCCATCAGTCGTGCGGGTTCTTCGCGCAGTTCAATGCGCGGGTCCGTGGGTCGTGGAATGGTCTCGAGGGTGAAGCGACTCGGCATCACGAAGCTGATCCGGTAGGTACCTGTCGCGCTCTGATCGGCCTGTTGTTTGACCGGCGCGGTCATCGGGATGCGGGTCCCACCGCCCTCGCCCGCTGGCGCAACGGGCGTCTGACTCACGGGCGCGGTCATGGCGATTTTCTCGGCGGCTTGATTGTTGCCGAAGATAAAGTCGGCCAAACGGCGAAAGGCCTCGCCGCCGACATCATCGAAGTCGCCACTGACCTCGGTCTCGGCCAACAGCTGGGGCGCGTAGCGACGGATCTCGAACCCGGGACCTTCCCGCACCGGGGTATAAGCCGGTTCCTCGGTGGCCATGACCGGTCCTCCCATCAATAGCCCTGGCAGGAACAACACCAGCCAGACCAGTAAGCGGTTTCCTGTTTGCATTCGCGCCCTCCTCATAGCCGACACCTTGAATTCTCGTCCCTTCCCTGGTGATTGGGGGCCGTGTTGGCTTCCGGCAAGCCATGATCGCGGATGACACCGCTCAGAGGTCAGGGGCTTTGTGCTCTTCACCGAAAGCACACCAGTGAGAAAGAGCGGCCTTTTGCCCAAGCTTTCGCGGCTGCGCACGGCCGTCAATGCGGCAATACTCAGAGGTGACGGCGCAAAAGGATTGCAAGATCGCTTGCACGCTTTGCCCAGCATGACTTTCTCGCCGGTCGGCCCTTGTCGCCGCCAGCGTTTCAGACCGAAGACGCCATGAGTCTGGCCCTCGTTTGAGGGTTACCAACCGCGTCCGTTCCATCCCCCTTCCCAGGGTTTCCCTCTTCCCATCCATTCGGCTGAGGCGACTGCCTTGCAGACCGTCACCGGCCAGGAGTTTCCCATGTTCTCACGTCCGTGGCGGATTCCCCGCCGCTGGAAGGTGCTGTTCTGGCAGCTGAGCGACAGGCTACTCGGCGCGCGTGTCGCGCCACTGCCGCCGCCGGAACCGCATCCCTTGGAGTCGCCGACCTATCAGCGTCGGCGTTCGTTGTCATCCCAACCTGGAGAGTGATCATGCTGAACAAAGCCCAACTCATCGGCCATCTCGGGCGCGATCCCGAGGTCCGTCAAGCCAAGAACGGCCAAGGCGCTGTCGCCAACCTGACCCTGGCCACCAGCGAGCGCTGGAAAGACAAGGCCGGTGAAGCGCAGGAACGCACCGAGTGGCACCGCGTGGTGCTGTTCGGGCGCACCGCGGAAGTGGCCGGCGAGTACCTGAACAAGGGTGCGCTGGTCTATGTCGAAGGTCGCTTGCAGACCCGTCAATGGCAGGATGAATCCGGCCAAGACCGCTACACCACCGAGATCGTCGCCGACAAGATGAAAATGCTTGGCGGCAAGAACGGTTCCGCTGGCAATCGTCAGAAAGCACCGGCATCCAAGGCGGATTTCGACGATGACCTGCCGTTTTGATCCCGCTGACCAGCGCCCGATCCGTTTCGGCGCCACCCGCCGCTGGGCCTGCCGGGAGTTGTCCCTGATGGCCCAACGTCTGCGCCTCCGTGCCAAACAGGTGGCGCCTGATGGCGGTCAGCCGGAGCGGTTGACGCGCCTTGCGCAACAACTTGAGCAGCTCGCGCGCTGAGCCGACCAGTCTTCTTTTCACCCACGGGGTACCAGTGACCCCGTGGGGCCTGGTGCCCCATTCATTGAGGAGGGCATCATGACCCGTTCGATGCAAGCTGTGCCAAAAGCCGACGCGCCGCGCATCCCGATGCCGGCGGTCGATCCGGCGCTGAATCTGACTCCCAGCACCTGGAAGGTGCTGACCGATTCCATTTTCCCGGCAGCCAAGACCGCCGAGGGTATTCTGCTGGCGGTGCATTACTGCGCTGCGCGCAATCTGGATGTGATCAAGCGTCCGGTGCATGTGGTGCCGATGTGGTCGAAGGCGCTTGGTCAAGAGATCGAGACCGTCTGGCCGGGCATTGCCGAGGTGCAGACCACGGCCGCGCGCACCGGCCAGTGGGCCGGGATCGATCCACCCCGCTTCGGGCCGGTGATCGAGCGCACCTTCTCGGGGAAGGTCAAACGCAATGGCGCTTGGCAGGACTTGGACTATGCGGTCAGCTTTCCCGAGTGGTGCGAGGTGACCGTCTATCGGCTTGTCGGCGGCCAGCGCTGTCCCTTCACCGAGCCGGTGTTCTGGCTGGAAGCCTACGCCCGTCAGGGCGGGGCCTACTCGGAGCTGCCAACGGAGATGTGGGTCAAACGCCCACGCGGACAGTTGATGAAGTGCGCCAAGGCGGCCTCTTTGCGGGCGGCTTTTCCCGAGGAAGCCTCTTATACCGCCGAGGAGATGGAAGGCAAGGTGATCGAGGCAGATACCTCGATTCCGGTGGCGGCATCGCTGGATGCGACAGGGACTGTCCCCGCGAAGGCGGATACTGCGCCATCCGGGGTCGCTGAGGCAGCGTCGGATGCAGCGCCATCGAAAGCATCTGAAACACCAACGGACTCAGAGCCACGTGCCGAACCGATCACCCTCGATCCCAGCCTGCAAGCGCGGATCGATAAGGTGGTCGCCCGCGCGGCGGAGAAATCCGCCTGGAAGCAGGCCGAGCAGTATCTGCGCGCGCGCTGCAAGGGGGCTGAACTCAAACAAGCGCTTGAGGCCCTCGATCAAGCCCAACAGACCGCCGAGCAGCGCTTGGCCGCCTGAGCTCAGCTGAACCGCAGCTTTTCATTCACCCCACGGGGCGCTCTGCCCCGAGGGGGCATGGCGCCCCGGTCATTTTTTTGACGGAGCTTTCCATGAAGAGTATCGATCTGGCCCAACGCACCCCCGAATGGCACCAGTGGCGCGCCCAGGGCATCACCGCATCGGAATCAGCCATTATTCTCGGTCGCTCGCCCTACAAGACGCCCTGGCGCCTGTGGGCCGAACGCACGGGGTTGGCCAAGACTGCGGACTTGAGCAAGAACCCGCTGGTGCAGCGGGGTAACCGACTGGAAGATGCCGCCCGGCAGTGGTTCGAGCAGCGTTACGACACACTGGTCTTGCCGGTCTGTGGGGAATCCGAGGAGGAGCCACTGCTGCGCGCCTCCTTTGATGGCATCACCGACGCCGGCGAACCGGTTGAGTTGAAGGTGCCCTCGGAACGCACCTTTCGCGATGTCACTAACCATGGCCGCGCGGCCGGTGCCTTTCGGCTCTATGAACCCCAGGTCCAGCATCAGCTCTATGTCGCTGGGGCGGACAAGGGGTATCTGGTGTTCTACCAAGAGGACAATGACCCTATCGTTTTCGAGATCACTCGCGATCCGGCGTTGATTACATCCATCGTCACCCAGGGCAAAGCCTTCTGGCAGGCGTTGATCGACAACCAGGAACCGGAGAAAGATCCCACCCGGGATCTGTTCATCCCCAAGGGACCGCAGGCCGATGACTGGGCGGTGCTGGCCGGGCGCTATCGCGCGCTGCAACAGGAAGCCAAGACGGTCGAGTCGGAGCTCAAACGCAAGAAGGCCGCCATGGATGACATCCAGACCACTCTAGTGGCCATGATGGGCCAGGCGCTGATCGCCGAGTCCGCCGGGCTGCGAGTGACGCGCTTCTGCGCTAAAGGGTCGGTGGATTATGCGGCGCTGTTGCAGGCGCGCCTGCCGGAGTTGGGTAGCGACGCCATCGAGGCGTTTCGCCGTCAGCCGTCCGAGCGCGTGCGGGTCACCGTGCAGGCGTCTCCCGAGACCACAGTCATCCCGCTCAAGCCCAAGGCCAAGCGGGCGCCTGCGCATCAGGCAAGCGATGACCACGGTTTTGCCGTGGCCACCAGCTTCTGGTTCTGATGCCCGTGGTGCTTTTCTCTTGACCTCAAGACCGTCCTGCCTGCGGGCAGGCGGTCGTCCCCAGTCTCGCGTGCGCGGCTGCGGACGACCGCATCGGTTTTCCCAGTGCGCCTGTCGGAGCGCCTCACAAGACCCGACCTTTCGTTATTTCCGGCCAGTTGGCCTGTTCACTCACCCTAGGGGGAGATCGCTCCCTCCATGGGGATTCGCGTCTCTCCCATGTCACACAGGAGAGACCCATGCCCACACCCCAACGCTTCGATGTCGCGACCACCTTTAACGTCAAGGCCCCGAAAGGCCTGGAGATCGAAGGCTTCGCGGAAGAAGACCATCCCAAGGTTCCACTGAGGCAGCCCTACATCTTTCGCCAAGGGCTCAATGCCGTGCTGGCGTTTCTGCGCGATGCCGGTGGCGATGCCTTGTTGCTGACCGGTCCGACCGGCGCGGGCAAGACCTCGCTTATCCGTCAGGTGGCAGCGCGCTTGTATTGGCCGGTGCAGGAGTTGACCTGCCATGGCCGGATGGAATTCGCCGATCTGCTCGGCGGCTTTCAGTTGCTCCAGGGCGAGACCCGCTTCGTCCATGGTCCTTTGGCCGTCGCCGCGCGCGAGGGGCATCTGCTGATCCTGAACGAAATCGATCTGATGGATCCGGCGGAACTGGCCGGGCTGAACGACATCGTCGAGGGCGCGCCTCTGGTGATTGCCCAGAATGGCGGCGAGGTGATTCGCCCGCATCCGAAGTTCCGGGTGATCGCCACCGGCAACAGTGCCGGCAGCGGCGATCAGACCGGACTTTATCAAGGCGTATTGCGCCAGAACCTGGCGTTTCTGGATCGCTTTCGGGTGCTCCAAGTGACCTACCCCGATCCGGAAACCGAGCAGGCCGTGCTGGATGGGGAGGTTCCCGATCTCCCCACCGAGATCGCCCACAAGCTGGTCGTGGTGGCCAATGAGGTGCGGCGGCTGTTTCTCGGCGAGAGCGATGGCGCCAGCCCCCAGGCCGGTGAGCTAACCCTGACGCTGTCCACTCGCACTCTGGTGCGTTGGGCACGGCTGACGGTGACCTTCAAGGGGGCGCCGAATCCGCTGGCCTATGCCTTGGATCAGGCGCTGACCGCGCGAGCGGCGGCGGAAGAACGCACGGCGATTCATCGCATCGCCGCCGATGTGCTGGGGCCGCTGTGGAGCGGGCAGGCATGACGGGGGCGGATTCGCCCTGGCAACTCTTTCGCTATCACCACGGCGATGGGTCCAGAAAAGACTGGGCCTATCGCCGCCTGGCCGATGGCGCGATGGAGATTGCCTGGGGACGCTTGGAGAACATTGCGCAGCGGCGGATCTATGCCGCCAGTCAGGCGCGAATGATTGAGCAGCGCGCTTTGGACAAGGAGCGCAAGGGCTATGTCCCCCTGGGCCAGGCGGTACTGCGTGGGCGCTTCTTTGAGGTCATCTCGACCCAGCGTGGCTCACTTCACAGCCATCCCGTTCCCGAGCCAAGACCGCAACCCCGCATCGATCTGTCGTGGATCGCGCCGGGGCAGGAGAACCTTTGGTTCTGAATCATCCATGACGCGGATCGGCTTCGCCGGTCCGCGGGGAGACTTGCATGACAACTGACATGACCGAGACCCAAACCGACAACCGGTCGCTGGAGGACACCCTCCACCTGACCGATCAGACCACGCTCTTTCTGGTCGATTTTCACATCTGGTCCGGGCGCAAGAAACTGCGGGCTGAGGATCTGCGGCTTGGCACCGACTTGCCGCCCGATGAGCTGATTTCATTGGGCAGCAAGAAGATTTGCAACCCGGATGCCTTGCGGGTGTTTCACCGCAACAAGAAGCGCATCGAGCGCAATCTGTTGGCGGTCGGCACGCGCTTTCTGGGCGGCTTTCTGGTGCCCAATGCGCTGGCGGTCGAGGCGCAGGCCATGGCCGAGTCCATCACGCTGGAAACGCGCGCCGCGGCCGAGAGCTTTCTCGCCGAGTATGACCGGCATATTGATGCCTGGTGCGCAGCCTATCCCAGTTGGGAGCCGGCCATCCGCCAGGCGGTCGATCCGGTGGAGGTGGTGCGCGGGCAATTTCGCTTTCGGGTGCAGGCGCTGCGGATTGAAACAGCGCCACTGATCGCGACCGATACCTTGCACGAGGATGTCGCCGAGATCGGTGACACCATTTTCGCCGAGGTCGAGCAGATGGCCAGGGGGCTGGAACAGTCCTTTGTGGGTAAGCCGGAGTTGTCGCAACGGGCGCTCGGAACCTTCCGACGCATTCACGACAAGCTCGATGCCTTGAGCTTTGTCGATGGACGGATTGATCCGGTGGTGCGCTCTATCGGGCAGTGGCTGAAGCGACTGCCCGGCTCGGGGCCGATCCAGGGCGGATTGTTCCTGGAGGGCTGGGCACTGATGCGTCTGGTTGGCGAAGCCGAAGCCATGGCCCGCCATGGCGAAGGGCTGTTGGCGCTGGATGCGTTGATGCCGGAAGTGCCTGATGCACCGGATGCAGAGTCGCAAGCGGATATTGGCGGTGAACCCTCGTCGCAGAAGGACGATGGCACCCTAGCATCTGATCCGGAAACGCTGTCCGACGATGACCCGATGGACTTCGATGACCTGTTCGAGGAGCAGGAAGTGCCGGGTCCGATCGAGACATCACGATCGCCGGTTCCGGCTGTGCCAGCGCAGGATTTCTGGTTTTGATCTGTTTCTAAGCTCGACTCAGCGCCGCGTCCAACTGGATCGACGACGCTGATTGGCGGATTTCTTTTTTTCACCCCTCGGGGCATTGCGCCCCCATGGGCGTGATGCCCCATCACCTATATGGAGCATCACCATGAGCCATGCCTTTCGGACCTTGCATCAGGCCATGCCGATTGTCGCCGCCGCCCTAGGGCGCAAGTTTGGCGTCCCGGTCGCGGTCGGCGGAGATGAGGCCTGCACTGATGGCAACAGCATTCAGGTGCCGGCCTTGCCGCCGCAATCTGAGCTGATTCCGGTTGCCTGGGGCTATCTGGCCCACGAGGCGGCGCATCTGCGCTTTACCGATTTCGAGACCTATCGCCAGGGGGCGTCCGGTTCGGATCCCTTGACCCGCAGCCTGCTAAACATTCTTGAGGATATCCGCATCGAGCGGGCCATCGCCGCGCCTTATCCCGGCACGCGCGAGAACTTGCAGGCGGTCTGCGACCATCTGAGCGGACGTGGCGCCTTGTCGCCGCCGAAGCCGGATGCGCATCCAGCCCATGTCTTGACCAGCTATCTGCTGCTGCATCTGCGCCATCGGCTGTTGGAGACCGCGTCGCTTGCCGTTTCGGCGCATGAGGCGGAGCGCGTGCTGCGTCAGGTATTTCCTGCGCGCACCGTGCATCGGTTGCAGGGCTTGTTGGCCGAGGTCGGTCAACTGGCCAGCACGGCGGATGCGGTCGATTTGGCGCAACGCATTCGCGCCTTGCTGGAGGAGGAGAAGCAGTCGGCGCGGGCACCATCGTCCGGTGCTGGATCTGCATCAGGGCAGCCTGATCGGAACGGCCAAGAGCGGCCAGATGAGTCTGGCCAAAACGCGACGGGGACTGGCGGGACTGACAACCAGATGCCTGGTGGGTCGGTTGGGGCGCCGCTGCCTGCTGACGAACAAGCCGCTCAGGGGCCAACGGACCCAACAGCTGGCCAGACAAGCTCAGGGACTCCGGCTGGGAGTCCATCTGGACAGGGAGGTGGGCAAGACGGAGGGACCCCGGCTGGTCATAACGATCCGGGGTCTTCAACCAAGCCGGATTCAAGCACCCCTTCAACGTCTATCCCGGACGCACCGCATGACGCCCTCAAGACCCAAGCCGTCTCCCAGACGCTGAACGCGAGTGATGACGATCTGCCAGGCGATTTGTTCCAGCAGGTGCGTGAACTCCTGGACGCTGCCGGCCAGGGCGACAGCCCTTGTCTGCTGCCCCGTGCCGAGCCCTTTGATGGCGATCCGGCGCGTGGTTTGCGGTTGCTGGGTGTCGTGCAGGAAGAGTCGCGCCGGTTGCGGGCGCGCCTGCAGGGACTGGTGCAGGCCTCACGGCTGGATCGGCCGCAGGCGTTTCGCCATGGGCCGCGCTTGCTGCCCAAGCGCCTCTATCGCGCGGCGGTGGGCGATCCTCGGCTGTTCGCGCGGAAACGTGAACGGGTGGCGGTCGATACCGCGATTCACCTGCTGATCGACCTGTCCGGGTCGATGAATTCGCCAGTGCGTCGTCGCGACGGGTTGGTTGAACGGCGTGGGCAGATCGCCCAGTCCGCCGCTTTGGCCTTGGCCCTGGCACTGGACGGCATCCATGGGGTGTCGGTCGCGGTCAGCGCCTTTCCGGGCCTGTCCGGCGTGGAGGATCGCATCAGCGTGCTGGTTCGACATGGGCAGCGTCCGCGTGCCTGTGCCGGGGCCTTTTTGCAAGGGACTCGGGGCAGCACGCCGATGGCGGGTGCGTTGTGGTTCGCGGCGGCGGATTTGCTCGGCCGACCTGAGACGCGGCGCATTGTGCTGTTGCTGACCGACGGCAAGCCGAATCGCATGGATGAGACGCGGGAGATTCTGCGGCTTTGTTCCGCCGCTGGTTTGGAGACCGTCGGGCTTGGCATCGGCGTGGATGTCTCGGGGCTGTTCCCGGTGGCGTTGCGCGTCGATGAGGTGACGGCGCTGAGAACGGCGCTCTTTGGTGCGGCCGAGCGGTTGTTGCTCGCGGCCTGATTGCGCTGCCCTGCCCTTGTCCGCGACGGCGTCTGAAAAGGCGCTGTTGCGGGCGACCTTTCGTGGTGTCTTCAAGGCACCCGTTCGTTCAGGCTGTGCGGATGCGCTGCGGTGCAGCCGAGTTCCATCCTTTCAACTCCACTCAATCCGGCCGCCATGCGGTGGCCGGGCCTTTTCCAGCGTCGTTGGTCATCGACGATGGCGGAAAAGGCGGTTTTGCGGTGAGTCCTGATGCCAGGACTTGCTGTGACGGCGACCGAAGACGCGATGCGTCGCCAGCCCGATTGGGCTTTTCAACCGCGTCCGATGACACCGCCTTGGTGCGGACCTTTGTTCAACCCCTTGGGGAGATGCTCTCCCCACAGGGGCGATGTGTCTCCCCGTCACCTTGGGAGATACCGCCATGAGTATGAACCGTAATTTCTGGAATGACGTTGAGAAGTTTCTCGATACCGCAAGCGACCGCCAGCTCACTGAAGCCCGGCAGTCGGTGTTTGCCTTGCTGTCCGCACCCGCCGACCGCGCAACCCATCGCGACATCAAGGCGGTGTACCGCCTGGTGCTCGATGAAATGCGCACCCGCGCCACGCTGACGCGGCGCGCCGAGCCGATGACGCACCAGGCTGTGCTGGCCTGATTGCGTTCTTCCACTGCCGCTGGCTCGGGCTTCATGCCCGGCCAGCCGTCGTTTCTGTTTCTTTCTGATTGCGAGGAGTCCCGCATGAAGCTTCGCTTCAATACCTACGACTGCCGTTTGCTGTGGTCGCGCTATGCCCAATCCCGCCGACCGGCGCTGTTGCTGGTCAATGTCCGCTCGCCCGGTGATCTGATCGCCGTTGCGAGCGTGGAACTGCCCGGCGTCGATCTGGATGCCAACGAAATCGCCATCAAGAACTTCGGCCCCAGTGCCGGGGCACTCGAGGCGCTATCCGCAGCCTGGGTGATTTCCAAGCCGGTGCGCTTTGTCGAGGTCGGCGAACGCGCGATCCCGATCTGCAAGCTGCTGGTGGATGCCGAGAATGTGGTGCATTGATCGGGCCTAGTGGCGCGAGGTGCGGCGTTCTTTCTGCTTATCGCCGGTGTTTGGACTCGTCCAGCGCCGGCGTGTTCATTAAGGAGCACTTCGATGCGTTCAATTGAATCGGCAATGGTTCGCCAGGCGGCGCAAGGCGCTGGCTGGCTGGCGGTCCTAGATGAATTGGCTGGGTCTGTGTTGGAGTCGGCCTTGCAGCGACCGGGACGCCATGGACCTTGTCCGGTGCATGGCGCTGGTCAGGGCGACGGCTTTCGGCTGTTCCCGGATGTGGATCGCTCTGGCGGTGGCATCTGTGCGACTTGCGGTGCCTATCCAGATGGTTTCGCGCTGCTGCGCTGGCTGTTTGGGTGGTCCTTTCCCGAGACGCTGAACCGGGTGGCGGGCGTTTTGGGGCTGAGCGATAGGCCATCGCCACGCGTTCGGCCCCTGTTGGTTACCCGATCAGGGATGCCTGCCCAAGCTTGCACGCCGTATCCCGACCAAGCACGCGCGCGGTTGCGGCGTGTGTGGAATGAAAGTCTGCCGCCTGGCCATCCCGGAGCTGGGGTACTGCGGCGTTATTTGGTCCAGCGCGGACTGAGTGGCGTTGACTTTGATTCACGGGTGATGCGGTTCCATCCGGCGCTGCCCTATTGGGGCGTCGCTGAAACGGGCCACCCGGTCTCTTTAGGCCGATTCCCGGCCATGCTGGCTTTGGTGTCCGCTACGGATGGCTCGGCCATGACGCTGCATCGGACCTATCTGCAACCGAACGGTGCGGGCAAGGCACCGGTACCCGCGCCTAAGAAGCTGATGGCCTCCGGCCAGAACCGCTCGCTCGTTGGCTCGGCTGTGCGGTTATGCCCAGTCCCGCTCGGAAAGAACCCGGTACTTGGCCTGACCGAGGGCATCGAAACCGCGCTGGCGGTGCGCGCCATGACCGGCATGCCGGTCTGGGCGGCTCTGTCGGCGACCCTGCTCGAACGCTTCGCGCCACCACCCGGTCTGTGCCGGCTGGTGGTGTGGGCCGACAAGGATCGCTCGGGCGTTGGCGAACAGGCGGCGCGCGCGCTTCACCGACGGCTCGGTCCATCGGTCGAGGTGCGCATCCGCGTGCCGCTCATGCCGATTCCACCGCAGGCCCGTGGCGTCGATTGGGCGGATGTCTGGCAACACGCGCCAGAATCACGCTTGGCGGCCTAGCGTTAGGCGATTGTCACCGGACTGTCCGCCGACAGTCCGTTTTTTCAACCCTTGGGGGACAGCGTCCCTCAAGGGAGCGCTGTTTCCCCTGTTTTTCGGAGGAACAGTCATGTCTCAGTCCAACCATCCACCATCCCTGAAGCGGGTGACCAAACAACGGCGACTGACCAATCGTTTTGCCGATATGCAGGCCGTCGACCTGACGCCCGATGAGCAAGACACCCTGGTCGCGCTCGCACTCAAGGTACTGGAACCCAAGGTGAGCTACGACACCTTCACTGATGCCGCTGCAACGATGGAATATATGCAGCTGCGCTTTGCCGGCAAGCAACGGGAAGTCTTCGCCGTGGCCTTTCTCGATAACAGGCATCGCCTGATCGCGCTGGAGGAGGTGTTCCAGGGCACCATCGATGGCTGCAATGTCTATCCTCGGGTGATTGCCCAGCGGGGACTCGCACTGAATTGCGCCGCGTGCTTGCTTGTTCACAATCACCCCAGCGGTAACCCTACCCCGAGCCCGGCTGATCTGCGGGTGACCCGACGGATCAAGGACGCACTGGACTTGTTCGAGATCACTGTCCTCGACCACATCATCGTCGGTGGCGAAGGTGCTTCGTCTCTGGCCCAGGAGGGACAGCTGTGATGGCCAGGATCGAAGTCACCGCAGACTGTCCAGCACGACTGGCAGGATTTCTCGATGGGGTCAGCTGGATCAATGACAGCGCGGTCTCCGTGCTGTCGGTCGATGAGATCGCCTGTCGGGCGGTGCTGATCGATCAGGAACTGGACGACGATCACCACTGGCAACTCGGACCCGAGGCGTTAATGCTCAAGACCGACGGGTAAACCGAAACGATTCACTCGACTGGCGCAGGGAGGCGCCAGCGGTGCCGTCGAGACCAATGCGCCAGTTGGACGGATCCGGCGTGAGGCTTTAGCATTCCGAAAGATTCGTTATCGGGAGTCCCCCATGCCACAGCTTGAGCGCATCACCCTTGACCCGGATATCTGCCACGGCAAACCCTGCGTCCGACACATGCGTTGGCCGGTTGAGGTGGTATTGGATTTAGTGTCCTCGGGGATGAGCGTGGATGAGATCCTTGCTGATCATCCAGAACTTGAGCGCGAGGATATCCGGGCTTGCCTAAGTTATGCCCGTTTGCTGGTCTCCGGCGAACCGCTGCGTCCCGCTGCCTAATGCGCGTTCTCTGCGATGTCCACGTGGCCTATCGTCTCGTCAGCCGATTGCGCGACATCGGCGTTGATGCCACCCATGTAAACCGCATTCTGGATGGCTCGAAAACCACTGACACCGCGATTGCTGCTTATGTCGATGAAAACGAAATGTTGCTAATCACCAAGGACGGCGATTTTCGTGACAGCCATTTCCTGCGCGGAACGCCGAAGCTGTTGTTGCGTTTGGTTCTTGGCAATGTCTCCAACGACGAACTTGTCACGCTGATCAAGTCTTTTTGGCCAGAGATCGCCAAAGCCAGCCAAGGAGACAGGTGTTATCTTGAATTATCCCGCAATGGACTGTTTCGTGTGCCGTCCATATCCTGAACAAATATCTCCTTGACTCATTTCTTCCGCGACTTCAGCGCCTGGCGCACCAAGGTGTCGTCGAATTGCTGGGGCACCACGCCTTCCTCGGCATAGACATAGACGGCCCCGCGAATGATGGCGCTGAGGGTCGCACTCACTAGCGACAACAAGGCAATCAAGGTCACCCCAGTGGCGATGGTGCCGATCATCAGCACTGGCTGTTCGGTGCTCGCGGCCCAGACGGCGCCGCCGAAGGTGGAGGCGATGAGCAGCAGCATCGGCAGACCGATGATGAAGCCCAAGCCCACATTGAGACTGAGTTGCTCGCCCCAGGTCCGCTTGAGGAGTGTGGCGCTTTGTTTAATCGCGGCGACCGGGCCAATGTCTTGGGCCGCCAGGACGGGGATGACCAGGAAGGTGGCCACGCTCCAGGCGAAGCCACCGAGGCTGGCCAGCACCGAGCCGATCAGCGACTGGTTGTCACGGTTTTGCAGCAAGGAGAGCAACAAACCCACGCTAGCGGCAATGCCGGAATAGCCGAGGATGACGCCCGCACGTTCGCGGGCCAGTGCCAAGCCATCACCGAAGGTTGGATTGCCGCCACGCAGTCGCTGCAGCGTCGCACCCACCAAGGCGGTCAGAAAGAAGTTGGTGACAAAGCTGGTGACCAGCAGAAACAGCCACAGGATGGCCCCGCCGGCGGCATAGCCCCACCAAGGCGCGCTGCCGTCTTGCGCCGGCTGCTCCATGTGCGACAACCACTGCTCCAGTTCCGGGTGACTCAGCACCAACCAAGCACCGCCGCCAAGAATCAGCGCCGAAAAGACCAGAATGCCGAGTCCTGCCAGCAGCGGATAGAGCAGAAATGCCTTCTCCGCACCGAGAACCGCCAGCGCGCTGCGAAACAACGACCATGAGCGTGCGAAAACCATCATCTGTGATGCCTCCCAAAATGACGGATGGCAGTTTACAGAATCTGCCGGAAGCAAGCAGGATAACGCGCGAAATCGGGCATTGAATTCCATCCTCTGGAGAGCATGGCATGGCCGAAGATTCCCATAGCCGAAAACCACCGACCTGGGTGCTGGTCGCTTTGGTCTGCCTGATCCCGGCTTGGCCGCTGGGGATTTATTGGCTCAACAACAGCTACTCGGGCTGGAGCCGACTGGCGGAGGTGTATCCAGTTGGCGCTTGCGACATGTCAGGATCGCAAGGCCCAACTTCCGTGACCATCGTTCAAGACTCCGGTCGCCGCTGGTCCTTCAACGGACGCAGGGGACGCAAGAAATATAGCGAGGCCGGTTTTAATGAGGCCGGTTTCTGGGTGCGAGCACGCGGCACGGGTTGGTTTAGCGGCCCGGGCACGCCGGTCTTCGTGCCCTGGGAGTCAGTAGAAAGCTGCCAACTGCTCAGGGTGCGGCTGTCTTTTCCGAAGGTCGCGCTGATCATCGCTGATCAGCCCTTGCTCGATGCCTGCCAACGCCACCTCGCGGGGCATGGCGCACGCTAGACGGCCATGCCCCCAAGCACGGGTAATTCCTGACCAGCTTTGGGCCGCATCACCGAGCCTGATCAGCGCCCGCAGCAGCACCCCGGTGCGCGCTGCGATAGCTCGGCCAGTCGAAAGCCAGGATCGCCGAATGCCCGTCAGACAGGCGATCCATCATGCGCTCGCCGAGATAAGCCCGCATCTCCGCAATGGTCAGATTGCCGATCAGGATGGTTGAGCGCACGGCGGTGTAGCGCATATCGAGAATCTCAAACAGCATCGCTTGGCGCTTGTCTTCATGGCCGATGGTCACACCCACCTCGTCAAGCACCAACAAATCCGGTTCCGTGAGCAGATCGAGTGCGGCGCTTTCCGAGCGCGACGCGTTCGGGGAATAGGTCTCGCGAACCAATCGCAGGGCGGCCGCGACCGAGAAAAAGCACCCCGTGCGACCGGCACGAATGGTTTTCGCCAGAATCGCGCTGGCGAGATGGGTTTTGCCGGTACCTGGTCCGCCGATCAGCAATAGGCTGTCACCCTGGCCGGCTGAGTCCGCCATGCGCGTGGAGAACGCCTGGCAGGTGCGCAGAACGTGCTGCTGCGCGGGTGTGGCGGCCTCGAAGTGCTCGAAGGACTTGTCGCGAAACCGCGCGGGGATTCCACTGTGACCCAGTGCCCGTTCCAGGCGCTGCTGAGCGGCGGCCTCGCGCTCCGCCATGAGCTTCCGCACCGATTCGCGTCGGTGGGCGGCCAAGGCTTCAGGGGACATCGGCGGCGTTGAGCCAAGGAATCTGGTCGATCGGCGTCGCGCCGCTGGCATAGTCTTTGTCAGCAAGTCCGGTGTGCGAGATGACATGGGTTTTCTCCTGTTTCTTCGTTATCGGACGGGTTTGCAGATATTCCAGGCGATGCATGAAGGTCGCGTCCCAACTCCGGCGCCTGATGCCGGCATCCGTCCAAAAGGTGATGAACTCATCGACCTGATCCTCCACCCAATCGCGCCTCAGCCCATGCTTGATTGCCCAGGCATAGACACGCTCGCTGGGTTGCCAATCTTGCGGAATGGCGCGCGGAGCCGACGCTGGAGGCGGGGCAGGTTCGGGTTCGGATTTGGCCGGGGAAGGCGGGCTCCTGGAAGCGCCAGGCCTGGCGCTTGGTGGCGACTGGCCCGGGTGCGAGATCGTTTCCCCCGATGCCGAGGCGTTTATCGGTTGCGCGCGCCTGGCGGCTGTGATCGCTGATGACAATGCCGACTGGGGCGGCGGCTGTCGCTGGCTTGATGCCGACACGGGTGGCTGGCCACTCGGGAACGGCGACGGGATGGCCGACGAGGACAGCGGAACCCCAGCACTCGGGTTGATCCTTGCCGAAACAGCTTGTCCGACAGACGGGGATTCCGGTTGCCGTTGGCTGACGTCACACTCGGTCGGTTTCGACACGGGTGGAGACGTGTTCGCGGTAATGGCCGGCGCGGGTGGCGATGCAGGAAGCTCGCGTGCGCTGGCCGGGTGCATGGCCTGCTTGGCCGAGGGTGCGCTTGCAACGGATTCCGCCTGCTGGCCAGGCTGGGATGCGGCGATTGGCTCCGAGGCCGACACTGTGACTCCACTCGAGCTGACCGGAGTCCCGAGCTGGCTAGCTGATTGCGCACTTGAAACAGTCTTTGCCTGATCCGGACTCGGTGGCGATGCGACGACCGACTCCAACGCCGAAGAAGGCATCGCGACCGGATTGGCCGGACTCATAGGCTGGCTTGGCGACTGCGATTCCGCAACGGATTCCGCCTGACGCTGGATCGGTGGCGATTCAGAGTGCGGCTCGGATATCGGCGTTGCCGGGTTGGGCGGTGTTGCGGGACTGTCCTCAACCATGCTCGGCTGGATGGCCAAAATGGTCTCGGCCAGTTGCTTGACTTGTTGCCACACGAGAGGCTGAGCCAGCAAGGTCGCCAAGCTGTCCGGGGTGATGGGATGACCGCCCGACTGAACAAATGGCGTCGCCTCGGCTGGGCGCTCGTTGGGTTGCGCAGTCACTGGCTCTGCGCCAGCGGCAGACAGGGCAACAGGACGACCATCGCCTGGTAGCTGACTGATCGACGGATTGAGCGAAAACGCCTGGGGTTGCCGCTGTACCGGTTGCGATACGGCTGTCGCTGGCGCCGCAGGGGGCCAGCTTGTTGGTGTGGACGACAGGCGTGTCGGGCTGAACGCTTCATGCGCGTTGCCATTGATCGCAACCGGCTGCGCGTCGCATACCGCGCCATCATCCAAGAGGCGATACCGATTTCGGCTGCACGGACCACCGGGAATCCGCTCGATATAGCGCCCGTCCAACCCGGACAACGCCTTGATAATCCCGCGCCGGCTCAGATTGGTCATCTCCTGCAACGCCGACAAGGAGACCTCGGCAACACCGGTATCGGTCCCGCGATGCTCCTGGAGCGCAAAGAGCAAGACCCGTTGCGCGGGTGTCACTCCGTCCGCCTTCCAAACAAAGGTGCTGTTTACAGTGGCCATGGCCATCACCCGTTTCTCCTTTCAAGCCCCCATGGTCGCCGGCGTCCCATGCCCATCCCGCATCGCATCGGGACGACGAGGTGCGCGCGATCACCGTGCCGGCAGACGATCAGACGATTCATCCGCTTCGCGCCCGCTGATGCTGGCTAAGCGGACGGCAGGCTTGACTGGCCGAAACCGCGCGGTGCCCGGGCATCGACTGGCTTCGCATCAGGCGTCGATCTCTGCTCGATCATCCGGCAGATGAGGCGCTTCTTCGAGCGACTTGGAAGGCGCGCCAGATAGCGCCCCTCCAACTGCGAGAGCGCCTTGGCGATCACAGACTGGTTCAACAAAGTCATGTCCTCCAGCATCGATAACGAGACATCGACAACCCGAGTCTTGGCGTCGCAGTGCATCTGGATGGCAAGCAGCAAGTTGCGCTGGGTGGGTGTGATCCCTTCCGCCTTCCAAACATTTTCAAGGTCTTGAGCCTTCATCGCGATCTCCTGTTCATTTCTCAAAAAGCCGCCGCTCGGCAGGCCGCCGTTCGTGCTGCCAACAATGGGAAAAATGATAGGGATTCGGATCGCCGAACGCGCGCATGAATGCTCGGGAGATTGGCGCTCTTTCGCGCCGAGTGGCTCCCGTTGCCACCGCTCAGGGCATGCCAAGGACGGTCACAGGCTGGGCAGAAGGGCAGAATGGGCCAGTCCGCTGAGTGGGCTGAGCAATCGCCGAGGGCAAATCAGCAAGGAAGGGGATGTCTGTCAGAATCAGGCGCCGTGCCGATGACAACGACGGATGCGGCGGTGAAGCCGATAAACAAAGCGGCCGATCAGAGACCCAGTTCGCTGTGCGAGCCGAGTCGAACCAGTTGCAACACCGCGTCATCTGGTTTGCGGTAGATCAACACCAGATCGGGTTTCACATGGCAATCGCGATGATCTTGCCAAGTATCAGCCAGGGCGTGGTCGTGGAGACGAGGAGGAAGCGGATCATCGCTGGCGAGCATCCGCACGACAGGAACCAAGTCGGCCTCGAGCGTCGCTCGATGCTGGCCCTTGACTTCCTGTTTGTAGTCGCGCTTGAATTGGCTGGTCCGCTCAATCCTCCGCATGAAGATCCGCTATCAGCGCTTCCACGCTATCGAATCCTTTGAGACCCCCGGCTCGCGCATCGCGGCGATCGTGGTCTCGTTGGGAACCAGGGGCTCGAACGGCAGCGCCTTTTCCTGCGCTACGCGCGTCAATAAAAGACGAAAAGCGTCGGAGACCGTCAGTCCCATGGCGGCAAGAACAGCCGAGGCTTCTGCCTTGATCTGCGGATCGATCCTGGCGCGAACGACAGCATTTGATGTGCCCATGATGCACCTCCGTTGTTTGTTGGGCTACACTGTAGCTCAGAATGGCCCGAGTCAAAATCGTCCTGCGACCGAGCAAGGTTAGTTGGTTTTGCCAAATAGCCAAGACGCGTATCCTCCTGAATAGGGTTTTTGCGCGATGCTTTTGCTTGCCGGAGAGCGCCCCTTGACCCTCGCGATGCTCCCAAAACTAGCTGGCCGGATCAGAGGTTGACGCCGATTTCAAGCAGTTGCGACTCCCAAGCGAGTATGGCGGCGCGCTTCTCTTCCATGTAGGTGTGACGGTCGTAATGCACCGCCTGCACGCCTCCCAACCCATGGCTGAGGAGTTGCGCGCGGGTTTCGCGACTGATCCCCATGCTTGCCAGCATGGTCTCGACCGTACGGCGAACATCGCGCAGATTGAAGGGCTCAACCTGCATCGCACTGGAGATTTCGATGAGCCGCTTTCCTGGCGTCGTCTCAACAACTGTTGCACCACCTGTCGATATCCATAAAGAGGGATTTGATTCTGCCAAAGTTTCATTGATTGCGGCAAACTCTTTGGTCTTTTCTCTCGCGCGAGCAACCAAGCCGGTGACGATTGCTTCGCCTTTAGGTCCAAGTGGAATCAAATGCTCTCTTGGTTCTCGACGCTTTCCTTTTCCATCCCACAGTCTTAAAACCTGCGTAGCTTCGTTGTAGTCCGCCACCCTTACTCGAAGGAGTTGCGCCATTCGCTGCCCGCCGCTAACCACAGCAAGCTTTAATGCCATATCAGGGATTGAATCATTTAGATTATTCAGATAGTCACGAAATTCCGTATGACTCAAACTGCGTTGACCTGATCGAACCGGGATTGTCGGAATCGCATCGACCGGATTCATCTCAACGTCAAAGGCAGCGAGTTGGGAGTTGACCGCACTATCGAACGGCGCGCGGATGGCCATTGCATAGGCCGCTCGCAAGTAACTTCGCAAAATACCTGCCGTGCGTTCTTTACCTGCTTCTCGGACTGAACGAACAATCATCGCAATCTGCTGAGGTGTAACGTCACTGGCAGGAAGATCCGCTAAAGAAGCATGGTTCTGAAAAACATGAACTTTGAAGGCTGATCGGACATCCCGCGCTGATTTCATCTTTCCTTGCGATTCGAGCGCAGTAGTATAAGCCTCACACAAGGCTCTTAGCGTTTGAACTTTTTTTGCTTGATTCGCCACTTCAGCCGCGATAGCCGCTGACTTTTCTGCTTCCTGTTCAGCGCGACGCGCGGCCTCTTGGTTTTCGAGATATCCACGAATGTCTCGAATACCTGATAGATAGAGTTTGGATAGTTCGGACGCCTTTGTTCGGGCATCGGCTAGGCTGAGTCCATCACGGCCATTTTCATCACAATGTCCGAGCGGGAAGGCATAGCGACTTCCGTCAGACTGTGTGTACCTGAAGTACGCGCGGGTTACACCACCGGTCTTGCGGAAAACCAAGGTTCCGGCACCACGGGCGCCGCCGTCAGAGAGCCAAACACCCGGCTTTAGGGTGCGGAGAGCTTTTACTGTAACCAAGACTGACCTCTCTTCTCTGGTAGCCGTTTGGTAGCCGTTTGTCGGTGGCTGCAGCAGAACGGCGAAGGATTACTCAGGACAAGAGAGTCTATTATACTATTGTTATAAAAAGTATTTTAATATTTTCGCTGGACGCCATGGGATGCCGCGGGACGGGTCAAACATTGGAAATATCTGATTTGTAATCAGCAGGTCGGGGGTTCGAATCCGTCCGCCAGCTCCAATAAAAACAGCGGCTTAGCCTCACTCGGGGCTAGGCCGTTTCCTTTTGAGTCACCATATAGTCACCACGCGGATTGATTTCGCGAGCTTGGAGTCACCAGCGCCGGGAGTCACCAGGCTTCCGGTTCGGGCTCGGTCAGCTCGGTTCGCTTGGGCATTCCGCCGCGCTTGCCTTCCGCCTTCTCGCGCTCCACGCGCGCCTTTTCGGCTTCCATTTTCGCTATACCCTTGGCATAGAGCGCGTCCAGCTCTTCTTCTGCCGGGAATTCGAGCGCTTGCGCGGACTCGGGGGTCGCCGCCGCAATCTGCGCCGCCACCAGTGCGGTGTCTAGGGGTAGCTGGCCTTTGCTCACGGCTTCGACAATTCGCTCGAAGGCTTCGCTCGGTCCACCCGACAGGTCAAGCGGGAATGTTGGAGCAACGGGCTTGAGCGGTGGAAGGGCGCGGTCTAGTAGCAGCTTGGCCGCAGCCACGTCGCCGCCTTTTGCCGCCGCAACCATTGCTTCGAGAATCTCGGGAATATCGTCGGCAATGGCTTTGCGCAGCTTGGCGAAGTTGATGCTTCCGCGAGGGCGTCCGGTTTTGTTGCCGCTTTGTCCGGGTTTCCAGGGCATTGTTCAATCCTGATGTTTTCAGTCTGTTTCGGCTTTAAGGATAGACGCGCGCCATTGCCGCACCAGTCGCGCCAGGTTCGAGATGTCCGGGGCCTTGCCGCAGGCTTCGAGGATGGCCGCGCGAATCGCTTTCGTTTCCTTGCCTTCGTCCGTCAGGCGAACCGCCAGCCGCTTAACCTCGGTCGGATAGCCGCGCGGCTTGTCGCTCAAGGTCGGGCTTGCCTCGGGCTTGTTTTCCGCAACCGTTGCGGGAATTGCCGGGCTATCATCGCCGCCGGTGGTGCTTTCCTTTTTCGTCACAGTGGCGGGAATATCCGCCTCTGGTTCGATTCGCTCGAATGATGGGCGCAAGGGATAGCGGGCACCTCGGGCGTTCGCTCGCTGGAATAGTTCCTTAGCCGCGCTGGCCATGTGCCAGGTCATCCGCGCTTGATAGGCTTGGCGCAGATAATCCAGCAGGGCAGAGTCCGGCAGTTGCGACAGGTCTGGCGTTTCCTCGGAATCGAACGCGAGCCGCGCCTTTTCCCGAACGCGCCGCATTCGTTCCGCGCTGGTTAGTGCCTTGCCGGTGCTAGGCCGTCCGCGCCGCTTGGGGGTTTCGGTGTCGCTCATTATTCGCCACAGTGACGGTTAATCGGTGCCTTGATTATTCGTCACAGTGGCGAGAATGGCAAGGGTGAATTGTCGCAACAGTGACGGTTATTCAGCCGACAACCACGGTCATTCGATTAAACCGCTTTCCGGTTTTGCTTTGCTCTTGTCCGTGAAACGTCAGGGCCACCAGCGAACCGATTTCCGCGTCTTCCGCGCGCAACCGCTCCAATAGCCAGGCCGTCAACCAGACCGCGACCACGGAACCGTCAGGGCGCTGAATCAGGGCTTGATGCTGGGGGCCGAACGGGCCTTGTTCCTTCCGGCTTCCGACTATCGCGCCGGTTAAGGTGTCGCCGGGTTCCGGCTTCCAGGGCTCAATGACAGCCGACAGCCGGGCCTTTTCTTCCAGTCGCGCCAAGCGGTCCGGGTCAATGGCGACGGGCGCCGGTAGGGAGTTGTCGAGAGTGGTTAGGGATTGGGTCATGGTGCGTCACCTTCGAGGATGGGCCGCCAGTCGCGGCAAGGATGGACAGCCGCCGGCCACGGCCATAGCGCCGGGTTCCGGTGGCTTGCGGGGGAATCGACAGCACAGCGACCAATGCCGCCGCGCGGGTTGATTGCATTGGTGGTGAAGTGCCAGCAGTGGCAACAGGCCACCTCGGGCGGGTTGCTCGGTGTCACCTGGGGGAGTGCTGGCGCGTCCACCTCGGGCGCGGTGGTGGCCAGCTCGGCAAGGGTCCAGGCCAGCGCGTGCGGATCGCTGGCACAGGTGGCGAGATATTGGGCGCGGGCCTCGGTGGCTGTTTCGCCTATCGCGTCCAACCAGGCCACCACAAGGGCCGCGTCGCTGGGGTCGAGTTCGCCGCCATGCTCGGGCGCTGGCGCGGGCTCAATGCTGGCGCCGGCATAGTCGGCTTGCACCTTGGCCAGCGGTGCCAGTGGGCAATAACTGACAGTGAGGACGTCGCCGCTGGCGGTGGTCACCAGCCAAAGCCGCGCACGTTCGCCGCGCGGTTCGCTTTCCCTTTTGTTATTTTCTGGCGAACCGGGCGAACCGGGCGAACCATGCTGATTTTCTGAGGGTTTTTCGGTTCGCTCAGGTTCGTTAGCCGGGCGAACCGGGCGAACCGTCAGGCGTTGCGCCAGCGCCGCCATGCTCACGGCTCGCACCTCGGGGCGATGGCATAGGGGTGTTGCGTCCGGCCTTGCACTTTGGTGGTCTTGTAGCGCTTGCCTTCGTCGCGGTCGGCAATCCAGCCGGCCGCGTCCAAGGCGTCCAGCACGCGACGGAAGTCAAAGCCGGTGGTGGCTTCGCGCAAGCCGGCCGATGTGAACAGGTAAACGCGCTTTTTGCGCTTGACGCCATTGTCGTCAGTGCCGTCATCATCATCGCGAAACCAGCCAGCGCGGTCGCGGATCATTGGGCCGCTGTCGCCGGCCAGAACGTGCGAAAATCGGGAATCGCCGTGCTTGGCAATGAAGTCTTCAACCGCTTCGAGAATTTGCCGGGTCTCGGTGTGTCCCTTGCCGCGCTGTTCCTTCCAGGCTTGATAGGCGGTGGCCGCCGCCTTGATGGCCAATTCTTCAGGCCAGTCAGTAATGCCATAGAGCGTCGCGAGTTCACCAGCCAGCGCCGCCAGGGCGAACGCGCCGGCCGCGCGTCCTTCAAGGCTTGATTCCGCCGCGAATTCGCCTCGGGCTTGAATGGCCGCGAGCAGCTCGCCAGCGTCGCCGGAACCATCGGCAACCAGGGCTTGCACGAACGCGGGGCCGGCATGGCCAAAGTGGGTCGCCGCCGCTGTTCTCAGGGTGTCCGATAGCTGGCGTCCGTTGTCCAGGCCGTGCAATTCGTCGAACAGACCGAAGCGCCGCGAACATGGAATATCCAAAAGCCGCGCCTCTTGTCCTGCCTTGGCGCGCTTGCCGCCTTCCAGCATGGTCGCGCCAATGGTGCGTTCACCGCTTGATAACAGCATGACGCGCCAGCGCCGCACAGCTCGGGCGCCGCCGGTGCGACTTGCGCGACTCTTGCCGGTGCCGTTGCCGATGGCATAGATAACCGCGCCAAGCTCGCGCGGGTCGGCTTCGCTGATTTCGTCGAGAATCAAGGCGGTGTCATTCAATGCCGCCGCGATGCCTTCGAGTCCGTTCGATGTCGCGCGCCAGGTGCGAACAAAGCCAGGGCCTCCCCAGACCGAAGCGCCGCAGGAAAGGGCCGTGCTCTTGCCGGTGCTGCTATCTCCTACCAGGTGAAAGCCGCCGCTTGTCCGGTGCACCTTGGCCAGCAGCGGGCCGGCCAGCGATGCGGAAACCGCCAGGGCAAGAATCGGATTCCCAATGCAGCGCGCCGCAATCTCAGAGCGCCAGGCGTCCAAGGTGCCGCCAGTGGTGAATTCGTCATGCTGGGCATGTTCCGATTGAAACCGCACGTCACCATTGCCAATGATGCGATGGGGCAGCACGAACACCTTTCCGGCCATGTGCCATCCGGTTTCGGTCGCCGCCAGCACGCGCCGCTTGGGGTAGCGACTCATTAAGTAGCCGTTAAGCAGGCGGTGGCTCATTGGGTCGATTCGCACGCCAAGCGCCAGCAGTTCGCCGCGCAATTCCTCGCCGCTTCCCTTGAGTAGGGCCATCGGCATAGACCATTCTCGCCAGCGTCCGGCCGCGTTGCGGAACCGCAGCAAAAGGCCGTGCTCGGTGTCGGTGTCGCTGGCGCTCATGGCATCGGCATGCAAGGGCGTGCATATCCATTGGTCAACCTCGGCTTCGTCCTTGATGCCGTGCCACCACAGGCCAGCGGGGCCGAAGCCGGTGCGTTGGTCATGCACGGCATAACCGGGGCGCTCCACCTCAGGTTTCGGCTTTTCGGTTCGCTCGGTTCGCTCGGGGTTTTCGGCGGGCGAACCGCTCAAAGCCGCGCCATTGCTGGCGGTTCGCCGGGTTCGCTCGGTTCGCCGGGATTTATCAAGGGGCGATGGAAAATCGCGCCAGCGGGCCACCTCCGCGAACCGCTCGGGCGTCCAATCATCGGCCAAGGCGTCCGCCGCGTCCCAACCTGGGGGAAGGTCTGGCGCCAGCGATTCCAGGTCAAGAATCGCGACTGATTCAGCGCCGGCCAGATAGGCGAGCGACTTTGCATTGTTGGCATAGAGCGCGCCGGGTTCGTCATTGTCCGGCCAGACCAGCACGCGCCGGCCTTTGAGTGGGGTCCAGTCAGTTTTCGCGGCCGCCTTGGCGCCGTTCATGCTGGCGATGCAGACAGCCTCGGGCACCAGCGCCGCCGCCGCGTCCGCCGCTTTTTCGCCTTCACAGACTAGCGCCGCCGCCTCGGGCTTTGCCGCCAGTCTGTCGAGTCCATAGAGCGGGCGCGGCTCGGGCGGTGCCTTGCGAATCCAGCTCGAACCGTTCCAGCTTTGCGGGCTGAATTGCTTTCGCTCGCCATTCAGGTCGAACCGTTGCACGAACGCCAGCGGTTGACCGTCGGGCGAGCGGTAACACCATTCCGCGCTGGGCTCGCCGTGCGTGTGGTGCGCGCGCTGGCGGGCCGCTAGGGCGCTTTCGGGAATCGGGCTCATGGTTGCCTTCGGTGCTGGCGCTGGCGTCACCTCGGGCCGCTGATGGCCATTTGCGCGCGCCTTTTCCGTCACAGTTGCGGAATTGTCCGAGCGATTTAGCGCAACAGTTGCGGTTATTCCGAGAGCATTGGCCAACCGGTGGGCCGCTTCGCCTTGGCTGTCGGTGCCTTCGAGATAGGCCACCAGGGAAACAAGGTCGCCGCCAGCGTCGCCGGTGGCAAAGTCAGACCATGCGCCGGTTTGGGTGTTGACGGAAAACGAACCAGGGTTGTTGTCCGTCCGCCTCGGATTGCGCGCCAGATATTCCGGGCCTTGGCGCTTGCCGCCGGGCAACCAGCGCGACAGAACCGCGTCCGCGCTGGTCAGTGCCGCGCGGGCGGTGGCTTTTATGTCCACCAGTGGCGGGCCTTCAGTGGTGTCGCTCATTGGGCCACCTCCGCGCCGCCAGCAGGCCGAACCGCTGTTCCTGTTCGTCGGCTTCGCGTGATGCGGTAACGCAGGAATAAACGCCGGCCGCCAGTTCGTGAAGGTGTTGGGCTTGAAGGTGGTTCATGCTGGCACCTCCGTCTTGCTCGCGTGCAACCGTCCATCGGTGTCGATGTAAACCACGAACCGGCCGTTGCAGTCGCGGATAACCAGGCCGTCCGATGGGCCGTCTTGAAGGGTTGCGCCGTCCAGCACAACAAAGCCGGTTGACGGGTCAACCGCCAAGAAAATCTCTTGCGCGGTTTCGTCGCAAGGATCCGCCTTGAATGCCGCGACTAAGCTGGGGTGAATGCGGGGTGCGGGCTTGGCCTCGGGCTCGGGAGTGGTCGCGGTGAAGTAATACTTGCCGCGCGATTCGTCCAGCCATAACCATTCGCTTTCGTCCGGGGCGTTGCAATACAGGCAAAGCGAGACTTTCAGCAGGGCTTGCCGCTCGGATTCGCTCAGGCGAGAGAGAACCGCGAACAGCGCGTTCGCCTCGGAAGCGAGTCCGATAAAGGGTAGGTGTTCGATGCGTTGCGGGCCATCGGTGAAGGTATAGATTGCCTCCAGGGTGACGGCTTCGCGGGTCTCAAGGTGGGCGGGTGCTGATAGGTTCATGCCGCACCTCCGACCGTGTTGGTGCGGGCATTCTCGGCAATGAAGGCGTCAAGCGCAGCGCGGTCATAGCGAACCGACCGACCGAGTTTGACGAATTGCGGGCCGGTGCCGCGCACGCGCCAGGCTTGCAGGGTCCGGGGGGAAACTCCGAGATATAGCGCCGCTTGGGTCTCAGATTCCAGGGCGCGGGAAGGGGAAAGGTTTTCGTTCATGCTTGCTTAACTCCGCTGGTTTACGTTGCGGGAATCAAGCTATCGCCACGCCGTGCGTGTGACGATGTAGAAACGATGTATAGACGGCGGGGCAGCGCCGCTCAATCAGCGCCGCGATGCGAATACCGGGAATGGTTTTTCATCCGCACCTTTTGAGCGTCTTTCAATCGATTCCATGCCGTGCCGAATGATGTCGGGCTAAACAGCTCGGGGTATTCGATGCCGCACAGTTCGCGGGCCTTTGCCTTGCCGCCGTTTGGCACCGCCAAGGGGTCATATCCCAAGGCTTTGAGCGTTTCCAGAATTGCGCGCTCTTGCTTTTCGGAAGGGTCAATGCCCGGGTCACGGCGCCAATCATCGCCGCTTTCCTCTGGCCGCTCGGGCGCGTCAATCCACCCGTGCAAGGGTGAATCGCCGGGAATGTCGGGGCGGTCCGGCCAGTCGCGATAAGCGCCGCGCGATACCATCGGGATGTCGCGCGTTCGGGTTGCGGGCGCGCGTGATTCCAGGCCCATGCGACGCGCCAGCAGCCGGTAATCTTCATCGCCTTCGATGCGGTCGCAACCGGCAGGCTCGAGGCTTCCGCTTGCAATCGCCGCCGCCAGCAGTGACCGCAGGGCTTCGGCCATGTCGCCGTCACGGTAATAGTGCAGGGTTGCGATGTGCTCGATATTGAGCGCGTCAGGCCAGCCGCCGCCGCGCTTCGATTGGCCAAGTTTCAGGATTGAGCAGGCGCGATGCCAGAGAAATGCCGGGGTCATGTTCGCGCACCTTCACGCGGGCACCTTCAGGAAGGGTGCGCCAGCCAGGGCGGGAAGGTGGGCCGCCTTTTCGGGAGCTAACCTAGACTGGCGCGAACAGTTTAGCGGGTGGTGTGTTATGCAGCAGCTCTGAGCGAATAGACGGGGCCGCTTTCCATGTGCGCGGTTGCTTGGGATACCACGTCCGACAGTTCAGCGAGCATTGTTAACAGCGAACCGATGTCGCCTAACTCGCGACGGGATATTTCCTCGGGGCCATCGTTCAGCAGGTGGCCAATAACAGCGATGCCTCTGGTTAGCGTCACGTTGTCCGCCTTGAAGTTCTCAAGGTCTCTGGTGGTGGCTTTGTCTTGGTCCAGTACCGGCAAGGTTTCGAGCATCGCCGGCAAGTTGTGGTAGTAACGCGGGTGCATGGTCTTTCCTCCGGGCTGAATTGTCGCAACAGTTGCGAGAATAGCGGGCAGCCGAACAAGGGCAGGCAGTCCGCCAAGTGGGCGTTTCCAGGTTTCAGCCGGCCTTGCGGTGCTTGGTCGGCATGTCCACCACGTCCGCCTTGGGCGTCAGGCCAGCCGCACCCATCAGCCGCTCGCCATGCTGTTCGAGCGCCGCGCGCACGTTGTCTTGTCCGAACCGGGCATAGACTTGTGTGGTGCTGGCGTTGGAGTGATTCAGCACGCGACCAATCAGGTGCAAGGAATTGCCAGCCTGGGCTAACCAGCTTCCAACAGTCCGCCGCAGGTCATGCAAGCGAACATCATCGATGGCGGGTGGGAGGGTCAAGCCGGCCGTGTCGCAAGCCGCGCGAATCTCTGTCAGTGACGGGGTTGTATCGGTGTCCTTGGCCGCGTGCTTGCTGATGGTGGCCGCGCGGGCCTCGGTCAAGCGGTCAATCAGCTCGGCAACCTGGGGGAGTTCGCGCCAGCGTGCCAAGGTCGCCGCCGTCTTCACGCGCAACCACGGCTTGGAGATATTCACCAGCGGGGCCGCCGTCTTGTCGGTCGCCTTGGCCGCGCGCGGGCCTTTGCCGGGCAAGATGAAAGGGTTTCCGGGCTGGCGCGGAATCTCGCGCAACAGCGCCAGGGCTGGCGCGCTCAAGGGCAGGTAGTGAGTCCGGCCGGCCTTGGTGTCGGCAAGCCGCAGTTCGCCGCGCTCAAGGTCGAGATCATCCCAGCGCGCGCGCAATATCTCAGACTTGCGGGCACCAGTCAGCAGATACAGCCAAAGGCCGTTGCGGGCTGATTCGTTCGGCTCGGCATTGATGGCCGCCGCCAGGTGGGGCAATTCGTCGGGCTTGATGTAGCGGTCGCGCTTTTGTTCCTTGAAGCGGTCAATATCGCGCGCCGGGTTGATGTGCGCCTCGGGCACAAAACCCCAGCGCCGGGCAAGCTCGAACATCTTGGCCACCAGGGCAAGGGTCCGGTTCGCCTCATAGGGTGCGCGCTTGCCGATCTTGGAATGCAGCGCCGCCACGTCCGCGCGCTTGATGCTGGCCGCTTTCAGATTGCGCCAGGCGGGCAAGATGTGCCGCTCAATGCGCCGCTGGTCATCATGGCCGCTTTTCTTTTGGCTGGCGTGCCGTTCGAGATAGGCCGCGCACAAGTCCTTGATGGTCTCGCCTCGGGTGTCGCGCTGGCGCTCTTCAAGGGGATCGGTGCCGGCCTCCGCTTTCACCAGCTCCGCGCGCGCCATCTTGCGGGCTTGTTCAACCGTCAAGGTGCCATAGCGACCGATGGTCAATAGCCGCTTGCGTCCGTTGGTGCGGTAGGACAGCACAAAGGTTTTCGCGCCGCTCGGATAGACGCGACAGCCGAAACCGAGCAGCTCGGAATCCCACAGGATAACGCGGGTGTTCGGGTCGCCGGCTTCGTGCCGGGCCGCGTCAACGTCGCGCTTAATCAGCTTGCGCCGTTCGGTCTTGCCTGAATCGTTCGCCATCGGTAGCACCTTCCCGGTAGTCAGTGGGTCCGGCAGTCACCAGCGCGCTGGTTACAGTCACCACACAGTCACCAGGCGGGAGCGTTTGCGGTGGTGACTGAGCGTAAATGGTAGCAGACTGAAAGCGGGCAAGCTACTGTTTTTTCGCAGTCTAGCGCAACCGATAGTAGACAATGGAAGGGGCGGAACAGTGATTTGTAATCAGCAGGTCGGGGGTTCGAATCCGTCCGCCAGCTCCATTAAAAACAAAAGCTTAGCAATTATTCAGGCTGAGCTTTTTTCATTTTTGCCCCTCTGGGTAACGCTAGGGGTAACATTTTGCAGGCGTTAAGCGGTGTTAAGACCCGTTAGTCGCCGGGACCCATGCCTCGCCCTTTTCAGCAAGATTCCTTTTCATTTGCCGCTTGAGGTGGCCAAGCTCTTCCCCGGCCGCTGTTACCCCAAGGCCCGTTTTCTGTTACCCCGGTCCCGCAAGATTTCGCCCAGAGGGCGCCGTTCAGCCCGCCCCACTCTCAGTACAACCATTAGGACTCGGGCCCCTCCGTCCCTCAACTTTCGCCAGCACTCTCCCGAGTGCTGCCGAATTCGCAGCACCTGGACATCGCCCCAACAAACCAGGTAAAGCCCCGCGTTTGATATGCGCACTTGGCCAAAACGGATTATCCTCGAGAGAACTGTTCGGCATTGGACAGCAGCCAAGCCTTGCGAGTGTGGCAGACCTAGCTGATAAACTTCGACTCACCCCCTTTGATTTCCGAAAGATGATGCATCATTCCATCGCGTTAACTGGTTCGATCACCCTGGTCTTCGCCCTGATGGCCACCACCCTGATTGCCGACGACAGCGCATCAACCCAACTCGCCAACCCGGCATCTGTGAATTGCCACAAGCAAGGCGGTGAACTCTCCATCCGCCAGCGACCGAACGGCGGCGAATACGGGATCTGTGTTTTTGAGGAGAATCGCCAGTGCGAGGAATTGTAGTTTCTCTCCTCTATCCACGAACCACCGCCGGAAATTCCCCCCACTGCACCACCGGTGAAACGGCGAACCGGTGGAGCAAAGCGGCGCGCCTGGGCCACGCGCTTTCTCACAGCCTTCCCCGCCCGGGCAAGTGCGCGCGGATGCGCCACACTGAGCAGAGGGATCACTGCAACAGAAGTGGCCCGTCCAGTTCACCGCTGGACGGGCCGGAGGCCGGTGCAACTGCGCTTTGCATACCGAGGCACCGGCGAGGAGTACGTTAGCGCCAAAGGCTGGGAGCAGACAACGCTCAAGCGCTGTCCCTTGCATCCCCAGGGTGGCTGCCACTTCGCCCGTCATGGCACCTACGCACGTATCTCCCCGCCGGGAACGCTGATTTGCCGCTACTACTGCCCGGAGGGCCATCGCACCTTCAGCCTGCTGCCGGACTGCTATGCCGCGCAGCTCACCGGTCAGCTCAGCGAGGTCGAGGACGTGGTCAAGGCGGTGGAGAACGCCCCCAGCCAAGCCGTCGCCTGCGAACAGTTGCGCCCGGACATTGAGCTCCCGGGCGTGCAGCGCTGGGTGGGACGCCGAGTCGGTGCCGTGCGCCTGGCCCTGCATCTGCTCAAAGGTCTGCTCCCGGAGCGTTTCGCTGACTGTGCCGCCACCCTGAGCGCCTTTGCCCTCACGCTCGGGCTCCTTGACGGCTGTGGTGTGCTGGTGGTGCTGCGCGGGATCGCCGAGCCTTGGTTGCAACAACTTCCCGCCCCGCTCGGATTCCGTCCCCGGCATCGGGTGGTTGGCGGGCGGCGCGCCGCCCGCCAACACCCGACGGGGGCGGACCCCCCGGGGAAGAATCGTTAGGGTCGCAAGGGCAGGCACTGGGCCTGCGCTGTGAGGAACCGACCCATGACTGATTGTGATTCCGACGCCGAACGGCGCCAGCAGATCGCCTTGTTTCGCCACCAGGTGATTGGCGAGCTCGTGCATTTTCCCGAGGGCCACAAGGGGCTGTATGCGCTGATTGAGCAGAAAGCCGCGCGTGACTATGTCATCCCCGGCAGCCAACGCACCCGGGTGGCGGCCGAGACCATCCGTGATTGGCTCAAGGCCTATCGCCGCGGTGGCTTTGATGCCCTGTTACCCAAGCCACGCGCTGATCGCGGCCAATCCCGGCGCTTGCCAGCCGAGGTGGTGGAGACGCTGCTGGCGATCAAGGAGGCCAACCCGAAACTCTCCGTCCAGCTGGTCATCCGCGCAGCCCGTGAGCGCCCCGAGGTGCCCGAGGCACTGCCCCTGCCGCCCTCGACCGTGCATCGGCTGCTCGCCCGCCATGGGTTGATGGAGCCACCCAAGGAGACGCCGGTCGATCAGGACCGGCGCCGTTTCGCCTTTGCCCAGGCCGGGGAGCTGTGGATGAGCGATGTGATGCACGGCCCCAGCGTGGTGGTGGGCGGGCGAGTGAAGCGCAAGACCTATTTGATCGCCTTCATCGATGACGCCACCCGGGTGATCCCGCATGCGGCCTTCGCGCTTTCGGAGAATACGCGGGCGTTCTTGCCGGTGCTGAAAACGGCGGTGGCCAAGCGCGGGCTGCCGGCTCGGCTGTATGTCGACAATGGCGCCAATTACCGCTCCCAGCAGTTGGCGCTGGTGTGCGCCAAGCTGGGGATCGCCTTGATTCACGCCCGTCCCTATCGCCCTCAGGGCAAGGGCAAGATCGAGCGTTGGTTCAAGACGGTACGGGCGCAGTTGCTCACCCGGCTGACCTCGGAGGATACCGCCAGCCTGGAGGCGCTCAATCGCCGGCTGGCGACCTGGGTCGAGGGGGAGTATCACCTCAGTCCCCATCGCGCCCTGGAGGGGCTCACACCGCTGGAGCGGTGGGCGCAAAGCGCCGAGGCGCTGCGTTATCCCGAGCCGTCCTTGGATCTGGCCGATGTGTTTTTGTTCGAGGCCCAGCGCAAGGTGCAGAAGGATCGTACCGTGAGTCTCAACGGGGTGGTCTATGAGGTCGATGCGCTCTTGGTGGGAGAGACGGTGACCTTGCGCTTCGATCCCGAGGCGCCGCCGGAGCGTGGGGTGCAGGTGTGCCATCACGGCAAACGCATCGAAGTGGCGCGTCCGGTGCAGACCTATGCCAATTGTTTTGTCCGTCGTGAGCGTCCGTCCTCGACCCTGCACAGCGACACCCCGGCGGCGGAGCCAGCGCCCTCGGCGCTGCGCCTGCGTGAGCTACCCGATGACGGGGAGGTGCGCTGATGTATCAGAAGCATTTCGCACTCACGGCTTTTCCCTTTGATGTCACGCCGGAGCCGGATGCGCTCTTTGCCTCCAGTTCCCTGGCCGAGGCCGAGGCGCGGTTGAAGCACTTGCTCGAGTTGCGCGGCATTGGCCTGGTCACCGGCGAGGCGGGATCGGGGAAAACCACGGTGTGCCGCAAGGTGGCGGCGGAGCTGCATCCGGGCTTGTATCGGGTGTTCTATGTGCCGCTCTCGACGGGTAATGTGATGGATATGTACAAGTCGGTGGCCTGGGAGTTGGGACTGCCGACGGAGCGCAATCGCGCGGCGGCCTTTCGGGTGATTCGCACGGAGATTTCGCGTTTGACCCTGGAGGCGAGGCAGTGCCCGGTGCTGATCGTCGATGAGGCGCATCACTTGCGCAATGATGTCTTGGAGGATTTGCGCTTGCTGACCAATTACCGCATGGATGCGGAGAATCGCTTGTGTCTACTGCTGGTGGGACTGACGGAGTTGCGCCGGCGCTTGGCGATGGCGGTGCATGAGTCGTTGGCGCAGCGCGTTGTGGTGCGTCATCACTTGAGCGGCCTGACGCGCGAGGAGGTGCCTGGGTATTTGACCCATCGCCTGCGCTTGGCGGGATGTGAGCTTGAGGTGTTCGAGCCGGCGGCGGTGGAGGCTTTGTTTCAGGCGACTCAGGGGATGCCACGCAAGCTCAATCGGCTGGCGCATTATGCGTTGATCAGCGCGGCGAGCGAGAAGGCGCGCACGGTGAGCATTGATCACGTGCAGCTGGCACGTGAGGAGGTGGGGCCATGAGTGCGCGGCACGAATCGGAATCCTTGTCCGTGACCTTGCCAAGCCATTGGACTGGGGAGCAGGCGGCAGCGGTCTATACCTTGCTGTGCGAGCTGACCCACCTCGTCGAGGCGCGTTACCACCATCAGTTACAGACGTGGTTTGTTGGGGAGGAACCGGGCGAGCAGTTGGATCTGTTCGGCTTTGATGATCCGATGCCGTTCTGAACCCTCAACCGGCGGCGGGTGATACGGCCCACCGCTCCATCAACCCGGGCCGGGCGTGCGTCGCACCCCGGCCTTTTTTGTTGTCCGCTCTTCGTCGATCAGGGTCCGTCCGTGCCCTGGTGAGCGTCTCGGGCTCTTCCATCTGCTCCCTTTTTTTCACCGGGTGGATCAAAGCGGCAAATGTCTGTCTTTTCGTCTCGATACAGTTTGGAAAATTGCCGGTGGACTAAATTGAGAGCTAACAGGAATGGGCGCTGTTGCGTGGCGAGTGTCCTGGCGGCGGGTTAAAGGTCACCGGCTATGACAATGCGGCCGAAATCTATTGCGCCATCACCGGCGGTGAGGTGAACATGACCGCCAAGACCTGCAAGACGCATCAAGGTGTTCTTTGCGATTTGGCGGCCTATTTCAGCGGACCCTGTCCTAAATCGACAGCCCCATAACCAGCTCGGGTTGATGGAGCCGCTCGATCATTGCTTGACGATGGCGAAATCGAGCGAGAGCGCCTCGCGCCGGCGACTGGAAAGGGGTACGCTTTCGCCGTACCCCTTCGAATCGACTGAGGCAGTGACTGCATGGCCCAACTCGCCTACCTGATCCCCCGCCGCCGCACCGCGCCGCCCTGGAGCGCCGATCTCGAACCAATCGATCTGGAAATCGAAGCCGGCGTCACCCTCTCCCTGCTCGGCACCATCGCCGCCGGCCTGCCGATCGAAGCCATCGAAGACCAGGAAACGGTAAAGGTCCCCTCGCACATGGCGCGCAAGGCCAGCTATGCCCTGCGGGTGCGTGGGCATTCAATGACCGATGATCACATCCAAGATGGCGACATCATCATCGTCGAGCAACGCCAGAGCGCGGAGAACGGTGAGACCGTGGTTGCCAAGATCAACGGCGACTAGGTCACCTTGAAACGCTTCTACATCGAAGCCAATGGTATTCGGCTGCAGCCGGCCCATCCCGACATGGCGCCGATCATCTTGCGCCATGAAGAGCTCGAGATTCTTGGCATTGTTACCGGGGTGATGCGGCTGGCCGCCTGATTCGCTGGACGGGTGACCTTATAATCGCCTGGAGTCGGTTTCATAGAGCGCTGGGCATCCGATCACCGGGTCACCCTTGCTACTATGCGCCGATGACCGACGCGCCCGCAGCCTCGTACCACGCCAACTCCCCGCTCGACACCCTCGCCGGCCCAGTCGAGCGCGTCACCTTCCACAGCCCCGAGAGCGGCTTCTGCGTGCTGCGGGTCAAGGTCCGTGGGGAACGTGACCTGATCACCGTCGTCGGCACCGCCGCCCAGGTCGCGCCGGGCGAGCACATCGACGCGCGCGGGCAATGGACCATCGATGCCCGCCACGGCCGACAGTTCAAGGCCAATGAATTGCGCGTGGTCCCGCCCGGCACCCGCGAAGGCATCGAGCGCTATCTCGGCTCCGGGCTGGTCAAAGGCATCGGCCCGCATTTCGCCAAGCGTCTGGTCGATGCCTTCGGCGAGCAGGTGTTCGACATCATCGAGCAAGCGCCCGAGCGGCTGCGCGAACTGCCCGGCATCGGCAAGAAGCGTCAGGAGCGGGTCACCCGCGCCTGGGCCGAGCAGAAGGTCATCCGGGAGATTATGGTTTTCCTGCAATCCCATGGCGTCGGCACTGCGCGGGCGGTCAGGATCTTCAAGACCTATGGCGAAGTATCCAATGTCAACTATCTTGGCCGGTCAGCGTCAATTATCTTGGCCGGTTAATGTCGTTGTGCTTTAGATGCGGTATCTCCTAATTTACAGGGTGGTTGCGGGTGGATCTGGCGGGGCCGAGTACGGGAAGGAGCCCGTAGGGCGACTGGAAGTGCTCGGCCCCGCCAGCGGCGCGGCGGCGCGTGCGCCAGAATAGTTGTCGCGGGCATTCGCGCCTGCAAGAGAGCGACAATTGCCCTGGCGGTTTGTCATCCCGAGGGCGCGGACTCAGAGTCATCATCGCGACAACCCACCGAGGTTATCGTCGATGGCGAGGGTAACGTGATCGTTGGCGCTGGCGTTGGTGTCAGGCTCCCGGGCTCAGCGGCGATCTGCCCCAGGGCCTGCTTGCGCCGGTAACTGTCGCTACTGAGTTCGATAATTGTCGCGTGATGCACCAAGCGATCGACGGCGGCGACGGTCATCATCTGATCCGGGAAGATGCGATCCCATTCGGCGAACGGTTGGTTGGAGGTGATGATCAGGCTGGCGGTCTCATAGCGATGGGCGATGAGTTCAAACAGCACCTGGGTTTCCGTCTCGGATTTTTTCACGTAGCCGAAATCATCCAGGATCAGTACGGCGTAGCGCTCGAGCTTGTGCAAGGCATCCTCCAGGTGCAGCTGCGTGCGGGCCAGCTGCAACTGCTGCACCAGGGCGGTGGTGGCGAGGTAGCGCACGCGCACCCCCTGCACGGTGAGTCCGTGACCGATGGCGGCGGCCAAATGGGTTTTGCCCACACCGCTGGGGCCAAACAGCAGCAGGTTGCGCGCCTGGCGCGTCCAATCCGCGCTGCCGGCCAGCGCCTCGATCTGTTCGCGGGCCAGGCCAGGGACTTGGGCGAAGTCGAAGCTGGCCAGGCTCTTGCCGACCGGCAGGCGGGCGTCTTTGCTGTAGCGGGCGATGCGCCGGCTGTCGCGATCAGCCAGTTCCTGCTCGCATAAGGCGCTCAGGTATTGGGCGCTGTCCCAGCCGTGGCGCTGGGCGTGGTCGAGGAAACCCTGCCAATGCTGCGCGATGCTCGAGAGGCGCAGTTGCTTGAGCATCAGGGGTAAGGTGGCGGTTTGAACCATCTCAGCACACCTCCATCGCTGGGCGCTGGGAGGGCAGAAGTGCGTCATAGGCCGAGAGCGGGTGTTGAACCCCGCTTGGGAGAAAGGCCTCGGCCTCGCCGCGCTGGGCAGGATCAAAGCGCTGCTCCAGTTCGTGCAGGCTAGGGAGGCGCTCGGCCTCAATGCACCCGCGCAGATACTCGCCGAGGGCCTGCTCGCACTCGGCGCGAGCGGCCAAGGCGAGGATGCCGACGATGGCTTTGCACGCCGCGCGCGCCTCCAGGTGGGCGTCGAGATGCTGCCAGATCGCGCGGTAGGTGGCGTTCGGCAGCAAGTCATCGCGCAGTTGCGAGTAGCGGAAGGCCTGGGGTTTACGCACCAGGGTGGCGATGAGGTGGCGGTAGTCGATACAACGCGCCCGCTCGTGCTTGACGCTGTAGACGCGCGTGAGGCTCACCGCTGGGGTGGCACCGAGATAGCCCTCAATGCGATCATCAAAAATGTGCAGACGCAATCGCTCGCCGATCAGGCGCGCCGGGACGCTGTAGAGCACCCGCTTGACCTCAATGGTGCTGGAGGTCGTCACCGACACCACCTGCTCGCTGTAGTCGGTGGTGCGCCGCGCCGGTAAGGCCTGAAGCTGCGCACGCTCGATGGCCAGGGCGTCGGCGCACCGCCGGTTGAAACGACCCACCAGCGCGTCGAGCCACTGGCGATAGTCCTCCAGGGTGGGGAAGTCGCTCGATGCGCGCAGCAACAAGGCTTGGGCCATGCGCCGCTTGAGGTGCCCGTGGGGCGATTCCACAGCGCCGTTCTCGTGACTGACACCGCGGTTGTTGCGCGTGGCCGTCATGCCGTAGTGCCGGCACAAGGCGTCGTAGCGCTCAGTGAGGTCGGCGCGTGCGTCCTGCGAGAGGTTCTTGAACGCGGCCGATAAGCTGTCGGTGCGGTGCTCCAAGGGCGCTCCGCCCAGACGCCAGAGGGCCGCTTGTAATCCTTCGGCCAGGGCGCTGAACGATTCCCCGCCCAATACGACGCTGACGTGGCTCCAACCACTGAAAGGCAGGCGGAAGTGGTAGAGACGGTGCGCGAGCACCTCCCCGGCAATGGTGACGGTGATGTCCTTGAGTTCGGTGAAGTCAGAGAAGCCCTGCCGACCCGGTTCCTGCACTTGGCGGAACATGACTTCCTTGTCCGGGCCGTGCAGCGCTTTCCAAGCTTTGACTCGGCGCTGAAAGGTGCGCTTTTTGCCATTGCCAAACCGCTGTGGATACCGCTCCTGGAGATCCTCAAACAGGGTGGTGGCGTCCAGACGCGGCTGCTGCTCCAGCAGCGGCACAATGTCGCTGTCCCATACCTCGGCAAATGGGTCCTTGCGGGTTCGCCAGTGCCGCTCCTTGGGCTCTGTGACGCGCGTCCCGGCGCCATCAATGCGACGTCCGCTGCGCTCGGAAATGCCAACTTTGGCACTCGCCTGAACCTGTGTGCGACCTTGCGTTCTGCTGCTCATGTATAACCTGACCTGCTCTGCTGTGAGTCGTTTGCCCGACATTCGCCCGCCTTTGGGTTGCGAAAATGTCGGCTACCTTAGCTTTGGGAAGCGGCCAAGATAGTTGTCATCGACCGGCCAAGTTAATTGTCACTGAACAGCGAAGCGGCCATTGAGCGGGTGCGCGGCAATCCTTATCGGCTGGCGTTGGATATTCGCGGCATTGGCTTCAAAACCGCCGATCAACTCGCCGAACGGCTGGGGATCCCCCGCGACTCGCCCTTGCGCGCCCGCGCCGGCGTGCGCCATGTCCTGCAGGAAATCGCCAGCGATGGCCATTGCGCCGCCTGGCGCGAGGCGCTGTCCGAGCAAGCGGTTAAGCTGCTCGGGATCGAGGCCGCCGGTATCGAAGAGGCCATCGACTTGGAACTGTCCGCCGGGCAGTTGGTCGCGGAAACCGTCGAGGAGCGAGCGCTCCTCTTTCTGCCCGCGCTGCACCGCGCCGAAGCCGGGGTGGCCGAGTCCTTGATCCGCCTGCGCGCGGGCTCGCCACCCTGGGGGATGATCGATATCGCCCGCGCCTTGCCCTGGGTCGAAGCCCAGACCGGACTGCGCTTGGCCGACTCGCAGAAACAGGCCGTCAGCCAGGCGGTTACCGGAAAATGCGCCCTGCTGACCGGTGGTCCCGGGGTCGGCAAAACCACAGTGGTCAATTCGATCTTGCGAATTCTGCGCGCCAAAGGCGTGAAGGCCACCCTGTGCGCGCCGACCGGACGCGCGGCCAAACGGCTGTCGGAATCCACCGGCCAGGAGGCCAAAACGATTCACCGCGTGCTGGAGTTCGATCCCAAGACGCTGGACTTCAAGCACAATGCGGACAATCCGCTGGACACCGATCTGCTGGTCTGCGATGAGACCTCCATGGTCGATGTCAGTCTAATGCACAAGCTGCTCAGCGCCGTACCCTCCTCGGCCGCAGTACTCTTGGTCGGAGATGTTGACCAGTTGCCCTCGGTCGGGCCAGGCGCGGTCCTGGCCGATGCCATTGGCTCCGGGGTTTTGCCGACGGTGCGCTTGACAGAGATCTTCCGCCAGGCGCAGACCTCGCGGATTATCGTCAATGCCCACCGCATCAATGCGGGGCTGGTTCCCCAGGTCCCCAACCCACCGCCGAGCGACAGCGACTGGTATGTGATTCGCAGCGAAACCCCTGAGCAGATCCAGGAGCGGCTGGTGAAAACCCTCTGCGAGCGCATTCCCGCGCGCTTCGGGCTGGACCCGATTCGCGATGTCCAGGTACTCACCCCCATGAACCGTGGCGGACTGGGTGCGCGGGCGCTGAACGTGCTGCTGCAGCAGCGCCTCAACCCCGGCAGCCAGCCGCGCATCGAGCGCTTCGGCTGGATCTTCGCCCCAGGCGATAAGGTGATCCAGAACGTCAATAACTATGACAAGGAGGTCTTCAACGGGGACATCGGCCGAATTCTGGCCATCGACACCGAGGAAAGCGAGGTGCGCATCGCCTTCGATGAGCGCCAGGTGATTTACGAGTTCGGGGAGCTCGATGAGCTGGCGCTGGCCTATGCCACCAGTGTGCATAAGGCGCAGGGCTCGGAGTATCCGGCGGTGGTCATTCCCCTGGCGACCCAGCATTACATGCTGTTGCAGCGCAATCTGCTCTATACCGGAGTAACGCGTGGCAAGCGGCTGGTGGTGCTGATTGCGCAGCCGAAGGCGTTGGGCATGGCGGTCAGACAGACCGGCGGGCAGCGGCTGACGCGGTTGCGGCAGCGGTTGGTTGCAGCGAGCGAGGCGCGTTGAGGACAGGCCGATGTGCGGACGTTTTGCGCAATGCTTCGATGTGCAGGCGACGGCGGACTGGCTGGAGGCGCAACCGCCGGCCGAAATGCCGCCGGCGCGTTACAACCTCGCGCCCGGTAGCCGGATTCTCGCCTGCCGCACCCAAGCGGACGGTCAGCGCGAACTCGCCTTCTTGCATTGGGGTCTGCTGCCGAGTTGGGCCAAGGATCGCAAGCTCGGCTATAAGACCTTCAACGCCCGCGCGGAGACGGTGGCGGAGAAGCCGTCCTTTCGTGCGGCATTCAAACATCGGCGCTGCTTGATCCCGGCCGATGCCTTCTATGAATGGCAGACCACGCCCAACGGCAAGCAGCCCTTTGCCTTTCGGCGCCGGGATGAGCAGCCGATGATCTTTGCGGGCTTGTGGGAACAGTGGACTGATCCAAGTTCGGGTGAGCGTGTTGAGAGCGCAACCATCATTGTCACCCAGGCCAATGCCACCATCGCCGCCGTCCATGACCGCATGCCGGTGATCATTGATCGCGCGCACTGGGCTGAATGGTTAAACCCTGACAATCAGAGCAAGACGCAACTGACGGGGTTGCTGCAACCCTTTCCAGGGGAGGAGATGATCGGCTATCCCGTCACCCGGTCGGTTGGCCAGCCGCGCTTCGATGCACCGGAATGTTTGGTGCCGACAGGTCCGCTTATCTCCACGACGGTTGGACGGACTGATTCCAACCCTTAATAGCAAGGATTGGGATATTTCCGCGCGAGCCCTTGCGCGATGACGCCCGTGCCAATGTTCCTGAGCTCAGATCACAGTTTTGCAAACCGATCGCCCCGAATTGCACATGAGGACTTGACAACCGGACCGCAGCTTATAAACAGGCCCAAAGATACACACGCTCCGCGCCCCATTTCGGGTTTTAACCCTTGCACTTTATTGGAATGGGCAGCAAGAAAAAACTAAAACAGTGACTTACAGACTGAAACAATTCTGACCAATCGGAAACGACGCGCGCCGGGACAAGGGTTTAGAAGCCATCTCACAGCCTTACCCACAGGGTTATCCACAGGCATGGTGGATAAGGAGAATTTTCAAAAGGCTCTTGGGTACTTGCCGACTGTTGCTGGGGAAAACCTGAGTTTCCGCGTCGAAGTGAGGCGAGCCATCTTGGTGCACCCACCATGAGCCGGGCCGCGAGGGTGCCTCAGGCCGGCTGACCGAAGACCTCGCGAAAGGGCTCCAGGGTGGCGCGTTCAGGCGACCAGTCGGTGATGGCGAAAACGACGTCATCAAACGCGCGCGGAAAGGTCTGCTCCAGATGGGTGCGGAAGGACTCAGCGGTGCGGCGCGGATCATTGCCGAAGGCACCGCAACCCCAGGCACCGAGCACCAGGGCGTCATGGCCCATGGCATGGGCGATGGCCAGCACCCGATGGATGCGTTGGTGCAACAGATCGCCCGAGCGCGGCTGGCCGACCCGCGGTGCATAGGGTGCGGCGCAGGTCAGAAAAGACAACAGCCAGGGCGCATCCAAGGGCGTGCCGTCATCGCGGCGGAACACCGGCACCAGCGGGGAGTAGATGGCCCAGTCGGTGGAGTCGGGCAACGGGCGTTGCTGATGGGCGGCGTACATCGGATCGCCCTCCAGGGTGGCATAGAGCGCACTGGAGCGGCACAGGACTTCTTCCTGCGCGCGGGCACCGTGCAGGAAGCCGCCGCCGGGATGAATCCCGTTGGCGAAGTTGAGCGCCAGCACCGAGGTAGCGCCGGCGCGGGTCAGGCGTTCAGCGGCGGCCAGGCCAAAGTGAACCTGGTCCGGGTAGCGCTTGCAGGAGAGCACCTGTAACCGAGTGTCCCCGAGCGTCAACCCATCGGCATCGACCTCCAGGGCATGGTCGTAGTCGAGCAATTGCTCGCGCAGAATCCGGGTCGGATCGCATTCCGGGGCGATGCGATGGCGCCAGGAGGCTTCCTCGCCCCAGTTGAGCAGGGTACCCAGCAGCCGGACATAGTGCTCAGCGGTGAGTGGTTGCGGACGCAGCCCGGCGATGCTGAGCATCTGCTCGGTCTCGGCGCGATGCTCGTTGGTATGAGCGATCTCGGCCGCATTGGGCAGCATGGCGGCGATCCGGCCGAGCCGACCGGTCATCCAGCCGATCAGCATGTCGTAGGTGGCCTGGAACTCGGTGCCGCCGGAGCCGGCCAGCGCGGTGTCGGGAAACAAGAGCACCAGCAGCGGCGTACCGATCAGGGCGGCGTGCAGCAGTGGGCTTGAATACAGGGGGTTGGTTGGGTACTGCGTTTGGGTAGAGACAGTGGTCATGGGTAACTCCTTCTTGGGTTGGGTCAGGGTTTGCGCTCGGATTCGGAAGTCGAAACCTGGCGCGGTTGGATTTGCAGGGGTGTCAGCACGGTGGTTGCTGGCGTGTCGGTGGCCGAGGCGAGACTCCAGCGACGGCGAACAACCTCGGTGAAGACGTGGCTTGCGCCATGGAGATTGCCGGCGCTGTCTTCCCAGGGGGCGATCCAGATGCGAATCACTTGCGCAGGCTCGCGGGTGGGGTTGGATTCGGCGACGGGGGTTCGCGGGCGCTGTTTGGCGGACGCTGGCATCTGCGCTGACTTGCTCGGCGATGGGTCACCGCTGGGAGTGACCGCAGGTCTCTCGCGCACAACGCCCTCCCCTGCCACGATTACCGAGGTGGCTTCTTCAGAGGGGCGCGGCAATGCCGTGATGCAGCCTGAAAGCGCTGTGCTGATCAGGACGGGGACAGGGGTTGGGTCTCGCAGTCGGGCGTCGCTGCGGGCAGGTCGGACCAGGAGTGATCCCGCAACGCCGATCGGGCGGCGTGGGTTGATGGCGCGCAGCGCAGACGACGCGCGGCCTGGGCCGATTCAGCGCCGCCGAGTGGGAGTGGAATGACGTGCGCCGGGGTCCCGGTTTGCGCGAGACGATCGAGCAGTTCCTGGCAGGCCGAGCACAGCGGATCGATAAAGACCCAGGTGGGTTGCGTGTCGGTATCCAGGGAGCCGAGGCTGATGGCACCCAGATCATGCCATTACCCATAAGTCTGTCCTTACTTCCCGGTCAGAGGGTAACCAAGCTGGCCCGTTGGGTGTGCCGCCGTGGTGGGCGATGATGAAACAGCCACTTGGACCGCGTCTTAACCATGGCCGCAGGACTTATGGGTAATGGTATGGCACCCAGATCCGTGGGATTGAGCCCGAGTCGATTGAGATCGACCCGGCTGGCCAGCGCCTGCGCCTGGCGGACGGATGTCAGCTGTTCGCCATGCCACAGATCCCAGGCATCGCCGGTGAAGGCATAGCGACCGTTGCCGCTCAGAAAGGCGACCCGGTCTTGCAGTTGCAGCATCTGCACACCGCTGCCGGGCAGCTGGATTGAGGCCTCCAGCGGGGCTGACAGATCGGCGAGATCAGGCGGTAGTGGAAGCGCGGCGAGCGCCGCCGGCCCGGTCAGGGCCAAGAGAAAGGGAAGACTGGAACGAAGTGAAAGGCGCATGGGTAACCTGCATCAGTCGGGTTGCTGTGGAGACACAGCTTGCCCGGATGCAGGGTTCTGAAGCGACAGTGAAAGCTCGGTGAAATTCGGGCGATTCTTGGTTGCTCATGGAGGAAGCGGATGTTCCCTGGCAAATGGCGTCCCCGACGGCGTCGTTCTTTAACACAGCCAGCAAAGGAGGTCGGCTTGGATTACGCGTCTTACTTTAGGTTTTCCCGCCGCCGATGCTCAGAAAAATCCGCACTGACACCGCAGGATTCCGCCGCAACATTTGCTACCGAATTCATTGTTGCGCGAGCAGCGAGGCCCGCCGGATGGCAGCAGTCGGCCAACTGCGGACACTCACCCGTTCGCCGCTAGCGACCGCTAAACGCCGTTAAGCGAACCTCGATTTTGTTACCAAGCGTTCGGACCTTTCCTGAATCGCATTTTCCCACATGCGCTCCATTACACTAAGTCCTGCACGATCTCGCAACCTTGTGATTCTTGCGCCATTGGCCAGGCGTAATACCGCTCCAGCGCCGGAATGCGCGCGTGAAGGCACTCGCGTCGGCGTAGTCAAGTGTCTCGGCGATCTGGTGAACCGCCATCCGGGTGTTTTCGAGCATCTGCCGCGCGATCTCGAAGCGGCCCTCGTCCAGGAGTTCCTGAAAGCTCGTGCCGCGAGCATTCAAGCGACGGCTGAGCGTGCGGCTGTGTATCGAGAAGAGCTTCGCGACCTGGTTCGATCTAGCCTGATCCATCAGCAGTGACGTCCGCAACACGCGCCGCACCTGCCCAGGCAAGTCGTCGCCGTATCTGACCTCGAGCGCTTCGATCTGCTTCTGCGGCAAACGAAGCAGGTCGGGATCGGTTCCAGACAAACGCTGAGTCAACCATCGGGCCGGGAACACCACCGCGTTCCGCGCAGTGTCGAAGAACAACGGAGCCCCGAAGAAACTGCGGAACGGCCGGATACCGTCGGGCTCGCGGTGAGCAAAGCGGACTTCTGATGGCTTCCATGCCGGGCCGCACAGCGTGCGCAAGATGTTGACCATGGCGGCCACTGCACCATCCCCGATCTGATCGGTGGCCACTGCGCCAGGTTCATAGATCTCGTAACTCAGAATCGCCAGGTCGCCGTCCACCTCCAGGTTCACCACGGCGCCGCGGACGTGCAGATGCAAAAACCGCACGAGGCTGCGTAAGGCCGTCCCCACGTCTGGCGAGTATTTCACCAGCAGGCCCATCAACCCCAGGGAATGCAGACCGGCCTGCTGGCCGACCAGCAGCCCCAGATGCTGGCAGTCGGTGCTGTCAACACAGTGCGCCAACAGACGGCTACGCGCCGCGTAGGAAATCCGATTATCAGGGTTGTCGAACAGGCCGAGGTCGAACCCCGCCTCGGCCAGCACCTCCTCCGGGTTTGCACCCAGGCTCCGGAGCACCGCTGGAAGTGCCATGGTGGCGCCGATACGAAGCTCAGTCTCCGCATGGGTGGGTTCTGTTGGTCGTCGGGTCATGGGGACCGGGTGTCAACTATTGGATCGTGTTTGCCATCATAGGCGGGCCTCTCAAGAAAAGTCTATCCGATGTCTTGATATGTCAATTTTTGCTGCAGATACCGTGATAAAGTGGCATTCCAGCGTCGGCAGGCATTGGTGACGTCCTCTGGATCCCGAGAAGATCATCTTTGAAGACTATGCGTCCAAGCAGACGCGATAGCGTCGGCTAATAGGCCGGGTTCGCACGAACCTCAGAAACGACAGTTACAATCAACAAGATGCGCGATCTATTGCTGTTCGTAAACAATTTTTATGTGATCGCTCGCTTCGTTCGGCACGTCTTTGTGTTCCTGCGTCTGATCCTGATGCTGTTAGGGCTGGCTCTCCTATGCCTACTGAGCCGCCGACTGAGTTCAGGCTCCCTGAGCCGGCGGACGACCAGGCCAGCGCGCGGCGCACCTGGGATCGCCGCGCGCTCCGGCTCGGCCTCGGCATGACCCTCACCTTCGTCATCGCGCTCGCCTACGACTGGACGCTGGCCTATCTGGCGCCCATCTTCACCGCGCCCTTGTTGCAAGCGCCGAGGGCGCCGACCCCGCGCGCGGCGGTCGGCATCCTCCTGGTGACGTTCCTGATCATGGCCCTGTGCCTGGTGGCGGGAGGCGTGTCGCAAGCCTACCCAGCGCTCTTTCTGATCGCGCTCTTCCCCGCGTTGTTCTGGACCTTCCGCTCCGGTCTGCGCGGTGGCTCGTCCCTGGTGATGATCCTGCTGCTGGTCGGGCTGATGCTGGTGCCGATGGTCGCGAACACCACGGTGGAGATCACGCGGGATGTCGCCGGCTCGTTCGTCGGCAACATCGGCATCTCGTTGGCGGTGACGCTGCTCCTCTTCGCCCTGATTCCGCCACTGCCGACCGAGCCGGCGCCGGCTCCGAAGCCGGTCTTGCCGGCTGCCGAGGTAACCCGGCGTGCCTGGATTCTGACAGCAATCACCGGCTCCTACGCGGTCGCCTACTTCAGCTTCGGCTGGACCAACGTCCACACACCCATTTACATCGCCATCTATGCCTTCAGCGCCAACCTTGCTCGCGGCCTCACGGTCACCAAGGGCATTCTCGCGGCCAATGTCGCGGCGGGTCTGCTAACCTTGGTCATGTACCAGCTCACCGTCATGGCACCGCACTTTCCGTTCGTAGCGACGATGACACTGGCCGTCGGGCTGGTCCTCGCCCGCATGATTACGTCCGATGCGCCATGGGCGCCGCTGGCCGGATTTGCGCTGAGCGTGGTGATGATCCTCTACGGCGAATCGATCATCCCCTTCAGCGACGCAGGCGGCGCCAACTTCGCCGATCGCTTGGGCGAAATCGGCATGGCGGCGATCTACGCCATCGCGGCGCTCTGCGTCTTGGCTGCGTATTTCCCCCAGAAACAGGCGGGGTTCGGGATACTGCCAGACCCAAGCGGCCAACATCCGCGATGATGCAGGCGTCGTTCCGCCAACACACGCACAGGATTCAAAAATAACCCGGAGCACAATATGACCGAGATTTCCCATCAAGACGGCGTGATCGTTACCATTCTTGAGCGGTTCGAGCAGTTCCGGCTGCCGCGGGCGCTCGACATCAAGGCTAAGGTCGAGCGCGGCGAGCGACTCGACGATACCGATCTTGCGCATCTCAACGAGGTGATGCGGGACGCCGAGCAGATCAAGGGTTTCATGGACAAGCGACCGGATCTCCAGTCGCTCTATACGCGCGCCGTGGATCTCTACCAGGGGATTACCCGCAAGGCGCTCGAGAACGAGCAGTCAGTGTGAAACTGTTTCAGTCGATTTTCGGCGGTGGAGAGAAGATCGGGGCCTATCCCGAGTCACTGATTAAAATGGCGACGGAGCGTGCCGTAGACGGCACCGATTCGCGGCTGCGGTTGCTGCCGGGCTATGCCAAGCGCCTGCGCAAGCCCGTCATCCGGGCCATCGACCACGTGGTTGCGTTGGTGGAGGGGATACCGGCGCCGGTGGCGGCGACTCGCAACAGCTATAGCGCCGAACCGCGCCTGGCGGCATTGTTTTCCTCTGCTCCGGAGATGCTGAACATCTTCAGCAGGGACCCGAAGCTGGCAGCATTTCTGTCGGGCCTAGGCGGGGGTGCGGTTCCCCGCGTAACGGCGCTGCTCTTGGCGGAGCGAATGGAGAAGCGCACCCTCGGCATGGATTTGGTCGGCGACCAGGTTCGGCACGATGTGCAGCAGACCGTCGTCAATTTCAACGAACACCGGATAGTCGACCCCAACACTAGCGAAGCGGACATGCGCCGCCAGCTCATGCGTCGCGCCTTCGACCATCTGCTCAGCCTGGCGCTGAGTCGAATCGCCGAGGCGCGCGTGGAGCGCGCTGACCTCACGCGCCAGCGCGATCTGCTGCGTCGCAAGCTGACGACGCTTGAACGCGGCGGCTGGGGCTTCGATGCGCAAGAGGGCGAGCACCCTGATCCCGCCACACTGATGACCGAGTTGGACGCCATTACAGCTCAGTTGGGTAGCATCGGCTCGGACGCTGGCGTCCTGCGAGCGCATCTAGATATCGTGGCTGAATTCCTTGGTGAAGCCGACGGTCAGCTGCTAACGGACGAGATCACCCTCTATCTGGATCCGATGAACATCCAACGCGATGCACGGGACCCATCTGCTCGCCGGATCGTCTTGCAGGAGCTGCGCAATGCCCAGGGCCGCACCGCCGTCATGCTACCCATTGCAATCGCCCCGACGGAGCTGCCGCCGCGCGAGGATTTTGTCACAGCGGCGCAGCGCTATCTTTACTGAAGGCCGACTGACATGAACTCTCTCATCACGGCATTTTTCGACGTTTTCCTCAGGGCTCGCTCGGGCGGTACCAACGATGACGCTTGCATTGAAGCGCAGGTACGAGGACCGATATCGAAGCAGCTCGCCAAGACCGTCGTCACGGCGCTTGCCGTCCTCCTGGTCGGCGGCTGTGCCACCAGCGCGCGTCAACTTATGCCGACGCCGACCCTCTACCAATTTCCAGGCGGGCAACCGGTGTTCGATCGGATCGCGCAGTCCCGACAGACCCCGGACCTGGATCTGCTGTTCATCACCGACCGCGCCCCGCCGACGCCCGAGGAGCTTGAGGCGCACGCCAAGGGCGCGGGGCCGTTGCTTTATGGCCAAGAACGTGCCCGGCACATCGCCTTTGGCTCTGCCCAGGTGCGCATCACGCCGGCGCTGGACTGGAACACCTTGCGCGAGCAGAGCCAGCTTGCCGAGCGTACCCGAGAAGTCAATCTTGAGCTGAGCCAGGTGCGGCAATTGGGCGTGTTTCCCGAAGAGCCCTACCGGATCTATCGGGAGGACGATGGCAGGGTGGTCCGCGACCGTGCCGAACTTGCGCGCCACTTCGAGGCCAAGGCCGAGCTGGAGCAAGAGGTCGAGCGGCGCCTCGGGCAGGCCCCAAAGAAGGAGGTCTTGCTCTACGTTCACGGATTCAATGAGACCTTTGCCACCGCCGCCTTCACCGCCGCAGAGCTGTGTCACTTCCTCGGCCGCGAGCAGGTCTGCGCCTTCTTCACCTGGCCGGCGTCGAGCACCGGCAATTTCCTGACTTCCTACACCGCCACCACCGAGTCCGCCGACTACGCGGTCGCGCATCTCAAGAAGACCATCCGCATACTCGCGAATACCCCCGGCGTCGAGCGCCTGCAGCTGCTCGCGCACAGCCGGGGCACGGCCTTGACGCTGCGGGCGGTCCAAGAGTTGGCGCTGGAGGCCATCGCCGCCGGCAAAGAGCCAAGAGACCAATACAAGATCGACAATCTGGTCCTGCTGTCACCAGACATCGACGTGGACATCGCCGGTCAGCAGATCACCAGCTTTCTCTCCGACCCGGAGCTGACGACGGTCTGGCCGGAGGGGCGACTGCCGCGCGTTCTCCAAGGCCGCTTGACCATCTACGCCTCGCCCGAGGATCGTGCCCTGCTGGTCTCTCGTATCCTGTTCCGCAGCCGTAACCGGGTTGGGCAGCTGCGCCCGGAGGACATCCCGGACAAGGCCCAACGTTATTTCGAAGCGGTCGGGCGCATCGACCTTATCACCTACGACGGCAAGCGCACGGACCTGTTCGGCCACTCCTACTTCACCACCAATCCGCAGGTCAGCTCCGACCTGATCCAGTTGATTCGTTACGGCAAACAGTTGGGCGAGCCGGGCCGGGAACTGATCAAGACCAGTCGGGTCACCTGGGAGTTTCCGGTGGACGGTGACCCTGGACACTAGCCATCACGCCCTCTCTCACTGAAACAATGTACGAAAACCTGTCCATCCTCGCCGCCTTCGTCTTTACCTGACGGATTCCGTCAACATAAACTCCCTGCTTGGAACTCATGCGCCGCGTCGATCAACGCAACCCAATCCGGCTTCGTCAAACCGGCTAATAAGCGTCGATTTTCGAGCATGCTTTTCCCGCAGCCGCTGAATGCGAGCGGTCAAGGCGTCGAGCGAGCCATCGGCGGTCGCGAGATCGCGCAGATCCTTAAGATGATCGACCGCTTCCTTGTAGGCCCATGCCTGACGGTGGCCGATTAGGTCATCGACTTTGCGCCACAGCGCTTCTTCGTGACCGCGCAGTGAATGCAGATGGCGCTTGCGGGCTGCGGCGGCCTCGGTCGCACGGCGAGCCTGCTCGGCGGCCTGTGCGGCCGCTTCGCGTGCCTGACGCTCGCGTGTGAGCGTTTCGGCGCGATCGAGCAGCTCAGCGACTGTCCGGGGTACATTCGACGCTTCTCCAGCATCGACCGGATTCAACTCCCGGTCGATCCGCTGTCGCAACCTCGCGAGGCGGTGCGCTGAGTCGTCGAGGATGAGCTCGGTCAGCAAGGCATCTTTCTCGGCGTCCGAGCGTTCGGCCACCCAGCCCGCGATCTCGGCCGAGCCTATCTCGCGCAATTGAAGCGGAGCACTGGACTCTGCGGCGGCAACGATCAGATCGTCGGGGATACGCAGAAACTCCGCCAAGGCGCGATGCGTGGCATCCAGCTCGCCCAGTCCCGGCGGAACAGGCGGCTCGGTAGAGGCGTCATCCAGTTGCTCGGCCCAGAGCTGCGCCAGCCAGCCGAGATAGAGGCTGCGACGTTCACCTCGCATCAGCCCGGAGCGCACACCAATCAAGGATGAGAGCCAAGCACTACCCTCCTCCCAATCCGGTTCTTCCGTCTCGGATCTGAAAGAGAGCACGAGATGCTCGGCTGTCTGCCAGCCCTCCATGCCATCTTCGAGCAAATAGTCGTTCACATCCGTCAGGCTCATGCACTCAACGGGCAAGCGCAGCATCAGCCAGTGCGTGCCCCAGTTCGCTACATGGAGGAAGGCGTCGAAATACTGCTCCACCCAACGCCTCGGGCTGCCCTTGAAATCGCCCCACTGATACTCGTTCCAGAAACGGGTGGGCGTGATCTCGGCGCGCGACGACCAGCGCCGCAGTTCCGTCATCTCATCGGCGGTCAAGGGGCGATCGATTGTTTGGAATTCGAAGTATTGGTACTCGCTCATAGGGGTTGAAATGGGTTGCCACCCGAGGTGCCTGTGCTCAAAAAGCCCCCAGGGAAAACGGGATCAGCAGCGCATTGATCAGGTCAATGAAAAAGGCGCACACCAGCGGCACGATGATGAAAGCCAGATGCGAAGCGCCGTAACGCTGGGTCACTGCGGCCATGTTGGCCATGGCGGTCGGCGTGGAGCCGAGCGAGATACCGCCGAAACCGGAGCAGATCACGGCGGCGTCGTAGTTGCGCCCCATGACGCGGAAGACGATAAAAATGTTGACCAGCACCGCGAGCACGAACTGCGCGGTCAGTATGGCGATGATGGGGCCGGCGAGTTCCACCAGCGTCCAGAGCTGCATGCTCATCAGCGACATCGCAAGAAAGGTGCCCAGCGAAATATCGGCAATCAGAGCGATCGCCGGGGTGCGAGTCGGCCAGCGGCGCCCGCTAATGCGCGGAAAGTTTTTGGGCACCAGATTGGTCAGCAGGATTCCGGCGAACAGGCAGGTGACAAAGGTTGGCAATTGCAGACCCCAGGTCTCAACCAAGCGGTTCAGCAGCAGACCGACGATAATGCTGATATGAATCGCCAGGATGGCATCCAGAAAATCGAGATAGGTCAAACTCGGCGCCTGTTCTTCCGACGAGACGCCAACGTCCTGCTCCGGATGCCCGGCTGGCTCCAGCGCGTGGCGATGGATCAGAAACTTGGCGATCGGCCCGCCCATCAGACTCGCCAGAATCAGCCCGAAGGTGGCGCAGGCGATGCCGATTTCCATCGCATTGGCAATGCCATAATCCTCGGCGATTCGCGGCGCCCAGGCGATGGCAGTGCCATGACCGCCGATCAGCGAGACCGTTCCGCCCAGCAATCCCACGGGCGCGGGGAGTCCGAACAGAGCCGCGACCGAAATGCCAGTCAAGTTCTGCAACGCCATATAAATGATGGTGATGGCCAGCAGAATGATCAGCGGTCGCCCGCCGGCACGAAGATCAGACAGGCTGGCGTTGATGCCAATGGTGGTAAAGAAGTACACCAGCAGCAGATCGCGTGCCGCCAGATCGAACTCCACCGCCACACCGCTGGCCCAGTACAGCAGCCCAAACAGCAACGAGAGTAGCAAGCCGCCGGTGACGGGTTCGGGAATGCTGAATTCCCGCAGCGGGCGCCAGGTCTCGTTCAACCGTTTGCCAAGAAAAAGCACGATAATGCCCAAGGTCACGGCCAGAAAGGGGCTAATGTCTAGGATGCCGTCCGCGAATTCCATGATGAGATGACCTCGCCGTATCGTCTGATTGGTGGTTTAGCCTACATGGGACCCAGGGTCTGGACGCTCTGCCACGGATTCGGAGTGGCTACCGGCCGCCCCCGCCACCTTTGGTGAGGGAATGCGAAACAGCATCGCGTACAGCGTCGGAACCACCAGCAGGGTCAACACGGTTGCGAAGCCCAGACCGGCCATCATGGTGATGGCCATGTTGACGAAAAAGACATCCGGCAGCAGCGGAATCAGTCCCAGAATAGTCGTGGCTGCGGCCAGCACCACCGGGCGCATGCGACTCACGCCCGAGTCCAGAATGGCTGTCTCAGGCGGCTTGCCCGTCTCGATTTGCTGGTCGATTTCCTCGATCAGCACGATGGCGTTTTTGATCAGCAGGCCGACCAGAGAGAGCGCGCCCAGCATGGACATAAAGTCAAAGGCCGCGTTGGTGCCCAGCAGTCCGGCGGTGATGCCGACAATCGCCAGCGGCACCGTGAGCCAGATGATCAGCGGCTGGCGCAGCTTGCCGAACAGCAGAATGCTGACCAGCACCATGGCCAAGAAAGACGGCGGCAGCGCGCCGAACAGCGACGCCTGCGCCCGACTTTGATCCTCGAACTCGCCGCCCCAGGACAGGCTGTAGCCCGGCGGCAGCTCAATGGCATCAATCTGCGGGCGCAGCGCCTCGAACAAAGGCCCGGCCAGCTCGCCGGTTGGATTGCAGGAGGCGATGATAGTTTGCGTGCGATCACGCCCGCCGATGACCTGGTTTTCCCACTTTGTTTCAAAGCGATCAACCACCTGGGAGACCGGCACCGAGCGTTGCAGCATCGGACTCCAGACCTGGATGTCCTGGATCAGGGTGACATCGAGACGCTCTTTTTCCGGCGCGCGCATCAGAATCGGCAGCAGCCGTTCGCCATCGCGATAGACCCCGACCTGCACGCCATCGAAAGCATATTGCAATGCGCCGGCGAGATCCTCGCGGCTAATGCCAAGCTGGCGACCGACCTGCTCATTGAAGACGGGCCGAATCACCTTGACCGGCTCGCGCCAGTCGTCGCGAACTTCCTTGGTGCCGGGCTCGGCGCGCATGATCGCCTTGGCCTGCGCGGCGAGTTCGCGCAACACGGTCGGATCGGGTCCATGAAAGCGCGCTTCGATCTTGCTGTCGCGCCCGGGGCCGATCATCAGGCTTTTGATGATCGGGTCGGTCCAGTAAAGCTCATCACGCAGAAAGGTATTGACCTGGTTCCAGACCGCGTCGATCCGCTCGCGACTGTCGGTACGCACGATGATCTGCGCATAAGCGGAACTCGCATCTTTGGAGTCATAGACCAGGGTAAAACGCTGATGCGGCCCGCCAATGACGGTCGCCGTCTGCTCGACGCCCTCTAGCCCGCGCAGAAACTCGGACACGCGCAAAGCATCCTCGCGTGTTTTGCGAATGTCGGTGCCTTCCGGCTCCCACAGATCGACGAAGAATAGCGGCGTATTGGATGGCGGGAAAAACGCCTGCTTGACGAAGCCGAAGCCCCAGAGCGACAGCACAAAGAGCCCGATCACGGCACCCAGCGTCAGCCAGCGCCAGCGCAGGACCCCGGCCAGCAGACCACGATAGACGCGAAACGGCAGCGCGCCATAGGCATCCTCCTGGTCGCCGCCACCGCCGGGCTTGAGCAAGAGCGCGCACAGCAGCGGCGTGGTGCTGATGGCGGTAATCCAGGACAGGCTGAGCGCGATCAGGATGACATAGAACATGGAGCCGGCGAACTCGCCGGTGCTGTCCTGCGAGAAGCCAATGCCGGAAAAGGCCAGAATGCCGATCAGGGTGCCGCCGAGCAACGCCCACATGGTCTTGCCGACCGTTTCGCGCGCCGCTGCCGGCGCTTGCATGCCGGCGTTCATGCGCACCAGCATGCCCTCAGCAACCACGATGGCGTTATCCACCAGCATCCCCAGGGCGATGACCAGGGCACCAAGCGAAATGCGCTGCAACTCAATGCCGTAGATGGCCATGATGAACAGGGTGCCGGCGACCGTAATCAGCAGCGCGGCACCGATGATGAAGCCAACGCGCACGCCCATGAACAACAGCAGCACCACCAGCACGATCACCACGGCCTGGGCGACACTTACAATGAAGCTGGTCACCGAAGTCTCGACTTCCTTCGGCTGATCGTAAACGGCTTGCAGCTCCATCCCGATGGGAATCTCCGTCTGCAACTCGGCCAGGCGCCGATCCACCTGGCTTCCGACCTCGACCACATTCGCGCCCGCCTGGGCGGAAATGCCCAGCATCAGCGCCGGGTGGCCATCGGCGTAATAATATTTTGCCGACACCGCCTCATAGGCCCGCTGGATCTCGGCAATGTCGCCGAGGCGGACAAGCTTTTTTGAGTCCGAGCTGACCAGCACATCGGCGATGGACTGCACTGAGCTGGATTCACCTGTTGGCCAGATGCGTAAATATTCATCGCCAACCTGAACATTGCCGGCATCGGCCACAACATTCTGGGACTTGAGCACCTGTGCGATACGATCAAGCGGGATGCCCAGCTCACCGAGGCGCGCGCGGGAGATCTCCAGATAGGCAACTTCCGACTGTTTGCCGTCGATGACGATCTTGCGCACGCCGGGCACAAGTACCAGTTGTTTTTTCAGGAAATCCGCCGTATCCCAGAGATCGCGCCAGCTATAGCCCTCGCCACTCAGACTGAGATAGATGCCATAGACATCGGCGAAGCTGTCGATCACCACCGGCGCTTGGGCGCCGGGTGGCAATTTGTATTGCATGTCGGCGATCTTGCGCCGCAGTTCGTCGTAGATGTTCGGAAAGTCCGCCGCGCGGTACTTGTCCTGAAACTCGACTGTGATGTCGGAAAAGCCGGGCCGGGAGACGGAACGCTTGATCCCCTTGACCTGCTCCATCAGTTGCAGGGCTTCTTCGATGTGGTAGGTCACCTCATCCTGGACCTGCTGGGCCGAAGCGCCGGGATAAAAGGTCACCACCTTGGCCAGCTTGACGGTAAAGGCCGGGTCTTCCAGCTTACCCATGCCCTGGAAGCCCCAAATGCCGCCGCCGACCAGGATAATGACCAACAGCCAGGAGACAACCGGATTACGAACCGAATATTCGCCGATATTCATTGGGTCGGCGCCTCTTCAGGGCGCGGCGCGGCTTCCTCGCGCTCGGGCAGCAGACGCACTTTCATCCCCTCGGCCAGTTGACCCACGCCGGCCACCACGACCCGAGTGCCGGGTTCGAGTCCGCCCACGATCTCGATCAACCCACCGCGCAGCGCCCCGACCTGGACCGGATTGCGCCGTACTGTCATGTTGGTCTCATCGACGACCCAGACAAAAGGCCCAAGCGCCTCATCCGCCGTTACGGCGGACGCCGGCAACAGCTGCACTGGGGCGGCGGCCGCGACGCCGCTCAAATCGGCGGTGACAGTGGCAGTCATGCCCGGCAACACCCGGAAGGCCTTGGGCGCCGGCATGGTAAAGGTGACCTCGAAAGTTTGGGTCTGGGGATCGGCGCGCGTGCCGATCTCACTCAGGGTCAGGTCGAAGCGTTCGCCGGGGCGACTGTCGAGTTCGGCGAACACCGGCACGCGCCCCGGCTCCATCCGGCCGGTCTGCGACGGGCGCAAACCCAGAATGACGGTCTCCGGCACATCGATTTTGACCTCCAGCACGCCCGTGTCATGCAGCGCCAGCACCGGCTGTTTGGCTTGCACCTCCTCGAAACGCTGCACATAGCGCGCGGCTACGGTGCCGGCAAAGGATGCCGTCAGCTTGGTATAGTCCAGATCCTGCTGTGCCCGCGCGAGCCCGGCCTCAGCGTTCTTGAACTCCGCCTCCTTGGCGTCGAAGTCGGTACGGGAAATAAAGCCATCCTTCTCCAACTCCGTGGCGCGCTCAAAGTCCTTGCGGGCGCGCTCGAAACTCGCCTGCGCGTCCTTGAGCGTGATGTCGTAGTCGGTTGGATCGAGCGCTGCCAGTAGCTGTCCTGGCTCGACCTGATCGCCCTCCTTGACCGGCAACTCGGCAATGGTGCCCGGCACCCGAAACGCCAGCTCGGCCTTGTTCATCGCATCAATGCGTGCCGGGAACTGACGAACACCAGCCCCCTCCCCGTCCGCTCCGGCGACCACCAGCGTTTTGACTGGGCGCGGTCCTGTCAGGGGCGGCGGCTCTTCACCGCCCGAGCAAGCGCCCAGCAGCCCAGCGAAAACCAACGAGAGTAGCGGAATAGAAAACGCACGCATGCGGTGCGTGGAAGCAACGGATACCATGATCGTCATCTCATACGATGTAGCCAAGCGGGGATAGCCGGAGCTTAGCATCATGGTGTGATCCGCGCGAGCATGAATCCCGCGCCCCGCATTGGATGTGTTTCGACATAGTTGAAAGACCACTAGGCTGAGTTTGGTTAAGGCAATTTCTTCGGCCTCTTGGTTGCGAATGTCCTGAATGATGCTCCGCTCGTTCAGACCAACGCTGTTCACACAGCATTTCCCCTCTCGTCAGATAATAGAATCCGGTATAGCACACCCTTCGCCCAAGACATCCTATGAGTTTCTGTGTCGCTGCGAGCGACCGGCTTGAGGGCACACACGAATTCCGGCAGGTCGAACTCAGTTGCGGCTCATCGCCGAAGACCAGTACCACCTATTCACGGCTTTAGCGTCCGGATTTCGGACAAACTGGACGCTGCCGGCGTTGCATTGACTGACAGCATTGGGTCGTTAACCGCCCCACCACCTATCTGAAGAAGCCCCTCGGCGATCACGCAGTCAGTCTGCGGTAGGCCAAAAAGTAAATTACTGGATAGGGATCTCAGTGCTTAGCCCAACCACAAATAGGTAATGATCTTTTCCGCAGATAGTAATCGTCGTGCGGAGGCGCTCAAGCACGCGGCGCTTAAACACCGACGTAGTCGGCAGGATCCTGCAACTCGCGCTTCTTGCCGCGAAAGCTGTTGTACAGCTGCCGATGCCGCGCGAGTCCATACTCATCCTCCCGTGTCTCATAGGCGCGAACCCAGTCGATCAGGTTGTCCAGGTTCTCGTTCTGCGCTTCTGGAGAGGGAAATTTCTCTGGTTCCCACGGGCGTGCGCGACAATGCGCGACACAGACCTCGATACCGGGGTTAAGGAAAATCAGTTCCTCGCATTCAGCCAGGATGGACTCGAGAATATCGGCGTAGCAGCCTTCGATGATCCAGCTCTCATGTGCGGCGATAAAATGCCGCACGGCGGCAATGCTGTCCGCAAGCGGACGTCGTGTCGGGCCACCCGCGAAGGCGACGGTATCGAGCGACAGGCAAGCAGCCGGCTCGCGGGCGAGTAGTTTCCTGGAGAAGGTGCTCTTGCCGGAACCGGCATTACCCAGAAGAATCACTTTCACGGTTGTCCTCAACAGGTATGGTCCGCGCGACAGTGGCGCTGAGGGCGTCTCGTCGGCATCGGGAAGCAATTATGGCGGTTATCCTCTGGCTTATCATCGCCGCCTGGTCCTTTCACTGCATGGATCTGTTTTCCAGTGATTGGCTCAGGGGCGCCTTTTGTCCAATTCTGTTCGGAATAGCCATCTTTGTGCTGCTGGTCAAGCTCGTCTCCCGCTTGGGGCCGGGAGCTGGCGACGGATTCGGCGGCGATGGCGGCGATTGGTTCGACGGCGGCGGTGACGGGGGCGATGGCGGCGGTGATTGAGCACTGCGGCGAACTGACAGAATCGCCCTCACAATACTGGCCATTGCTCTGGGGCGCGATGGTGAGGACGTTATCTCCAGACCCCAAGCCATCGAAGAAGAAGCACTGATCATGATGATCTGCCCAGCACAGTCCGCTGCTGATGCGCTGGTCATCTATTGCAGGGGCGGAAGGCTCAACCAGTGCGCGATCGCGGTCAGCAACATTTTCACCGCGATCGCAGTCAGAAGGACTCCCATCACCCGCCGCAACACATTGGCGCCGCCCGGACCGATTGCGCGCATGATTGGGTTTGCTGCCATCAGGATCAGCAGAAACACGAAGAGGACTGATGCCAGAACCCCGGTCGTCACCAGCTGCTCGCTTAAACTGAATTGTCGGTTATCAGTGAGGAGCACCACGGTCAGCATGGCACCGGGTCCGGCAATCGCTGGAACCGCCAGGGGGTAGACGGCCAATGCATGCAAGCCGCTGCTACTATCGTTAGTCCCTTCGCCTGGTGCATGGGTACTCAGGGTCATCTCTTTGCCATAGAGCAAAAGCAGGATGCCGCCGGCAATCTGGAAAGCCAACAGTGGGATCCCCATTTGGATCAACAGTAACTCGCCAGCAGCAATAAAAAAGACTAGCACGCCAAAGGCATAGGAAATCGCGAGTACAGCTGTCTTTCGCCTTTCACGAGGTTCGAGCGGGGAGACAACGGCAACAAAAACCGCCAGCATCCCGACTGGGTCGAGCACGACCAGAAGCGTTACGAATTGATAGATCAGTTGCTGCACCATACTGAATAAACCGATAAAAGGAAGAGGAATTCCAGCCTGACTCGCTTCCTCGGTGACCAGGCCGAGGATGCCGATGCGCGGGCCATTCGGCGGCTGCAGGATCAGGGTCACTGGCGTTGGGAATGGCGTCGGAGAGATCTCGAGGTTTGGCGGCCAGGATGCGAAAGCCGGCTGTCGAGAACCGCACGGAAGACGTCTTTAGCGTCCCGCCCAGGTGCTGACCCGTGGTCGACGTGCCTCCCTGATCTTCCACCGGATCGAGCTGACCGTGAAAGTCGTTGAAGTGCAGCAGAGTCAGCGGCAGCGCCTCGCCGGCTCGGGAGAGTGTCGGCGCGAGCAGCATCGCAACCGCCAGGACAATAATAAACGGGCGCGTCATGGGATTGTGGACTGATTCGATGGCAGGTCAATTACCGGAGCTGATGCGTCAAGCGCGGACGGTCCAGCCTTGATCGCGGACTGAGGTTTTGCCAACCGCAAACGCCGATAAGCGCCGAAAGCGATCAAAAAATTGCTGACAGATAGCAGGCTTTCGCTTGCGCCATGCAAAGCATCGGCATGGGCGAGGCTCGGCAGGCCAAGTTGAAGGGTCGCCACCCGGGTGGCGACAATCGCCCCGGCGACGAAAACCAGCAGAAACCAGAATCCCGCGATGCTCCAAGGCGAGAACAGGCTGGGGCTTTGGCGATGCACCACCAAGAGCAACACCAGAAAGCCGAGATACGCCAGATTCGCACCGGGGAGCAAAGCGGACAGGCCATCCGCGACCCACAGTCGGCTCAAGCCCCAGGTCAGTCCCAAGACCAATAGCGCGAGTGCGAACCAAGCGGACGGGATGCGCCGGATGCGCAGCATCAGCAGGGTCACGCAAAGGAGCGAGAGGCTGCCCAGGAAGGTCATGAGTCGTGATCCTTCCAACAGCCACTGGACGCGGTCACCGCTGGCATGGAAACTCAGCACCAACAGGCCCGCCACCAGGTGCGGCAGCATGGCATGGGCAAAGATCCGCAGGCGCGGAAAACCAGCCACGACGGCATACCGACGCAGAAGCAAAATGGCCGTCAGCCATTCGCTAACTGTCAGCAGATGAATGATGGCTGTTGGCAGTGACAGCAGCATGATTGCGGATGAAGGTCGCTGATCAGGCGAGCTAGTCTAGCACCTGCCTTGCACGCCGGATGGATCCGTCAGCATACGATTGGCGGATGGCACCCTTTTGATCCGAGCACGCCTGATTCCATGACCGACCTGCAACCGCCCTCCCCCACGCCGGCCGAACGCTCCCTCGCCGCCGGCGACAACCGCCGCTTCTTTGGCCATCCGAGCGGACTGGCGATGCTGTTCAATGTCGAGTTGGGGGAGCGCTTTTCCTACTACGGCATGCGGGCCATTCTGGCCTACTACCTTTACGCCACCCTCGCCGAGAGCGGGCTGGGGTTGCATGAGGCGACCGCCGCCGTGGTGGTTGCGACCTATGGCGCGTCAGTCTATCTGCTGGCGGTGGTTGGCGGTTTTCTGGCGGATCGTTTGCTCGGCGCGCGCCGCACGACGCTCTATGGCGGTATGGTCATCATGGCCGGACATCTGTGCATGGCGGTGCCGGGCATTCCAGCGTTCTCCTGGTCGGGACTTGCGTTGATCGCGCTCGGCAGTGGGCTGTTAAAGCCGAATATTTCGACCATGGTCGGCGCCCTGTATGCGCCGTCCGATCCTCGGCGCGATGCCGGCTTTCATCAGCAGATTGTCGACCAGGCGCCGACGCTGCGCCTCGCTGCTGCGGTCGTCTTGCGGGGCGGTGGCGATCAGCAGCGCCAGCGACCCGACAATCACGCTGCCGGCCCCTAGGGTGATCCATTGGCGCAGGCGCGGGGAGAGCCGCTCCCAGTTGTCTGTCCATTCGGCCATCAGCGAAAACCTCCCGCGCGCTTCGGAGTGGCTGGCGGCCCTTCCCTGCTGTCATCGATCGCGATGATCAGCGTCGCCTCAGCCCCGGGATTGACTGGCGCGCTTGGCCAAAGCGCGACGGCGGCCAGGGCGTCCTGCTTGTGCAACCGGCACTGGCGTTCATCCAACACCACAGGCGTATCGCCTTTCGCCCCCACCTTGGCGGTGAGAAAGCGCAACGGCTGCCCGTCGTAGGCGGTCACTCGGCTCACCCGGACATCCCTCCCGCAGTGAATGGCTTCGCCGGACCGCCCTCCCCTTTTGCGGTAGCCACTCGGCACCTCGCCCAAGGCCAGGGTGCGAAAGCCCTGGGTCAGCTCATTGATGTAATGCTGCGGCTGGCGCCAGGTGGCGATTAGCGGGATATCTGGCAGGGTCGCTTCCGACTGAGCCACGCCAGATGAGGAACCGGCTGCCTGGCGACGGCTTTCCAATCCCGGCACCAGCAGACGAATCTCCCGTGGTGGCACGCGACGGGGCGCGAGCGTCAGCGCAACCGTGGTCTGAGCATCATCGGCATCGGTGATGTACAGGGTCGCTGGGGTTTCCTCAGCCGTAGCGACATAGAGAACACTGCCATCGATTTCGGTCGAGACGCTCGAGACGGTTCTCACCGAGGGCTGGCGGAAGGGTGTGACAATGCGGTTGAGATGATCAATGGCCAGTTCCAGGATGACATTGTTGCCCGGTGCGACAGTGACGGTGCGGGGGCCGATTGCCAGTAGGGCGTCCTTGGCGGACGCTGTCTCGGCATTTGCATCCGCAGTGGTGCGCAGGAAAGGACCGTTGGCCTGGCAGCCGAGGCTCATCAGGGTAAGCCCCGATCCGAGCAGGACAGCATGGATGGAAACAGCAAGACGGCGGGGTTGAACATGCATTCAGGATTCCTCAAGGTTGCTCGGTCGTGCGCGGACCGCCGGGGTAGACATCCAGATGGCGGATCACCGGGCGGTAGTGCTGAAAGCCGACGCGGACTTCGTAGGTGCGCTGATGCCGCACTGGCTCGGCGCCGGGACCGGCGCTCACTTGGCGGCCGGTGACGAAGAAGGTGTCGCTGGCCTGGTCGTAACGCAGGGCATTGGGCGAGAAGTACATCGCCACGCGCTCGCGCTTGATGGCTTCGACCTGGTCGCCAATGACGGCGAGAATCTCCCGGCGCAGCGGAGGCGCCAGCAGGGGTTCGAGCGCCTCGCGAATGAAGTCCGCCGAACCGGCACTGACATTGCCGAGCAGGCCGGCGACATGCACCGCCCAGGCTTCCTTGACCGAGCGACTAGCGCTGTCGCGGGCGATATTGACCTCGCCTTCCAGAATCGGCGGCACCAGCACCACGGTGTGATCGGCGCGGACCAGGGCGAGCAGGGTCAGCAGGTTGGTGAGCAACAACACCGCCAGGACCAGGCGGTGGAAGCGGTTCTCGGCGTTCAGGCCGCGCCAGGTGCGCGTGAGGGTGTGAAAATCCATGGGCGACCTCAGGGCTGAAAGCGGCGCGTGAAGGGATTGGGGCAGCGTCGGGACTTGAGCGGGACCAGCCCGTGCCATTAGCCCCAGTGCAGCGCGAAGCCATCCGGGCGGCTGTCGCGAAAGCGGCCGTACAGGCGTGACAGCCCCAGTCCGAGGGCGAGGAAGATCAGCAACCTGTCGCTGAGCATGCCGACGACCAGCATGAGCAACAGCGGGATGAGTTCATCGAGCCGCCACAGCAGCAGCGAGGGCGGGTCGTCGACGCCATGGGGGAGCGAAAGGGGTTGCATACGGGCGGGTCTCCGGCGAGTGGGTTGAATGCCGGATAGCCTGCGCGATTGGGCGCCGATCGGCGACACCGATAGCTCGGGAAAAACCCGAGCATTCGTGCTTGCCCTGTCCAGGGAAGATCTGGACGGGGAACCGGGGCTGGTTGGTCGTCCAGGCTGTCCGGGTCGCATCAGCCCGGATGCGGCAAACGCTCTCGCGCGCGTCAGCGATCAGCAAGCAGCATTCAAAATTCTCTGTGAGTATTTTTATTGCTTGCTTGCTAGCAGACGCGCGCGCGAGGGGACGGGGGGGGTGCACAAGGTTCACATGTGGCTGAGTGCCCTAGCTCAGCCGCACCGGTTTTCACATAGGGTGCAGGCAGCCGAACGAGAGATTCCGAGGCTTAACCGCTGTTTTTGCTGTACTCTTTTTTCTGCTTCTGGCTGTTTACCCTACCCGAGAGCGTACGCGTATCGCACAATTCGAACTCAGCGTTGTAGGGAACGACACTGGGGCACCATGGGTCTTTACCCTAACAGGCCAGGGTTTCTTGTTCACCAGCCTAGGAACCCTGGTTCTCCAGTCCGGGGAATCTGGTTCTGCACCCTAGAGAATCTTGTTCACCAGCTCAGGGAATCTTGTTCTCCAGCCTAGGGACGCTTGTTCACCATGCCTATGGTCAGATGACTGGAATCTGGCAGCGCTCGGCGGAGCGGAACAAGATGTCCTTGATGGCCTGGGGCAGGCATCGGCGTCGTCCCAGGTGTTCATCGGTTTGGGGACTCCTGATAAAGCGTCAGTCACAGTGGCACTGGATGCTTATCCCATTTTGTACGATCTTGAAAACCCAGTCGCGGTGGGCGGCGGCCGTTTAACCTGGGTGCTATCCGTGCGGATCGATCATCTGCCTTGCTATCATGGCTGCGCACATTGGCACTGGCCGAGGGCTGCGACCAACGCAACCTCGACTCAGGGATGCAGCGGCGGGAGGTCCATCGATTCTCCGCGCGTGAAGGCATGGCGAGCGCTGGGTTTCACTTGATCGAAACCCTGATGCCAAGCCGAAGCGCCTCAGCGCAATCTTGATCATTGAGAGGTGTTAGCGATGCTCCATCCCAATCAGTTCCGCGTCATGGAAGCCTGGGTGGCTTTCAATTTAAATGAAGCGCCGATTCAGACCGAACGTGACGGCGACTTCAATGTCGTCGCGCTCATGGTGGAGAGCCGCAAGTTGGGCATTGAGGTCATGGAAATGACCGAGGATCTGCTGCAGCCGTTGATCGCAGAGGCCAGAGACAGCTTCAGGGAGCACTTTGCTGCTAGCCGCTTGCATTGATTAATTGCAGGATGCCTCTTGCCTTTACGCCGAAGTCCACGCGCCTGAGGTTCCACCCATAAGGCCCCGCAGATAGCACTGGCCCATCGCGCCGTCAAACTGATTGACCTTAGTGGGTTCGTGCTCGGCCGGCTGATGATTCTCCGCTTGCGTCTCAGGTCGTGCTGAACGACCAAGAACCACCGGCCTGCTCCAGGATCGGCACTTTCCTCCATATCGCAATACCCGTGCGCGAACAAACCCCTGAAACGCGACTTATCAATGCCTCCAGTCCCAACACCCCGGATAATCCCGACTGGATTGATCGGATAACAGCAGAACGGAGGTTCCAACATGCCACAGCAACGGCCACACAACATGGGTGCCGGCGGCACCTGCATCTGCCCGAAGTGTGACTATCACGGCGCGCATCGCAACGGTGTCCCCTGCCAGGACGATCATTGCCCCAATTGCGGCGCCAAGTTGCTGCGCGAGGGTTCCTACCACGACCAACTGCTGCAACAGAAACGCCAACATTAGGGGCTGCTCAGATGCGCGTCTACCTCGACTGCTGGCCCTGCTTTCTCCGCCAAGCCCTGAGCGCCTCCCGCCGCGCCGGCGCCTCGCCCGAACTACAGCGGGCGATCCTGGAAGATACCCTGACCGCCCTGCGCGAATTGGCCAGCGATGCGACGCCGCCGGAGATGGGCGAGCGAATTCATCGGCTGGTACGCGAGCGCGCCCGCGTTGCCGACCCCTATCTGGAGGTAAAACGCGAGGCGACCGCGCAGGCCCTGGCATTGCTCCCAGCGCTGCGGGCGCATGTGGCGACAGCTGAGGATACTCTCCGGACAGCGGTGCGCATCGCCATTGCTGGCAATATCATCGACCATGGTGTCGCCGAGACCTTCGACCTGGAAGCGACACTGGAGCGAGTGCTTCAGGCCAACCCCCTGATCGATGACCTGCCCGTGCTGCGCGAGGCGCTGGAACGGGTGGATGAAGTGCTGTATCTAGCCGACAACGCCGGTGAGACTGTCTTCGATCGCGTGCTGATCGAGACCATGCCTCTGCCCGTGCGCTATGCGGTCAAGGCTGGCCCGGTGCTAAACGATGCCACCCGCGAGGAAGCCGTCGCCGCCGGCCTGGACCAGGTCGCGGAGATCATTGACACCGGTTGCGACGCCATGGGCGCGCCGCTGGGGCTGTGCTCGCCAGACTTCCGCGATCGCTTCAACCGCGCTCGGCTGATCATCGCTAAGGGCCAAGCCAATTACGAGACGCTGAGCGGCGTCCATGCGCCCATTTGCTTTCTGCTGCAGGCCAAGTGCTCGGTGATTGCCGAGGATATCGGGGTTCCGGCTGGCAGCGTTATCATTCAGGCAAGCGCCGCGCTGAGGGATGCCGTTTCCTGATGGCCTTATGCTCCCTTCCGGTTGGGCTGAATTGCGGCCAGTCCCCCTGTCCATACTCGCCAAAGACACGGACACATCGGCAAGAAGGCCAACAGGAGATCCGCTCATGTTCATCGTGATCAATCGCGTCGCTGTACTCGAGGACTTTGCCGAGATGTTCGGGGTGATGATCGATTCCGAGGTCACTGATCCGCGATGACGGCTTCGAAAGATCAACCAAGGCCCAAATAGGCCAGACACTCGGCGGGCAGTTCCTGCCGGCAACGGCGCAGAATGCGCGCCTCCTGATCGGGTGTCAGTTGGGTTTTGTGATCGCCGGTCTCGCCTTTGCGGATAAAGCCGCCAGGGCGAAACATCGGGCTGCCGTCGGCGTTACGCCCGGCGAAGCGCTGGCTGTTCGCCTTCATCCAGGCGAAGGAGGACAGATGCGCGGCCCGCTCGCACGTCTGCGGCGTTAATGGCCAGCCAAGAAAGTCGGCGATGCGGGTGATCGCTGCGGGCAAGTCGGCCTTGAGGTCGCTGTAGCGCAGCATCAGCAGGTTGTCGCGCTCGCGCTGCGGCCACCAGCTTGCCAGGTTGCGAAACCAGGCGCCGAACCCCAGCCAGGCATCGACGTGGGCATCCAGGCTCGCTGGTCTTTCCAGTCCGTGACAGGCGAGCGCGCTGTCGGTCATGTCCATCAAATGGTGGTAAAAGCTGATGCAGCAGTCGCGCGGATCGCGCACTGTCAGAATCAGACGTGCGATGTCCCGACCCGGGGTCTGCTCCCAGGTGCAATGGGTCTTGAACAAGCGCGGGGTAGCAAGCGCTTCAAACGCCTCCAGCACCTGCCGCCATGTCTGCGGCGGGCGCTGGCGTTCCAGCCAGGGAACCACATCATCAATGTCTTCGAACGCCTCATCGCCACCGGTGCACAGTTGATGCAGAATCTGTTGCATCCAGGTAGTGCCGGCCTTAGGCGCCGTGGTGATCAGCACATCTGTCGGGCGTGCTTGGAAATTGGCGAGTATCCAAGGGTCATGCAGCGGATGGGGTTCGCCCCAGTGTGGGTCGGGTTGCTCGTCCCGCTCCGGACGGCTTGTGCCTGCAAGTTGCTGAGTGCTCATGCCATTGTGTTCCTAACGCTCATGGTCCCGGCCACCCCGGATGATGAATCCGTGGGATTGACGGTAAAGAATCTAAAAAAGTCGCATCCAGAATTCTCTGGCGGAGATCACCTATGTGGGACCAACGCTTCGATCAAGAAGACTATCTCTACGGCACTCAGCCGAGTCAGTTTCTGGCGGCGCAGACTGATCGGCTTCGACCCGGCCAGCGCGCGCTGGTCGTCGCTGATGGCGAAGGGCGCCATGCTGTTTATATCGCTGAACTTGGGCTCGAGGTCAGCGCGATGGACAGCTCTGGGGTTGCCTTGACCAAGGCGCGCAAGCTGGCGGCGGCCCGCGGGGTCGCGGTGGATTTCCATCAGGCCGACCTGCGCGACTGGCCATGGGCGCCCGCGCGCTATGATGTTGTGGTGGCAGTTTTCATTCAATTCGCCGAGCCCGCGCTCAGAGCCGCGATCTTCGCTGGGATGCAGCGCACCCTGGCGCCGGGTGGCCTGCTCCTGCTGCATGGCTTCACTCCGGCGCAGCTGGCCTTTCACAGTGGCGGCCCGCCCTGTGCCGAGCTGCTCTACACGCCAGAACTCCTGCGCGACGCCTTCGCCGAGCTTGAGATTCTGCGGCTTGAGGAGTACGAGTGCGAACTGCAGGAGGGCACCGGTCATGCCGGCCAGGCGGCATTGATCGACTTAGTGGCCCGCAAGCCACTCGCCGATGCGACGTCAGCGTAAGACAGACCCGAACGATTCCCCTTGGGCGCGCGCCCGGTTGGCCCAACCTGAAGTGAAGCTGAAACCAGATGCGGCGTTCCGCCAATGCCCAACCAAGACACATCCATGCAGAATTCCAACTCGCCATTGCGCGTCCTCTACGATGGCGGCTGTCCGCTCTGCCGACGCGAGATCGCCCACTATCAACGCCCCAGGCCCGGTCGGCCAGTGGACTGGATCGACATTGATGCCGACCCAAGCGCGTGCGAATCGCTCGGCATCACCCGCGAGTCCGCCATGGCGCGGTTTCATGTCCTTGAGGGTTCACAAATTCACACCGGCGCTGAAGCCTTTGTCGTGCTCTGGTCGGCGCTCCCCGGTTGGTCTCTGCTGGCCGCCTTGGCGCGCGGGCTGCGCTTGATCCCCGTGATGGAACTCGGCTATGCCTGGTTTGCCCAGCGCCGCTGGAAGAAGCGTTGCCAGGACGATCGTTGCGCGGTGATTTGATGACATCGCCCAGGCATTTGCGTCGGCTACCGCCTCTGGGTGACCCGATTCCTCCGCCCTGGATGCCTACTAATTGTGTCATCAAGGCCGTCGGCTACCAGCACAGCCATCGCCTTCTTCAACCTCCAACCAGCGTCTTAGCTGCTCGATGCGGTTCTGGGTCAGTCGCGCCTTCTCGCCGCAAACACACATCGGGTAGATGCTGCCATAGCTGATTTGTTTGTTTTCATCAGGGTATAGCGCCTCCAACTCGGCATCGCGAAAGGCAATCCAGGCGCGCTGGGAGCGCTTGAGCTTCTCCAGAAAATCGTTGTCGCCCTGATAGCGCTGGCGGATTTGCTGGTAGACGCGATTGAGTGTCTGGTCGGCTTGTTCAAACTTGCCACAGGCGGTCTGGTTCAGGTCGGCCTGCGTCTGTGCTCCGCTCGCGGCGGGAACCAGAACAAGGATCATGAGAGCAGTGAACAGGCGCATCTTGTCAGTCTCCTGGGTAACCTCAAGGGTGGATTTGGCCGGTCAGCGTCGCGCGGTGCAGGCACCGGTACTCAGCCCCCGTGGGCTTGAGCGTGCTGGCAAAGAGCGCGAGCTGATCGATCGTCATGGTTTGCGATGTCCAGTCGGCGAATGGGGCGGTCCAATGCCGCGCGTCCAGCGGTAATCGCGTCCGTGCCAGCGTGAGATGCGGATGATAGGCCCGGCGCTCCCGCGGAAACCCGAGGGATTGCAATTTCCCGCTTAGACGTCGCTGGAGGTCGATCAATCGCTGGGTCTCGCCATCCAGGCCGACCCAAAGCACGCGGCATTGGCGCAGATTCGGAAAACCGCCGATCCCCTTGGCGACCAGGGTGATTGGAGGAATGCCGGTCGCTGCCACGCTGATGGTATCACCCAGGCTGGGAAGCTGTTGTGAGCCGACCTCACCCAGGAATTTCAGCGTCAAATGCATGTTGCCGGGCGGCACCCAGCGCGCTTTGAGCCCCGCGGACTGCAAGGACCGTCGCAAGACCTGCAAATCCTCGATCAGAAATCCTGGGAGTGGCGCGGCGACAAACAGGCGCATGGATTGGATTCTTGCATGGTTCATATGGCCTGACGATAGTTGTAAAGCGCCTGCGAATGCTCGGTGAAAAGGCGCTCTTTCGCGACAGCCGGCGAGATAGCGAAGAATCCGCTACAGTGGCCGTCGCTTCGCGTGGCGCTTGGGAGAGACAAAGATGCGAAATACCTCGCACAACTCATGCAGCATAAGGTCTTTCGCAAGGCGTTGGCGGCGCTGCGCGAGGCCGAATGGTCCCCGCCGCGGCGGCTAACTTAGGAACACTGGGGTCGCTTGTAACGCACGGGTGATTTCGCCTGGGAGGCCGCACGAGAATGACGCATCCAACCATCAAGACACGAACCATCAGCCTGATCGGCGTGGTCTTCGGTTTGCTTGCCCTGGGCTCGGCGCTGTTGCATTTCTGGCTCGGCCCGCTGGAACCAACACCCCCGCTCGAGGATGTTGTCGCCGAACAAGCGCTGAAGATCAAGGCGCGCGTGGTGGCCCAATTAACCGGCGCGGCCAGTCAAGAGCCGCCTGAACCTCGCACGCGATCGCTTGATGCATGGATCGATGTCCTGACCGTCAGCTTCGCCTTTGTGGCCATTGCCTGTGGGGTGATCGCCTTCATTCGCCGGGAGGACAGGCGGGCCACTGCCAGCGCGGTGTTGCTGGGTGTGGGGGCGATTGGCTTTCAGTTCCTGGCGCTTGCCCTGAGTGTCATCGTCTTGGTCATTCTGATCGGGGCGGTGCTGAGTAGTCTGGGTCTAAGCTGAGTCTTGCATTGGAATACAGGGTCGCGGGTGCGATGGTTCAAGCCGGATGCGGCTGTTTCTCGCACCGCCCACAAAGGTCACGCCCGCGACTAGGATCAAGGCACCGAGACGCCCGATGACCACAGTGCCCGAGCCATGCGCGCTGAGCAGCACCACATAGGTACCCGGGCCTGAAATCGCGAGGTTCTTGGTGGTTATCGCGGTTGCCATCACGGATGTCCATTGAACGCGGATGAAGAGCGCCAGGCGACTGCGGCGTCTTGGTTTTGACTAATCCGGCCGGCGGCATCTTTCCGTCGTTTCCGCGCGCCAGCTCGACCAAGCCAATCAGCCCGGCGGCAGGGCGCCAGCTTGCCGCAGCAGGCGTTCGATCGCCTCGGCCAATTGGCGATACCCTTGGGCGTTGGGGTGTATCTGATCGGATTTGGGTGCGGCTCTTTTGGAACGACGCCAAGCGCCGCAGAATCCAGCGGTTGCGGGCGACGTTTCCGGTCGATGGTGATGGCGCAAGTGAGACATCATGCCGCCACGGGCAAGTCCAGCGGGATCGGTGGTCCTGGATAGTGGCGTCGGTGCTCAGCGTCGAAGTGAAACGCAAGATAGGCCGGCAAGTCCCCACTGATCTTTAGTGAGCGCAGTTTCAGGATCGCCTCGGCGCGGGCCAGCCCCCAACGCGCCCCGGTGAGATCCATGCGATCTTTGACGAGATGGCGACAGGCGCCTTCGATCACACCAGTGGCGATTGGCAGCCCCAGCGCAAGCGCTTGGTCGTATTCGAGGCGCTCGCGGTTGTTGTCGATATAGTCGGCCGCCTTATCGATGGGTTTGCGCGCCGTCTCGCCGAGTTGCTTGCGCGTTGCCGCGCGGCGCAGTCCCACGGCCACGTCGTGGGCGCGACCTTCGAGGATGGCCATGGCGCGCTCCATCACCCACTGCTCGCGCTCCGCGGGGGTCTCGGGAAAGAGCGCATGCGCGGCTTTCCACAGATATTCCAGCACATGGATGAAGTCCTGGATCACCACCACCTCGACCTTGTAGCGCTCGGCCGCGGCTGTGACTTGGCGCAGCAGATCTTCCTGACCGTCACAGAGCACCACCCAGCGGCGGTGCTGATCCGGGTCGCGGCGCATGGCCTCCTCAAACGCCTGCTCGATGACGGTGCGCTGATCGGCCTCCACGCGTGCCCAGGTGCGTTTGTTCTGGACTTCGGGACGTTTGCCCGCGGGGGCTTGTTTGGGATCAAAGATCTGCTCTGGGGTGCGTGGGTAGGGCTCGACCTCATAGACCGAGGCGACGGTGGCCATGCGTTTGCGCTGCTTTTTCTCCCCAGGACTCAGCCGGGTCTGTTGCTTGTGCGCTTGGCGCTCGCGCGCCTTGCGGGTGGCCTCGCGCAAATCGCTGGGGCGCATCACGATGCCCTTGCCGTCAGCACTGATGATCAGGAGGCGTTCGCTCGCTTCATTCGGCTCCTGGGGGACAAAGGGTTGGGCGTAGAAGGCGTCGAAGTCCTGGCTCAGATGCACGGCCACCTCCTCGGCTTGGCGCTTGGCCAGCGTCCCGCCGCCGGCTTGTTCGAGTGCCGCAAGCGCGGCGTCGAAGGAGTTGTTCACGACCTCACCGGCCAGCACCTCGCACAGGCCATGGGAATACCTGCCCGGGGGCAGATTCAGCTCAGCATCCAAGGGGAAGACGCTCTGGAGTCCCCGCGCACCGTAGCCCCGGCGCGTGACGGTCACTTCCCCAAAGCGGGTCTCCAGAAGTCGGGTACAGCCGGCGCGATGATGGGTCCGGGGATAACCATCGGCGCCAATCACGGACGCATACCGCGGTTCCTCTCGCGCTCTTTGTTCCAGGTGCGACTGGACCATCTCACACAGCAGCTTCATGCCGCCCTGTTGCACCAGCGCTTCGATTTCCCCGTGCGTGGCATGTTGGGCTTGCTCCCCGCTCAGCGTCTCAAGCAGTTGGACGAACTGCGCGATCGCCCCCTCGTAGCAATCGAGGCTTGGCAAAGAAATCGTGTAGCATGGCATCGACAGGGTCTCCTCAGGGTCCGTGACAAAAGTTTCGTCCCTTCAGTTTCGCACCCGAGTGGAGGCCCTGTCTTCCCTGTCCTCAGGTTTCTAGCTGGTTAAGCTGTTGTTTTCTAGTCGCTGAGCGTCGTTCTAAAGGAGCCGCACCCATCGGATTTCAGCGTCTTGTCGGCGAGGATTTCCGCGATCGCATTGGCTTGGAGCGGGACGTCCAGTTCATCGGCCAGTTCGTCATAGAGCGAATGGGTACGCACCAGCAAGCCCGGGCGCGGGATGCCTAACAGAACCACTTCGCTTCCCTGCTTGCGTGCGAGTGCGATCATCTGGGTTAGATTGGCTTGGGTCTGATCCGTGTCGCGCTGGCGCAGAAAATCATTGCCGCCATGGCCAAGAATCACCAGATCGGGCTGCCAGGTGGCGAGCAGCTGCGGCAAGCGCGCCAAGCCGGCATCGCTCTCCTCGCCAGAGATGCCGGCGTTGATCACCCGCCGCCCGGTCAAGGTCGCCAACACCGCCGGGTAACTTTGTTCTTTGTTGGCGCCCACGCCTTCGGTCAAGCTGTCGCCGAAGGAGAGAATCACCGCGTCTGGCGACAAGGGACTGAGCGTCGGTTGATCGCTGCAAGCCGCCAGCACCAGCAGTAAGACGGCGCCCAGCAGCGAGCGATAGAGAATCTTGTTGCGCATGATGTGTTTCCGTTTCATTCTCTTGTTCTATTTCCACAAGCATGCCATAAGCCAATCGGATCTGCCGGATCGACCAAGCTGAAGCCAGCGGCCGGATAGTGGAGATACTGACGGTGGATTATCAGTTCCAACTCGGCGGCAACCGGATGCCGCGGCTGTCCGCGCCACCGATGTCGGACCGGATTCCACCGGAGGAAAGCTCGCTCTAATGACACCCGCCCAACGCTTTCGCGCCCTGGTGGCCGATCCCAAGATTCTGCAACTGCCCGCCTGCCATGACGGCCTCTCGGCCCGGGTGCTCGAGCAGGCCGGTTTTCAGGCCATTGCCGCCGCTGGATTTGGACACTCCGGCAGTCTGCTCGGGATGCCGGATATTGGCTTACTGTCCGGGCGCGAGATGATCGATCAGTACCGCAACCTCTGCGCCGCGGTCAGCATCCCGGTCTTTGTCGACATCGACACCGGCTTTGGCGATCTGAACAATGTCATCCGCACGGTGCGCGAGGTCGAAGCCACGGGCGCAGCTGGCCTGTTCATTGAGGACCAGACCTACCCCAAGCGCTGTGGTCACATGCAGGGTAAGCAGGTCGTGCCGGTCGAGGAGTATCTGCCGAAACTGAAGGCCGCCCTGTGGACGCGCCGCGATCCGGATTTCGTGATCATGGCCCGCACCGATGCCTACTCGGTTCTTGGGCTGGACGAAGCGCTGCGTCGTGCGCGGCTGTATGCCCAGGCCGGTGCCGACATGGTCTTTGTCGAAGCCGTCGATGATCCTGATGCGATGCACACCGTCAATCAGACGTTGGGATCACTGGGGGTGCCCAGCATGGCCAACATGATCGAGGGCGGGCGCGGTCCCTTCCTATCGACCGCTGAGTTGCAGGACCTTGGCTATGATCTGGTTGCCTATCCCTGTGGTTCGCTGTTCAGCGCGGTCAAGGCGATGCAGGACTGGGCCGGGGCGCTGTTGCATCAGGGCACGACAACTGCGGTGCGCGAGCGGATGCTCGGGTTTGACGGATACACCCGGTTCATCGGACTGGAGGAGCTTCGGGAGCGACAAGTTCGGCTTGAATCCGAGACTGGCGGTTCATCGCCACACTGATCCGCGCGCGTCGTCACTTCACTCAGCGCGCGCCGCGAGGACTCACCGAGGCGGACGGAGCCAAGGCCCCGACAGGGATCGCTGGTTGCCTTCTTGCGAAGCGGTTTCCAGGCCTTCCTGTTGAGCGACAAACGCGGCGATGGCTTGCACGCGCGCTAAGGCCGGCCCGTTCAGGTTGGTGCCATGGCGGGAATCATAGTGCTCACAGTAGCGGGCGGCGAGTTGATAGCCGCCAGCCGGGCAGTCCGCGCCCCCGTATCCAAGCCCGTATCCAAGGAGGATGTCGAGCGCCTCTTCCACCCGCATTAGCGAAGCCTCGCGCACGATGCGCACCGCAGTGGAATGGACATAGCGAATCTCCGACTGAAAGTCGTGCAGTCGCTGGCGCAATGACCTGGCCTCGGTCCGATCAAAGTGGCCCTTCTCACCGGCGTCACCCAGGAGGGTTTTGGTTTCCTCCAGCAAGGCTTCCGCCTCTGGGGAGGAGACCTTCGCCTCCTCGATGACTCGCGCGAGCATCCAAAACGCGAAGGCGGTGAGACGGCCTTCGTGCTCGAACCATTTTTTGAGCACCGTCAGGCGCAGGGTTTCAGCGGATCCGGTTTGCTCGATACCGGCAATAATCGCCGCGAGTTTGTCATGGATGGTCTTTGGCATGCTCTGTTTCGCCATAGGTTGCGTGGGGTGACACTGGCCGGGCATCGCTGCGTCCGGCGCATTGCAGTGAATCCAAAATCGCCTCCCGCCACCAATACCGGCGCCGCTCGATGACCAGCGGTGACGGCAGGATGCCGCGCTTGAGCCAACGCCAAAGGGTCATGTCGCTGATGCCGCCGGCAATGCGACGCACCTCCTCGGCGGTGATCAGTCGGTCTTCGGCCTGGTCTTGGGCTTGGCTTTCAATCTGGTGTCGTGGCGGAATTGGGCGGGGTGCGGGAACTGAGTTCTCAAGTGTTTGCAGAGACCGAGCTCGCTATGCGAGCCGAGCCGGACAAGCTGCAACACAGCGTCATCTGGTTTACGGTAGATCAACACCAGATCTGGCTTCACGTGACAATCACGGTGGTCTTGCCACTGGCCGGTCAGTGCATGGTCACGGTGTGTCATCGCCGATCTGAAAATCTAAGCCTCTAGCCGACGGGAACCAAGTCGGCCTCAAGTGTCGTCCGATGCCGCCGCTTGGTTTCCCGCTTGTAGTCCCGCTTAAATTGGCTGGTCCGCTCAATCCTCCGCATGCAGATCTGCCATCAGCGCTTCCACGCTATCAAATCCCTTGAGATGGCCGGCTCGCGCTTCCCGCATCGCCACGATGGTGGTCTCATTAGGTACCAGGGGCTCGAACGGCAGCGCTTTTTCCTGGGCAACGCGCATCAGCAACAGGCGAAAGGCGTCGGAGACTGTCAGGCCCATCGTCGCCAGGACGGCGGATGCCTCCTCTTTGATTTGCGCATCGATTCTGGCGCGCACCACGGCGTTTGATGTCCCCATGAGGAATGTACCTCCTAAGTTCAGCTACAGGTAGCCCAAACTGGCTCGACCCGAAGCCTACCACCAAGCAAAGCCAAACACGCTCGCGGACCAGCAAGCGACGCGCCGATCTGAGCGGATTCACTCGGGCTGGCGAACACGGCTCTTGACGTTCGCGATGCCTTAGGCATTCCGACATAGATCATAGGGTGGCGCCAATTTCAAGCAAGTGCGATTCCCAGGTGAGCAAGGCAGCGCGCTTCTCCTCCATGTAGGTGTGGCGGTCATAATGCACCGACTGCACTCCTCCCAAGCCATGGCTGAGGAGTTGAGCACGGGTTTCACGGCTAATCCCCATGCTTGCCAGCATCGTCTCGACCGTGCGGCGAACATCCCCGTTAACTTCAACCAAGCTGCACGCACGTTGTAAGAGATGGACTTCGATACTTACAGGATGAACCAGTGGATTCCGTGCTAGTCGGATTATCCGGCATCGGTCTCAGCGCGACTGTCGCGCAGGTCATTAGTGGGGGCTCCACGGTCGCATCGGGTGGTCTGGCCTCCCCGGCCCTGGTGGCATCGACCACCGGTAAGGCGCTGTCGACCTTCCTTAAGCAAGCCCGCCGCCTTGAGCAACTCCCCGACTGGCTGGCAAGACGATTGGGTGATCTCGCTGGGATGTCGACCAAGGAAGCCAAACAGACTTTGGCCTCACTGGTTCCGTCCCTGGCAACCCTGGCAAGGACCGATGGTGGCCGAACCCTGCTCAGCCGAACCACCGACACAACCTCACTCGCAAAAATGGCCATTTTCGCCGAGCTTCTTGGGCCGAATGCCTGGATTGTCCATCGCCTGGGAGGCGACTTAGCCCTATCCACGGTTCAATCAAGGCGATTTTCCCCTCAAGTTCTCACCAAGGCATGCCTCTACGGCAAATCTGGTCTCCGTTTCCTTGACCAACATAGTGCCCTGACCTTTCTGAAGGTCACTTCTAGGGGAACCAAGAGCGTCTACAACCGTGATTTCGCACGTTTCCTGGCAAGTTGGCTCCCAAACATTCCAACTTGGCTCCTCTGGACAGTGATTCTCACGGCGGGAGTCGTTCTGCTGCCCTTGAGGTGGATTGGCTCCGTTATCTCTCGGAGATCGCCTGACATGTAGTCCCGGGCGATTGCGCAATCACAAAGACTGAAAACTTTACTCAACTATTACGGGAGTTGGTGTCCTCTATTTTTGCGAACTGCGTCACAAAACCTCGCTAACGTGTTCTCAGGCTATCAACATTCCGACAATTTTCTGACACTTATACGACACACGGACTCCTGCCTTCCTCTCACAATCACGGTTTTTGCGTTTTCTTTACGCGGACATTTCCATTATCCGATTTCGTTTGTAGGGAAATTCCCTACAAAAAAAGGAACCGTTGGCGACTGAAAAATATCACTTGCCATACACTAATCAAAAAAAAGGGGACAATGCGGATAAATATCCTTGACTGTTTTCGCACTTAGTTGTAGTTTCCGAACACATGATATGCTAGACCAAATGAACACTTGAGGTATCGCGCCGGTCAGTACGCGGTCCTTGATCTGCTTCAACGAACCCGATTTTCTTCCTCAAGCTTCTCTTAAATACTTAACAAATTTAAATTCCCAATAAGAATATAGAACGCGTAACAATAACCATGAAAAACATACAGTTACTTGCCCTTTCGATTTGGTTGACGTTCACCTCAGCCGTTGCATTTGCTGGCCAGGAATTGTGCTCCGCGATAGAAAACACAATTGGAGTCAACCCGCCTACCACGGTTGACAGCATTGGCACTCCGTTAAGCCGGACCGAGAAAGATGTTCAAAACGAGTTTGATGATTCACTCGATAAATCGATTCTATTAAAGTACCCGAATGGTTACGTCGATTTTTACTACGTAACGCATCTAAACAAGTTTATTTTTTATGGCGCTCAACTGCAACGGGAATCCTTTAATCCAACGATCAATGCCGCCATTCCAGATACCATAGACTCACTTCAGCAAATGCACGGCTACCCAAATAATCAAACGAGTGATGCCCTTCTTTACTACTGTGACATCAGCGAAACGTCATATGTAGAGATATTTCATCAAGATAAGGAGATAACTAGCTTCAAATATACGCAAGAAATGTTGTAGGATTAGATTTATAGTTCAGGCGAACAACGGAGCTGATCACACGGATCATCCAACACTTTTCACAAACCACTGAGCAAGTGCGCCCAGGGCGGCGATTATCGCCCAGGGTCTTGCGCGCCGCCCTCGTCACAGTAAGGGCCGCTATGCCGAGTAGGAGACTGACAAGTCGCGCACTTTGCCGCTCCCTGGTTACTGCCGGCCCCGATGACTGAGGTTTACAACACCTACCAGTTAGCTGCAAGCGTTGGCTACGCAGATCGGCAGTTGAAGCAAGCTACCAAAGAACAGGTGACCGAGGCGATAAATGTTCTCGCTATCGCAGTCGGGTACCACCAACTTCGTTTTGGCGAGGTGCCTGAAGGTGCTCTTGCAGAAATGCTGCAAGCCGGGACGCTCGATAGCGAGCAAATGGCGATGGTAACAGCCGGAATGCAGAATCTGGCCGCTGCGCTGGCTGAGGTTTTATCGGATACAGACAATACGCATCGCCCGGCTGTGCATTAGTCGCTTGCCAAAGCGGCTGGCTTGCTAACCCGTTTGCAGCAGATCGATTGTCTTCTATCGGCCAAAAGCGGACATGGAGACCCGCAAGACGATTGAAGGCGGGTACGCACATCTGGATCGCCAGGTGCGTATATCTAGATTTGGAAATCCAGATCGAGATACGTAAATATAGCGATCGATATCCAGATCTGCAGAAAAGTTTCTAGATGTGGTGATATTCGCTGAGGGGCGGAGTCGCCGATTACATGTTATGCATAAAAAGAACACTCCGCCAGCATCTCCAGCATCTCTATATTAGGGAACTTTAATGAAATCAATATTCACCGGCACCTACGATGAGCTAAAACAGAAATTGAGTTCCATCAACGGTGAATGGGACGAAAATCAGGCCAACAAGAAAGTCCTTCGGTTAAACGGCGGCGTGATGAATTGGTTTTCAAGTACCGGAACTATTCAATTTCAGGGAAAAGATGAACCAAAAGAGAAATTGAAAGATTTGGTGCTGTCGTGCCTAGATCCAAATCATCAACAACAAATTGCACATGAGCCGATAGAGCTAGTAGAAATTGATGATGCCGAAGGCGCCCCGGAGGATTCAATCCCTTATAGCGAGCGAGTTGGCAGAGCATATCTAATAGGTGCGTTTGAAAACTCTGAGATAGTAATCGGTTTGGTAAGTGCAGTGGGAACCGAAACAACTAGAGTGGTCACGCCGCTGAAAGATCGCTTGTCACATTTTGGATACGCCGCAATAGAGATAAAAGTCTCGTCACTGCTAAAAACGAACGGAACAACATCAAACGAGTACGAGCGAATTAAGTCATTAATGGAGGCTGGAGATAAGCGCCGAAAAGACACTAAGCTTAATTCTATTCTTGCTTACGCAGCAGCCAAGCTAATTTCTGACAACCGAGATGAAACGAAGCCAAAGAGAGCTTACATAATCAACTCGCTGAAGCATCCAGATGAAGTTGAAGCTCTTCGTAAGATTTACGGACAAGGATTTTACTTGTTTGGAGTTCACGCCGACAAGAAGCGCAGACTCCATTATCTGACCAACGACAAGAACCTAACTGATCCACAGGCGATAGAGCTTACCGATATTGACGAAGATGAAAAGGTAAAGCATGGCCAACGCACCCGAGACACATTCCATCTCGCCGATTTCTATATTAACTTTGGGAAAAATGATGATCAGGTAAAAAACACCATTCAAAGATTTCTCGAACTAATATTTGCCCATCCTTACAAGAATCCGACGTTCGACGAATTTGCAATGTTTATGGCATTTTCTAGTTCAGTCCGGTCAGGCGATCTTTCACGTCAAGTTGGTGCAGTAATCGCTAGAAACGATCAAATTCTGTCAACGGGCGCCAATGAGACTCCGAAGCAAGGTGGTGGACTTTATTGGGCGAATGTCGACGATGCAAGCGGAAAGGTAATAGATGAGCAAGATGGAAAAGATTACACAAGAAATGAAGATTCAAACAAAGTAGAGCAGCAAGAGATATTGTCGGAGATTATGCGAGGGGTAAAAAAAGTCTCTGGGTTGACCAACGATCAAACGAGTGAAATCGAAATCGTTCTTAACCATAGTCGAATAAGAGATTTAACGGAATTCGGAAGAGTTGTTCACGCCGAGATGGAAGCCATTTTGTCATGCAGCAGGGCCGGTATATCGACTATAGATGGCACTCTCTACTGCACCACGTTCCCGTGCCATAACTGTGCAAAGCATATTATCGCCGCTGGAATTCAAAGGGTTGTATATGTTGAGCCCTATCCGAAAAGCAAGGCGCTTGAGTTTCACTCGGATTCAATTGAATTAAGAACAAAGCTCGAAACTGACGAAAAAGATGAGAGCAATCATGTTATTTTCGAGCCATTTACTGGCGTTGGCGCAAGACGTTTCCTGGATTTCTTTTCAATGAATCTCGGTGCTGGAATCAAGCTAACTAGGAAAGGAAAAGATGGGAAGACTGTAGATTGGACAAAAGGCACTGCCAACGTCAGAGTGGCATTATTGCCGGAGTCATACAGAGAAATAGAAAGTGACGCTGCTGAAATTTTTCAGCAAAGCTTGTTTGCATAACAAGGCCGTTAACGCGGACGCGCTTTTCGCTCGCTGCGCTCACTACAAATGCGCCGGTTACGGCTGGCGTTAAGTCCGCTCAGGGTCGAGTCCTGACCTTCAACGAGGTGAGTGGCCGAGTCTCGGCTGAAGGCCCGGTGTCGGCCATGTCCTGACGCTTACCGGTGCCAGCGAGTGCCGGCAACGCTTGCTTCAGGGACGTTCCAAACGGAAGGCTGCGCGGCCGGGTCGGCACCAAGGGGCGATTCACCAGGGTCAGGGTCAGAGTCAAGCCGCCACCGTGGGTCTAGTCAAGATGAGCCGATTGCGCAGCGCCTAAACCGTTCATGCCCGCCATGCCATTGTTCAACTCTAGCAGTCGATCGAACGCCCAACACGGCTCGAAGGCAGGTATCGCAACAACGACCCGCGCCAACGACATTGGCACTTGCATGATCTCTTTCAGAAAACCTCTTCTCAAGAAAACACATTCGGGGCACGTTTGTATTGAATTAACGGAAGCTGGAACATGGGAGCAGTTTCCCGAGTTCGCTGAAAAATTAACTAAACAATTACATGGCAGGAAAATAAAAGCGATAGATAGCCCTGACATCAGATTTTGGGAGATTAGAATAAACAACATAATCCTTAACCTGGGTTATGAAGATTACCCCAATGGAATATCACTGTTTTCATATTGCAAAGACGGTGACGCCTATCTACAAAATCTGCATAAGGAGCTATTAAAAAATAGTGGTGAGCCAGGAAGTTTATGAGAAACCGCCAGGGCTGGAAAGGCTGCAACATTTATAAAAGTCGCGATCAGCGGGAAGCTCAATGATTCCGACCCATCAGTTGCTACTCATGCCTGGACATTGAGAAGGATCGAAACAGGCATCGGCGACAGCCTGGGCACCGCACCCGTCAGCCATGTGGTTGATGACGATCACGTCTTAACCGACAGCAGGATCGGTAACGCACCGATGAGCACAGGCTGGCGCTAAGGGGCCAGAATCGCGGCCCCTTCCTACCCAGGTGAAACTGGCTAAGACTCGGGGCGACCGCCATCCTACTGGCTTTGTGCTCGCCGCAGCCCGACCAGTCTTTTGCGGGCCTCGCTTAACTGCGCCGCTGTCATGCGTCGCTCCAGGGCCTGCAGGTTCACGTCGGCCTCGGCATAGCCTTGTGCGGCAGACAGCCCTAGCCAGGTGTAGGCCTTGATATCGTCGCGAGGAACCCTTTCGCCTTCGAAATAGAGCAGGCCGAGGTTGACTTGCGCCTTGAGATAGCCCTGACGAGCCGCTCTGAGATACCAGTCCAGCGCATCGTCAATACTCTCCTCGACACCCTCGCCAGTCTCATGCATCAGGGCAAGATTGAACTGTGCGCGTGCCATGCCCTGCTGTGCGGCCTGTCGATACCATCGAGCGGCTTGGGCGCGATCTTGGGGCACACCGTTGCCTTTGTCGTACAGCAACGCCAGGTTGAACTGCGCTTCGGCGTCGCCTTGTTCGGCCGCAAGGGCGTACCAACGAGCGGCGGCGCTGTCGTCTTCGGGAAGACCAACGCCCTGATCGTACATCACACCAAGGTTGAACTGTGCTTGCGGGCTGCCTGCAAGGGCGGCACGCTCGAACAGCACCTCGGCCTCTGCGATATCGCCTTTCTGAAACAACTCGATGGCCTGCCGCAGGTTGGAGGACTCGTCAGCTAATGTCGAGTGACCGTTCACTAAGAGGACGACGAGTAGCAAGCAAGGCAGTCGACGCTGGCAATTCAGGGTTTTCTTATGCATAGAGGCTCGTCACAGATTTGGCTGATCGACCGCGGCCCTCGAGTCGAGGCCTTGACTCGAATGCTGATTCCGCCGCACTTGGCATCGGAACTGCTCCTCATGATGTGGCAATCTGAATGGCAGCCCATCGCGCTCCAACGAGCCTAAGAGCGGGCACACTGAAAACCCGCTAGACCCCGCAGCAGACTCTGACCATTTGAGATACTCAGCCAATGACTAGATCGACTGGCAACCTACACGGCGTAGTCTTTGATGTTATCGCCTTGGCGATTGGGTTGGCGATGATCTCACCGGCTCCGGATCAACTGATCCCGGCTGAAGGATCACTGCTTGGCGCCATCTTGCTGCTCGCGGTTGTTTCGCAGATGGCCGGAGCATACTGGAAAGCTCCTGCCCTGAGGGGACGGCTGACCGACTCGCCACAACCGCACCCAAAATGGCTACAACGCGCGTTGCAAGGGCTGCTATTTCTTCACTGGCTCTTTTTCACTGTCGTTGTGCTCATGGCCTTTGTGCAGCTAGGCTGGGCTGCTGCTGTGCCTGGTGACAGCGAGATAGCGTGGTATTGGGTTCTCTTGTCCTTGGCGCTAGGTTCAATAGCTACCGGGCTGGTGCGCCGGTCCAGCCGCCCGTTTGGAGCTGGCAAGCATGAAGGCACGAAGCCATCGAGCCCAGCGAATAAGACGCAAGAGTGGCTCGCGGATAGCCTGCTGTGGTTATCGATGACCATCCTCACCATCCTCTTCTGGGATTCTCTCATTGTCACGGAACTCGAGGGGGTTAGAGGTATTGGTTTTGGCGCTCGCAGTATGACAATCCTGGTGACATCAGCCCTTCTGATGCTCTTCCTCTACCTCCCCAGCCGGTATCTGTTTATCGTCGAAGACGCCGCAGATCCTCTAGCTTGGGCTCGGATATTCGCGGTCGTGATGGTGCCGATTGCCTGGAGGATAGTGCTGTAGTTTGTACCGACATCTTTTCAACAAATCAACCCAAACCCGTCACACCCGTCGGACATCGGGACTTGACAACCGGCCCGGAGTTTATGAACAGCCCCCGTAGGGACACACGTTCTGCGCGAAAATGCTGGTTTCAACCACTTACAAGATGATGGAACAGGCTTAAAAAAACTCAAAAACAGTCACTTACAGACCGCAAAGAATTTGACCAATCGAAAACGAGGCGCGCCAGGACAAGAGCTTAGGCGCCATCTGACAAGGTTGCCCACAAGGTTATCCACAGGATCAGTGGATAAGGGGCATTTTCAATGCGGCCTTGGTGATTTACCCATCCTTGTTCGAGAACACCTGAGTCTCCGCGCCCAAATGAAGCCAGCAGCTGGCACTTGATCGCTGGCACTTGATTGCAGGCAGCTGATTGCAGGTTTAGGGTTTGGCTTTTGGCTTGCGCCCAAGTGTGACGGCCTGGGCGGTTGCCGGGTCTTCTGGCCAGTGATGCTTGGGATAGCGTCCGCGCAGTTCCTTGCGCACTTCAGGGTAGCCTTGGCGCCAGAAGCTGGCAAGGTCTTGGGTGATTTGCAGCGGGCGGCGTGCTGGGGATAACAAATGCAGGGTCACCGCGAGCTGTCCATCAAGCAGGTCCGGGGTCTGGCGGCTGCCGAACATTTCCTGCAAGGGGATAGCGAGGATCGGGCCTTGCGCCGAGCTGTAGTCGATGGGATGACTTTTCCCGGCGGGACTGCTCCAGTGCGTTGGCACCAGGCGATCAAGCGCCTGCTGCTGCGACCAGTCGAGTTGGGCGCGCAATAGCGCACAGAGATCAAGCGCGCGCACCTCGGCCAAGCGCGTTTTGCCGCTCAACCAGGGAGTCAGCCACTGCGCCAGAGTGGCTTGCAAGGCGCTGTCGCTGACATCGGGCCAGCCCTGATGGTGGAAGTGGCGGTGCAGCAAAACCATGCGCGCCTGTAATTGGCGCGCGGCGGGGCACCAGTCCAGGGCGGTGGGAAATTGCTTTTGCACCTGTTCGAGGAGCAAGTCGGCGGCCGCTTGGGTATCCGTGATTGGCTGTGCCTGCTCGGACAGGATCAGAACGCCGAGACGCCGCACTTGCCGGGCGGCGACTGCCTCACGCTCGCTGTCCCAGTGCAGCCTGTGCTCCTCTTCGATGGGGATGAACGCTTGTTCCAGCAGCTCAGCGGCTGCGATAGGCAATGCCAGGCGGATGCGGCTCTCGACCCGTGACAGGCCGGGGCCGATCTCGCTCGGGGCATCGAGATGGGCAATGACCAGATACTCGGCATCAATCAGCGCATCCTGTTCTGGCAGCCGGGCGCCGCCACCGCCGCTCAGACGGTAGCGGCCCGAGGTACTGCGTTGTTGCGCGATCCGATCCGGGTAGGCCAGCATCAGCAGAGTGGCTGGGGTGTGCGCGCCAAGGGCTGATTGATCCGTTTGATCGGTTGTCACGGGTTTGGCTTTGCTGATCAGGCGGCGCAATTGTGCCGCTGCCTGATCAATGGCTTTGAGCCGACGCCGATCCATTGGGGCCGTTCTGGCCGCTCCAATGTCGCGGTCGCTGGTCTTCTCGCGCCAGTGATTCAGCGCGCGCAAGCGCGGGCCGAGATCGACCGGAGGCGGTCCCTGCTCGCCACGCAGGGCATCCGGCTCGGACAGTAGGGCGCACAGATCAGCCGCCAGCGCTCGCGCTTCGGGGGCAGCGGCGCACAACATGGCGCCAAGTCGCGGATGCACCGGCAGGCGGCCCATGGCTCGACCCAGCGCGGTGATGGTGCCAGTGGCCGTGACAGCGCCAAGCCGCTGCAACAGCTCAATGGCGCGCTTCCAGGCTGCAAGCGGTGGTTCCTCCAGCCAGCGCAGATCCAGCGGGCGGGAGACGCCCCAGGCGGCGAGTTGCAAGGCCAGCGGCGCCAGGTCGGCATTGAGGATTTCGGCAGGGCGCTGCTCGGGACGTGAGCGTTCTTGCTCGCGTGTCCAGAGCCGATAGCAAACGCCGGGGCCGAGGCGCCCGGCGCGCCCAGCGCGCTGCTCGGCCGAGGCCAGGCTGATGGGTTCGGTGCGCAAGGCGCTGAGTCCGCTGCCGGGGTCGAAGCGCGGCTTGCGAGTCAGGCCGGTGTCGATCACGACCCCAATGCCGGGAATGGTCAGACTGGTCTCGGCGATGTCCGTGGTCAGAATGACCCGGCGCGCGCCTTGCGTCCCGCCGCACAGGACGCGATCCTGGGCCTCGGCGGGTAATTGACCATGCAGTGGCAGGACCTCGACAGGCTGGCCGTTCATGTCGGGCCGATCAGTCAGATCGAGCACATCCGCTAGGGCGTCCTGACATTGGCGGATTTCGCGCACGCCGGGCAGAAACACCAGCAGATCGCCTGTGTTATCGCGCAGCGCTTGGCGCACGCAGGGCGCAACAGCGGCGACTGGGGCGGCACTGGCATGGGCACCGGATCGTGCAGCCAGTTGGCCGGTTCTGCCACGCGCGGGTGTCGGCTCGACATAGCGGCGCTCAACCGCATACGCCTGACCCTGTCCCTCGATCACCGGCGCACCGCCCAACAGTTGCGCCAGCGGTGCAGCCTCAAGCGTGGCTGACATTGCGAGCAGCCGCAGATCGGGGCGCAGATTGTCGATGACATCAAGCGCCAGAGTCAGAGCCAGGTCAGCGTCGAGATTGCGCTCGTGGAATTCATCGAAAATCAGCAGCCCAACGCCCGCGAGTTCGGGATCGAATTGCAGACGGCGGGTCAGGATGCCTTCGGTCAGCACCTCAATGCGCGTGCTTGCGCTTGTGGTGCGTTCAAAGCGCACCTGATAACCGATGCTTTGACCCAACGGCTCTTGCAGCATCGCGGCCATGCGCGCCGCCGTTAGGCGTGCGGCTGCGCGCCTGGGTTCAAGCATCAGAATGCGCTGTCCCGCCAGCCAGGATTCATCGCGCAAGGCCAGGGGCACGCCGGTGGATTTCCCCGAGCCCGTTGGGGCTTGCACAATGGCATGGCCGTGGCGCAGCGCTTCTCGCAGCGCCGGCACCGCGGCCTGAATGGGGAGCGCGGCGAGGGGGGATCCACTCGCGGGATCAGCACGCGATCCGCGAGTGGCAGAGTCTGCCAGGTTCAGAAACAAGCTTTGGCCGACTATTCGGCGGCGGCTTCTTCAGCCGGTGCCGCGGGTGCCTTCGACTTAGGTGCGGTGATCAGCCCCTCGGCGAGCAGCACGGCGGCTTTGTCATCGCCATTGACCGAGCGCTTGCGCGCGTCCGTGACCGCATAGCGCCCGGAAGGCTTCTGGTAGATCCGGTGTTCCTTGGTGCGTTTGATTTCTTTCATTGGTGTTGAATGCGACCCAAATGGTCAATCAGGGGAAAAGATGGCCTTAATCGTCGGAGATCGGGCGTTCTTCGCGCGGTGCGACCTTGCGCTGCACATCCACCTGTACCTTGCTGAACAGGGCGGCAATGGCGCCGAGTGCTGCAAGAAAGGGGGCGAGCAATGTTAAGGCACCACCGACCGCGACGCCGACGGTCAGGGGAATATCCATCAGCTGCGGGCCATCACCCTTGCGCACCACCAAACGCCGGACGTTACCCTCGGCGATGGCGGTCTTAAGAAATTCGATCAGGTCATGGCCGGCAAGGGTGACGCGTTCGGTGATGTTACGATTGCAGTGGTGATTAGGCATGATCCTTAGCACGCAGGCGACCTGCGGCGATGTCCTAGCTGTAAAACGGCTGCAGCGAACCGCGAAGTATAGAATCAAAGGGTCATTCGTCCCGGATGCCTCCTGACGATTCTGATCACATGGGGGAACCCGCCGATTATCCGGAGGACAAGCGCATCCGCCGTCGAAAAAAAGCGGCGTTTGGATGCTGCGGCCGCGCCGCCATCGCCTCCATATGGCGCTTCTGCGCCATTTTTTGCTTGCGAATGCGCTGACGACAGGTGCGACAGCGCACCGCGAATGAATCGATGTGTCCCTTGGCGACTTCGTACCACCATTTCTGCTGCTGAGCCGCCCAAGTCTCGGTCGCGCCACAATCACGGCAAATGAAACGTCGATCAACGTAATAGTCGGGAAGCAACCCATAGGTGTTGTTGTGGCTGAGCTCGCCATGGTCGGCTGGAACCGCACCTAGCGGTCTCTCACCCAACCGCGCCCTGGGCTTCAAGCGACTCTGCAATTTCATCGCCCGGAGGCCGCGTTTTGCCTTGATCTCGGCGCGGCGCTGCCGATTACTTTTCATGCGATCTTTCCCTCCAAACGACCGAACCGATATTCTCGCACGCCGAGGCAAGACAACGCGCGGGTGCGGAGAGAGACACGACGACGCATCCCTCGGATGTGCGACCTTGGTGCAACACAGAAAGTAACATGATCCCAGAGCCCGAGCCCTTCGCAGAAGATTGGATTAACGCGGGGAATTCCCATGACATTGACCGCATTCTCAACCATTATTCTGACAGGCTGATCTGAAGCTGGCGCTGGCCTGGGTGGAACGCTGTCAGGGATGCGGCCAGACGCCGGTCCGCGCGGTCTGCGATACCTGCGAGCGCGCCCATGGGTGGGAAGACATCGGCGTGATGCGGGTGGTTTGGGATGAACCGGTCAATGGCTGATCATTCCTTTACTATCTGCTACCGCCAGACCTGGCACGACGGCTTCGGCGCGCGCGACTGGAAGCTTGCCAGCACGCTTTGGGGCGCTCAGTGCTGCGAGAGCGGCTCATCGCGCGGTTCTTCGCGCTCGATCGAGCGGGAGCTGCACAGGCGGTGGCGCATTTCCGCGCCCAAGGGCTCGGCTTGGGTGAGATGTTGGCAGTAGAAGGGCTGTTGGGGCTGCCCCATATCGCGCTGTCAGCGTTGCGATCCACTCGCTGGTGGTGAGACATGAACGCGGTCACCCACCTTAATGAGGCCCGCTGCGCGAACGCGAAGACAGTGGCCGGACTGCCGACCCAATGCCTTCGCCGTTCCCGGCCCAGAGATGCGGTCGAGATAGCCGCATGGCGGGCGGACCCGATGCCAGTCAAACAGGGCATCGCCGATGCGTATCTCCCGGTTGCGCAGTTCAGTTCGCGCCAACCCAGACACGACCAGATTTCGCCGGTGCTGGCCGGCATCAAGCGCTAGCCCATGCCGGAGCTGTGCCCGAACAAGATCCTCGGCGCAGATTAGCGTGACCTGACACCCATCGGTCAGCCGCCAAAACCCACGGCCCAGCGCGTATCGATCATCAGCAAGTCCCGCGTCAACCAGGGCAAATGCCTGATCACAGGAACGCATCGGCGCGCCTGCTTGGTCGGCAACAAAGATCGCCAACAGCCTCCCCTCTCGGCTAGGCTCCCGACGCAACCGACGGCGCAGAGTCAGCATCCAAGGCTGCAAGCTGGGCACAGCATCCTCACTTTAGAAAACACCAAAACAGGCGAAGATCAAACGTCTCTTGCGCGCAGGGAGCCCGGCCCGAGCAATGAGCTGCATTCGGCAAGAGCGGACGTGAAGCGCGGCGCTTTCAACGGCAGGTCAACCCGCCCCAGCCTGCTCACCTCAGAAGAAAGTTCTACGCTTAGGTTTCGCGGACCTGTCACCTTCGACCAGCGGACGGCGCGGCTCTGATGCCGGGAAGGTCGCCGGGCGATCCTGCTCCAACGCGGGTGCGGGCGCGTCGCTATCTCGCATGGCGTCGTGGAGTTTGCTCCGAAGCTGCGGGATGAGCTCGTTCGTCAGTTCGTCAAGATGCTCGCGCTTGTGCCAACTCATCTTCTCGAACGACTGGAGGCCGCTCTTTTCAGCAATCTCGCGGGCGCGTGGGCTGATCTCTTCCCACATCATGCGCAAGTCATCGGCCCGGTCGCGCACCAGCAACTCTTGATCGTGCAGATGTTCAAAGATCTGGTCGAAGCGAGAAATCAGACGCCGTTTGGTCCGCCGGAGAATAATGTACTCGATCAAACTGAAAGCTAGGACTGCGGCCAATCCAATCCCTGGCAACGCCACAACCATGCCCGTGCCAACGGCGGCAGCGCCCAGCCCGCCAAAGAGCAGGAGCAAGAAACCTCGCCAGCGCGCGCGGATCGATTTGAACTTGTCGGCAGCCTTGTTGATCACCATCGCGTGCAACCGGAGCCGCTCGGCATATGCCTGGATCTGTGTGATCTGGTTATCCATCCGCCGGGTCGGTGCACGGCGTAACTCACCGATCAGATCATTGCGCGCCTTCTCAAAGTCCTCCATCGGCAGGCGCGACTTCGGCTTGTCGGGCAGCGGTATGAAGGTGTTATAGATCATCGGCAAGTCTTTGCGCGGGATAACCTTGCCGAGGTTCCAGCAGAGGGCACCATAGGCCCGCGCGAAGTCGTGCAAGCTCTGGAACTGATCCACCTTATTCAAGATGATCAACATCTTATGGTCGATGCCTGCCAAGGACTCGCGGAAGACTTGAAGTGTTTCGCCCGTCGTCCCTGGCTTATCGGGATCGAAGAAGACCATCACAAGGTCGGCGCGTTCGGCGAACCAACGCACCACACCGGGGAAGTCAAAACCACGCCCGTTCTCGGCTTTAGCCTCATCGATCATGCCCGGGCTGTCGATCAGCGTCACCCTTTGCAAGAGTTCAGCGGGGCGCAGCTTGAGGCGCACATGCGAGACCAATTGGTCACCAAAGTACCGGAGCCCCTCATAGGGCAAGTCCGGATTGCTAACGACAGCAGGCCCATCTCGCTCGGTCGCGGTTGCACCATGAGTGATGATCGTGAACCCGTCATCCGTGGGAGCAACCCCAGTGTTCTGAACATTGTCGCCCAAGAGATGGTTCACAAAAGTGGACTTCCCCGACGAGTGATTGCCCAAGAGCAAGACCTGCGCCGGCCGACGCAACTCGCCGACAGTGGGCGGACGTCGGAACATAAACTGTTTTGCCAGCGCAGCGAGAGGGTCCTCGTAGTAGTCGCGGATCTGGTTCGCGAATTCTTCCATCACGTGTTGCAAAGGACGTCCTCTTTTCATCTACTCGATGAGGGATAGGAAAGCCAAGCCAATCCAGAAGGCTAGGTGGCGCTTCAGCCGCGCGTCTTTATGCGTCGACTGAAGTATCTTTGTTATGTGGTTTTATGCTTATGACGGCAAAGCCTCTATCATCGGTAATTTATGAATATCTTTGTCCCAATTTGCTTTGCTGGCAATAAAAATATGCGCTGTAGGAGTGATGGATATATCACAATCAAGGCTTCCAGCAGGGACCACCAAAAGCTCACCTCCCATTTGAATATTTGGAAGTGCGGATCCACAGATTGAGCAAAGAGATCTGGTGTGTTGACTTGAAGGCAAAGTAAAATTTGTGACTTTATCCTCTCCTGATACCCATTTCACCTTGGCAGTAGAAGAAAAAAGATTGGCCCCATGAGCCGAGCCTGTATCTTTTCGACACCCACTACAATGACAAAGATAGAAATTATCAAAATCGCCTTCTATTCCGAAAGAGACTTCTCCACAAAGGCATGATCCTGTCTTTATGCTCATACAGTTAACTCCTCATGATTGCGAATGATGTAGCCATGCGCACATAACGCCAAGCTCAGCCGAGCTGGTTGAGCGAGAGCTAATCCGGCTTCGGTTGGAGCAGTTCGTTAGGCGAATTTAACGAAGTCTGTCCCGGATTTCCAGCGTGATCCGTTTGATTCTAACGCCTAGCTTCAGCCGACCGTAACCCAAAGCGAAGGGACGGGTTTAGGCTCGGCTGCAAACGCATATTCGGTGACATTTGGCTCATGGATCTAGCCTCAATCATGTGGCCCTATGACTATTCCCTGACTCCAATAGCTTTTTGGCTCGCTACCTTTAGGGAAGTCATGGCAAAGACTTTTCCGTTCTGACGACAACCCGAGAAGTGCTGTTACAGTAGTACCGCCATCTGACAATAGCTGATACGCCTCTGCCGGGGTTATTGGGAGAACCGCCCAGTATTGTGGGTCTTCGCCATCCTTCCAATCGATAGTTTCAGTGAATACCCACAAAAACTGCTGAGAGCATTTCTTGCAAGATCGAACCTTGATCATGAAATGTGATTCGTCAATTAGCTCAATCTCGCTTTTCAGATGCTTAACTGCTTCCCATGCTTCGTCAGCTACTTTAGGCCAGCAGGTGTTACAGCCAAAATCGTTAGATGCTGTGTTCACGAGAATCCTCCCTTATCACCCAAGGTTCTCGGTCGGCGGCGGCGGCCGGAAGCCCGAAGCGCTGAAGGCAGTCCGACAGCGCCGGATTGCTAACTGACATACTCTACCACCAAGGCTGCGTGGTCGGTGGCCTTAGCTTCCCTTGGCTTATGGTCGTAGTACACCCGCTCGATCAAGGCGTCGCCCTCTGTGCTGGAAAATACATGATCAATTCTGAAGCCATTGCCGTGATTGCTGTACCAAGAAAACTCCCGGGTGGCCGGATTGCGATTGCGCCATGAATCGACAACCCCAGACTCTGAGAGCGCCTTGAATTCCGTCGTGCAGAAGAAGGTTGCACCTTCCTCGTCTTGGAAATGAAGGCCAGTATTGAAATCCCCGACGATGAAATATGCTGCTTCAGTGGGCAGATGGCAACCTTTCGCCAAGAAATCAAACAGACCCACTTTGGCCTTGTTTTGTGAGAAATACACTCCATACACAGAAATGCCATCAAAGTGCGCAGATATGAGCCGATGCCGATCTTGAGCGGGAAGTGCGGGGTACGTACGAGCTACGAATGGCTGTCGAGAAAAGATGCAGACCGTGTTCTCTTTCGGAGCGATTGACGCTCCCGCGAAATAGCGGTATCCATCTGCAGCCAGGCCAAAACGAAGAGCCTCTGCGTTTGAATTTTCTCTGAACTCAGTGAGGACGATTGCGTCGGCATCTTGAGATTGCAGGTAGTTCAGTATTCCTGGAATACGCTTTCCTCCACCGTGCTGAATGTTCAGAGTGACAATCTTCATATTTCAGCTAACCCATATTTGAAATTTTGGCCGCCAGAATTGCTCTACATCATTGTTTCTTTATTTTTACAAGAAAAATTTATCCGCCAGAACAGATGCTTAAAAATTGTGACTCAAATGTAGTGCCATAATCTTCGGGGACCCATTGACATCATGACTTCGTTCATGCCCACTGCTTGGCACAGATCGCGGCGAGTACGACTCGCAGAGGGAGAAATCACAAATGTAGTGCCATAACGGACATCTGTTTACGACCATCTTACTGATTAAAAAGGAGATTTAATCCGTGTATGTCAAACTTTGGCTAACGCAAAGCACAGCGGCTGAGCGTGATCGGAGCGTTAAGTTAGAAGGTACCGCGAAGGCTCACACAAGCTGCACGACGAGTGGCGTGTGATCAGACACCGCGTCTGTCCGACCCGGAGCGGCAAGTATGATGGATTCAACTTCGCGAACATACTGCGCCCGTTCGACCATAACCTCAGCTGACAAGACAGCGTGATCGATCCTGCTATATCTCTGAGCCTTGGATGCGAAGCTCCACAAACCATCAGGTACCGGAATCAACCACCCTTCCTCTCGAAGGGATCGAAGATACCTAGCTGTTGATCTCTTCGGTTGGTCTGGGTCAGTATTCAAGTCTCCCATGAACGCAATTCGTTGTCCCTTCGTGCTACGGATAATTTGTAGCAGCTTGTTCCAGTAGTCGTGGAGCGCGACTCCGCTGTAGGCCGGCGCACGAACGCCAACAAAGTCGAGGTTCATTGTTGGAATCTGCACATGGAGAAAGTTTGATGCGCCTCCGTGCCCATCAGTAGCTGGTCCAACGATGGACCCAGGCGCAAGGGAATAGCGACTAGCGACAAGTACTTGATTGTGACTATTTAGACGCTGCGATACGGCTAAGTGAGATAGGCCAAGACTCTTTAATCGTCCCACCATATTAGCACGCGTTGAGCCGTGGACATACTCGTTCAACGAGAGTACATCAGGTGAGAGAGCTTCGATTGCCGCAAAGAACGTGTTCGGAATTGAATCTTCGCGACACTGATGCCCGAGATTCCAGCTAACAAGACGCATAACGGTACCTGTACTGCCTAACCCCCTGCTCAGCCGCGCGCGCCTTTGGCGCGTCGACTGGTTTTGCCTTGTCAGGGCTGGAATTATAGATATTGCTCATAGTTAGCTATTTTATTAGACAATCTGTCCGCAAGAAATGGACTGGCTTCGCCAAGCCGATCCAAGATGAAACCTGCTTCATTTTTGTACTTTCCTATCTTGATCTTATCCCAGTGCTTTGGGGGTGGCTGCAAATTTGTGATTCGATCACATAACTTGACCATCCAGACCTCTAATGGCTGACTCCGTATTCTTTTAATACTATCTTTCATCTGTTCCAATTTTGATGGGAACATCGTGTTTTTAGTAAGCGACAAGACTCCATCGGCAATTTCTATACCAAATAACTCCTCTATATCTTCATAAGTGGTTGTGGTATCTTCAATTGAGTCATGCAGCAATGCACAAGAAACGAGAAGATCTGCGTTGTTAACATTCTCATGAGCTACCGTTGCAGTTGCCTCCATTGCAACTAAGCCAAGATGATTTATGTAAGGAATGTCGCTTCCTGGCAATTTCTGACCATTGTGAATTTTGGAAGCAAAATTCCAGGCTTTCAGATATTTATCCTGGTTCCAAATATTCATTTTTCTCATGTTTTCGCGTCCTAACAGCTAACTAGAATCTCGGTCCACCTTCTTCTTTGAGCCTTCGGGAGTTTACCCATCCTTGTTCGAGAAAACCTGAGTCTCCGCGCCCAAACGAAGCCAGCAGGTCGATGCGTCGCCCGTCTCAGCCAGGTCGCTGCCCTTTTCCCTCACGCAGACTGGCCGAAGACTTCGCGGAATGGCCCAAGTGTGGTCCGCTCCGGTGACCAGTCAGTGATGGCAAAGACCACCTGGTCGAAGGCGCGGGGAAAGGCTTGCTCCAGATGCGTGCGGAAGGACTGGGCGGTGCGTCGCGGGTCATTGCCGAAAGCGCCGCAGCCCCAGGCGCCCAGCACCAAGGCATACGGGTTTTGCATGCTTGTTTAGCCGTTTCCGGCACTGACGCACTTGGCATCTCACCTCCGTCGGTTTGGCCTTCTCGGATCAACCTTCCTGCCCCCCTTCGCTCACCGCGGTTTTGCTCTCCGCGCCTCTCGTCTGCCCCAGTTTACCCCTCGGCAGGGAATCCTCCCCAGTTCTTCGGATGCGCCGTCTCCACCGCATCGGCCCTTGGGTGCCCACTGACAAACCTGCACTACTATGAGGGCTTTGACTCCTGTCAGCGCTCACCGGCGCCGACAGGTCTCCCCGCTTCTCTCGCTTCACCTTCTTGTCGTTCCGCCCCCAACCACGTGATATCGCCCTGAAATCGCTTTCCACGCCGTTCGCAGCGTTACAGGTGGGTTTCAGACTTCGCCGTCTCCGTGCAGGCTCGTCGCCATATCCCGCCGAATCGGGTTCGTTATCCTACGGACTGACCTTTCGCCTCCGGTTGCTCCCCCAACCCGCCTCACGGCGGCGCAGTTTCCTTTGGCTACGGAGTCTCGGCATACTCCGACACGGCCTTTCACCGTGCTGATGAAGCGCCTTTGCGGGCGCACACGGAGCCGCTTCGCAGAGAACCCGGCGGCGAGTCCCGGCTTAAAATATCACCTCACGCCCTCGCGTTGGAGGGGTTGTCTGTCAACAACCATGAGGTGATACCCACATGTCAACAACCTGTCAGGACCAGTTCACGCGACAGTACGCGGCGCATCTCAAGCACTTGCGACTCAAGGGCAGATGTAGTTCGCTGATCGCTTACGGATCTCCGGCGAGTGGGTTAAATGCCGGTCCGCGCTGAATGGCCTCGGCACCGAAACGGTGGCGGATGGCGTCGAGCGTCTCTGTCAAGGTGTTGTCCGCTGGATCTGATCCAGCATCGGCCGTCTCGAACAGATCAAGCTGCGCAGAGCTGCTGGTTTGCGACCAGCCGGACAGTCCCACGCCGATCAAGCGCACGGGACGGCCAGCCCAGGCGGTTTCAGCGGCAAGCATTGACCGGGCGACGCGAAACACATCTTGCTCGTCCGCCGTCGGCACCTTCAGGGAATGCGAGCGGGTATGGGTCTCGAATGGCAAGAAACGCATCTTTAAGGTCACCACCCGCCCAAAGTGACCCGTCTGCCGCGCCGTCCAAGCGACCTCGCGCGCAGCCCAGTGCAAAGTGGCTTCCAGCACTTGGGGATCAGACGGCGACCAGCAAGGCGTGGCGCGCCTGCTTGTGCGCATGGCTTTGCTTCTTGGGATCATCCTGCTTGTAGGACCGTCGTCCAATCAGTTGACGTGCGAGTATTCCGGGGTAGGCTTCAACGCAGAGGCGCGTGGGATCGCCAGCATGGACTCCAAGAATGGTCACCTCGGCACGCAGCAGCCGCGGGGCGCCCTCGAAGAGCATCAGCCCGACCGGGGGTTGCGGCTCGGACTACGCCATTGGCCGGACTGTGAGAGAAGGCTGAGCGGGGACGATGAGTAACGAAGATCGCCGGGTATTTGGCCACGCCTGCGGGAGGCATCCATGCGCCTGATTTTGTTCCTGAGCTTCTTGGCCAATCTGATCTTGGCCGTAATCTCGTTCGCGTTGCTACCCGAGCGGGTCGCCATCCATTTTTCCTTGGGCGGCCTCGCCGACGGTTGGGCTTCACGCGCGGCCAGCACCGCCGTGATGCTGGGAGTGGACACCCTCCTCTTCTTGCTGTTCTGGTTCTCCCCCACGCTACTCAGACACACACCGATGCGATGGGTGAATCTTCCCCACCGTGCCTACTGGTTGAGCCCGGAGCGGCGCGAGGCCACCGTTGTCCGCCTGAGTCACCGGCTCTGGGGTTTTGGAACTGCGCTCTTTGGTTTTCTGCTGATTGTCGGACTCTTGACTCTTCAGGCCAATCTCTCCAATCCCGTCCGACTTGATGAGTCATTGTTCTTGATCGCGCTCGGGATCTTCTTGGTCTATGTGCTGGTCTGGACGATGCGTCTCTGGCGCGATTTGCGACCGCCCCAATAACCGCCGCGCTGAGCTGGCTCAGTCGGTTTGGCCAGCCCTGTTTGCGTTGCAGACCAGCCCATTGGCCTGGCAACTGGAACGACGTTGCGCGCCAGCGCCCGTTTCCCAGGGCATTACCAATGCCCGGTGCCTGGCTCGCCTTTGAATGGACCCACGACATCGTCGGTGATCCAGCCACCGTAATAGGCGCCAGCCTGTGGTCGCACCCGTTCACTGCCAACAAAGCAGTCAAGCCGCGCCGGATGGAAGCAGCCAACCGCCAGATCGCGTTACCATCGCGCAATTGGATAGCCCGGGTAAGCGATCATGCCACGGGCTGGCCCCGCGCGGCACCAATCAATGCCGCGCCCAACGCATTGGAGTCTAACCAGATGGCCAAACCAAAGCACCGATGGGAATTTCGCGCGCGCTTTCGCACCAACGCATTCGGGTGGAAGGGCTCCAAGCTCGCGGCCGAGCGGCTCAAGGAAGCGCTCTCTGAAATCAAGAAAGTGGCGCGGACCGATCCGGTGCTCGCCGCTGACGGCGCCATTCTCCTGATGGAGAAGCTGTGGCCGGCGCTCGCGCAGATCGATACCTCATCGGGCGCCTTGGGCAATGCGGCGGGCAAAACGGTGCATGCCCTGATCGACATTGTGCTTGCGGCGCCTGTTGATACCACCCAGAACGAACGCTGGCTGGAGCGATTACAGCAGGCGGTCGATGATGACGGCGTTGACTACCTGTGGGAAGTCAGCGAGCGCTGGGGTGAGCTGTGCCGCACGCCAGAGCGGGCGTCCCGCTTCGCTGATGACTGTCTGTCCCTGGTGCGCGCCAGCTGGCAGTCGGCTGGTGGGTATTGCAAATGGACACCGGCCTGCCTGAGCTGTCTGCTCAAGGCACAGCGCCATGAGGAGCTGTTGGCACTGATCGATACCGCGCCCTATCTGTCCTGGGGGTATCGGTGCTTCGGCGTGCAGGCATTGGTCGCGATGGGGCGCGGGGATGAGGCGATTGCCTATGCCCAAGACTCCCATGGGATCAACAACAGTCCAACCGCCATCGCACAGACCTGCGAGGCGATCCTGCTGGAGGCCGGTCGATCCGAGGAGGCCTATGCGCGCTTTGCATTGGAGGCCAATCAGGCCACGACTCACCTGGCAACCTGCCGCGCATTGATCAAGAAATACCCCGGCAAGGAACCGCGGATGATCTTGAACGATCTGATTGCCGCCACCCCTTCGGATCCGGGCCGCTGGTTTGCCACCGCCAAGACCCTGGGATTCCTCGAACTGGCCGCTGAGCTGGCGGAACGCTCACCGGTGGACATCGGCACCCTGCTGCGCGCGGCGCGGGATTATCAGGACTCAAATCCATCGTTCGCCTCGCACGCTGCCATGGCGGCGCTGCGCTGGATGGCGGCCGGTCGGTTCTATGAGCTCACAGCGTCCGATGTCTGGGAGGCACGCCGCTTCGCGCTCGAAACGGCGGAGCGCACTGGGGAGTCAGAGCGAATCCGGGCGTTTCTCGACGAACTGATGGCCAGCAGTCAGACCGATGCCTTTGTCCGCCAGCAACTTCAGGCCCGCTAACCGAGCCATGGCGATCGGCTGCGAGTGGCTCGGAGCCATGCATCTCGCGGTGACAGGATCGCGATGGACGCAGTCACCACAGCAAGACGCTGCGCGCCCGGTGATCGGAACCGAGCGACCGGGTGGACCCGGACTCAGCACCCCACCAAGCGGTGGTGACGAGCACCTGATCAATGGGGATGCCGAACCAGCCTTGCCCAACCGCCGGCCAGGTGGGTTGCAACCCGCTTGCGCGGCGCACCTCGGTCTGGCTCAGCCCAGCAAAGGCCGATGACCAGGGACTGGCATTCAGATCGCCAGCCAGGATGCTAGCCTTGATTGGCGGACACGGGTAATCCCAGACAGATTCTTGATCTGGTCCCGGGCTCTGCGCGAAGGGTGGTCGAGTCTGGCCGCGGTATTGCCAGGCTTCTCGGGCCGCTTGTAAGCTGGGTCGATTGGAGGGCATGCTGCGCGGAGTTTGCTCTGATTGGTGGTCACCTGCCTGCGGATATTGGGGAGTTTCTCTGATGAGCAATACCGAGAGCAAGAAGACTGCACGACCCTGACCAAAGCTGAGGTTCGCGATGGCTAAACCACAAACACCGCTCCTAACAGCGGACATTATCATCGAACTGGCCGACCGGCCCCTCCGGCCCATCGTGCTGATTGAAAGGCGCTTCCCCCCGCCGGGCTGGGCCATACCCGGCGGTTTTGTCGACATTGGCGAGCACATCGAAGCCGCAGCGGTGCGCGAAGCCCTTGAGGAAACGGCGTTGCGCGTGACACTGCGAGCGCTGCTGGGGCTTTACTCGGACCCACAACGCGACCCGCGCGGCCATACCGCCAGCGCCGTCTATGTGGCAGAAGCCAGCGGTGAGCCACGGGCGCAAGATGATGCGCGCAATCTGGCAATCTTCTCACCTGATGCGCTGCCCGCGCCGCTGGCATTCGATCATGCACAGATTCTCGACGACTATCGGCGTTACCGGGAGACGGGCCAAATCAAACCGCTTTGGTCGCCGGACGTTCAAGTGTTGCCTGGCGCTTGATGGCGAAAACGCACATGCGAACTTTGGATGACGTGTTGCAATCGGCTTCGGACGTGCTATTTCCTGCGGAAATGGGCAGGCGGAAAATCAGCGTGACAAGCACCAATAGCGATGGTGATACGCCTCTGCATGTCATGGTGTGGCGCAAGGACCAACAGGCGATCGCGTTTCTGATCAGCGCCGGCGCGGATGTGAGAAGGATTAGCGCGGGTTCTACCCGCGGGTATCGATGACCTGCCGCCGGCGGAAGGGTGCTTGCAGCAGCCGCATGAGCATGCGTCGCGGCGGTAGCCACTGAATGCGGGTGCCGTGGCGTTCGATGACGGATTGATCTAACTCTGACCTCCTGCGTGTTGCGATGTCGCTCTATGCCGGGCTGTCGGCGTAACGCCAACAGATTGACCCTTTTCAGCTGAGATTTTCCGTGACTTTGCCAGTAACATGGACGGGGACAGTAATTACTCCAAGCCTTCTTCTGCAAATCCTGATCATTGCAGATGATCGGTCCCCCGGTCATCCTTGCACTGGTCATATCACGATGGCACAAGATAATGAATCTGGATTATCTGTGGTTCGGCACGACAAGTTCCCTGGGTGAGCCACCCATGAACCCTTTCCAGGGACTCGCCGGAGCGGCTGCATTCAGCGCCTTCAGTTTGTTCCTGTTCGGCTGGGTGACCATTCCAGCTGGCGCGCTACTTGGCGGGCTGATGATCGGACGTTCGCGGATATCGCCGACCTGAAGCAGTTTGGCACAGAGGGCGGGAGCTTTGGTCATGATCGCGATCCGAAGGATGGTGGATGAACCTTGCGATCGTTTCGCGGGACTGTTGTTGGCGTTTTTCGCCCTGGCTGCCGGTGTTCCGACTGGCGTGCCGACTGGGGTATTGGCGGATTCGGACCTCGGCACCACAGTGTCTAACATGGAACAAGCCTTGGAGTTGTCCCAGCATGAGCGTCTCAGACGGCTCGAGACGTTTCACCCGGATCACCTGCGGCCTTTCGTCAGCGACGGCTGCAGCGGGGGGCTCTCCGTTCTGTGGGCACAGTTGTCCCGATGGCTGCCGGGCTTTCGCGCCATTCATGATGATCACCCGCCATGGGAGTCGTGCTGCATTGCGCATGATCGGGTCTATCATGCCGGTGGGCTGAATGCGTCCAGCGCGCAAGCGAGTTTCGAAGCGCGGTTGCACGCGGATCAGGCACTGCGCGAGTGCGTGATCGAGACCGCCACACGGCGAACGGCCGCGCTGAATGCGCGCTATGGGTTGGGTGATGGTCAGGTTGCACGGCTCTATAAGCTGGTGGGCGATCTCATGTATCGCTCCGTGCGCCTGGGCGGCGGTCCCTGTACCGGCCTGCCGTGGCGCTGGGGCTATGGGTTGCCGGACTGTGGGCTGCTATCTGCGCCACACTTGCTCAAAGAGCATCAGGAGGCGATCCCACCATGAAAATGCTCGGCTCTGTCGGCGTCCTGTTCGCGCTGATGGGTCTGGTGCTGTTGGCCATCGCGGCAATCGCCTATTACCGGACGACGGCGTTCATCGACAACGCGCTCTCGACGACCGGCACGGTCGTGGATCTCACCCGCTCCAGCCAGTCCGGTTCGGGTTCCGGTGGCAGCAGTACCTATCGCCCGGTGGTTCGCTTTCAGGATCGCGAGGGCACGACCATTGAGTTCATCGCGCCGGTCGGCAGTAACTGAGCGGCAAGCCGGTTCAGACAACCGTCACTGGCATTCACCAGGATACCCGTTTCAGCGCCCGCGCTCGGCATCCCTATCGGATCACAACCCAGTGGCAAAACCTACGCGCCGGCAAGGTGCATGTCTTCACCAGCGAGCCCGTTTTGTTTGATCCCAGTGAGTACCTCAATCGCAGCCATGTGACGGTGTTCATCGACTCGGATCATCCCCAGCGGTATGCCATGGATCTGTCCTTCTTGCCGGAACCGGCGGATTGACAGACATGCCTTCTTCTGGCTGGATTGCCCCCATTTGGAAAGGGAAACAGAACCATGATCACCGTCCAACTCACGGCCTTCCTTGGCTGCGCCGCGATGATCAAGATCGCCCTTTGGATGCCGTTCATGCGAGCGTTAGACACAACACACCTTATTTATACCGACTAAATCCCACTAAGAAACTCTCTAATTGCGCCTGCCTCGGGTTTCGCAATTCGGGCCTGGCGATCCAGGGTCGCTGGCTATGTTGCCGCCAAGCTGCCGCATCTGCCTTTTCCCGCCGGTCGTTTTGATCTGGCCCTAGTGTCCCACCTATTGTTCACCTATTCGGAGCACATCGATGCCGCTGCGCATTGCGAGGCGATCACAGAGCTGATGCGCGTCAGTGGCGAGGTTCGCGTCTTCCCCCTGCTGACGCTCGCAGGCGCTGAATCGGCGCATCTGCCCGCTGTCATCGACCAAGCCGAAGCCAGCGGCTGGAGGGCGGAGATCCTGACGGTGGATTATCAGTTTCAGCGCCGCGGCAACCGGATGCTGCGGCTGTCCGCGCCACCGATGTCCGACCTGATTCCGCCGGAGGAAAGTTTGAGCAGCATGCCAATTGATTTCCTCCATGGGCTTCTCCGCAATGCTGCTGAGAGCGTCGCTGGAGGATTAACCATCGACGCGCGGGGGGCATGTCATGCCACCCGACGATGCGCTGCTCTCCTGCCATGGTGCTTTAGGTTCCGTTGCGCCTGCTGGCTTCTTGCTTTTGCGACCAGGCGCCTCGTTGCTCCCCCAGCAAAAGAGCAGGCCGTCAGCTGAGTGAACCTAGATGCAGCCTCGTAAACATAGGTTGGAGACGCCGACCTTGTTTCCACGTAGGGAAGGCCGTTGATTCCGATCCCGGTCCAGTTGCAGGCTTGCACCGATCAGCCTGGCCGCCTGACCCGCTTGACTCGGATCAAGGCCATCTCCCCGAGCCTGGTTGCAGACTGTACTCCGCTGTCGCGCAGCGAAGGCCAATTGCTGGCCTGCGCCGCGCGCGATTGTTCCTGTCTCTACTCACTGCCACCGGAGTGCGTCCATGTTCTGTAATCAATGCGAGCAAACCTTTCGTCAATCTGCCTGTGTGACCAGCCCCGGCGTCTGCGGCAAGAGCGAAGATGTGCAGTCCTTGCAGGAACTGCTGATTTTCGGCCTTAAAGGCATGGCCGCCTATGCCCACCATGCGCGCAGGCTTGGACAGTCCGATGAGACCGTCTCGGCCTTCATCGAAGAAGCCCTGTTCGCGACCATGACCAACGTGAATTTCGATGAAGACACCCTGCTGCACTATTGTCTGGAATGCGGCGAGAAGAATCTGCGTGTCATGCAGCTGCTCGATGAGGGCCATATCGCCACCTTCGGCGCGCCCCGCCCGACCCGGGTCCGCGAGGGCACCTTAGCTGGCCCGGGCATCCTGATCACCGGCCATGACTTGCTCGATCTGTGGCAACTGCTCGAACAGCTCGAAGGCACCGACATCAAGGTCTACACCCATGGCGAGATGCTGCCGGCGCACATGTACAGCAAATTTCAGGCGCATCCCAATCTCGCCGGCCACTATGGTGGCGCCTGGCAGGATCAGAAAAAGGAATTCGCCGATTTTCCCGGTCCCATCGTCGGCACCACCAATTGCGTGCTGATCCCCCCCGAGAGCTATCGCGAGCGGCTGTTCACCACCAATGCCGTGGCGGTCCCGGACGGTCAGCACATTAAAAACGGCGATTTCTCCGCCGTAATCGCCGCTGCGCGTACCTGCCCGCCGTGCGAACAGCGACTCGGCGTGGAGCAGCCGGTGGGCTACCATCGCCAGGTACTGCTCGAGCAGGCCGGTACGATTCTCGACGCCATAAAAGCCGGACAGATCAGCCATTTCTTCGTCATCGGCGGCTGCGACGGTGCCGAGAAGGGGCGTAACTATTTCACCGATTATGCCGCCGCCACGCCAGCCGACTCCTTCATTCTCACTCTCGGCTGCGGCAAGTATCGCATTCGCGATCACGCCTACGGCGAGCATCTTGGCTTGCCGCGATTACTGGATATGGGCCAGTGCAACGATGCTTATGGCGCCATCATGGTGGCGGTAGCCCTGGCCGAGGCGCTGGAGTGCACGGTCAATGATCTGCCTCTGACTCTGGTCATCAGCTGGTTTGAACAAAAAGCCGTGGCGGTGCTGCTGACGCTGTTGCATCTGGGCGTGAAAGGCATCAACCTCGGCCCTCAGCCGCCGGCATTCATCACCCCGGGCGTATTTGCTCGTCTGCAAGCCGCTTATGATCTGCGCTTGCCCAATGGCGATCCGCACGCGGATCTCAAACTCGCACTCGCCGCCTGAACCCAGGCCGAGGAGGTGACCGATGAACAGCGTCAGCCTGCGCGAACAGCTCATTTCCGCACTGGGCGGTGGTGTTGGCATTTTGGCCACGGCCGCGCTCGCGCTTTGGCTGTTCCCGGCGGTTGACCCCGCCCTGCCCTGGCTGATTGCCTCCATGGGCTCCTCTGCGGTGCTGTTGTTCGCGGTGCCGCACGGGCCACTCTCCCAACCCTGGCCGCTGCTTGGCGGCCATCTTGTTTCGGCGCTGATCGGGGTGGCCTGTGCGCGTTGGCTCGGCACCGATCTCTGGAGCGCGGCCACCGCGGCGGGACTCTCCATCGGCGCCATGCATGCACTGCGCTGTCTTCATCCGCCCGGCGGTGCCACCGCGCTGACGGCCGTCATCGGCGGGCCGTCCATCACGTCGCTCGGCTTTGGCTTTGTGCTGATGCCTGTTGCGGTCAATGCACTCACCTTGCTGCTGCTCGCCGTGGTCTGGAATGCGCCCTGGCACTGGCGGCGTTATCCAGCCAACTGGCCCGCACGTTGGCGGCGAGACCAGGACAGCGGCGCCCCAGCTGCAGAGCCGGCCGCGCCCATGCCGCTGGAACATCGGCATCTTGCCGCCGCGCTGCGCGCGATGGACTCCTTCATCGATGTCTCGGAGCCGGATTTGCAGCGCATTTTTGCTTTGGCGACTGAGGAAGCGCGCCACACCCGCGCCGCAACGCCTCCGATTCGGGTGGGTCAAGCCTACAGTAATGGCAGCTTTGGCCAAGACTGGGAGATCCGCGAAGTCCTCGCGCTTGAGCAAGATGCGGACGGATCGGACACCCAGGTGCGCTTCCGCCGCTTGGCGGGCCAAGGCCGTCGCTGCGAGGGGGAATGCAGTCTGGAGACGTTTCGCGACTGGGCGGTCCATGCGGTCGAGCGCGACGAGAACTCTTGGCGACCGATTGATCGCACGGAGCCGGAAGATTGAGCATCAAGGTGCACGGCGGGTGTCATGCCACCCGATGAGGCACTGCGCCAGGCGCCGCTGCTCGCGCAACTGAGCGACCAACAACTAGAGCGTCTGCGCGCGAAGGCGCAGATTGTCCAGGTGCAGGCCGGGCAGTGGCTGTTTACCCAGAATGATCCGGCCGAATTCTTCTATTTTGTTCATTCGGGCCAGATCCGACTGTTTCGCCTGTCGGCCGAGGGCGAAGAGAAGATCATCGAACTGATCGGCGCCGGCCAGACCTTTGCCGAGGCGCTGATGTTCATGGGCACCGGCCGCTATCCGGTCTGCGCGGCCGCGCTGGTGCCGACGGAGCTCGTCGCCATTGACGCAACGGACTTCACCGCCATGCTGCGCGAGTCGCCCGAGACCTGCTTTGCCTTGCTCGGCAGCTTGAGCCAACGCCTGCACGCGCTGATCGCCGAGATCGACAATCTGGCGCTGCATTCTGCGAGCGTACGCTTTGCGCGCTGGTTGATTGCAGAATTGCCAATAGACACGGATGAGCTGACGCTCGCCTGGCCAAAATCGACGCTTGCCTCGCGCCTGACGATCAAACCTGAGACCTGGTCGCGCATCACCCGCCGGCTGTCCGAGCAGCAAGTGATCGCGGTCCATGGGCAGGTCATTCGCGTGCTTGATCGCAAGGCCCTGCAGCAACTTGGCGATTCGGGTGACCCGGCGCTGATACCAGCGCGTCAGGCCCGCAAAACCGGTTAGCAGCCAAAAATCATCAGCCAATCTCCAGCCTCACTGCCAGCGATGGCAAGGCAAGCGTCCCCAACAGGTCAAACTCTGACAATGAATCCGACCGGATACTTGTTCATTCGATTCAACCATCACGGTGATACTCAACCCGCGCATGGCCGGGTCGAAGATCTCAAAGACCCGGATGACTCGGTGGCTTCCAGAAAGCCGCGCAGGATGTCGATCAAACACGGCATACAGGCCATCCTGATGGCCCATTTGCTGTCAACGGGACCGGTGTTCGCGCAGGATGCGGCCTGCCATTGGATCCGGCTGACCGGTCTTGAGGTCGGGCAGACAGCAGATTTCCTCAGCTGGGGCGATTACCTGCCACTGATCGCCCTGGAGCCCGGCGAGCTTTACAGTCTGCTGCACGGAACAGAGCCTTCCGTCGAATTGGCGGCCGGACGCCAACACGTCATTGATGGCCATTGGTACTACGTTCCAGAGCACCTGATCGATGTCGGGACCATGACGCTAAGATTCATGCTGTTGGATCGTGACCAGGGCACCGATGACGATCTGGTGCTACCGATGCGCAGCCATGTGGTCCGGCTGGATCAGAGCTTCTCCAAATCGGGATCTTTGCAGTTCGAGATACCAGAACTCTTCGTAGTGGATGATCAGCTCAAGAAATCCAACGCGATGCGGTTCCGCTTCGAATTACGGCGCTTGCCGGGCCATTGCGGCAGCGGACCCGATGCCGCGGCTGAAGACACCCGGTACCGGCGGGAAAACCGCGTCCATCATCTGCGCACCAGGACTTTCAGCTACTTCGACGATCCAGTGATCGCCGGCCGCGAGACGAAGCTTTTCGTGGATGAGAAAACCACGGATGCGGCAGAAGCCTTCGAGATCGCTCGTCGCAATCTGCATGAGTTGCTGACCCTGGGTCGGGAGATCGAGCGGCTGGAAGGGACGCAGGGCTTCGATGAGCTGCGTTTTGAGTTCGCTAGGCTGATCGCAACCCTAAAGGAAAGGCGTTTGCAATTCAGCCGCGTCGAGCAGGACGGCGATGAGAGGACGACGGTTTGGGTCAGTGTGCCTGCCCTGGCCTCCGAGCCTGAGTGGAAGCAGGTCCTGACGGATGCCGTCATCGAGTCGATCCCCACGTCATGGCAAGTCGACTGAGCCAGCGATCAGGTCCCGGTCAGCAGAATATTGCCGTGATCAGGCCGCGTTCCCATAGAAGGTGGCTGGAAACGGCAACAAATGATTGCCTGGCCCCAGGGTGACGGCAGAGCGATACCAGACCATGTGATCTCGGGTTTCACCGGCCAAAGTGCCGCAGCAACGACGCCATTCTGACTGCTCCCAGATGGACGGAAAACCGCACAGATTCTCGAACGCCTTACCAGCAGGGGGTTGCCAGACTAGACGCCAGGCCCATGACGTCCCAGGGCGATGGCATCGGCATCCCGGCCGGGAAGCCACCCGCTTTGAGGCGGATGATCGACTCGGCCCATTGCAACGGACGCGGCAGGCCGCCATGCATCGCCGCCAGCGCATGCAACTCACCCACAAAGGCTCGATCACACGGGGTATCGGAGCGGGGATCTGCGGTGCAAAGATCATGACGCATGCAGGCCGCATCAAAGTCGTCGATCGGCGGCGGGAAGTGGCCGGCTTGGGGCCAGTCGATCCCGCACCAGTTGCCGTAAATGGGCATGCACTTAAATGCCAGGACGCTCTCGCAACCGCCGGCAAGGCCCACAGCCATGAATGCAGCCAGAACCGTCTGTCGGGTCATCGAATACCTCCAATCTTTAATCTAGCCTGCTAGGGAGTTTAGCAGTTGCAAGCATTGAATCCGATGGAAGCGGCCAACCGACAACTCGCGGCAACTCCAGGCTCGCCAGCCGAACCATAGCAACCGGCTGCAAATGGCGCATTTCAAAATCACCCATAGTAACCCGATGCCCAAGGTCATGCAGCGGATGGGGTTCGCCCCAGTGTGGGGCGGGTTGCTCCCATGGCACGCGATTGAACAAGGCTCAAGCAACCGATTTCTCGAGCGCATACCAGTCGAGCCGCCGGGTCAGGACCATGGTCAGCGCCAGCAGTCCAAACAGCAGCAGCGAGCCCATTAAGAGCGCGGCATCCTCGGACATCAGCAGCCCATAGAGCGCTGCGAAAAGCACCGCAAGCAGCAGCGCGAAGCCGGCTCCGCGCTTGACGCTGCCGAGCACTGCAATCAAGTAATACCCAAGTAAGCTGACACAGCCCAGCGTGGCCAAGCCATAGGCGAGCCCGAAAGCGATATGCTCCGAGAGGCTGAGCAGCAGCAGAAAGAACAACGCCAGCGCGAGGCCAACAAGCAGGTATTGCGCCGGATGGACTTTAAGTGAGCGCAATAGTTCCAGCAAGAGCACCGCCGCGAAGGTCAGGCCGATAAACAAGATTCCATACTTCACCGCCCGATTGGACATGGAGTAAATATTCACTGGCTCGATGAAACGCACGCCCAGCCAGTCGGCGCAGCCACCCAGGCAGACGCGGCCGGCAGCCACATCGGCGCGCAGATTGGCCGGGGCCGCTGTCGCCAGGGCCGAGACTTCCCAGAGCGCGCTAAATCCGTCGGCGTCGATCATCTGCCCATCGGCATTCGGCAGAAAGCGCCCTTGAAAGCTGGGATGCGGCCAGGTCGAGGCGAGTTCGATGCGGGTGCTGTCGGCCAATGGCACGAAGCTGACCGACTCCGTCCCCCGGAACGCCAGGGTGATGCTGAATGGAATCTCCCGTGGGGCCCGTTCCGCCTCATCAGCGTCCGCCTCATCAGCGTCCGCCCCATCAACGAAGGCCCTGTCACCGAACGACGCCCTGCCCTGCCCGACTTGGACGAGCTTCGGCAGCGGCACATGCATCCCCTGCGGCAGGGTCGGATCAAGCAGTGTTCCCTGCGCGAAGTCGATCGGTGTTCCATCCCATTGCAGTTGTGGGGTGCGCACCAGCCCGCGCGTATCGGACAGACCAAGACTCAGATAGGGTTGGCCCCATTGGATGTGCGAGTTTTCCTGCTGGCGCTCCAACGCTGGCTGCGCCGGAATGACGAAGCGTCCCTGGATGCCACCCTCGAGTTCATAGACCAAGGCCTTGAACAGGCCCCGGCGTTTGACCGAGGTCCTGCCATCGAACTGCATCTGCGCACTTGACGGCATGATGAGGGCGCGGCCGTCGACCTTCACCTGCCGGATGCGACGCACGCGTTTGAGTTCACCATCAATGGTTTCTTTCTCCCAATACTCCTGTGTAAATTCCTCCTGGTACGGCAAGACCAGAATCGGGCCGATCAGCCGCTGCGCGCCGGCGGAGCTGGCGGCGATTTCACTCACCACCGCCTCTTGCCGCGCGGCGCGTTCATCAATGAGCTGACTGACCATGCCAAGTGGGACCATCAGTCCCAACGTCAGCCCGAGAATGATCGCCACCTTGATCACGAGTGCCTTGTGCATTGCTGTCTCCTGCGATTGTGTTAAACCTCAAGGACAGTTTGGCGCGACGGGATGAAGCTCCGGTCAAGTCCCGGTGAACTTGTGTGAAGTATTGGTGAAGTCTCGCTGTGCCGAGATGGCGACCGGACCCTATGCGCAGGCCTTGCCCGCCATCTACAGCGAGTAATCAGGACTCGCGACAGGGCAATGCCAGGCAGGCCAGCAAACCTTGTGGATGCTGGTTCTCAAGCGCAATCTGCCCATCATGCAGGTCGGCGACTTCGCGCACAAAGCTCAAACCAAGACCTGTGCCCTTGCGCGTCACGTCCGGGCGCGGCAGGGAGAAAAACCGCTCGAAGACTTTCTCGCGGGCGTAGTCGGGAATGCCTGGCCCCTGGTCGAGGATGCAAACTTCGGCTCGCTGGGCACTGGTGCGCAGACGAATCTGTACCACGGCATCCTGCGGAGAGAAACCCACCGCGTTGTCGAGCAAATTGATCAGCGCCTGGGCCAACAGAAAGCGATCACCCCGCACCCGGCAGGGGCGCGTCAGGTTGAGCTCAAAGCGAATCCCCCGCTGCGCGGCCATGGGGGCGAGTGCGTCGGCGGCTTGCATGATCACTTCGGCCAAATCCAGAGGTTCCGGCTTAGTCAGCATCTGCATCTGTTCAACCCGCGCCAGCTCGAGCAGGCGTTCAGCTACCTGTGACAGCCGCTCGGCTTGTTCGCGAATGTTGGCCAGAAAGCGCTCACGCTCGGGGGCAGGCATGTCGGCTTCTTCGAGCAATTCCGCCGCGCCACGAATGGCGGCCAGCGGGCTTTTCAGCTCGTGGGTCAAACTGTGCAGATAGCGCTCGACGTATTGCTTGCCCTCAAGGCGCTCGCGCATCTCGGTCAGGGCATCGGCCAGGTCGTCGAGCTCACGCACCCGCGAGCGGTGCGGGCGAGCGCGCGCACCGGCCGTCACCGAGCGGGCGTAACGGTCCAGACGGCCGATGGAGTCGCTCAGTTTCCAGGTGAACGCGGCGCCAATCGCGGCGGCGATGAGCAGCAGCAGGAATCCGCGCGCGCGAATCTTGTCCTTGCTCGCCACCACGATCGGCTCGACACTGCGGGTCTGCTTGGCCAGGCTGACCACCCCGATGATGCGCCCATCAGCCAGCACGGGCGCGGCCACATGCATGATCGAGGAGGCTTCGTCCTCTGGATCGCTGCGCGTGGAGCGCGCGCCATAGCGTCCGGTCAGGGTCAGATAGATATCGTTCCAGCGCGAATAATCCGCGCCGATTTGCTCTGGATCAGTCGCATAGAGCACGCGGCCTCTGTCATCGGTGACATAAAGGCTCAAATCGAGTGTATGCTTTTGATGCTCCCAAATGCGCGCCGCGACCGAGCGCTCGCGAAATCGTGCCAGGGCGGCATGGATGCGCTGAGCAGCCGATGGCTGGCCGGGCACTTGCTGATCAACTGGCAACCCAAGCAGCGCCGGGCGAACGAGTTCGGCCACCAGATTCGCGCTATCGACCAGGGTATGCTCCATGGTCTTGCGCACACCGGGCTTCACCTCGGCGACAAACACATCCAGCACGAACCAGGCCGCCAGGCCGACGATCAGGAAATAGCCAACAGCGACCAGCAGCGAGAGTCTCACCTGCCCAGGTCCCCGTTCGGGTCTCCGTTTGGATACCCTTTTGGATTCGCTATCGGCTCAAGGGAATAGCCGATGCCGCGATGGGTGCGAATGGGGTCGGCGTCAGGATGGATGGCGCGCAGCTTGGCGCGCACTGTCTTGATGTGGGTATCGACGGTGCGCTCCAGGCTATGTTCCGGATGCGCCCAAATTTTCTGCATCAGCTGGGCTCGGGTGAATACCCGCCCGGGCGCGCCGATCAGGGTCGCCAGCAGGTCGTATTCGTAGCGCGTCAGCTCAAGCGGCTGCGCCAGGTAGCGAATCGCTCGGCGCGCTGGATCATGCTCAAAGGGGCTGGCGTTCGCGGTCGAGGCCTGATCCGGGGCCATCTGCTGGCGTTGCAGAATGCGGCGCACCCGCACGGCGACTTCGCGCGGACTAAAGGGCTTGACGACATAATCGTCCCCACCGAGCTCCAAGCCCAGAATGCGGTCGATCTCATCGCCGCGCGCGGTCAGAAAGAGCACCGGCAGTTCGCTGGTACGACGCAACTCCCGGCAGACGTCAAAGCCGTTGAGATCGGGCAGGCCAATATCGAGGATCATCAGATCAACCGCATCAGCCGTCGCGAGCTCAAGTCCTTGCCGGCCGAGCAGGCAATGGGTAGTGCGAAACCCCTCGGTTTGCAGCGCATAGATGAGCGTATCGGCGATCGCCTGCTCGTCTTCGACGATAAGAATGTGTCGGCTCATGGCCTGGGCAGCAACCTCAGGTCGGGCACTCGGATGTCAGCGCACCAGAAGGCAAGCGACGGTCGTCAAGGCGCGGTTTGGGGAAGTAGGCACCGAGCTCCTTACTCGCGGCGGCCTCGTCGCTGTCGGAGAGGTAGCGCTGAAACAGGAAGGAGAGTATGTAGTCGCAGAAGTCGGCGACGTTCATCGCGCCGCGCAATTGGTCGGCGATGGCCCAGAGGGCCTTGCCGAACTGGCTGAGTTGTTCCTGGGTCATCGATAGCTTTCTCGGCGATGGAGAACCCGACCAACCAGGATCGTTTCGTCGACAACATAAAACAGAACCCGGTAATCGCCGATCCTAAGCCGATAGGCTGGTTCAAAATTCGTCAGCCGTTTCAGATTGGGTACATCCGGAAAATCGACTAACCTCCTGATCGCCTCATGCAGGCGTTCTTTTTGGTGCCTGTCGATCCGTTGCAGGTCCTTGATCGCACTATTTCGCAGCTCAATCCGCATGAGCGAGGTAGTCCTCAAACGCCACCGACGCCTCATGGCGCGTTGCGTGAAGCGCCTTCAAGTCGTCAAGATCCTCGACGGAGACGATCTCCAGGCCATCATCCTTGAAATGCTCGAGCCACCAAACAACCTGTTTGGCTAACTGATCGTCTTTGATGTTAATCGCAATGTTGTGCATACAAAAATTCCCGGAGATATATTTCTGCCTGCTCCGCCCGGAGACGCCACCCAAAGCAAATGCTTTCCTGTATGACTCAGAAAGAAGCACTTCAAGAAAGGGTAACAAGCCAGGTACGTGCAGTGCCGATTGGGGACAGCGGCCAGGTGGAGCACAATTGCCTTATTTGCGCACGCCGTTCCAGCTGTCGGGTGCCCATGGGCCAGAGGTGCCGTTCCGCCAGCGACCTTGGAAGCTCTGTCCGTCCGGGGATAAGCGGAATTCTAAAGTGCCTCGGGCGCCGTCGGTTTGCGACCACGAGCCGCGCAGCACGTTTTCGCTGACTACACCGACAATTGCGCCGCCGCGATAGGCGTAATTCCCAGCGACTTGGTTGCCGTCTTGGGTCATGGTCAAGTTGGTCGCAGCTGTGCCGCTACCCCAGATTGTGTTCCATTGCCCAGAAAAGTTTTCTGCTGCTTGGACATTGATTGTCAGCAGTAACAATAGGGCCGCCAACGGCCAGTGAACTCTAACTCTCATCATGATTCTCCTTTTTTGTGGGTGGGGTTTTCGTTGCTGGGATGCGCATATAAAAGGATTCTTCGGTAGCTGGAAATCCGAGTCTGCGTTTCATATCCGCAGCCCGAATCGGCGCTGTAACCTGATTTATTCGCTCGCCTGTCGGCGCGCATAGTCGCCTAAGGCCGCATCGATGGGTTGGTTCGCATAGTCAGACACTGCTTGCACGCCAATCGCTGCGAGCCTTTCCCGAGGGGGCTCGCCGATCATGGCGACCAGCACTGCGTGGCAATCGGAGACCGCTGCGAGAATCCCGTCGATGGCCGAGCTCATGGATTGCCCGCCGACACAGTATTGCTCAACAGCGCGCCTTTCTAGCAACTCGCAGGTCTCGCCACTGACTTCATAGATCAGAAACTGCCTGGCGTGACCGAAATGGGTGTCGACGATCAAGCCCTCTTGGCTGGCAACGGCAATTTTCACGGGTTTTCCTCCAGAGTCATGGCTTCGCTGAGTAGCACTGCGAGATGCGCAGTCAAGCCACCTTGCAGTCGGTCGATCTGGTGGTGACAGGCGAAGCCGTTGGTAACCAAAATCGCATCCGGATGGGCCCTGAGCGCTGGCAGCAGGTAGAATGTTCATGGTGATATCGAGCGAACATGGATTTTCGGCTTGCCGCCATCACTTGCCATAGACCTCTGCGGGGTCGAAGACCTGCACGCCCACATCGGTCAGAACGTCCTGCTCCAGCTGACGGAAGAAGCAACTGCGTTTGCCGGTGTGACATGCAGCCCCGCCGATTTGCTCAACCTTCAGCAGAATCGCGTCGCCATCGCAGTCCAGATAGATTCCGCGAATCTTCTGAGTATTGCCACTCTCCTCCCCCTTGTGCCAGAGCTTTTGTCGTGACCGGCTCCAGTAGACCGCCTCGCCGAATTCCATGCTCTTGGCCAGCGACTCCTCGTTCATGTTGGCGACCATGAGTATCTCGCCACTGGCTGCGTCCTGGGCAATGGCCGTAATGAGCCCGTTGCCTTTGGAAAAATCTACGGCGTTTTTGATTGCGTCGGGCAATTTCATAAGGGTCCTAAAATTATCGGAAAAGTTGACAGGTGAAGAACGCGACCTGGTTCAGCTTGACTCAGCGCACTGGCAGTGCATCTACAATCAGCGGAACACTGTCATAGTCGGTGCATTCCGGGTCACCCTGACAAGACGCGGCTGCAACCCGGGTTTGCTGATAGGAGAAGCGCACCTGCTGACCCACAAGCGGACGTTCGCACAGCGAGAAATCGGCCATTCCGTCGTGGCGAATCTGTTGCTCGTCAACAAAGGTGATGTAACAGGCGATGTCGCCCGCCTCCATGGCTTCAATCCGATAAACCGGTCCAGCTCCGGTCCCTGCCCCTGCCCTGCCCTGGCTATTTGACTGCACCCGGTAACGAACGGACTCGTCCGGGAAAGTGTTCCAGCCGGTCCAGACCTCATTGAGGGTAACCAAACCTTCCCCCAGTGCCTCGATACGAAAAACCCAGGTCTGCGGCGGACACCCCTGGGGACCATCCGGACCCGCCTCCTCCACCGCCAAGAGCGTATTCTCCGACAGAGAGCGGACTCGCGCGGAGACTGTCGGCTCGCCATTGCGCGAACAGGTGAGTTCATCGTAACGCTTCATCCGATCCTCGCCGATGAATTCAAACCCGGCACAGCTTGCCCCCTCCATCACCAAGCGCGTATTGGCCAAAGGATGTGCCTGCAATGCGGCCGCACAAGTACAAAGGGCAATGGGGAAAAGTGATTTCTTGAATTTATTCATTCAGGTATTTCCGGTTGATCGCAGTTTTGGAAGCATACAAGGAAGGTTTCAAGCTGATGTCAATTCATGTTGTGCGGGATTATCGCAATAAACCCCGGCATCTTAATCGAAACTAGCGCGGCCCCGTCCGTGCCGAAGCGGGCTGCCGTCATGCGTTGCTCACTCCGATCAATACCGCGCAACCTGTCGCAAACGCGCTCCAAGCGCAAGCATGTGCTGCTGTTTGATGCTGACTTGCGCGGCTTTCATCCTATCCCAAACCGCGCCCCACTCGCCCAGCTCGGCATTGTCGAGATACTTAACGGCCTGATGCTGCCGGGTGAAGTGCACTCGGCTGCCCTTGGCGAGCAGGTGTTCGTTGAGATCGGGCAGCAGCAGGACATCAGCGCGCGGAAGGGTGTGGGCGATCCGCAGCCCGGCCGGGTCCCAGTCGGGGAATACCGTGACGGGGATCTGTTCGGGCAGGATGCTGAGCAGCTGGCGAGTGCCACGCGCGAGTCCGCCGTGGCCGCGATAGAGCACCAGGCTGGCAGCGAGTTCGGCGGGTGCGGCGAAGGCGTACCAGTCGTCGAAGCTGTCCAGGTTTTCGACGACAACTAACTGGCTGACCGCGTCGAGATTTAGCGCTGCCAGGGGGACACGCAGGCTCAGCTCGGGCATCAACCTTGGCAGAGGTGCCGGCAACTCGCCTTTCACCAGCACATGCTGATCGTCCGGTCGCTCGCGGGCGATCTTCTCGTCGATCACGCTGGCGGCGACCTGTCGGCGGTTGCCCTCGGGCACGCCAGCGCGCGGGTCGAAACCCCATGCCTGATGAGCCAGCGCGCGCAGTTCGCGGCGTTGCTCGGCATTGAAGTGCAGTCGCCGGCCGCGGATCTCGCCCATCTCAAAGGCCTGCTGAATCTCGTTCCAGGTCGACGAGCACTTCACGCTGTCCAGTTCATCGCGCAGCAGGCGGTGGACGAGCTGCATGTGCCGCTTGCTCAGGCCAGCCATAGCCGCAGGTCGCGAATGATGAAGTTGCCGCTGTAGAGCGGATGCGGCTCGCCGAGCATGTCCAGCTCGAAGTGATGCTTCTGCTCCTCGGGCAGGCCATCGTAGCCGCCGATCACCTGATACAGCCAGCTTTCGGCATCCCAGGGCAGAGTCTCCTGGCAATGGTAGTCGAGCGCCGAGATCGCCTGGCCGCTGTCGATGACCTGGCAGAAATAGGCGTCCACCGCTGCGCGGATCGGGCTGGATGTTACCTCGAAGGCGTCCGGTGTGTGCAGCGTCAGATCGGGCGCGTCGCCAAGGGACTGGACCGGTCGGTCTTGGGTCTGCTTGGCGCGGATTGGGGCTAGCAGGGCGAGCAGCTCGGATTCCAGGGTTGAATCGTGGATGTCCAAGCTCGCTGGATCCAGCACCGGTGCGGCCTGATTGAACAACTGTGGCACTAACCGAGCGGCGGCATGGGGTCCGACCTCATAGTCCGGATGCTGCTCCATGTGCAGCAGCCAGCCCTTGAGCAGCCGGGTGCGCCCGCGAATCTCGCGGAAGCGGCCTAGCTGTTCGAGCAGCCGCCCTTGCACGATGCTCAGCTCCTGGGTGCAGGCGCTCAGCGTGCGTTGCAGGTTGGTCACCAGCAGATGGCGCAGTTCGCGGAGATCGCCGGCGGACTCGGCCAGCGCCTGGAAACTGACCAGTTCCAGCCCGCTGAGCAGCTCGCTGACCTGAGTCTGCGCGAGCTCGTTTTCGCGAATCTTGGCGTTGAGCGTGCCGACGTAGCCGAACTCGTTATTGATGCGACTCCAGAGCACGCGGATGCTGTGCTGTAGGGTCTCGCCGAAGGCGTAGACGTGCTCTCTCAGGTCGGCCAGATAGACCTCGGCGGCGGCGTAGTCGCCCTGATGGTGGGCCTCTTTGTAGTGGTCGGCCAAGGTCTTGAAGCTGGCCAAGGCCGAGCCGGTGTTGGCGTCAATCTGACGATTGCGCTCATCACGCAGGGCCTCTTCCAGCAGCGCCCGAACGACGCGGCGCAGGTGCAGGTCCGCGCCGGGTTCAGGGCGATAGAGGATGCCGTGCTTGACCAGGCGCTCCTGCACCCCTGGCTCCAGCGCATCATCCGCCAACGAGCCTGCCAGGTAGGCGTCCATGATGGGCTCGGCCTGGCGTCCAAGCTGGCGCAAAAAGCGCACTCCCGATTGTCGCAGCGTGCTGCTCACAGCAACTGGCCCTGGCTGGCGAGTTCGGCCTGGGCCTCCAGGCCGAGTCCTTCGGCCTCATCGATAAAGCGGATGACCTCGTAGAGATAATCCAGCTTGCCCGTGGCCAGATAGATCTGTTTGTCCGGGTTGGGGCGGGTCAGATAGCCCAGCTCGCACAATCGCTTGAAGACCAGCTTGACCTGGGTATCAGTCGCCAGGCTGGTAGAGCCGAACAGCCGATAGTGGCTGATGCGGGCCAGTTGCTCGCGCAGCGCCGGGGTGTCCTCAATCACGGTCTGTAGCTCATTCAGACGCAGCGGCGCGCCCTCGGTCAGCGGCGCATCCTGGGCCGCCGCCTCCTGCACCAGCACCAGCCATTCGGCGATCGGCGTTAGTGCCTGGCAGATGTCGCGGAACTGCTGGCTGATCACCTTGCGCTCGTCGTCGTCAAACTGGCGATAGCCGCAGAAAAACACCTCGCTGTCGGCGCCGGTGCCGACCGTGGCGATCTGCCGGTTGAGCTGGCTTAAGTAGGCATCCACTTCCTCGCGATTGCCGGGGGTCGTCAGAAAGCGCCATCCGTCCTCGTCGGTTGTGCGACAGATGAAGGCCCCCTGAAGCAGACGCTCGATGACATGGCCTTTGATCGATAGCATCTACAGGCTCTCCTCTGGATGAGCGCCCGCTGCATGGTCCGGCTTGGAGGCCACCTCTCCCTGGTCGCCAGCCCCGCGTTGGCGCAGCTTGGCGGCGATGGCGTCGATGCGAGGCTTGACGATCTGCAGTTGGCGGGTCTGTTTGTCGACGATGTAGCGGTTGGCGAAGAGCCCGAGGATCTCCGAGTCAGGGTTGGGAAAGGCACCGAGCACGCGAATGTCGTTGGCGGCGCAGGCATCGAATATCTTTTTCACATTGTGATTGTGCAGGGTGCCCAGTTCATCGATGGGCCAGTGGATGGTCACCGGCGCACGCCCACGCAGCAGCCGGGTGAAGGCGAGCAGGAACTTGCACAGGATCATATAGGCCATGCCGTGACTGGATGATTCGTTGAGCTGGCGGTCGGTGCGGATCACCAGATCGCTCTGTCCCTCGCGCAGCCGCAGTTCGATTTCCAGCAGTCCGGCGACGCCGCCGCTCTGCGCCGAGCGGCCGATAATGTCCAGCGCCCGGCGCATGCTGCTGACATAGTCCTCGTCGGGGAGACCGCTGAAGTCGTCATCGCGCCATTCGCGGAAAGCATGGATGAATGCTTTCAGCTCGGGCCAGAACTCAAGCTCGGTGATGCGTGAGCGGATACGCACTGCCGAGTCCGACACCCCGTCGAGGGAGAGGTCTTCCGCCACCTCGCGAGTGATACGCGCGCTCTGCGTGGCGATGCGTTGGTCGATATCGGCCAGCACGTCGTAGTAGCTGTTGAGGTCGATTCCGAACAGCCGGCCCTGCTCGCGCAGCGCGGTCAGGCTTTGGGGCAGCAGAACCTTGAGCAATTGCTCCAGGTGCGGCACCAACTTGCGGTGGTCCAGCGCGGGGATCTCGCGCTCGCCAACCAGCATGCAGTCGGCGCGGCTGCGCTCCCAGAATTCCGCAAGGCTGGAGCCGGCGTTGCTGGCGATCAGTGTGTCGAAATGTTCCACCAAGACCTTGACCGCATCGAGCGCCTGTTCGCGCACATAAAGCTGCTTCTCGCCCTGGCGCAGACGCTCGTCCAGCGCGCCATCGGGCGGGGCCCCGTCACCGGACAATCTCAGCTCGCCCATGCGGCGCAGCAGGATCTTGAGCCGATTGAGCTGCTCCTGCGCCTCGTCTTTGCGCAGCTTGGTCTGGGCGCGCTCGGCTTCCAGTCGGCCGCGCTCGGTCTTGAAGGTGCTGGTGGCCGCCTTGAGCTCCTGGTCCAGTTCGGCGGCGCGCCGACGGCTGTCTTCGAGCGCCTGTTGGAGGGCCGGTTTGCGCTTCAGCCAGCTGTGCTGATACCAGTCGTCATAGCGCAGCACCTCGGGGCGGCGCCGCTCGGTGCGCTCGATGCGCTCATCGAGTTGGCGGATCTGCTGCTTCAAGGTCATGATGGCCTGCTCATCGACACCACGGGATTTCAATTCACCCTGGTACCATTGCTCGCAGGCGTCGAGCTCGGTCTGGGCCTGTTGCTTGCGTTCGTCAATCGCAGTGCGCAGGCGTTGGATCTCGCTGTCGATCCGCCCGATCACTTGCTGCCAGTGGGCCTTGAGCTCCATTGCGACTTCATTGTGTCTGGACTGGATGTCCTCGCGCCACTGCTCGCGCTCGCTTGCCAGCTGCTGAATTCGCGTCATCAGATCCGTCAGCGCCTTACGATCCTGGCGCTTGCGCTCGCTCAATGCCTCATTGATCCGGCTCTGCTCAGTGGAATGCTCCTCGCGGATGCGGCGCAAGTCGTCTCGACGGTTGTCTCGCTCAGTGCGTGCGACTGTCAGCTCAGGCTGCAAGGTCTCCAATACCTCGGAGTGCTCGCCAAGCTGGCGCTCGGCGGCCTGCTGCTGATTGTCGGCATCCTTCTTGGCATCCTCGGCCAGTTGCAGACGTTGGCGCAGGGTCTGCTCGGAGGCCGCATGCTCCGGGGTGTCGATGGCCGCCAGGTCCAATTGCAGGCCAAAGGCAGCGTCCTGCGCCGGCTCGGCCAGTGCGGGCTTTAGATCGCTGCGTTGCAGCAACGCGGGGTCGATCAGCTTGCCCAGGCGCGTTTCCCAATCGGGCTGCTCGCGACGCAGGAACTCAAGCAGGCTGTGCTGGCCGGGAAAAAGCAGACGCTGCACGGCATCCAGCTCGCGCTGGCGCCCGTCGACCTGGCGCCTCGCGGCTCGCAGAGCGGCGTCGGCGTCATTGCGCTGGCGCAGTTGCTGCTGCTCCCTGCCCTCCAGTCTGCGTACCTCGGCATCGGCTGAGTCGGCATCGGCCTCCGCCTGCTCGCGGCGCCGATCAAAAATGGCGAGAGACTGGCGCTCGTCCTCGGTGTAACTGGCACTCTCGATCTGGGTCTCCAGGCGCTGGCGATCCAGGCCAAGCTGGACGTCCCGCTCGCGGAAGTCTTCCTGTCCGGTCTCCATTTCCGCCTGCTGGCGTTGCTGCAAGGCACTGACCTCGGCAGTTTGCCGTTCTAGCTGGTCCGTCCTTTGGTCCTGCAAGACCGTCTGTTGCTCGCGAAGCTCGTCGAGCTGGCGCTCGCGCTGATCCTTGATGCGCTGACCTCGCTCCAGATAGTCGCGCTCCACATCCTGATGCTGATCAGTCAGCAACCGCAAACGTCCCCGCAGGTTCTCCAGGTCCTCACGCCAGCTGCCAACTTGCTCCAGATCGGCCCTGGCCTGCTCGATATCGGCCTCCAGGAAGCTCTGGTACTGCTGCTCGATTTGCTCAAGCTCGCCCTCGTCGCGGGTGATCTCGCCCTTGCTGGCTGATCGCTGCTGGTTGAGATCATCGCGCTGCTGCGTCCAACGCTCTTCCAGCTGATTCAGCGCTGACTCCATTTGCGCGATGGCCGCCTCGCTTTCTTCAATCAGGCGTTGCTGGCGCGGCTCATCGCTGCGATAGCCGAGCCGCAACCCGCTCAGGCGCCGTTCACAAGCCAGCAGATCCTGGTACTCGCGCTCCAGTTGCTCGAACTCCGGGCGCATGGCGTCGAATCCCTGGATCAGCCGGCTTTCGCGCATCCAGTCATCCACCCGCTGGAGCTTGAGGCCAGACGTCGGTGGGCTGACCCCGTCCTCTTCCAAAATGGCGGCAATCATGGAGCGCACGGTCTCCATCTTGCCCTCGCGCGAATGCACCGCCTGGGCTAGTTTCTCGATATGGCGCAGCGCATGACCGGGCTCGCAAAGAGAAAACTCTCGGGCAAAGGCGCGCAACTCGCCACTGCTGGCGCCTGCGGCCAGTTGGACGCGGTCGTTTTGCAGGATCGCGCGGTATTCGCGCGTATTGAGCAATCGGGTCGCGCTCACCTCCGCCTGCTTCAGTCGCCGACCCAGCTCGGCCATGCCGAAACAGCTCAGCGTGTCGCCATGACGGCTGCGGGTGTAGTCAGCCAGGTCGAATGCCTTCTGCACCAGTCGGTAGGCGACGCCCTTGCCGTCTGCGGAGGCGGCCAGCACGGCCTGACAGGCCTGTCCATCCATGCGCTGATATTCATAGATGATAAAGCTCTGCTCGGTCGGCAGGTACCAGCGCTCGAAACTGTCTCGGGTCGATGGCACGACCCGGCTGGGATATTCGCCATAGAACACGGGCACCAGCCGCTGCAGGGTTGTCTTGCCGGAGGCGTTGGTACCGCAGATGTTGGTGTGGGCATCGACGACGAGCTCCACGACACCTTGGAGATGGGTGTTGATCAGAATGATACGGTTCAGGCTGGGCATGCGAATCCTTGCGTAACGGGGAGACTGGCGGTGAATAAAGCGGGAGTCCCGGTGACAATCTAGCCCGCTCGTAAACGGGGCGAGAAATGGCCGCCAATGCGGTTACGGACTCTAATCGCCGAAGCCTCGCTGTGATCCGAACTAGGACAGACTGATCACCACGGTCGATCAGTTGCGCGCCAGCAATGGGGCTGAACCTTTAACCGCCTATCCGCCAATATTGCAATGTAGAATACTAGCCCGAAATCAGGGGGCAAATCTTAGAAATTTGTCACCAGAGACTGTTGGAAACAACAGCTAAGCTGCAATATTAGACACGCATCGAAACCGACACACCCCTAACCAAAGGCTTTCGACCGCCTTTTTTTGCGAGCACTCGCACGCAGCTGTCGCAGCAAGCGTGCGATAGCGTACAGACAGAATGGCGCTGCTGAGCTAGGTTGAGCGAAGAGTCAGGGTCTGCCCTCAGCCCTTCCCATTCGATGAAATATGCGGCTCTTGGCCATTCCCTCACGGACTCAGGTCATCCCTACTATCGTAATGATTCAAACAACGCACCGCCCTTGGGAAAATGAAGTCCTGGACCTGCTACTCGATGCAGTCTGCATCGTCGATGCCGAAGGCCGCTTCACCTACGTTAATGGCGCCTGCGAGACCATCTTCGGGTACACGCGAGAAGAGTTGATCGGCCAGCCGATGATCGATCTAGTCCTCCCGGAAGACCGGGAGCAGACCAAGCAGGCGGCAACAAAGGTGATGGAGGGGACTCCCACACTGCGCTTTGAGAATCGTTATCGGCGAAAGGATGGCCGAATCATCGAGTTGTCATGGACGGCCAGTTGGTCCGAATCCCTGGGGGTTCGGATCGGGGTTGCGCGCGACATGACTGAACGCAAGCGCGCCGATGAGGCGTTAGCCGATGCAAAGGAGCAGCTTGAGCGCTCAAACCGCTCCTTGCAAGAGGCCAATGAGATGCTCCAGCGCCTGGCCACCACGGATCACCTCACTGACATCGAAAACCGCTGGTCGTTCGAAAACAGGGCCCAGATAGAAATCAGCCGCGCACAGCGCTATGGAGAGCACCTGTCGGTCATTCTGTTCGATATCGACCACTTCAAGGCAATTAACGATCAGTTCGGCCATCTCATCGGCGATCAGGTCATCATCGAAATCACCAAGCGAGTGGGCCGCAATCTGCGCATGGTCGACATGCTTGCCCGTTGGGGCGGAGAAGAGTTCGCTGTGATCCTGCCAAACTGCAGGCTCAGCGATGCGGCACTAATGGCCGAAAAGCTTCGCGCCCTGATTGCCGATGAAGCCTTCACCCACGTGGGGCAAGTCACCTCCAGCTTCGGCGTCGCCGAGTGGGCACCGCAAGAGAGTCTCGATCAGTGGATCAAGCATGCCGATAATGCCCTATACGCGGCCAAGGCAGCAGGGCGCAACTCTTTTTGTGTGCATAAAGATCGACCGAATGGAGCGCATGAAAGCTAAGGCAACTCCCCGAACAAAGTACCTGCATCAGTCGGCTCTATGCCCGGACGCTCAAGGTCGATCAGATCTTTGTGCGCGACATGCTCAAGCATCATGAGAACCCCGACATCGCCGAAGGGGTCATCGGACTCGCCCGAGCCTTCAATCTCGCGGTCATTGCCAAAGGCGTGGGAACCCGAGGGCGACTAGGCCGCAATTCTCATCACCGGCGGAACCAGTAGGTGCGCGCGAAAGATAAAGAGGCGTTGCCTTGCCTATATCCCACGTTGACATATCTTAGGATAAGTACAGAATAATAAGAAATGCACAGTATTGGGCGGCGCCATGAAAGAACGCATCGGTGGAAATTTGTTGCGATTGCGGCGGGAGCGAAGCCTGTCCCAGGAAACACTCGCCACCCAGGCAGGACTCTCTTTGCTGGCCTATCGAAACCTGGAGAAGGGCCGATCCGAACCTCGCAGAAACACCCTGCTGGCCTTGGCAGCAGCATTGGATGTCCCCATCAAGGCACTGCTTCAGCCAGCCCGACACCTGCAACGGGTGCGATTTCGCTCGCTCAAAAAGCTCAAGCGACGGGATCAGGTGCTCGCTGATATCGCCCTGCGCTTAGCCAACTTTATCGACCTGGAAGCCATGACTGGTGACCGTTTGCCCCATGAGCTCAAGCCCTTGTGGGATGAACTGAGTCATCAATCCGAGCAAAACATCCCGGAACTGGCAGGCAAAGTGCGCAAGCATTTTGGGCTCAATAACAAGGAACCGGTGCACGATATCTGTGGCTTGCTGGAATCGCGCGGCATCAAGGTTCTCTCCCTCGAAGTACTCAGCGATGGCTTCATGGGGCTATCGGTGGCCGAAGAAGATGGTGGGCCAGCCGTGGTGGTTAACACCTGGCACCGTCTACCGGTTGAGACCTGGATTTTCAGCGCCGCCCATGAACTCGGCCATCTGCTGCTGCATCTGAATGCCTACGATGTGGGCGAGGAGCGGGAAGATCAGCAACAAGAGCGGGAAGCCGATAGCTTCGCCTCGCATTTTTTGATGCCACAAGCGGCATTTGCCAACGAATGGCAGGATGCAGAAGGACTGCCACTACTTGATCGTGTGTTCAAGATCAAGCGGGTCTTTCGCGTCAGTTGGCGCACCGTGCTATATCGTGTTGCGGAGTCTGAGCCGGAACAAAAGCGCGCGCTTATCTGGCAGCGGTTCAATCGCGCTTACCAGCAACGCAATGGTAAATCCCTGCTGAAACATGATGAACCGGATGGCATTGCCCGGGAAATCTATCACGGTGACCAAGCTCAACGGTCCACTGGGTTGGAGCCGGCCAGGATGGAGAAATACGATTTTCAAGGCGACAGGCTCTGGCGGCTAACCAGACACGCGGTGGAAAACGACCAGATTACCCTCTCCCGGGCATCGGAAATACTGCGCCTGCCCCTGCTGGAGATGCGCGAGTTGTCGGCCAGTTGGATGCTATAGGCAGATAGGATGCTGCTCATCATTGATGCCAATGTCCTGATCGACTACGCACAAACGAATCGACAAATACTCGCTCTGGCGGCGCGCCATCTCGGCAGGCTCCAAGTGGCACGGGTGATATTGGATGAGGTAGACCAGCTCACAGAGGCGGACTGCCACGCCTTGGGGCTCAGCATCGTGGATGAACCTGTGGATCTCTTGGCTAGCGCGGCGGAGCGTGGAGGGGCCTTGTCATTCGAGGATCACGTCTGCCTGCTACTGGCCAAGCAGAACAGTTGGACGTGCGTAACAAACGACAAGCGGCTGCGTGCGGAGTGCGAAAAAGAGGGCGTAAGTACCTTCTGGGGGCTGCGATTGCTGATCGAACTGGTACGAGCGCGGCACCTTGATGCAGAAGCCGCCGCAGCGACAGCGCAAGCCATCCACGAATCCAACCCGCGTCATATAACGCCACAGATACTGAAGCAACTGCAAAGACAGTTGCGAGAAATTGAAGATTGAGACTTCTGCACGAAGAGCGCAATCGGGGGCGCGGCTGGATATCTCAACCTAAAAACGGCAGATGCCACATCGGCACGGTCGCGATAAAGCTGGGCGACGCTGAGAATCTCATTGGTGAGCGAGGTGATCAGTACCGCGTATTCATAGACCACCGTCTCCTCGGTCAATTCCGCGAAGCTCAGTTGCAATTGATCCGGATCGCTCTGGTCGACGACCGCCAAGTCGCCTTTGATCCGCCGACGCAGCACAATGGCGCGGCGATGGCGCCCCCAACCCTGCAAGCGCAGCGGGGTTTCCGCGCCTTCCCAGCCCTGTCCGGCATCGCACCAATGGGCGTCGCGCATCAACCGCTCAATGCTCTGCTTGACGCCTTTGCTCATGCGCAGCTTAAACAGGAATGGCACCCCTTCCTGTTCGGCGCGCGCCATGTTTGCCTCACTCCCCCAGTCACGATCACCGCGGATCAGCGACGGCCAGAGTGAACGGGGCAATCGACCCAGTAGTTCCCATAATCCCGGCGCACTGTATTTGGAGGCACTCTGGTTGCCAGGCTTGACCTCGACATCCAGCACCAAGCGCAAGTTGGCGATGAAATAGGTGTGATAGGTATGCGATGGACGCCCGGGCTTGTGCGGGTTATCCTAAATCCGGCAGCTCGGGAGCCTGAAATTCTCTAAGCCCATGTTTTGTAAGTAGGCCACTCAACTTCGGAGCAGTTGGAATGGTCACTAAACGAGTGACTTGCAACTTCCAACAATGTCGCATGGATTCAGGCTAATATGATCAGAAAGCCAGCCCAACTGCCGGGTTTACGATTAAGGCAGCTCCCCGCAACGAAGTAAGCAGTGATTTCTGATAACCAGCGCCGACCTGAATAGTCAACTGATGCATCAATGACATGCCATTTTTCCAGGACTTGACAGTTATTAAATTACAGAAAGGCCAAACAAGCGGAATCGACCTATACGATGGAACAGGGATCTAACAGCCACAGCGGTTGCAACGAGCCCGAACATCTATCGTCCGCGCCGCGCGCCCTGTGGTCGAACGAACGCGAACAAATGCTCTCCCACGCCGCACGTCTGGCGCAGGTCGGCGGCTGGACGCTTGAGCCAAACAGCAGTCGCTTCCGACCGACGGTTCACTGGTGCCATCTCCACGGTGTCGAGCCGGGTGAATCGACCCTGGACAGCCTGCTGCGAATCCTCCATCCCGATGATCGAGCGGGGATGCTGGCCGCCATCCAGCGCGCCTTGGAAGAAAACGCGCCCTGCGTTCACCAGCACCGCATCATCCGTCCGGACGACCAAAGAACTCGCTTCATTCAGGACTATGGCGAGTTCCTGTATGACGCCAATGGCAAGCCCACGGCCTTGTGCGGCGCCGCGCAGGACATTACTGAGCGGATTCGGATGCAAGACGCAATCCGGGATACCGAGGAACATTTGTATCTGGCGTTGCAACTTTCAAAAACGGCGATCTGGGAGTGGCATACCGACACCGACCAAGTGACATGGTCTGAGGATATGGCTTCAATGTGGGGCCTTGCTCCGAGACTGTTTCGTGGCACCTTCGAGGAGATCGCCGCGCGCATCCACCCCGATGATCTCGCGCACTGGCGCAAGAGCATGCAGGCCTGTGTTGAGGATGGCGCCGAACTCAAAATCGAGTTTCGTGTCCTCTGGCCCGACGGGTCAAGTCACTGGTTGGCCACCGATGGTGACGCGATTCGCGGCGCAAACGGTCGAGCCATCCGCCTGGCAGGTGTGGCCCGCGACATCACCGAACGTAAAACGAGCGAGCAGGATTTGCTCGACAGCCAGATACGTTTGGAACAGTTGGCCTATTACGATCATCTCACCGGACTCGCCAACCGACGCCTGCTCCTGGACCGACTGCGCCAAGCGATCGCGGTGGCCGAACGCGAGAACACGCAGATCGCCGTCTGCTATCTGGACTTGGACGACTTCAAGCCCGTCAACGATCAGTGCGGGCACGAAGTAGGCGACATTCTTCTACAAGCCGTTGCAGCACGTCTGGTTTCCTGTGTCCGCCCAAGCGATACCATTGCCCGTTGGGGTGGCGATGAGTTCGCGCTGCTGTTTGCCGATGTCGTGGATCGGGACGCCTGTATTCAGATCCTTGACCGTATTCTGCATGGCCTGAACGAACGTCTGATCAAAGAGCAACCACAGCCCGTTTCGGCCAGTATCGGGGTGACCCTGTATCCGCAAGATCATGGCGATGCCGATAGCCTGTTGCGACACGCTGATCACGCCATGTACCTGGCCAAGCAGTGCGGACGCAACAACTATCAGTTTTTTGACCCAGAGAAGGATCCTCTGGGCATCGCGAACCGCGAACGTCTGCGCGACATCCAGCAGGCGATTAACGCCGGCGAGCTAAGACTCCTATATCAACCGATCGTCAACATGCGCAGCGACTCCACCGCAGCGGTCGAGTCTGTCGAGGCGCTGGTGCGCTGGCAGCATCCGCGGCGCGGCCTCCTGGCGCCGGGCGAATTCCTGCCCGCCATTGAGGGCAGCGACCTGATCCGCCAACTCGATCACTGGGTGCTGCGCGAAGCCTTGACCCAGCAGGAAGCCTGGATCCGTCAGGGGCTACAACTGCGCCTGCATATCAATGTCTCGGCCTATTCCCTGCTGACACCCGATTTCATGCTGGAGGTCTCGGGATTCATTGGTCAGCACCCGGGTGTCCGGCCCGGTGGGATTGAACTCGAAATTCTGGAGACGGCGGCACTCGATGATCTGGATCTGGTCAGCACGGTGATCCGCCAGGGTACCCTGCTCGGGCTGTCCTTCTCACTCGATGACTTCGGGACTGGCTATTCGTCGCTGACCTACATCCGTCGGCTCTCCGCCCGGACACTCAAGATCGATCAAACCTTTGTGCGCGACATGCTCAATAATCAGGAAGACCGCGCCATCGTCGAAGGGGTCATCGGACTCGCCCGCGCCTTTAATCTTGCGGTCATAGCCGAAGGCGTGGAAACCCTGGAGCACGGTTGTCTGCTGATGCGCCTGGGCTGTGATCGAGCCCAAGGCTATGGCATCGCCCGTCCCATGGATGCCGAGCGCCTCACCGAATGGGCGACCGCTTATCGGCAGCCCGCGCTCTGGGCTGAGCTAACGGAAGACTTAGCGGAAAACTTGGCACCGGCATAGCACAACCAAGCCGCTTCCGCGTTCATCCGGGCTGTCTCGCAAAATATGTTCTATGCATTCTTAGAGTCAGCGTCCACGCCATCCAAGAGGGGCACGAGGGTTGCTGCAAGATTGGCGAAATCCTGAGCGCCACGACACTTTGGCGCATAGCTACGAACCGGCTTGCCAACGCTGAAGGCTTCCGCCAAACGGATGTCGGAGCGAATGCCGGCCAGGACTCTCAGGGCGCCGAATTGACGCACGACCTCGCCGGTTACCTGACGATGCTGGCGGACGTATTCCGCCGACATGGTCGGCAGAAAACCGAGGATTTTCAGGTGCGGATTGGCGCCGCCCGAGATGATCTTGAACAGCACCCGCATCAGTTGCCGCACCCCTTCCCGCGAGAGATGGTGCGGAACATAAGGCACCAGCACCCAATGCGCCGCCGTCAGTGCGTTGAACAGCAAATGATCCAGGGAAGGAGGCGTATCCAAGATCACCAGATCGAAAGCCGAGGCAATGTCCTGGTGCGCGAGCGCCTGGGCCAAACGATCTTGACCGCCCACACCGCTACCATGCTCGAAGCGTTGATCGGCAGGGCTCAGGGAGAGATTCGCAAAGGCGCTCGGGTAGACGGCAACCGAGAGTTTTGCCAGAGGATCGAGAAAGATGCTATGGGCCGTGGGCGAATCCCGGTCCAATTTCAGGCCCAGCCCAGCGGCACAATGGCCCTGTGAGTCGAGGTCAACCAGAAGAACCCGACGCCCGAGCGCGGCCAGTTCGGCGGCGAGATTGACTGCCACCGTGGTCTTGCCGGTCCCGCCCTTGCGGTTGGAGACGGCAATGATCCGGGGCATGGCTAGGGCGCACCCATTAAAAAAGCTCGATCTGGGGCCGCTCGTCAGTCGCCGCCCCGGCACCGACCACTGCGGCGTGAGCATTGCGCTGACTGGACATCACATAGCGATCAAGATGTCCATCCAGGCGCTCCTTGAGGCTCGGATGCACTGAGCCATCCCATGCGGCATCGCCAAAACGATCCATGAGCGACTGCAAATGCTCGTCCAACTCGCCGAGAGCAATTCCGACCTGTTCCAAGCGTTGGCGGACCACATCCTGAAACTGAATATATCCCAGTGCGCCGGACAGGCGTGTGACGATTTCCTGATTCCCCGTCTCCACCCCTTGAATCACCTCCAGCAGCAAGGCGCTCCCCTCGGCGAAACGCGCCTCCATGGCGCTGATGTCGGTGATAATCCGATGAATATGGTCGCTGTATTGCTTGCGGTCCCTGGCCTCGCGTGCCACGATAAGCTCTTTTTCCGTGCTCTCGGTCGCTGCGCTGATCTTGCGGGCGATATCCTCGGCCGCGCTGGCGGTTTGGGTAGAGAGCGCACGCACCTCGTCCGCCACCACAGCAAAACCACGTCCCGCCTGCCCCGCACGGGCGGCCTCAATGGCCGCGTTGAGCGCCAGCAGATTGATCTGTTTAGCAATGTTGGCAATCACCCCAACCAGTGGGGACAGGGCATCCACCTGGCCGGAGAGGCGCTCGATACGCTCCAGGTTGCTCTCCAGTTCCGCCATCTGCTCATCGAGATGCTCGCTCAGAACACCGACCACCTCCTTGTTGCTGGTCGCTTGTTGTTCCATGACCTCCGCCAGCTCCATGCCATTCGCCATGGAATGCCCGATTCGATCCATCTGCGCTTGGGAGAGGCCGTGAACCTGATTGATCTGCTCGATGACCGCCATGACGCCCTGCTCTGTCTCTTGAACGCTGCCTTCCATCTGCTTGCGCATAATGTCGAGGTAGGGCGAGACATGGCTGATCTCGTCCTTGATTAGGGCTTGTTGCATGGACGCATTTTCAAGTTGGTGGCGGCCTTCGTGAAGCACGCGACTGAAGACCTCCAAATCCCTGCGCAAAAAAACCCAGGCCAGGACTCCGGTCAATATCAGCACGGAGACTGTCGACAAGAAGGTGGTGATGGCGATCTCGGCGGCATAACTCATGCCCAACGGGGTGATAAACAGATCGCGCAGCCAAGGCGAGATCAGCCAAGCGACCGACACATTGATAGCCAGCGCCATGGCAGCGGCCATCAGCAGCCGATTGAGCGCATCACGCACAGGGATTGGCGTTTCCATCGCAGCCATTCTAAGGTTCATGGTGGCGGCCACTTCCCCCACCTAAGCACCCGGCAGCACTTGCTTGATCACCTTAACGAGAGCAGGCCCGTCCACAGGTTTCACCAACCAGCCGGTGGCGCCCAGTTTCTTGCCCTCGTCGCGCTTTTCCGCCTGAGTCTCGGTGGTCAGGGTCAGGATAGGCGTGAAGCGGAAACCCGGCAACGCGCGCACGTTCTTAATGAGTTCCAGCCCACCCATGTTGGGCATGTTGATATCGGTGATGATGAGATCGGGCTTCACTCCGCCCTTAAGCTTAGTCAGAGCCTGCACCCCGTCTCCGGCCGTCTCGACCTGGAAGCCACTCATCTCCAGGGTCGTCTTTACGCTATAGACCATGGTGGCAGAATCGTCCACGATCATAATAGTCTTTGACATTCATGTGCTCCACAAAAATTACTCGATCAAAGCGGATTCGAGCCAACTACGTAATCCAGCATCCTTGGGCCAAGCTTTGATGACAGGCTTGGCGGCCATCAAGACTTGCAGATTGGCTGGATGCAGATGGACGCAATCGGCCAAATTCACCTTCGCAGTCGGTTTCTTCTGCAACCATTCCAATAAGGTTTCGGCTTCCTCAACGGTCACAATGTCAAGAAACAGGGCATGATTGCCTTTGAACTCAATGGGCATCACAGAATCTCCTTGACATTGAGCACCATCAGCACCGAGCCATCGCCCATCAGCGCGGAACCGGAATAGGCAGACAGACTCGCCAGAACACCAGTCATGGGCTTGAGGATGATATCGACGGTCTCGCGGAAATCGTCCACCAGCAGGCCTAGGGTTTCATCGCCCAGCCGCACCACTAGCACCGCCAACTCGTCATCAGCGTTGGCCTTGTGCTGCGCCTGAATCCCGAGCAGGGTGTTGATCGACTTCAGCGGCACAATACGCCCGCGCAAGACCGCGGCCAGACTGCGTTTGATAGTGCGAATCGCAGACTGGGGAACTCGCACAGTTTCCACCACAGTGTCCATGGGGACACCGAAGGACTGATCATCGGAGACGACAATCATGACGTTGGTCACCGCCATCGACAAAGGCACCGACAGCCGCAGTTGGGTGCCCTGCCCCAGAACACTTGTGAGCGAAATGGCACCGTTGACCTTTTCTACGGCTGTGCGGACCACGTCCATGCCCACCCCGCGCCCGGAGAGGTCTGACACCGTCTCTGCAGTCGATAAACCGGCGGCGAACACCAGATTCACGGCCTCCTGGTCACTAATGCGCTCTAGCGTGGCCTCGTCGATGAGTCCCTTGGTATAGGCCTTGCGTTTGATGGTCTCGGGGTCGATGCCCTTGCCGTCGTCCCTGATCTCAATCACCACCCGGTCGGATTCCTGGCTGGCACGCAGCGTCAGGGTGCCAGCCACTGGTTTGCCGGCAGCGGCGCGCACCTCGGGCGACTCGAACCCATGATCAAGACTGTTGCGCACGATATGCACCAACGGATCACCCAAGGCCTCAATGATGTTCTTATCGGCCTCGGTGTCCTCGCCCTCCATGACCAGGTGCACATCCTTGCCGAGCTTGCGCGAGATGTCGCGCACCAGACGCGGGAAGCGCTGAAAAACAAAGGAAACGGGCATCATGCGCACCTGCATGATGGCATCCTGCATCTCCTCGGCGATGCGATTGATCACCGCGTAATGGCCCTTGATGTCGCGCGAGAGTTCGCGCACCCCGAACACATCCTCGGCCCGTCCCGCCAAGTAGGGCAGGCCATTCTTGGCCACCACCATCTCGCCGATCAGGTTCATCAGGCGGTCGATCTTGGTCTGATCGACCTTGAGGCTCTTGGGGCCGGCGATGGCATCCTCGGCGCGGCGACCGAATTTGACCCCGCCGCCCCCCCCTTCTGGCGCCGGTGTTGCCTGGGCAGCGGCTGATGAAGCGGCAGCTTGTGGAGCCTCGCCGAGCGCTGTAGCACTCGCTGTGGGAAGCTGGGGCGATACCGGCTGATGCTCTGCGCCGGCATCGGCAAGCACCGGGGCCACAGCGGGAAAGCGTGCATCCAGCCAGGCCAGAAGGGCCACCCCGCTGTTTGCCTCCAAGGCCTCTCCGGTTGCCGTATCAAGCCCCGGCAGCGCCGCACTGTCGCCGCAGACGCGCAGGCAGCCGGACAGTGCGGCAGCGACGGACTGAATCCGACCAGGCAGCCAATCGGGATTGTCTGTCTGACTCAGAATGGTCCGTTGCGTGGCGACGACAGCCTCCAGCGCCTCAGCCTCCTCCACAGACAAGGTGGCGACATCGTCGCGTTGAGTGCTGCCCTCTGCTGCGACAGCCCCAACGCCATCCCAAGCGGGCGGCTCGAAGGTGCGCAATGACTCTAGGAGCGCGTCGAGAACGGCCGGACTCTCTGGCTCGGTCTCCCGCTCAGTTTCCAGTACCACCCGCAGCCAGCGCAGGCCCGAGGCGATCCAAAGATCGGGGTTGGAGAGTTCGAGCATGGTGCCGGCGTTGCGAGCCAGGCCGTCAAGATCGCCGGCCCGCAACAGCTCCAATGCATCAGAGAGGAAGTCATCGTAGACCGGCCCACCATTGGTGTCGCCATGAGGCAGAACCAGCGCGAGCCGGGCGACTGGTATGAGCCTTATCTGGTCCGCCACATAGCGATAGTGTTCCTCCAGCGCGGCACGGGGTGCGGCGTTCAGCAGACTGAAATCCAGCACGCAAGCATAGGCGTCCAGCTCGGCCAAGGGCGACCATGGATCGCGTGCCTCAATGCCGCCCCACAGCAATTCGGGGGTTTGGCGCACCAGAAAGAAGGGATCATCGCCCTGGTAAAAACATTGTTCCGACGGGGTGTAGACGAGCCAGTGCAGCGGATCACCCGCGCGGGCACGCCGGTAGGCATCCATGCGCGCGGCCTCGGGAATAGCGGCGAGCGGCAGTTGCGCGGATGCCTCGGGGTCCGGTTCTTTGGTCTCCGCACCCGTTGCGACATCGGGCGCGCCGGGCTTGCCTGGAGCCTGGCCGGAAGCCTGGTCGGGAGCCTGGCTGTCATCGGCTTGCATCAGCTCGCGCAGCGAGGCTCCCAAGCGTGCGGCATCCGTCCCGTGGGTTTTGCCCATGACACCGTCCGACTCGACTTCATCGCACAGCATGCCGACGAAATCCATCGCGTCCAACAGACGATCAGCCAGGAGCTGCGAGTAGGCCACCCGGCCGTTGCGCACCGCATCCATGAGGTCTTCGCCAGCGTGCAGCACCCGGGTCATTTCGGGAAAATCGAACAGGCCACTGTTGCCCTTGAGGGTATGCACCAGACGAAACAGCTCATTCATCATGGCCGCGTCGCCGGGGGCGTTTTCCAACTCCATCAGCTTTTCGCTGATGCCTTGCAGGAAATCGCGCGCCTCCGACAAAAACTGTTCGAGCAACGGACTCATTGAGCCACCTCCCCCAAGAGCACCCGGACCTGGGCCAGGAGTTGATCGGGCTTGACCGGTTTGATCACATACAGGTTGGCGCCGGCGGCATAGGCGCGTTGCTCATCGGCAGGCTGTGCCTCGGTGGAGATCATGATGGCCGGCACCTGCGGCAGATCGCTGCCGCGCAATTCGCGCAGGAAACCATAGCCATCCAATTTGGGCATGTTAATGTCCACCAGATAGAGATCGAAGCTCGACTGCAAGGATTTTTCCAGTGCCTCAATGCCGTTCATCGCCTCCTCCACGGCGAAATTCGCCGTTTCGAGAATCCGGCGGTGATACAAGCGCACTGTCGCCGCATCATCGATAATCAGAATGCGCTTCATGACGTCTCCAGTGGCCTTTGATAGACGATGGCCTCAGGGAATTTCCGCACCTTGTAAAGTGACGAACTGCGGCTCATGGATTCCGAATGACCGAGACAAACGAAGCCGCCTGGCTTCAAAGCGTCATAAAAGGTCTCAGTCGCCGTCTTGCGCGAGACATCGTCGAAATAGATCAGCAGGTTGCGGCAGAAGATTACGTCAAAGTCGCGATAGCTCCGAGTATCACCGCGCTCGGAGACATTGACCCGAGTGAACTCCACCGACTCACGCAGATCATCACAAATCTGATAGCCGTCAGCCTGGCGGCGAAAATACCGCTGCAGGTATTTGGCCGGCAAATGCTGCACCGAGCGGATTGAATAAAGCCCCTCACGGGCGCGAGCGAGAATTCGGGTATCGATGTCGGACGCAACGATTTCGACATCCCATTCATTGATACCAGGCCAACGCTCCAACAGATAGATGGCAATGGAATAGGGTTCCTCGCCGGAGGAAGATGGAACCACCCAGATACGAATGGCGCGCTGATCGCGTTTGCGCGCGACGATTTCGGGCAGCAGTGAATCGACCAAACACTGAAACTGATACTCTTCACGGAAAAAATAGGTTTCATTGACCGTCATCAGATTGGTCAATAACTGCACTTCATCGCTGCTCGCCTGAAAGCGCAGCAAGGTGAAATAACTGCGAAAGCTGCCGCTGTCCGTGGCTTCAATGCGCTCCACTAACCGCTTATCGACGAAATAGCGCTTGGATGTATCGAACTGGATACCGGTCTTGCGATAGAAAAACTCCCGAAACTTCTGGAAATCCTCGTCGCTGATCCGGATATTGGCCGGCGCCGGATCAGGCTTCACGAAGACGCCCTAGAGCCAGGTCGGTCGCAAAGCGGATGTATGGCTCGTCGGCAAAGCGCACCTTAAGGCGCAATAGACTCTCGCGAGCCGACACCGTCCCGACCTCTCCGAGCAGATCCACCGCTGTACCGCAGACATTGACATGGGAGTCGTGATCAATGACCTCGATCAGCCAGGTCTCCACCTCCGGGTGACAGAGGGATTCCAGAATATTGACCGCGAAGATCCGGACATCCGGATCGGAGTCGGCGAGCAGGCCGCGCATAATGGGCGCCACCTCATCGGGCAACTGCTGCATGGCCTCAATCGCCTCGTTGCGCAGCGCCGGTTCCTCGCTGCGCAGACAGTCGACGAGACCCGCTACCGCTGTGGCGTCGCCCAGGCTGGTCAGGGTCGTAAGAATGACCTCCCGAACTGAAACATCCGCTTCTTGTTTAAGGCAGGCCACCAAGACGGGCGAGGCATCCGGGCAATCGACCAGATCACGCGCCGCCCAGCGCCGAGCGGTCGGGTCCGACGCCTCCAACTGCACGATCAGACTCGCGCAATCGCGGTCCGCCTCGCGTGCGTCTGTCGTGATGGGCTCGTCTGTTTGGGTTTTGACGAGAGCCATGATCGAAGCCTCAACGCCCCGCCCAGGTGTTGACCTGCGCGGCGATTTTTTCCGCATGCAGCACCAGGCTGGCGCCACCGCGCGCGATCAGTTCCGCTGGCATCCCAAAGACCACAGAAGATTCCTCGGATTCGGCGATGGTGCGCCCGCCGCGCGCTTTTATCTCGGCGAAGGCATCGGCGCCGTCATAGCCCATGCCTGTCAGTAGGATGCCGATGACCCGCGCGGGGTCGCAATGCTCCAGCACCGAGCGACCCAAGAGCTCGACCGAGGGGTGCCAGAGAAAGTCGTGATTCTCGGGCTTGGAGAGGACTGTCAGGCACCCGCCGCGCTGACCCACCACCATGTCGGCGCCGCCCTTGCCGATGTAGATGGTGCCCGGCTCGACCGGCATGGGACGCGCGACCTCCACGACATTCAGGGTGCAGAGCCCGTTCATGCGCTGAGCGAAAGGGAGCGTGAAGGACGCGGGCATGTGTTGGGACACCAGAACCGGCCAGGGAAAATCAGCCGGCAAGCGCGGCAGGATGTCCTCCAGAGTGCGCGGACCGCCGGTCGAGACGCCAATCACCACCAGCCCCTCGCCCGCCACGCCGCGACGCACGGCAAGCGGTCGCGGGGCGGGTTTCGCCTGCTCCTGACGCAAGCGGTTACTGACCGTCCGAGCTGTCCTGGATTTGAGCCGTGCGCCTGCCGCAGCGCGCACTTTAGCCACCAGTTCAGCGCTGATCTCCTCGATAGAGAGCGAAATGGTGCCGCCCGGTTTGGCCAGATAATCCACGGCGCCTAGATTGAGCGCCTCAAACGTAGCCAGCGCGCCCTGCTCGGTGAGCGAGGACACCATGACCACCGGCACCGGCCGCTCTGCCATTATCAGCGACAGCGCTGTGATGCCGTCCATCTCCGGCATGTTGATATCGAGCGTCACCACGTCCGGCTCGAAGGCGCGATTCTCCTCGACCGCCTCCTGGCCGTTGCGCGCCTGACGAATCTCGAAATCCCCCTCGGCCTGGAAGACATTGGCCAACTGACGGCGCATCAGCGCCGAATCGTCAACAAGCAGCAGCTTAATCATGCGGACAAGGCCGCCAGGTCGGCCAGCTCACGTCCCCGCACCAACTGCGTGGGATCAATCAACTGCACCAGACGCTGCTGCTTTTCAAGGTTCGCCATGCGCGCGAGGAGTTGTGATTGCTCGCTGGACAATTGCGGCGCCGGTTCGATGGCGGTTTTGGGAATCTTGAGCACCTCAGCCACCGAATCCACAATGAAGCCGGTGCGCGCGCCTTCGATCAGAAACACCATGACACGTTGGCGGTCCGTGCGCTCCACGCTCTGCAAGCCAAGGCGTCGGCGCAGATCGATCACCGGCAGCACCGTCCCGCGCAGATTGATGACCCCCTCCACAAAGGCCGGCGCCTTGGGCACATGGGTCAACTCTTCCGGAACCCGCACGATCTCTTGCACACTCTCAATCGGCACTCCGAACTCCTCCTTGTCGAGGCGGAACACCACCACCTGCTCATCATCGTCGGCGCTTTCCTCGTCAGAATCCTCAACATCGGCTCGCTCGCTCTCATTCATGCTATCCACGGTGGTCAAGGCCTCCTTGATGGCTGAATGACGGAAGAGATTGTCGGTGGAGATGATCGACACCAGGCGCTTGCCCTCGTCGAGCCGACAGATATCGGAGATGTCGGCCATATCCCCGTCGCGCGCCAAGAGACCGGGCATGGCCTCAACCACGGCCTTGGCGACCCGCAGGACTTCGTTAACGCTGTCCATCACCAGGCCGACCGAGGTCCCGCCCAGCGACACCACCACGATGCGGCTATGTTCGTCCGCCTCCTGCGGTGGCAGCGCGAACATCCGGCGCAGACTCACCAGAGGCAACAGGCGGTTACGCAAGCTCATGACACCCAGCACATGCTGCTCCGATCGCGGCACCTGCACGATATGCTCGGGCACCTGCACGATCTCCTGAACATTCTCGATCGCGACGGCGTACTCCTGCCCGGCAACATCGAAGCTCACCAGTTGCAGTTCGTCGCTGTCCTCTTCCTCTTCGGTTTCGGCCTGCCTGGAAAGGCCCGCCGTCATTCCTGCGGACTTGGCCAGCTTGGCGATGTCCGCGAACTCCCGACTGATCAGTTGAGCGAAGTCCAGCACCATAATCATGGCGTGACCGCCCACATCCTTGATGAGACCGGACAGCAGTTGGGTATCCACGGTGCTGCTGATGGAGCCGACCGCCTCGATTTTGGCCGGCTCCACGCCTATCACGCTGGCAACCCGGTCGACCACAAAGCCTAGGGGCTGGCCAATGTCGATCACCAAGGCGCGGGTGGTGTCATCATGCTCACGCTCGGGCAGTCCGAACAGATGGCGCAGCGCGATGATCGGCAACACCTTGCCACGCAGGTTGGCCAAGCCTTGCAGACTGGGTGGTGCCAGTGGCACCCGGACCACCTCCGGTACCCGGATGATCTCTTGCACCGGGGCCATGTCGACGGCGAAGACCTCCTCGCCGACGACGAAGGTGACGAACTGGCGAATATCGCTGACTTGCTCATCGAGGTCATCATCCAGTGGCACCCCATCGCGTCCTTGCTTGCTTTGCCCTTGCCTGCTTTTAGGGGGGGAGTCTTTGGGGTTTTCCGTCAGGGTCTCTGGTTCAATTTGTTCTGGTTCAATTTGTTCTGGTCCAACTTTTTCTGGGCGCATCTCTGGAGGGGGAGTCTCTATCGTCATGATCGCACCCCTAGGCGCTTTGCAGTTCGTCGGCGAGCGAGGCGATCTCCTCGACGGCGGATGCCAGTTCCTCAGCCCCTTGCGACTGCTGCTGGGAAGCGGACGCCGCCTCGGTCGCGGCCTTGTCGGCCTCCTGAGCGGCGGCGGAGATCTGCTCGATTCCAGTCTTCACCTGCGTGACAGCCGCGACGATCTCGCCAGCGGCGGCAAGAATTTCCTGTGTTCCCTCCTCCACGGTGACGATATCCGTCTCGATGGTTGTCAGATTGGCTGTGGTCGCCTTGGCCTTTTCTACCTCAGTGAGCGCGGAGGAGACGATCTCTTCCAGATCGCGCCCGACGATGCCGATCTGATCCTGCACTGCCTTGACCAGATCCTTGATGTTGTCGGCGTTCTCGGCCGAGTCATGGGCCAGATTGCGAATGTCGGTGGCCACCACCACGAAGCCCTTGCCGAATTCGCCAGCGCGCGCGGCCTCAATCGAACCATTCACCGCCAACATGTTGGTCTGGATGGAAACCGTAGTGATGGCGTCGACGATCTTGTCAATGCGCCGGGAAACCAGCTCCAGGTCATTGATCTGTTTGATGCTCGAGCGCGAGGCATCCGCCGCAGTCGAGACCCCGCTAACCAGGCCGTCGACGGTGGTCTTGTTCTCGGCCAACAGGGCCTTGATCGCTTCCACCTTCTCGGCGCCGGCGGTGGCGCGCGCCTGGGCCAGCTCCAGCCCCCGCTCAATCTGGGTCACAGCAGCGGCCGACTCCTCGGTGCTCGCAGACTGCACCTCGGCCCCCTTGCGGATCTGGTCGATGGCGACCTCGATCTGGGTGCTGGAACGATTGATCTCAGCGACGGCGGATGACAGTTCCTCAGCGGCGGAGGCCACCTCCTCGGCACTCTTGGCGACATCGGTCGATGTCTTGAGGTCCTCGGCCAGCTCCGAGAGCGCCTGGGCCGCCTGCTCGCACTCAGCCAACGCCTGCGACTGTTCAGCCACCGTCTTGGCGGCTTCCTCGGCGGCAGCAGACTGCTCCTCGGCAGCGGCGGCAATATCCTCCGAGCCCTTGAGCGCCTGCTTGGCGGCGGTGCTGGACTGCTGGGCACCGGTGGCGATCTCCTGCACGCCTTTGACGATCTCCGCCGCATCAAGACGAATCTGCTCCAGTTGGGTAATGATGGACTGACCCTTTGCCGCCTCGCCCTCTACCGTCTTGGCCGATGTGCCGATGCCCTGGGCGATGGTCTTCACCTCGCCTTGGATCTGCCCCACCAGGTCCTGAATCTGCTTGGCGCTCTTCTCCGAGGTCTCGGCCAGGGTGCGCACCTCGTCGGCCACCACCGCGAATCCCTTGCCGTGCTTGCCGGCGCGGGCCGCCTCGATGGCGGCATTGAGCGCCAGCAGGTTGGTTTGGTCAGCGATGCGCGCCACCGCCTTGACGATATCGCCGATGTTGGCCGCTTGTTTCTCCAGTTCCGCCACGCGCTCGACCGAGGCCGATTGACGCTGAGCCGCAAGACCAACGTTCGTGACCAGGCCGTCGATCTCAGCGCTGGCCTTAGCCACCAAGGTCTGAGTGGCATCACTCTTCTCTTGGCTGGTACTCGCGCTACTCAGTTGGCGCCCGATGGCCACCTCGACCTGCTTGAACGCCGTAAGTGACTCCTGGGCCGCACCGGACGCCTCCTCGGCGCCGGCGGCGATCTGATCAACCGCGCGTTTGAGTTCCTCGGCGGCAGAAGCTGCCTCATTGACGCCTGAGGACAACTGGCCGGTGGCGGCGGCGATGCGCTCGGCCGCCTGCTGCTGCTTGGCCAGCGTGCGCGCGCGCTTGCGCTGCGCCTCTGCCTCGCGGGCGGCCGCTGCGGATGTCTTGCCTTCAGCCGCATTGGCACTGGCGGCGGTTGAGGAATGTTTCACGAGTGCCATGCGGTGTCTCCTGATGTTCGAAGGATTGGCTCACCGAATCGCAAACTTGAGAAACTGTCCTTTTTCTAATTCGCGAATCAGGCTATTCCAGGAAAGGGAAGAAAGTGACCGGCTGTTTCGGTCGCGGCGCACTGAAGTGGGCAGTGGCCGAGCCTGCCAGTGTCAAACAACGCCCCAGCGCTGCTTGGCCGCCGACAAGCCAATTCACCACCAATAGATGCGCCGCAACCCGCGTCTTAGCCGTCTTTTTTGATCTGCGCCTCGATATCACCGACACCCGCCTGCATCTTGCCAGCGTTCTTTTGGACTTTTCCTTTTGCTTCCAGCGTCTTATTGCCGACGGCATGACCGGCAACCTCTTTCACTTTGCCCTTGGCTTCTTCGTAGCGACCATTGACTTGCTTTTTGTTCATCTCTCTGCCCTATCTGATTAGTTAAACCATCGCCCAAGCGCGGAATGTCATTTCCCATCGCTTGTAGAGAAAATGTACGCGCAAGGCGGCTGGCCGTCGGTTCGGCAGCGCACATAGAGCAGGAGTATTTATTTTTGCACTACGGAACCGACGGCTCTGGACACCTCAGCGTTCCAAGCCGCGGCACAGGGATCTCTCGGGGGGGGCTGAATGTCCCAGCCAGTCGCCACAGAGTCCTCAGGAAGGTTGCTCGACGGCATTCTCGAGCGTTGACCAGGTACCTCGTACCCGCTAATCTCCGCTCTTGGTACCCGGATTAGTTCATCAGGGTTGTTTGGATTTCTTATCCCTTAAATGAGGGATCGTTATGAGTAACAATAAAGGCTGTTTATTTGCTACCCCTTTCATTGGTGGGCTGTTTATATTGATGATGTTGCCCATGCTATTTTGGAACGAAGGCCGGGCGATTAACACCTATCGCTCTCTGATTGAGGGCACGGCCGCGGTCATCTCCGTTGCCGCAGACACCGTTGAGCCAGCTAATGAGGGCAAGCTGGTTCATATTGCCGGTCGAGCCACCAACAACAAGCCGGTGCGAGACGTGCTTTTTGGGATTACAGAGGAACATGTCTTGCGCCTCAAACGCACCGTCGAGATGTATCAATGGCACGAAAAGAGTTCGTCAAAACGATCAGGCAGTGAGAACAGTACCGATTACAGCTACTACAAAGATTGGACAGATGAGACAATACAGTCCAATAGCTTCCATCGAGAGGGGTACGATAATCCGCCCATGCCCTATCACGGCGAAATATTTAATGCTGAAACCGTCACCGTCGGCGCCTTTGTTCTGCCGCCCAACATGGTCGAGCAGATGAATGATTTTCAGCAGATTCAGATCGAAAAAGCACCAGAGTTATCGCGACCCGTTAAGCTGATCAACAGTGGGTACTTTTATCTGGGGAAAAACGAAAAATCGCCCGAAGTCGGCGACGTGAAAGTCAGTTTCGCCATCATCCGGCCGGGAGAGGTATCGGTGGTGGCACAACAAAGGGGTAACAGCTTTCAGCCCTACGACACAAGCTACTATCCGGTGGAACTATTTGAGACAGGGATGCACAGCGCCAAAGCCTTGTTCACCATGGCTCAATCGAAAAATACAGTTCTCACTTGGATGCTCCGTTTCATGGGCTTTATGGGCATCTTCGTCGGGCTGATGATGATTTTTAAGCCGTTGACCTCGTTACTCGGCTACATTCCCATCTTGGGCAACATGGCGAACTTTGGCATTGGCCTGTTTGCCTTTGGGATTGCTATTGGCCTAGCCTTTGTGGTTATTTCTTTAGGGTGGATATTCTATCGCCCGGTGTTGGGTTTTTCCTTGCTTGTCGTTGGTCTAGCTGGTTTTGCGGGTACCTGGTTCGCGGTGCAAAAGTTCCAGCACAAATCAGAGCAGTGAAACGCGAGGTAAGCCGGCAAGTCTCCACTGATCGTCACTGAGCGCAGCTTGAGGATAGCCTTCGCGCGCCATGAGCCCCGCCCCGGAAGCAGGCACAGGGATAGCCTCCGCGCGCGCGCCGCGCCGAGGCCCTTCGGGATCTATTCGACCGAAATCACCTGGAAAAAATCGCGGGTCAACAGGATCTGACCGTCGATCACTTCCCACATATGCATGTAGCGACCGGTGATGCGTTGCTCCCCGATCTCTGCCGTCATGTCGGAAATTTCATAGGCGGCGTTCGATCCATAGTTGCGGATATCGATCACCTTAAACTGCAGGTTGCGCACACCCTTTGCAAAGGCTGCCGCATAGTTTTTCGCAATGCCATCGCGACCGAGGATCACGGGTTGGCCAGGCAGAAACAGCGCGGCATCCTCGGCGTAGAAGTTGGCCACGGCCTGGGCGTCCTGCGCGTTGTAGGCTTCGGCAAAGGCGTTCATCCGCGCAATAATGGGGTTGTCCTGCTGTGCTGAGACGGCGGAGGCAAACACGAGCAGGATCGCGAAAGCAATCGGTACAATGTGGGACATGGAATATGGCCTTTCCTGATTAGCAAGATTCCTCAGCAGCCCGAAGCCAGCGTTGCGGGCGTGGTCCAATCGTGACCGCTGCGACGAGCAAGCGATTTTGAATTGTGTCGAGGTCGAAGCGGCGGTTGAAGCGATAGGCGAAGGTGGAAAGATAACGCGTGCCATATTTGGCGAAATCAAAGGCGTGGTAAGCGCCGCCGAAGCTGGTTTTGAGGTTGCCCAGGACGGTGTTGACCCAAGCAAATTGCGGGAGATCCCTTGGCTTGAGGGCACCAACGACGATGGGGCTGTGCTGGCATCCAGCATCGGTCACGCCAGCAAAGCAGCCCAAGCCGTCGGACGTTACCCGACATCCAGGGGTCAAGTCACTGGCTGCCCAGTTGGCAATGGCCTTGCGAGTGAAGCCTGGGACGGGCGCCATTTTCGCATACTGCGGATGCCCCTCGGGTGTCAGCGAGACGGCCGCAACGAAGGGCACTTTATTCTCCGAGCCCCGTCCGGCTGTGCCGCCGGTGAGCTCTCCGCCGAGGTAGACATCATCGACCTGGATGTCACCAACGAGCGTATAGGCGCTGTCGCGTTCGCACATCGCCTGCATGAGCTTGTGTTGCAGCAGCCAAGCGGTCGGATAGCTGACGCCGAGTAGGCGTTTCAGTGCCAAGGCCGACAGCCCGGTCTTGGCCTGGCTGATCAAATAGATCGCCAGAAACCAGAGCGTCAGTTCCAGATGCGTGCCTTGGAATAGGGTCCCGGCGATCAGCGAGGTTTGCTTGCGGCATGCTTGGCACTGAAAGGTTTTGTGTTTGCTACCTTTGAGAATATACGCATGGGCATGCCCGCAGTCGGGACAACGAAACCCCTCAGGCCAGCGTGCCTGCTCCACGGCGCTTTCGCACTGCGCCTCGGTGCCAAATTGCGCGAGAAAATCCGGCAACGACAGGCCGGTTTGGAATTGAACGCGATTCATCGGCATGGTTTGGTCCTGAGGCAGAATGAGGTAACTCAGTGTGCGCCCTTTTTCCTTTTGTCGTCGGAAATTCTGGTGGCTGAAGAAGCTTGCTAATCAGGTGGCCTTTTGGGTCAAATGAATGCAGAGGGACCGTGCCACAGAACAGCGGTTTTAGGCAAGTGAAATTTGCGGGCGATGCGGAGCTGAGCCCCACTCGTTCCTGCGCGCAGCGGCAACTGATTATGTCCGTTTCCCCCTGTAGTCGTGAAAGCGAATATAAAAACAGAATAATCGCTCGGCTCTTTTATACAAATGAGGAGTATTCAGATGGCTTCTTCCACACGCGCAGCCTATACCATCCGGCATCCGATGAGCCAAGTAACCGTGCGTTTAGTGTTGGTCGGCGTGATAACCAGCCTCTTGATGGGCCTAGCGGTGTGGGGATTTGAAACCGAACGCATTGATGATCGGGTACTTGGGATGGCGGTCGCCGCCGCAAACCACATCGATAGTGAGGCGCTCCAGCACCGCAACCTGGACCAAGAAGGGCCAGGCGCCCTGCGAACCCAGGCCAAAAATGCGCTGTACGAGCAATTCGTTGTGGTGGAAATTTACAACCACGACCGAGAAAAGCTCGTCGAAGAAGTCGCGCCGGGTTGGGAATCACTGGAAGAACTGCTCGCCGCTCAACATCATGCCTTTCCTATCGACGACGAGGTGCACTACGAAAAGCACTTTATTCTGAACCAGTTGGTGTTAGTGGTGCTGGTTCCGGTAAAAAACGCTGACGGGATCATCAGCGGCTACCTGGAAGGCGTTTATGTCACGGCCCCGGAAATCCTCGCTCGCCTGAAACAGGACGTTATCATTACCGTACTGGTGGTCATCGCGGCCGTTCTGCTCACTTCGCTGGTGATGATTCCAGTGATTTTGTCCCTCAATCGGGTTGTTTTAGAGCGCTCCCGACAAGTCCTGCGCGGCAACCTGGAGACCCTGGACGCGCTGGGTGCCGCTATCGCCAAGCGGGATTCGGACACCAACATCCACAATTATCGCGTGACCCTGCTGGCGCTTGAACTGGCGGCTGCAGCGGGCATGAAAGAAGACAGTATTCGCGATTTAATGATCGGTGCATTCCTGCACGATGTCGGAAAAATCGGCATCAGCGATGCCATCCTACTCAAGCCGGGCCGCCTCACCCCAGAGGAGTTCGACATTATGCGAACCCATGTCAAGCTTGGAGTGGACATAGTCGCAAGTTCTGAATGGCTACAAAAAGGCCGGGAAGTGGTGGAATTTCACCATGAAAAAATCGATGGCTCAGGCTACATGCGCGGACTCAAAGGTGAAGACATCCCACTTGCTGCGCGCGTTTTTGCCATTGCCGATGTCTTCGACGCCCTGACCTCCAAGCGACCCTATAAAGAACCCATGCCCCTGGAAAAGGCCATGGCCATCATAAAGCAGGACGCCGGAAGCCATTTCGATGCTCGATTAGTGGATCTGTTTCGCGACATTGCACCGGCGCTTTATGCGGAACTCTCCACTATGGACGATTCGGCTGTGATCGCTCGAGTCAGAAGCAAAGCTGAACATTACTGGCTTGGCTAACCGAGATTTTTTAAACCGCCGCGAGATGCGCGATCAAGCCATTGATCAGAAATCCATTCGATCCTCAATGATGGGCAGACGGGCGTGCGCCGGCGATGTCTTTCTTGACTCCGTCGGCACGGGCACGAATCCGGCGCGACTCGCCGTTGATCAATCATTCTTGTGAATCGCGATGAGCGTCATATCATCGCGGCGCGCCTGCTCACCCCGATAGGCCGCAAGTGCCTGTTCAAGCGCGAGCATCCAGTCATGCAGCTTGGCTTTGCGGCTGCGCTTGAGTCGTTCGATGAAGCGGCGGCGACCCAGGAGCCGCTGCGGCTCGCCGCCCATCTGGTCGGTCACGCCATCGCTGAGCAGCAGACACAGATCGCCGGGTGCGATCTCCAGCCGATGCAGTTCGATCCGGCGCGGTGGCGGCAGACTGGCGTAGCCGAGGTGCGCATGGCCGCCGCGATAGACCTTCACCCGGTCATCGGCGTCGAGCTGGATCAACGCAATGCCGGCGCTGGCGAAACGCGCCTGGGTGCAGTCCGGGTTGAGACAAAGAACCGCCGCTTCAAGCCCATCGTCGGCAACGCTGTCGTGAGCATCCTGACGCATGCGTTTGCGAACCAGATCATCGAGTGCATAGAGTATCTCAACCGGGTCGCGCAATTTCTGCTCGTGCAGAATGCGCTCCAGGGCCGAGGCCACCACTAGCGTCATCAGGGCGCCAGGAACCCCGTGCCCCGTGCAGTCGGCGAGCACGATGAGCGGCTGATTCGCCAGGGATTCAAACCAATACCAGTCGCCGCCCACGGCTTGCAGTGGCTCCCAATGCACGGCGATTTCAGCCTGGTGCAGGCGGATGCGATCCGACGCGGGCAGAATGGCGTTTTGAATGCGCCGCGCATAATTGATGCTGGCGAGCAGTTGATCATTGGCATCGGCGAGCCGGGCATGGGTGCTGTCAAGTTCGCCGAAGGCCTGCTCGAGCGCGGATTTTTGCTGGTCAAGATCCTGCATCGCGCTGTGCAGCGCACAGGTTCGCTCCTGAACGCGGGCTTCGAGTTCCTGCGTCAGCGCACGCAGATCCTGTTCAGCCACATCGCGCTGATTGAGACCCTGCTGAAAGGCGCTGAGCAGAGCGCCCATGCGCAGATTCAACATACCCAGCTCGTCGCGCTGGTGTCCGCGCAGTCGCGGCGGTGTCCAGTATCCCGGTGCGCCGGGGTCGACCTCGGTAATGGCATCGGACAGTCGCAGAATCGGGCGGGTGATCATCCAATAGAACACGGCCACCACCAGCGCCGAAACCAGCAGGATTTGCACCGTGGTCACCAGCAGGTTGTTGCGGGCTTGGACCAGAAAGCTGGCGGCCAGGGCATTGGCCGAGAGTTCCAGGCTGAGGGTGCCGATGGGTTCGCCCGGCTCTGTGGATGCCTCGGGGGCGCTCTGAGGATCATGCAGGACCAGGCGGTAATGCAGGATGTCGGCAAAGGAGGGCGCCAGCGCGCGCACCAGAACCGTCGGCGGCGATGCCGATGCGGGTTTGATCTCAGCGAGCACCTGCCCGAAGTTGTCGCGCAGCTCGGCGGCGGCAAGGGCAGGCAGGGCATGGAGTCCATTGATGAGCTGGCGCGCCAGCTCGGGATGCATTTGGAAAGCCGCTTCGGCTGCGGAGCCGCGCACCAGCGCGAGCGTGCGGTCGATTTCGGCCTGGAGGTCGGCGCGCATGCCGCGCCATTGCAGATAGAGCTGAGCGGCGCCGGTCGATAAGCTCAGTAGTGACACCACCAGCAGGGTGATGGTGGCCTGCTTGAAGGTGAGGCCGCGCCAGAAGGTCACCTGGGCGTTCGCCAAGTCGGGGTGTGGCGTGAGCGGTTCAGTGGGCGCCTTCAATCGGATCTGTCCTCTCCGTGTCGGCCTGACCCAGCCCCCAGCGCGCCTTGATGGCTTGCACCTGAGCGGCGGACCGCTCCAACCAGTGATCGAAGGCTTGCAAGACCTGCGGATATTTCAGGGTGGAGAGATGGTAATGATCGCGCGAATGCGGCAGGCTGGGATCGAACACCAGTGCTTCGGGCTGGCCGATGGCCTGTTCGAGCTGATAGGCCGCGACCTGGGTGTTGGCATAGGCGGCATCAACGCGCCCGGCGATGGTCTGGCGCATCAGTGCTTTGACGTCCAGACTCTTGCGCAACTGGACCTGGCCCTGGCTAATCTCCTGCTGCCAGGCCCAGGGCGTGAAGCCGATCACCGTGGCCAAAGTCTTGACGCTGGCGCGACCCAGGCCCGCGCGTTCGGGGCGCACCAGGGTGCCATCGGTGAAGGCCAGCAAGGGCCGGCTGTAGTGAATCTCGAAGCCCGCACGTTTATCGCGCTGCCAAGCGGGATGGTCGGGTAGCTTAAAGTCGATCTGGCCAGTGAGAAAACTGCTCAGCAGACGCGAGACAGGGAGCGGGCGATAGTCGAAGCGGATGCCCTGATCCTCGGCAAAGGCGTCGAGCAGTTCCGGCAAGACGCCCATGCAGCGGCCATCCTGGCAAGCATGCACGGGGAGATAATCGATCTGCTCGACACCGACGCTGTAGGTCTCGCTTTGCGCGGTCGCTTCCGAGAGAACCAGCAGCGTCAGAGCGCAGAGGCCAAGCACGGTTTTTAAGTGATGCTCAGTCACGCGTGATTGGTGCATCCGCTGAATCCAGCGTGTCCGCGACCACCTGATTGCGTCCGGCATCTTTTGCGCGATAGAGGCTGCGGTCAGCGCGCGCGATGGCGCGGTTCAGCGGCTCATCCTTGGCGAGTGACGCGACCCCGATGCTGAGTGTCATTTGGATGGGGCCACGCTGGCTTTGAATTTGCGCCTGAGCCAGGCGCTCGCGCAGGCGTTCGGCGACCTGAAGACCGTCGTCGAGGGTGGTTTCCGGCAGAATACCGAGAAACTCTTCCCCGCCCAAACGTCCCGCTACATCACCCTCGCGCAATTCAGAGCGAAACAGGTCTGCAAAATGGCACAGCACGTCGTCGCCGATGCCGTGACCATAGCAATCATTGACCTGCTTGAAATAATCGAGATCGCACAGCATCAGGGTCAGCGGCTGTTGGGTGCGACGGTGGCGGCGGACCTCATGCTCACCGAGTTCCAGAATATGCCGACGGTTGCTAATGCCGGTCAGTTCATCCGTGGTTGCCATCCGGCGTAGTTCGGCCTCGAGCACCTTGCGGTGCTGAATCTCTTCATGCAGTTGGTCATTCAGGGCCTGGAGTTTTGTGGTCTGTTCGGACAGTAGCTGATTGGCGCGGTGCAGATCGAGCTGCAGCCGATCACTGATGCGCAGCAGCCGGCGCGACTCGCGATAGCTGCGGCGGTAGGCATCGCGCAGCAGGCTGAAGCCTTCGGGCAGGCCCTCGGGAATGCGTTCCAGGCTTTGCACCATGGCTTCCGCCTGGTCCAGCATTTTCTCCTCGTAGGCAAAGAGCGTGAAGCTCGCGTCAGGGGATTCGATGGGTTGGATCATGGCGAGATATCCTAGCCTTGGGGGAGCGGCACCAGTTCAAATTCTCCGTGCTCGAAGTCTTCCGCGAAGTCCTCGCCAAACTCCTGCATGGCGTCATCCTCGGGGTCGAAAAACCAGCGTACGCGCGTCGAGACCCCGCGCGATGCAGCGTGCTCGAGGAGCTGAAACATGTTCATCAGCGCCTTGGCGCTGCTGCTGTTGAAGTAGGTCATGCGCAGTTCAAGCTCGACGCGCGCATCGACAAGACCGTCGAGATATTCCGCCATCGCCTTGAGCGGAGGGCCAAAAAAAGCCGCCGCATCCTCCGGATAGGACTCACCCGCCAGGGAGAGGCGATGATGCTCAAAATCAAACAGGAGCGCGGGGGAGCGTTCGGTGGCTTCGCGGTGGATCGGTTGCATGCTGTCTCGGCGCGGACTTAACTGGGCGCGGATTGCGGGTGACCGGATTGGATGACCTGATTGGATGACCGGGTGAGTGGCCTGGCCGAGTGATTGATCAGGCAACTTAAATATAGGCCTTGAGACAGAAAAATGTCTGCTGCTGGCCAACGGGAACGAAGTCGAACTCAATTGGCCGACTCGAACGACGCGCGATCTCAATCAGACCGACATTGCCGCCGATGCTATCGGACTCTGCGGGTTCTCTGAGTTTTTCCTTGTAAAGCGCCTTGAGCTCGGTCTTGTCCATTTTCGCCATGGCGCTGAGGCGCTGATCGAGTGCAATGGCTTCTTGCTCGCGCACCACATTGCCACAGACGACAAAAAAGCCATCCGCCTCGCGACCGACCGAGACCATGCCCGAGCTGAGTGCCGTCGCTTGGCTGGGCGGGTCGATCAAGCGCTCCGATGAATACCGCAGGATATTTTGCACCTGTTCGACAAAGACGGAGAAAACGCGCTTGGTGACGTTCGCGTCGGTGTCTTCGAGGGTCATTTTCTGTTTCAGCGCTTCGCCGAGGGAGTACAGAATCCCCTCGGACAAAAAACCGACGAAGGAGAAAATCAGACCGCGATTGCCGGTCAGTCGCTGAAACTCGAAATAGTCACGGGCGAGATGCATCGGTGGACTCCCACGGGCAGCGCCTGACATTGGGGGCTCTGAGGACCGGTCGCATCACCGCGCCGACACCGGCTCTTTGAGCCATCATGTTAAAGGTCGCGCCAGTGCGGCACAATAGCCGAATAGCCGCGACAGCCTCGCGCGTTGCCAGTACGTGATACTCCAGCTTGAGCAGATTGACAAGACTGCGCTGGTTGTCAATCTGATCGTCAACGATCAGAATCGAATGCGGGTCTGTCATTCAAAACCCTCTAAACAGTCAGGAAAAAGCCCATGGATCCCGCCGTGAATCCCCCATGAAACACTCGCTTATGACTCAGCAAGCCGTCACCGCTAGCACCGACAAACCAACGATTCTTGCCGTGGATGACGCGCCAGGGGATTTGAAAATTCTTGCTAAGATTCTCAAAGACGACTACCGCGTGAAACTGGCTTGCAATGGGGCCGCAGCGCTTGAAGCGGCAAACGCGACTGAAAAGCCGGATTTGATTCTGCTCGACGTGAAGATGCCTGATCTTGACGGCTACGAAGTTTGCCGACGCCTGAAAAGCAACCCGTTGACTCAGAATATCCCGGTTATCTTCGTCACGGCTTTAGATAAATTCCAAGGCGAAACCGTCGGCTTCGACCTAGGCGCGGCGGATTATATTACAAAGCCGATTAAACCCGTGATTGTCCGGGCGCGCGTGCGAACGCAACTCGCGCTCTACGATCAGACACGCCACCTCGAAACCCTGGTGCGAGAGCGCACCCAGGCGCTTGAGCGGACCCGGCTGCAAGTTGTAGAAATACTCGGGCGTGCGGCCGAGCTGAAGGATGAGGAAACCGGTCTGCATGTGGTGCGCATGAGCCGCTACGTCGGTCTGCTCGCACAAGCCCATGGTCTGGAGGAAGACTTCTGTAAGTTGTTGCAGCATGCCGCCATGATGCACGACGTGGGCAAGATCGGCATCCCGGACCACATTTTGCGCAAGCCCGATCGCCTCGACGAGGCCGAATTTGCTGAGATCCGCCGACACGCCGAAATCGGCGCCAGAATCATCGGCCAGAACGCCGACGACAGCCATTCACTGATCGAGCTTGCGAGCATTATCGCGCTTACCCACCACGAAAAATGGGATGGCAGCGGTTATCCGCACGGACTTGCCGGGGAAGACATTCCTTTGGTCGGGCGCATCGCCGCTGTTGCCGATGTGTTCGATGCCTTAACCTCTGACCGGCCCTACAAAGCCGCCTGGAGCATCGAGGACGCTGTCGCTCTGCTCAAACGCGAGCGCGGACGTCATTTTGATCCGCATCTGGTGGATAGTTTTGAGAAGATTTTGCCGCGCATCATCGCCGTGCGCGAGGCATCTCTGGACAAATGACCAGCCGCGTCAGGACGCAGGCATGAAGCACGCCTTGCCTGCGAGAAGCACCGGCAGATAAAAGGTTTCGCCACATAATCAACGGCGCTAAGACCATCGGGAGCGCTACCCTTTCCAAGACGGAAAACTCTTTTGCTACAGCTCTATATATGGTTGGCCGAGCCAGGTCACGAGGATCAAGTGCCATGAATGTTCTTTGCTTAAAAAACTGCCTAAGCTCACTCCCGGCTGCTGCGGCCCGGATGCTGTTTCTGCTTATGGTGCTCTGGCCAAGCGCCTATGTGCTGGCCGAATCGATCGAGTCGAGTGCCCTGTCGGATCAGCAGCAGCAAGGGGACTCACCGCCGCGCGAGCTGGTGTTCTACAACTGGACCGCCTACGTCGATCAGGACGTGGTCAAGGCGTTCGAGGAAAAATACAACGCGCGGGTCGAGCAACGGTATTTTCAGTCCGCCGACGAGCGCGATGAAACCCTGATGCGGAATGAGGGCAAGGGCTTCGATGTGCTGGTGGTGACGGCCGGCGATCTGCCGCCTTACATCAAGCGCGGTTGGTTGCAGCCGCTCGAAAAGGCAGCCATTCCCAATCTGGAGCATATCGACCGGCGCTGGATTGAGGGCTTTGAAGGTTTAGACCAGTACGCCGCGCCTTACCTCTGGGGGACAACCGGACTCATTTGGCGCTCCGATTTGATCGATCAGCCGCTGACGAGTTGGGGCCAGTACTATGCGCCCCAAGATGCCTGGACTGGCCATGTGATGGTGCTCAATCAGTACCGGATTGCCTTTGGCATGGCGCTGAAATCCCTCGGGTATTCGTTCAATTCAACAGTGCCTGATGAAATTGACGAAGCCGCCGCCCTGCTGCGGGCGCAAAAGCCATTCGTGCAGAATTACGGCTATTTCAAGACCGATGCCGACTCGGGCATCGTCTCCGGGGAGACCTGGATCGGTCAGACCTGGAATGGCGATGCGCTGATGCTGATGGAGCGCAATCCGGCGATTCGCTACATCGTGCCTAAGGAAGGCGGGGAGTTGATGATCGATTATCTGGTCATACCCGCCGAGGCGCGCGAGCCCGAACTGGCCAATGCCTTCATCAACTGGTTACATGAGCCCGCCAACGCTGCGGCCTGCGCCCAAAGCCTGCAATTCGCGACCACCAATCTGGCGGCCAAAGCGCTGCTGCCGCAAGACTTCCTCAACAATCCGGTGATCTATCCGCCGCCTGAGGTGTTCGCGCGCAGCGAGGTGCAACAGCCGCTGCCGGCGGAGATTCAGGCACGCATGATTAGCGTCTGGGCGCAGTTGATCAATTAGCTGACCCGCATCCTGATGCTTTTAATCAGTTTCCATTTCCGCCTGTTCTCACCCGAAAACCTGTTGCTCGTGCCTGACTGATGCCACTGCGGCTCAAACTGCTGTTATTCGTTCTGCCGCTCGTCATCGGCCCGTTGCTTGGGCTCGGCTGGCTGGCCTACGACGGTCTGCGCACCAATGCCGAGACGACGCTGCTGCGGGAAATGGACACTCTGCTCGAGCAGGTAACGCTGAGCGAGGAAACCCACCGCCGCACGGCGCTCGCCAATGCCAAGCTATTCGGCGGCTCCAATCTGCTCAAGCGCTATCTGTTCGCACCCGAGGATGAGCGCGTCAGCTTTCTACTACTGCCGCTGCTGAATCTGTTCGCGAGCTATCACGACGCCTATGCCGACTATGGCGACATCCGCCTGATCGACCCGGACGGCAAGCAACTGGCGCGCTATCTGGCGGACGAGCATGGCAGCGCGTCGGCGTTGGTGGGCTTGGATGACTATCTCGACGCGCTGCGCGCGAGCGACCAGCCAGCGCTGGCCCGCTATGTGCGGAACCAAGACGGCGAGCCGCGGTTGCTGGTGGGACTCAAGCTGGTGTTTGTCGATCCGGTGTTCGAGGACAACAGCTTCGCCGAGCCGTCCTTGCGCGGTTTTTTGTTACTGGTGATTTCGCCTGAGCATCTGCGCCAGCAGGTCGAGAAGGGCAGTTTTGGTCGCAACGGTCGCATTCTCTTTGCCGATGCTGAGGCAAGACGGCTGTTTGCCGACGGGGCCAATCCGGCTGGTGAGTGGCTTTCCGCAAGTTTGCACGCCTCGGTGACGGCGGCAACGAGCGCTCATAGCGTGCAACGAACCGAACAAGCCGGACATGGCAATCTGGTCAGCGCGCGCGAGCTGACACCCAATCTGTCGCTGATTGCGCTCTTGTCGGAGGACGAGCTCGACGCCGCCGGGGCGGCCCTGGGGCGCAAGGTCGTCATCATTGCCCTTGTCACCCTGTTGCTCGCCTCAACCCTGCTGCTGATCGCGCTCCATCTGCTGGTGCTGCAGCCGGTTCGGCAGCTCGAGCGCGGTGCCCAGGCCATCGGCGCCGGCAATCTGCAAATGCGGCTGGTGGTGCGCGGCCGTGACGAGCTTGCTCATCTGGCGGCAGTGTTCAATCACATGGCGGCCAACCTGCAGACCTCGCAGCAGGAAAAGGACCGCGCCCAGCAGGAGGCGCTCGACAGCAAGCAGCTCGCAATCGACAGCCTGCGCAAGGCTGACCGGCTAAAGGATGATTTTCTCGCCAACACCTCGCATGAGTTGCGCACGCCGCTGCATGGCATCATCGGCCTGGCGGAGAGTCTGCGCGGCGGCGCCGCTGGCCCACTGACAGCGGCGACTGATGACAATCTGCGCCTGATCATCGCTTCCGGACGGCGGCTGGCAACCCTGGTTAACGATATTCTGGACTTCTCGCGGCTGCGTCATCGCGAGCTGCGGCTAAATCTCACTGCCGTGGATGTCCGGGCCGTTTGCGAGCTGGTCTTGCAGCTGGTGGCGAGCCTGGCCGAGCCCAAGGGACTGGAGTTGATCAACAAGGTGCCTCAGGGGCTGCCGCCGGCGCTAGCCGACGAGAACCGCCTGCAGCAGATTCTCTACAACCTGCTCGGCAATGCCATCAAGTTCACCAAGCAGGGCTGGGTGCAGGTCTGTGCCGAGGTGGATGACGACGGTCGGATTGCCCTGCGCGTCTGCGATTCCGGCCCAGGTATTGCGCCGGAGCAGCACGAGGCGGTCTTTGCCTCCTTCGAGCAACTCGACAGCGGCGCCGGGCGGGTGCATGGGGGCACCGGGCTCGGCCTCGCGGTCACCCGCTCGCTGGTGCAGGCGCTGGGCGGCAGTATTTCGCTCGAATCCCAACCCGGCGCTGGTGCCTGCTTCAATTTCACCTTGCCCGTGGCCGACCCGACAGCCCAGGCAGCCGGCCAGGCGCTGGCGGCTGACATGGCGCCTTCTGCGATGGCAGAAGCAGAAGCGGGAACAGCGCAAGCGCAGATGCTGCCCGGGGCGGACCGCCTGGTCGGCGCCAGCGACGCCAGCGATACCACCGACGCTATGCTGCGCGATTGGCGCGGCAACGGCCAGCTCGTGCTGGTGGTGGATGATGATCCGGTTAACCTGCGGGTGCTGGACAACCAGCTTGGCATCCAGGGATTCCGCGTCCAGACCGCTCCCGACGGGGAGCAGGCCCTGGCTCTAATGGCCGCCGTCGGGAGTGACCAGAGCGATGGCGCACCCAAGGATTGGATTACAGGCCCACCCTCAGACGTGCCCGAAGCTATGCACGGAGTTCTGCCAGCCGAACAACCCAGCGTGGTGCTGATCGATGTCATGATGCCGCATATGAACGGCTTCGAGCTGTGCCAGCGGTTGCGGCAGCGCTTCGGTCCGGACGAACTGCCGATTGTGTTCCTAACCGCGCGTAATCGCGAGGGCGACATCCTGCACGGCTTTAGCGTCGGCGGCAACGACTACCTGCCCAAGCCCTTCTCGCGCGGCGAGCTGATCGCGCGCGTTCATGCCCATGCCAGTCTGGTCGAGCGCACCCAGTCGCTGCGACTGCTGACGCGCGAGCTCGAACAGCGTGTGACTGCACGGACCCACGAATTGGAGGCGGCACGGGCGGAAATGGAACGCCTGGCGATGCTCGACGGCCTGACCCAGCTACTCAACCGCCGCGCGCTCGATCTGGCCGTGGAGCGAGAATGGAGTCGCGCACAACGCCATGCGCAGCCGCTCTCGGCGCTGATGCTGGACGTGGATTTCTTCAAGGCCTACAACGACCGCTACGGTCATCCGGAAGGCGACCGCTGCCTGCAGGCAGTGGCCGACGTGATGTGCGAGCAGGCGCGCCGCGGCGGCGACCTGGTGGCACGTTACGGTGGCGAGGAGTTCTGCGTCCTGGTCGCGGACGATGCCGACCAGGCACTGCCGCTGGCCGAGCGCATCCGTGCCGCCGTCGCCGCGCTCGGCATCGCGCACGATGACTCTGAGGTGGCCGACCATGTCACCGTCAGCATTGGCGTGGCAACCCGGGTGCCGGATGGCGCAATGCCAGCATCGGCGTTACTCGAGCGCGCCGATGCCGCGCTCTATCGGGCCAAGCGCCAGGGCCGAAATTGCGTATTGGTTGATCGTGGTCCAGACGATTGACCGGATCGACGATGCCGCTCCAACACGCCTGATCCCGCCCACCCCGGGCAATGAAGCCATGAAAGTCACGCCTTCTTTGAGATTCACGCCAAGGCGCGACATGCCGACAAACGCGATCAGTCGCGAAACACACCCAGCTGTGGCTTGACTAGCTGAACGCCGCAGCATCGCCATGTTTGGACTCGCACGCCAAACCGCTGTATACACTTATTATTCTAAATGACAGGAGCATGGATGATGTCGCAACACCCCCTGCGCCAAGTTCGCGGTCCCTTTTTCGCCGAGCAATTACGCGATGGCGATCCTTATGAACTGAGTAACGGCCATCCCATCGAATGCCTGCCCGCCGGGGGACGCCACGCCTGGGCCAATTTGGTCGGCGGCTTGGCTATGGAGACCGATCCCAAAGTAGATGCCGCAGCGGTGGATGCCGGTTATGCCTTTGGTTCGCAGGATCTCCGCGCTCCGGATATCGCCGTTGGCAATGTTCCCGACGCCCCTGGCTGGATTTCAGGTGTCCCGCCCCTGGCGGTGGAATATGCCGACCGCGGGCAAGATGAGGATGAGCTTCAAGACAAAATCCGCGAGCTTCTGGCCGCAGGAACGCGCTACCTGTGGGTGGTGCGTTTGCATGGCCCGCGACGAGTCGAGATCCATGAGGCGGGCAAGACCTGCCAGACGCTCTATCCGGGTCAGGAGCTTAGGGCGCCCGGTGTGCTGAAAAACCCGCTCCCGGTCGAGGCACTCTACGACCCACAGGCCGCGCACGAGGCGGCGCTGCGCAATCTGCTACAACGCAAGGGCTACGAGAGTCTGGATGCCGTTCGCGACCAAGGGAGGGCTGAGGGGATGGCTGAAGGCGAGCTAAACATCCTGTTGCGTCTCCTCGACAAGCGCCTGGGTGGCCTGGCCCCAGTTCTCGCGACCCAAATACGCGGGCTCGACTCAGCCCGACTAAGCGCGCTCGGCGATGCGCTGTTGGATTTCCAACAAGAGCAAGATCTGCGCGCATGGCTAAACGCCAATTGACCCAGAACGACCTTGCGTGCGCGATGCGCTTAATCACCAAATTTAGGGCTAATGAGCTTTTTTGAGCACCCTGTAAATAATTCCGCATAGAGAATTCGAGGAAAATTGATTCTAGATATGTGTATTTGAATGTTCGAAGCCGCTAGCGCACAATGCCGGGATGAGCCCGCCACGGGTGCTGAATGGAGGAGTTCGGACTATTGAACCAAGCAGCGACGGCTTCGATTTTGATTGTCGATGACAACCAGGAAAATATCGATGTCCTCAAAGGCATGCTGTCTGGCCACTATGGCATCCGGGTGGCGACCAGCGGTCGCCTGGCGCTGAAGATCGCGCGCTCCGGCAAGCCGCCCGATCTCATCTTGCTCGATGTGATGATGCCGGAGATGGATGGCTATGAGGTGTGCCAACAGCTCAAGGCCGATGAGCGCACCCAGTCAATTCCGGTGATCTTTGTCACGGCGCTCAGCGATGCGGACGACGAGACGCGCGGTCTCGAGCTTGGCGCGGTGGACTATTTGATCAAGCCGTTGAATGCCGCTATCACCATGGCGCGCATCAAGACGCATCTGATGCTGAATGATCGCAGTCGCCTGCTGCAAGAATTGGTTGATGATCAGACGCAATGCCTGGTGCACAAGACCCTGGAGTTGGAAGCCTCACGGCTTGAGATCCTGCGCCGGCTAGGGCGGGCGGGGGAGTATCGCGACAATGAAACCGGCCTGCACGTCATCCGTTTGAGCCACTACGTTCAGTTGCTGGCCAAGGCGGCGGAGCTACCCGGCGAGACGGTCGAGCGGATCATGAGCGCCTCCTTGCTGCACGACATCGGCAAAATCGCGATTCCGGATCGCATCTTGCTCAAACCGGGCAAGCTGACCGAGGAGGAATTTGAGGTCATCAAGACTCACACCACCATTGGCGCTGAGATCATCGGCGAGCACCCGCATCCATTGATCCGCATGGCGCGCGACATCGCCGTGACGCACCACGAGAAATGGAATGGCAAAGGCTATCCGCTGGGGCTGGCGGGGACGGAGATCCCGCTGCACGGTCGCATGACGGCGATTGCAGATATTTTCGATGCCCTGACCAGCGTGCGACCCTATAAAGAGGCATGGAGCCTGGATAAAGCGCTGGACGTCATTGCCAAGGAAGCGGGAAATGCCCTCGACCCCGAGCTTGTCGCGCTCTTTCTTGGTCTGCGCCCGCAGATCGAATCCGTCAAGGAAACCTTCGCCGATGGCGCGGCAGGCGCAGACTAATGGTGCCTCGCCCGCCGCCCGGTCTTGCCGTTGCTGTTGTCATCGCGATCATCCTGGTGATCGCGCTGCTCTTGGTGACCGCTGGAGTCTGGATGCCAAACAAAGCGCCCGCCAACGGGGTGCCCACAAGCGGGGTGCCGGCAACCAGCGCGCCTGATCAGGCCCCGCTGGCCGAAGAGCCCGGCGCGCGCGCGGCGATTGCACCTCTAACTCTGCGGCTCGGGCACAACATGGTAGAGGATAGCGCCCTGCATGCCGCCGCCGCGCGCTATGCCCGAGAAGTCGAAGCGCGTAGCGACGGGCGCATTCGCATCGAGGTGTATCCGGCCAGCCGCCTGGGCAACGATCTTCAGATGATCGAAATGGCCAAGCAGGGAAGCTTGGATTTGCTGCTGTCGCCGACGGCCAAGTTAAGCTCGGACGTTCCGGCCATCCAGTTTGTTGATCTGCCGTTTTATTATGATTCGCGCGCCACGCTCTACGCCATCCTCGATGGCGAGCCGGGGCAAATGCTGCTCGACAAACTCCGACCGGTAGGCCTGGTGGGCGTGACCTTTTGGGGAAATGGCTTCAAGCAGTTTACGGCCAACAGCCCCTTGCGCACCCCGGAGGACTTTCACGACCTGCGCTTTCGGGTCATGAAAAGCCGCATCATTATCCAGCAGTTCCGGTTGCTGGGTGCCACGCCGGTGCCGATCGAATTCAACGCGACCTATCAGGCACTGGCTGATGGCGCCGTGGATGGTCAGGAAAACCCGCTGGTGGCCATCGTCGGCATGCGCTTTTATGAGGTGCAATCACATCTGACCCTGAGCCACCATGGCTACCTGGCCTATGTGCTGTCGATCAGCGCCAAGGTGTTTGATCAGCTACCGGACTCGGCGCGCACGCTGCTGATCGCTGTCGCCGAGGAAGTCACCCAGTGGGAACGCGAGGAAACACAACGCCGAGACGCCGACTATCTCGAACGCGTCAAGGCAGCGGGCGTGACGGTGACCACGCTCACCGCTGCCGAGCGCGAGCGCTTTGTCAAAGCGCTCGCCGTGATCCCCCAGCGCTTCGAGACGCTGATCGGTGCCGACCTGCATGCCGCGATTGAGGACATGCGCGCTGACCGGGAAAACGCTAACACCGGGAGCGCCAGCGGGAGCACCAGCGCGGGCACCAGCGCGGGCACCAGTGGCAACCGGAACACCACACCGGTGGATTGACCAGGAGGTCATCAAACCGCAGCAACGGAGCTAGCACTGAACAGGCCGATTCCCAACCCCTTGTCGTCCACCGAGCAACGGCTGTCGCGTTCGCTGACGGGACGTTACCTGATCGGTCTGGCCCTGATTGCCTGCCTTGCCACCACCGCCTGGATCAGTCTGGAACTGGTCATCACCACGCATGAGAGCACGGCCGCCATCGTCAACGTCAGCGGTCGCCAGCGCATGCTCAGCCAGCGCACCGCATTGTTCGCCATGGAGTTGGTCAACGCGCCCCCGAGCGAGCGCCCCGGCGTGCGCGAGCAACTGCGCCAGACGCTCGACTTAATGGAGCACTCACATCAGGGGCTGATCCACGGCGACCCCGACATGAAGCTACCAAGCCAGCAGTCCGAGCCGGTCAGAGCCATGTATTTCGACGGCGAGGACGCCCTCGACTCGCAGGTCAGGCGCTATCTTGAGGCCGCACGCCTGCTCGCGAACGCCGATGACGCCCAGTTGAACATCGAGCATCCGGCGCTGCGCTATCTGCTGATGGTCGGTCCCGGCGTCCTGCTGGAGGCGCTCGATGCCATGGTGTCGCAGTACCAGCGCGAGGGCGAGGCGGCGGTGCGGACATTGCACCGCATCGAGACGGTGGTCTGGCTGCTGACCCTGCTGTTGTTGGTGTCGGAGGCGCTGTTCATTTTCCGCCCTTTCAATCAGCAGATGAGCCAACTCATCGGGAGACTGAAGGACGCGCAACGCGACCTTGAGCAACATACCGAGACGCTCGAAGAGCAAGTCGCCGCGCGCACCCAGGAGTTGCAGGCGCATCGCGAGCACCTGGAGGAACGGGTCGCGCAACGCACCGCCGAGTTGGAAGCGGCGAATGCCACCAAAAGCGCCTTTCTGGCCAACATGGGCCACGAGATCCGCACCCCGATGAACGCCATCATGGGGTTTTCGCAGCTGTGCATGCAGACCGAGCTGTCGCCGAAGCAGTCCGACTACTTGCAGAAGATCCATACCGCCGCGCAAAGCCTGCTTGGGCTCCTCAACGATATTCTCGATGTCTCCAAGGTCGAGGCGGGGCGGCTGGAGCTGGAGCGCATTCCCTTTGTGCTTGACGAAGTCATCGGGCGGGCTGCCGCGATCATTGCCATCAATGCCGAGCAGAAAGGGCTCGCGTTTGTGATCGAGACCGACCCTGAGATCCCGCGGCAGCTGATGGGTGACCCACTGCGCCTGGGCCAGGTCCTGCTCAACTTGCTCAGCAATGCGGTCAAGTTCACCGAGCGCGGCGAAGTCAGTCTGCGCATCGCGCTGTCAAGACGCGAGCACGACAGCGCTGAGCTGAAGTTTGAGGTTCAGGACAGCGGCATTGGCATCAGCGCAGCGGACGCCGCGCGCCTGTTTCGCCCCTTTACCCAGGCCGACGCCTCGACAACGCGCAAATACGGCGGCAACGGGCTCGGGCTGGTCATCAGCCAGCGCCTGGTGGAGATGATGGGCGGTGAGCTGCGCTTTCGCAGCCAGCCCGGCGAAGGCTCGGTGTTTTACTTCAGCGCCCATCTGGGTCTGCCCGACGCGCTGACCGCCCGGAGCGTGGCGCCGCTGCCCCCGGCCCTCACGCCCGATTTGCCCATGCCTGATCTGCCCATGCCTGATCTGCCCATGCCTGATCTGCCCATGCCTGATCTGCCCATGCCCGATCTGCCCATACCCGATCTGCCAGGCGTCGGGGTCGAGACCACCGCGCGCCGACCCGCGCCGGACGCCGCCAGCGCCAGCGCCCCTGGGATCTCCCTCGAACGCTTGCAGCCGCTACTGGACAAAGCCTGTGTTCAGTTGGATGAGTGTGATGCAGCGGTCGACCAGACGATGGAGGAGATTCTGCGCATCGCCGCCCTGCCTGGGCCAGTGACCAAGGAGCTGGCGGCGGCCGCCAAGGCGATTGCTCGCTACGATTACGATGTCGCACTCGACATCCTGCGCCAGATCGGACGCGCGCGGCCGCAACCCGGCGCATCCGCGCTTGGCCAAGAGGCCGAGCGCAGCGATGACCTCAACAGCTGAACATTTCGAGCCAAGGCTTTCGCTGACATGCACCCTGATCGCCGTCTTAAACAACGCATCACCCGCGCCTTTACCGGCTTTGTTGCGGGCGTGATGATCCTGGCCACTGTTGCCGTCGCGCTGCTCCTTGCCTATCAGGCGTCGGAGAATGTCAAAGAAAACCTGCGCAACTGGGTCGAATTCGATAGCCACCTGCTGGCGCAGCGCCTGGATTACCTGCTCGAAAACACCAGACGCATGGCCGCCAACCCTTTGGTCATTGATGGCATGTCGGATCAGGACGGTCGATCAACTTATTTGCCGCAACTGGTGGACAACCTCGGTGACACCCGCCATCTCCACTCCCTGGCGCTGGTGGATTTTGATGGTCAGGCCATTTTCTCAACGCTGGACTCGCCACCGGTCTATGCCAAGTCGCAGGCGCTGCGCCAGACGCTGGCCTCGGGGAGCGTTTCAGCCGAGATCGAAACGCAGGACGGGCGGATCATCTTCATGGTGCCCATCGACTACTACGACTCCACGCTCGGTGCGCTCATCGTTGAGTTCGATTTGCGTGCCATTGCCCAGGACGTACTGGTGGCCGAAGACAGCTTCGCGCAGCGATTGCTTCATAACGGCAATAAAACGCTGTATCGCCTGGGCTTCCGCCAGGACACCCGTTATCTGATCGAAGCCTACGAGCTGCGCGATGCCGAGCTGCCAGAGGACATGCACTCGCTCGGCCTAGTGCTGGAGCTGGGCACACCAATCGCGGGATACCTGACGAGAGTGCTTGGCGTCTCCTTCTATGTCGCATTATTCGGTGCCTTGATGGTGGGCATTGCCGTGTTTTTTGCGCGCCGTCTGGGGGGCTCTATTGCCCAGCCGATCCTGACGCTCTGCCACCGAGTGGCCGTGGCCGATGGCAGCGCGGAGCGCAAATGCGCGCCGGTCGGGACGCACGACGAACTCGAACTGCTGGCGCAAGCCTTCGATGCGCGCACCGCCGAGTTGGCGGCCATTCAGGCCAACCTCGAAGAGCGTGTGCGTTTGCGCGCCGGACAATTGCAACGTGCGCAGGAAATCGCCCATACCGGGAGCTGGCAATGGGAGATCGAAGACGATGTGCTGGAGTGGTCCGACGAGACCTTCCGCATTTTCGGCTTTGAGCCACAGGCCTTTCAGCCGACCCGGGAGGCCTTTTTCGACATTCTTTACCCCGCTGATCAGGATCTCGTCCGCCAAGCCATCACGCGCACCCGCGAGACCGGTGAGGATTACGACATCCAATATCGCTTTTGCCGACCTGGCAACACGGTTGGTTATGTGCGTGATCACGGCGTACTGGAATGCGATGCGCGAGGCCGACCGCGCCGCATGATCGGAACCTTGCAGAACATCACCGAGCAAGTGCTGGCCGGGCAGAGTCGCGACCTGAGTCGGGCCGTTCTCGAACGCATTGCATCCGGAGTGCAGTTGCGTGACGTGCTCGATAGCGTGGTCGAGCTGGTCGAGGTGCTGGTTCCCGGAAGCCTGGGTTCGATCTTATTGATTGATCGCGAGCACGGTTGCCTGCGCCACGGTGCGGCACCGCATCTGCCCGAGGACTACAACGCCCTGATCGACGGGCTCACCTATGGCGTGGGCGTAGGCTCCTGCGGCACCGTGGCCGCCACGGGCCAGTGCATGCTGGTCGAGGATGTGGCAACTCACCCCTACTGGGCAGCGTTTCGTGACGCCACCGCCGCCGCTGGTCTGCGCGCCTGCTGGTCGATTCCGGTGCGCAACAGCGAGGGCACGCTCCTCGCCACCCTGGCCGTTTATCGCCGGGAACCGGGGCTGCCCGACGAACGCGAGCTGGATCAGATGCGCGTGGCCGCCAATCTGGTCGCCATCGTGCTGATGCGCGAGCAACGCGAAGCCGAGCTCATGCTGGCCAAGGAGCAGGCCGAGACCGCCAACCAGTCCAAGAGCGCCTTTCTGGCCAACATGAGCCATGAGATCCGCACCCCAATGAACGCCATCATGGGGTTTTCGCATCTGTGCATGCAAACCCAGCTGTCGGAGAAGCAATACGGCTATCTGGAGAAGATCCACACCGCCTCGCAAAGCCTGCTGGGGCTCATCAACGATATTCTGGATGTTTCCAAGGTTGAGGCGGGACGGCTGGAGCTTGAGCGCATTCCCTTCGAGCTTGACGAAGTCATCGAGCGGGTGGCCTCGATCATTGCCATCCGCGCCGAGCAGAAAGGGCTTGAATTTCTGATCGACACCGATCTCGAAATCCCGCCGCACCTGATCGGCGATCCCCTGCGCCTCGGCCAGGTGCTGCTCAACCTGCTCAGCAATGCCGTGAAGTTCACCGAGCGCGGCGAAGTCAGTCTGCGCATCGCGCTGCAAGGACGCGAGCACGACACTGCCGAGTTGACCTTTGAGGTGCAGGACAGTGGCATCGGGATGAGCGAGGCGGACGCCGCGCGCCTGTTTCGCCCCTTCACTCAGGCCGACTCCTCAACCACGCGCAAATACGGCGGCAGTGGGCTCGGGCTGGTGATCAGCAAGCGTCTGGTGGAAATGATGGGCGGCGCGTTGCGCTTTCGCAGTCAGCCTGGCGAAGGCTCGGTGTTTTACTTTAGCGCCGAGCTGGGTCTGCCCGACCAGCCGAGCGCCCGCAGCTTCGCCCCGCCGCAGGATCTCCGCGACCTGCGTGTGCTGGTGGTCAATGACCATCGGCGCGTGCTTGAAGTGCTGACAAACTATCTGCAATCCTTCAACTTCCGCGTCACGGCCATTGCCACCGGCGCCGAGGTGACCGAAACCGTGCTCGCCGCCGCGCGCGCCGGCGATCCTTTCGAGCTGCTGGTGGTTGATACCCGCCTGCCCGAGTGGGACGGCCTTGACTGCGCGCGCCGCCTGCGTGCGCATCCAGAACTGGGCGGCACGCTGAAAATTCTGTTGGTCTCCTCTTCTGGTCGCTTGGAGCGGCTGCAACCGCAGCGCGACCTGGTTGATGGTCTGCTGGCCAAACCCTTTCAGGCCAGCGGCTTGTTTAACGCCATCATGGGCATCTTCGACCATCTGGAGCTGATCCCTGGGCAACGGCCCTGGAGTGTCGACGATGGCGCAAGTCGCGCCCAGGTCCAGGGCGCGCGACTGCTGTTGGTCGAAGACAACCCGATCAACCAGCAGGTGGCCTGCGAGCTGCTGGCCGGCGCGGGCATCGGCGTGATGGTGGCCGAGAATGGCCAGCAAGCGCTTGAGATCCTGCGCCGGGAGACCTTCGACGGCGTGCTGATGGACATGCAGATGCCGGTGATGGACGGGGTGACCGCCACCCGCGCGATCCGCGCCCAGACCGCGCTGCAGCGGCTGCCCGTGATCGCGATGACCGCCAATGCCATGGCCAGCGACATTGAGCGCTGTCGTGAGGCCGGTATGAACGATCACATTGCCAAGCCCATTGACCCGGATGTGCTGTTTCAGGTGCTGGCGCAGTGGGTGAAGCCGGGGCTTGCGCCTGCGCAGTCAGGATCTGAGTCCGCGCCGCTGCCCGCGCCACCGCCCCCAGCGATGGTCGCCCCGCCGTCCTTGCCCAGCTTGCCCATGCCCGATCTGCCCGGCGTCGAGGTCGAGTCCGCCGTGCGCCGCCTGGGCGGGAACCTCAACCTCTACTATGAGATTCTGGAGAAATTCCTCGCCAACCAGCACAACGCCGTGGACGCCATACGCGCGGCCCTGGATGCGGTAGACACCGAGCAGGCCCGCCGCCTGGCCCATACCCTGAAAGGCCTCAGCGGCACCCTGGGCGCAGCCGAGCTGGCCGAGCAGGCCGCCGCCCTGGAGCTGGGCCTGCGCGAGCAAAGCGAGCGCGCGCGCATCGAGGCCATGTTGGCGTCGGTGGCGGCGAAACTTGGGGACTTGACCCAGGCCGCCGTCACCGCGCTCGCGTCCCGGCCAGCGCCAGACGCGGCCAGCGCCCCAGCCAGCGCCGCATCTCCGGGGGGCTCAATCGAACGCCTACAGCCGCTGCTGGACAAGGCCTGTGGTGAGTTGGAGGAGTCCGATGCGGCGGTCGATCAGACCATGCAAGAGATTCTGCGCATCGCGGCACTTCCTGCACCTGTCGCCAAGCAACTGGCGGCGGCCGCCAAGGCGATTGCTCAATACGACTACGAGGTCGCGCTCGACATCCTGCGCCAGGTCGCCGTGCTCCTGAATGACCCCAACGGCCTCGACACGCCCTAGCGTCATGAAGATTCACAACGCCTTATCAAATCGTCTTGGATGGTTGAGGTCTGTAAGTTCCTCAACATGGAAAAACAGTCGTCCGTTCGCTTCGCTGCGCTTCCGGCTTAGTTTCTCCATCTGGCTGATGCTCACCGTCTGCACCATCGCCGGCGGCCTGCTGCTGGGCGAGCTGTTCCAACGCCAGGTGGTAGCCAACAAGGGGGCGCTGTTTTTTCATATCGCCGAGAGCCTGGTCAACCAACTGGATCGGGACATGGCCTCCCGGCTGGACGAAATTGGCATCCATGCCGCCGATCAGCGGCTGATCGATCCATCCTTCTCCCCGGAGCAGCGCCGGGCCCTGCTGTCGCGCTGGCGGGCCGGCTCATCGTTCGCCTGGATCGGACTGCTCAACCGCGAGGGTCGGATCGAGGTCGCCTCCGACGGCCGCCTTGAGGGGAGCGATGTTTCCGCGCGCGAGTATTTCAAGGCCGCCATAGGCGGCGAGCCTTATGCCGGTGATGTCCACGAGGCCTGGCTGCTCGCTCGGCATCTGCCGCCACCGCGTCATGACTCCCTGCCGCTGCGTTTCGTCGACCTTGCCCAGCCGATCTACGGGGCCGCCGACGCCCCGACTGACGCCCCGACCGGCGCCCCGATCGGCGTCCTGGTCGCGCATGTTGGCTGGGACTGGGCGGGCGATGCGCGCGACGGCTTGCTCGGGCCCCTGGGCGATGAGCACGGACTAGAGGTAGTCATCTTCAGCAGCGAGGGCAAAGCGCTGCTGGGGTCTGAGGCGCTGCTAAAGGGCACGCGGGAGCCGCCGCTGCCATCGCTCACGCAAGGCGGCGACCCGCGCGGTGACTATCGTCTGATGGCGGACAAGGATGGCCACTCCTACCTGGTCGGAATCGGCGTAAGTCATGGGTTCGACGATTACCCGGGCTTGGGCTGGCGCGTGACGGTGAGTCAGCCCACCAGCATTGCCCTGGCCGAGGGGAGCACCATCAAGCACCGGCTATGGATGATCGGAGCCCTTGGGGCCTTTGCGCTCGGCTGGCTGGTGTGGGCGGCGGTGGGGCGGTTGGTCTCCCCGATTCGCGCAAGCGTGGAGGCAGCCTGCCGCATCAGCTCCGGTGATTTGGCGGTGGCGCTGCCGCGCGTGACGGGTCACTGCGAAGCGGCGGAGCTATGCCGCGCGCTCGACGCCATGGTCGCCACCATCCTCGCCCAGAAAGCAGCGCTTGCCGAGGCCAACGAGGTGCTGGAACGGCGGGTCACCGCACGCACCCAGCAGTTGGCGGCCAGCGAGGGGCGGCTGCAGGCCATTCTGTCTTCGATGAGCGACGGTATCCTGCAAGTCGACAGCGAAGGCCGCATGACCATGGCCAATGCGGCGGTGGAAAAGATGTTCGGCTACCCAGAGGAGGCGCTGCTCGAGCGCAACCTGAGCCTGCTGATTGCCGAGCCCGAGCGTCTCGCCGAGGATAGCCACTTGTGCTGGGATTTCATCAGCCGTGATGACCTGTCTGAGCGTCTTGAAGTGTTCGGGCGGCACGCCAATGGCACCACTGTGCCTTTGGAGATCTCCCGCGCGGAGTTGCTCGACGAGTCCGGGCGCAGCTGCATTTTCACCCTGCGGGACATCGCCGAGCGCTACCGCGATGAACGCCATCTGGCCGAGGGCCACAAGACCCTGGAGAAGATCGCCAGCGGCCAGACGCTGGCCGTGGTGCTGAACCGGATTGTGGAACTGGCGGAACTGTTCATCCCGGACAGCCGCTGCTCGATCATGCTGGTCGATCAGCCGGCGGACACCCTGCGAATGGGGGCCGCTCCCCGCCTGCCAGCGGCCTTGAATGCCTTGCTCGATGGGATCGCCTGCGGCGAGCGCTGCGGCTCTTGCGCAACGGCTGCGGTGAGCGGCGAGGCGGTGGTGGCAGAGGATCTGGCCCGTCACCCGGACTGGGTGGCCTTGCGTCAGGTGACGGCGGCGGCCGGGCTGCGAGCCTGCTGGTCGGTGCCGGCAAAGGACGAAGACGGCGATGTGCTGGCAACCATTGCCATTTACATCAACGAGTCGCGCCCGCCCAGCGACCGTGAACTCGACCGGATCGGCATCCCCGCCCATCTGCTCGCCATCGCTCTGACCCGCCATAACCGCGACAAGGAGCTGATTGTCGCCCGGCACAAGGCGGAGGAGGCGACGCGGGCGAAAAGCGAGTTCCTCGCCAACATGAGCCACGAGATCCGCACGCCGATGAACGCGGTGATCAATCTCAGTCGCCTGGCGCTAAAGACCGACCTCGACGCCCAGCAGCGCGATTACATCGAAAAGGTGCTGCGTTCCGGCGAAAATCTGCTCGGGATCATCAACGACATTCTCGACTTCTCCAGAATCGAGTCGGGCAAGATGGCCTTGGACGCAGTGCCCTTCCGGCTCATCGATCTGATCAGTGACGTCGCCGATGTCATCACCGTCAAAGCCGACGAACGCGAACTGGAAGTCCTGTTCGATATCCCGCCGCTGGAGCGCCTGCTGTTCGGTGATGCGCTGCGCCTGCGCCAGGTGTTGATCAACCTGCTCAACAATGCCGTTAAGTTCACCTTGCAGGGCGAGGTGGTGCTGGGCATCGATGTGGTGGATTGCAGCTCCGACAAGGTTCGGCTCGATGTGTTCGTCTGTGATTCGGGCATCGGCATTAGCCGCAAGCAGCGCCAACGGCTGTTTCGCCCCTTCGAGCAGGCCGACAGCTCGATTACCCGGGGGTTTGGCGGCACCGGTCTGGGCCTGTCGATCTCCCGGCATCTGCTGGGTCTGATGGGAGCGGAGCTTTCCCTGGAGAGCGCCCTTGGGGAGGGCAGTACCTTCAGCTTCACCCTCGACTTTCCGCTCTGCGAGGAGCATGAAGCGGACAAAGAGACACCAGAGCAACGCCCACAAATCGACCGCCGCATCCTGATCGTTGACGACAACCAGGTGGCCTGCCAGGTGCTCCAACACATGCTTGGCCGCTACGGCGCCAAGGCCGCAGCCGCAAGTGACGGCAGGCAGGGGATCGCCGCGCTGCGTGAGGCAGCGCGCGCAGGTTGTCCTTACGACTTGCTGCTGATCGACTATCAGATGCCGGAGCTGGACGGTATCGCGACCTTCAAGCAGGTGCTTCAGGATGCGGAGATCATGCCCAAACCAATGGCCGTGTTGGTCACCGCCTTCAGCTCAGAGGAGGTCGCCATCAAGGCCCGAAAGCTTGGGTTCGCCAACCTGCTGGAGAAGCCGATTAACCCCGCGCGGCTGTTTGAGGTGCTGCTTGATGGCGGCGCGGGTGGGCCGCGAGCGCGTGTTGCCTTCCAGTCCGGTAGGCCCTTGGCGGAGTTGGATGGGATTCGTGGCCAGCGGGTGCTGTTGGCCGAGGATCAAGACATCAATCGCCAGATCGCCACCGAACTGCTGGAGAGCATCGGCCTGCGGGTCACCACCGCCAACGACGGCCGCGAGGCGTTGGAACATCTCACCGCCGAGCCCGACGCCTTCGATCTGGTGCTGATGGACTTGCAGATGCCGGTGATGGATGGCTTCGAGGCGACCCGCCAGATCCGCGCCGATGCCCGCTGGGCCGAGCTGCCGATTGTGGCGATGACCGCTCATGCCATGAGCGCCGAGCGGCAGCGCTGCCTGGCGGCGGGCATGAATGACCATCTCGCCAAGCCAATCGACATCGATGCGCTGCACGCCGCCTTGGTGCGCTGGATCGCCCCGGCTGGGGCATCGATGCCCATTCCAGCATCCGTGGCGGATAAGGTGGCCATGGGGGAAGCAGCGGCCGAGACGCCGATGCCGAGCGCACTTCCTGGCATCGATCTGGCCGCCGGCCTGCGCCGGGTCGTCAATAATCGCGAGCTTCACGGCAAGTTGCTGCGCCACTTCCGCGACGGGCATCGTCGGGATGCCGAGACGATCAGCCGGGCGCTGGCCGAGGGTCGCTGGGCCGATGCGCGCCTCGTCGCCCACTCGGTCAAAGGGGTCGCCGCCAACCTTGGGGCCGAGCGGTTGGGTTCTGCTGCTGCGCGTCTGGAGGCGCGGCTCGCTGCCGGTGATGGTCTGGGCGATGATCTGGGTGAGGATTCTGGTGAGGATTCTGGCCAGGATTCAGATCAGCATCTGAACGAGGCGCTGGCCGTCTTTGCCGGCGCGCTTGAGGAGGTGATCGGCGGTCTCGACGACTTCCTCCCCGATGATCGCCCGGAGCCGAATCGCGCAGAGCCTGAAGCCGAGGCACCCAATCTCGACGCGGTCGCGCCGCTGCTCAGCGCCATCGCCCGGGAGGTCGAGTCCGACCTTGGCGCAGCCAATGACCATCTTGCGCTCTTGCACAAGCTCCTGCGTGCAAGCCAGGTGCGCGACCAGATGGCGCGCCTGGGACGCGCCATGTCGGACTACGACAGTGACGCAGCGCTGGCCATCCTGCGGGAAATCGCCGCCGCCCTAGGTCTGGAGATCAAGTTAGGTCTGGAGATCAAGATGGAATAATGCGCATGGTCACCGCCAACCTCCATTGACGTCACACCTATAACAAATGATGAAGATCGATGCGTGACAAAAATCGCCCGACTGTACTCATTGTCGATGATACCTCCGAGAATCTGGATATTCTGGTGGCAGCACTGACGGGCCGCTATTCCGTGGCCGGTGCCGACCTGCCGACCAACCATGCCTCACTCGTCGCCAGCATAAGTGTAACCAAAACGTGAATTATCTTCAGCAAGAGCTTGACCAACTGGTCAAAACCGACAGCCGGATCTTCGCCTTTATTCGGCAAGGTGCGCTCGATGGTCTGTGGTATTGGGATATCGAGCAGCCCGAAAACGAATGGATGGACGCCCGGTTCTGGGCCACCCTTGGCTATGACCCCGAGCAGATGCCGCATCGCGCCTCGGCTTGGCAGGACATTATTTTCCCCGAGGATCTGGCGCGAGCCACCGAGAACTTCCACAAGCATCTCGCCGATCCCTCCCACCCCTACGATCAGTTGGTGCGCTATCGCCACCGCGATGGCTCGACGGTTTGGGTGCGCTGCCGGGGGCTGGCGATTCGCGACGCCGACGGCAAGCCGACCCGCATGCTCGGTGCGCACAATGATGTGACTGCCGAGCATACTGCTCAGCAGCAGCTCAAAGACCATCTAGCCCAGCTCGAAGAAAAAACCGCCAAGCTTGAGGCGGTGCTCGCGGCCAGCCAGATCGGGGTCTGGAGCATCACGCAGCCCGAGCGAACGATCACCTGGGATCGACATCTGCTCACACCCGAGGAGCGTGGCACGCCTGGGAGCCTGAAATTTCAACAGGCGCTGGACATGATCCACCCCAATGACCGGGAGCGGGCGGAAGCGGCTTACGAAGCACTGCTGGCACATGGCATCGAACTGGACGAGGAGTACCGCGTTGTTCTGCCGAATGGGGATGAACGCGTGCATCGCTCCCGCGGCCGCGCGCGACCGCAAGTTGATGGCCAGAATGTGCGCGCTCTGGGGACGGTGCAGGATGTCACTGATCAGGTCGAAGCCCGTTTGGCGCTTGAGCAAAGCCGGCGATTCTCCGAGCAACTGCTCGCCAACATGGCCGATGGCTTCTCGGTGGTGGACGCGCAGAGCCGGCAGCAGGTCGCCAACAAGGCGCTGTGCAAGATGACCGGGTTCAGCGAAGCAGAACTGCTCGGCCAGTCGGCGCCCTTCCCCTACTGGCCGGAAGAAGCGTTCGAAACCCTGAATGCGGCCTTTGGAACAATGCTCAGCGTTGGGATGGGCGATTTCGAACTGATGTTCAAGCGCAAGACCGGCGAGCGGTTTCCCGTGCATCTTTCAACCGGCTCGCTGTGCGATACCACGGGGCAGGTCACACATTACTTTGCCAATATCACCGACATCAGCGCGCGTCGCGAGGCGGAGCGTCAGCTCAAGCGCGCCCATGCCTTCCTCAATCAGACCAGTCGGGTCGCGCGCGTGGGCGGCTGGGAATATGACCTGGTCAGTGGAAAGATCGAATGGACCGACTCCATCCGCGAAATCCACGAGGTTCCGCTGGACTTCGAGCCCAGTTACGAGAAAGCGATGGCCTTCTACACGCCAGAAACCGGCGTGCAACTCCAGCAGGCGGTCGCGCAGGCCATCGAAGACGGCACGCCCTATGGTCTGGACGTGCAGATGATCACCGCCACCGGCAAGCTTTTGTGGGTGCGCGCCGTCGGCAATGCCGAATTCGACAACGGGCGCTGCAAGCGGCTGTTCGGCACCTTTCAGGACATCGACGAGGCCAAGAAGATTCGCGAAGCGCTCGAACAGGCGCGGGCAGAAGCCGACACGGCCAATCGGTCCAAGTCGGAATTCCTCGCCAACATGAGCCACGAAATCCGCACCCCGCTCAACAGCGTCATTGGCTTCAGCGATCTGCTGCGCCAGTCGTCGGAGCTGAATGAAACTCAGCGCAATTATGTCGGATACGTGAATCAGTCGGCCAAGTCGCTGCTCGATCTGCTAAACGACATTCTGGATTTCTCCAAGATCGAGGCGGGCAAGCTTGAGCTGTCGCCAGAACAGATCGACCTCGATGACCTGACGCGCCAAATCATCGATGTGGTGCGCTACAAAACCAACGAGAAGGGGCTGGAGTTGCTGTTGCACATCGCCTCGGAGGTGCCCCACGTCATCCACGCCGATCCCATCCGGCTGCGTCAGGTGCTGATCAACCTGATCAGCAACGCCATCAAGTTTACCGAGGCCGGCCACATCCGCATCGACATCAGCGCAGAGCAAACGGACACGCCTGGCATCAGCGAACTGGGCTTTGCCGTCAGCGATACCGGGTGCGGGATTGCACTCGATCAGCAGGAACGCATTTTTGACGCCTTCACCCAGGAGGACGCCTCGACCACACGCAAGTTTGGCGGCACCGGACTGGGCTTGTCGATTTCCAACCGCCTGCTGAACTTGATGGGCAGCCGGCTTGAGCTCGACAGCGAGCCGGGTCAGGGCAGCACCTTCTCGTTTCGCGTGCGCCTGCCGAGCGAAGGCGGCCGGGCGCTGGATCGGCTGGCCGACAAGGCCGTGCTCGACTCCATACATCATGTGCTAGTGATCGACGATAATCTGAATAACGGCAAGATTATCCAAGACATGCTCGATCTCGTCGGCGTGCGCTGTACCACGGTGGACAACGGGCCGGCCGCGCTGACCTTCTTGCAGCAGCAGGCTGTCGACATCGCCATTGTCGACTACCAGATGCCTGTTATGGACGGCCTGGAGGTGATCCGCAGGATTCGCCAGCAGCTCAATCTCGGTGCCGAGTCGCTGCGCATCATGTTGTTGCACAGCCTGGTTGAAGATGTCCAACTGCGCGCGCAAGCAGCCCCGCTTGGCATCCATAAAATGGCCAACAAGCCAATCGACAGCCGCCAGCTCTACAATGCGCTGGTGGCGTTAAAGCTTGGCGGTGCGCTGGCTGAAGCAGAGGCAGGGCGCGGGAATGGGGCCGCGCCCGCGCAGGCTGGGGAGGATGCGATTGCGGCAAGCGCCGTCGCCACGCCCCAGACTGATCTGCGAATTCTGCTGGTGGACGATCATCCGCTCAACCTCATACTGGCACGACACCTGGTCGCCGAGATGCTTCCCGGAGCGCACATCGAGGAATTCAGTGGCGGTGAAGATGCCGTGCGTTACTGTACTGAAAACACGCCGGACTTGGTCTTGATGGACGTACAAATGCCGGGGATGAACGGCTATGACGCAACCAGCCAGATCCGCGCGCGCGAAAGCGGCAGGCGCGTGCCCATCATCGCCCTGACCGCCGGCACTCTGAAAGGCGAGAAGGAACGCTGCCTGCAAGCGGGCATGGATGATTACCTCGTCAAGCCAATCGACATCGATGCGCTGCACGCCGCCTTGGTGCGCTGGATCGCCCCGGCTGCGGCATTGATGCCTATTCCAGCATCCGTGGCGGATGAGGTGGTCAACGGGGACGCAGCGCCCGAGACGCCGTTGCCGAGCGCTCTTCCTGGCATCGATCTGGCCGCCGGCCTGCGCCGGGTCGCCAATAATCGGGCGCTTCACGGCAAGTTGCTGCGCCACTTCCGCGACGGGCATCGCCGGGATGCCGAGACGATCAGCCGGGCGCTGGCCGAGGGCCGCTGGGCCGATGCGCGCCTCGTCGCCCACTCAGTCAAAGGGGTCGCCGCCAACCTTGGGGCCGAGCGCTTGGGCTCTGCCGCCGCACGTCTGGAGGCGCGGCTCGCCGCCGGTGATGGTCTGGGCGATGATCTGGGTGAGGATTCTGGCCAGGATTCGGATCAGCATCTGGGCGAGGCGCTGGCCGTCTTTGCCGGCGCGCTTGAGGAGGTGATCGGCGGTCTCGACGAATTCCTCCCCGATGATCGCCAGGAGCCGGATCGCGCAGAACCGCAACCTGAAGCCGAGGCACCCAATCTCGACGCGGTCGCGCCGCTGCTCAGCGCCATCGCCCGGGAGGTCGAGTCCGACCTTGGCGCGGCCAATGAGCATCTTGCGCTCTTGCACAAGCTCCTGCGTGCAAGCCAGGTGCGCGACCAGATGGCGCGCCTGGGACGTGCTATGTCGGACTATGACAGTGACGCAGCGCTGGCCATCCTGCGGGAAATCGCCGCCGCCCTCGGTCTGGAGATCAAGATGGACTAAAGCGCATGGTCACCGCCAACCTCCATTGACGTCACACCTATAACAGAGGATGAAGATCGATGCGTGACAATCATCGCCCAACTGTACTCATTGTTGATGATACCCCCGAGAATCTGGATATTCTGGTGGCAGCACTGTCGGGCCGCTATTCCGTAGCTGCCGCCCGTGACGGTGAGCGGGCCCTAAAGGTGGCACGACGGCAGCCGCCGCCGGCGATCATCCTGCTCGACATTATGATGCCCGGGATCGACGGCTATGAGGTCTGTCGACAGTTGAAGGCGGACGCCGCCACCCGCGACATCCCGGTGCTCTTCCTCACCGCCCTGGCCGACGTGGACAGCGAAACCAAGGGGCTTGAGCTTGGCGCCGTGGACTACATCCATAAGCCGATCTCGGTCCCCTTGGTGCAAGTGCGGGTCGCCACCCATTTGGCCCTGGCGCAGGCCCGCCACCAACTTGCACTGCAAGTGGAGGAGCTGGTCGCGGCCGCGCGCTTGCGCGATGACGTCGACCGCATCCTCAGGCACGACCTCAAGGGGCCACTGAACCCGGTGATTGGCTTTGCCGACCTATTGCGCGATGAGCCGGAACTCAATAAAGAGCAGCGCGAATGCATGGATCTCATTCATGGCGCCGGCCTGAAGATGCTCGACATGATCAATCGCTCGCTGGATCTGTATAAGATGGAGCAAGGCAGCTATGAGTTAATCCCGCAACCCGTGGAGCTACTGCCGTTGTTGCAACGTGTGGCCCGCGATCTCGATTTCCAGGTACAGCAAAAGCACCTCAGCATCGCCTCAGAAGGTGAGGCCGGGCACCTCTTGGGCGATGAAATGCTCTGCTACTCGCTCTTTTGCAACCTGATCAAGAACGCCATCGAAGCCTCGCCAGAACAAGGCCAGATCACCGTCACCGTCGCCGACGCAGCCCCTGGATGGGTGGTGGCAAGCATCCACAACCAGGGCGCCGTCCCGGCATCAATCCGCGAACACTTCTTCGACAAGTACGTCACCGCCGGCAAGTCCAGCGGCACCGGACTCGGCACCTATTCAGCACGGCTGATGGCATCGACCCAGCATGGCGACATCGCCATGGAGAGCAGTGAGGATGTGGGCACGACCCTAACCGTTCGGCTTCCGGCTGCGACGGCGAACTACGACACATGAGGGAAATCAACCGCCTGCGCGATTGTCTGCCAAAATGTTCTTATTCGGGAGAAAATCCTTGTCCATGCAAGCCATTCCACCACTCTCGGCGCTCTTTGCGCGATCTCCGTTCAAGCCCATGCGACAGCACATGGCTGTGGTCCATGACTGCGTGGGCCTCGTCCCTGGGCTGTTCGATGCCTTGATCGACGGCGATGCGGCGGCGCTGCTGGCCGCGCGCGAAGCAATTGACGCCAAGGAGAGTGAGGCGGATGCCATCAAGAACGATGTGCGCTTGCATTTGCCCAAGAGCCTGTTTCTGCCAGTGGATCGACGCGATCTGCTGGCCATCCTGGAGGTGCAGGATAGGATCGCCGATGTGTCCCAGGATATCGCCGGGCTTTTGACCCAGCGTGAGCTGAAGGTCTTGGAGAGCATGCGCGAGGGTCTGCGAGAACTGGTCCAGCGCTGTGTTGAGGCCTGTGGTCAGGCGCGGGCTATTATCGATGAGCTTGACGAGCTGATCGAGACCGGCTTTCGTGGACCGGAGGCGGCGCGGGTGGAGGCGATGATTGCGCAGTTGAATCAAACCGAAACCGAGACCGACGCACTTGTGACCCGCCTGTTACAGACACTTTTTCAGCATGAGCAAACCATGGACCCGGTATCGGTGATGCTCTGGTACCAATTGATCCAATGGATCGGTAATCTGGCGGATAATGCCGAGAAGGTGGGGGAGCGCCTGCTGCTGCTGATCGCACGCTGATGTCGTCTCTAACTGCAATCGCCGGCTGCTTTGCTAGCTGGTCGCTGGCTGGCTCATCTGGCCGCCGCGTCTGTCTCCGCATGTGACTGGGTTCTAAAACAACCATGGAAATCATCGCCACCCACGGCACCCTCTTTCTCGTTCTTGCCATTGTCTTTGGGCTCTACATGACCTGGGGGATTGGCGCCAACGATGTCGCCAATGCCATGGGCACCTCGGTCGGCTCCGGGGCCATCAGCATCCGGCAGGCAATTCTCATCGCCGCGATTTTTGAGTTTGCCGGAGCTCTGATCGCGGGTGGCAATGTGACCGCGACCATCCGCAAGGGCATTATCGATCCCGGACCCATCGCCCAGACGCCCGAGTTGCTGGTCTACGGCATGCTCGCGGCGCTGCTTGCCGCCGCCATCTGGCTGATGATCGCGACCAGCCGTGGCTGGCCGGTGTCGACCAGCCATACAATTGTCGGCGCCATTGTTGGCTTTGGCGTGGCAGGTATTGGTGTCGATGCGGTGCAGTGGGCGGCCATTGGGCAGATTGCCATCAGTTGGATTCTCTCTCCACTGCTGGGCGGACTCATCGCCTGGCTGCTGATGCTGAGCATTCGCGAGCTGATCTTTACCAGCGACAATCCCTTCTTGAGTGCCAAGCGCTGGGGGCCGTTTTACCTGTTTCTGGTCGGCTGGATCGTCAGCCTGGTCTCCCTGTTTAAGGGACTCAAGCATCTCGATCTGCATCTGACCAACCTCCAAAGCCTGATGGTCGCCACGGTGATCGGTCTGCTGGTCGCCATCGCCGGCAAGCTGATGATCGATCGGGTGCAACCCAACGTCTCGGCTGATCGTGACTTCCATTTCGCCAGTGTCGAGCGTGTCTTTGCACCCATGATGCTCTTTACCGCTTGTGCGATGGCCTTTGCCCATGGCTCCAACGACGTGGCCAATGGTATCGGGCCGATGGCGGCCGTGGTCTCGATTGTGCAAAGTGGCGGTCAAGTCGGGCAAGAATCGGCGCTGCCGCTGTGGATTCTGGGGCTTGGTGGGATTGGCATTGTGGTCGGCCTGGCAACCATGGGCTATCGGGTGATGCAGACCATCGGCGTGCGCATTACCGAGCTGACCCCGACGCGCGGCTACTGTGCCACCCTGGCGGCGGCGGCCACCGTGGTGCTGGCCTCAAAAACCGGGCTGCCGGTGTCGACCACCCATATCGCGGTCGGTGCCGTAATGGGGGTCGGACTGGCCCGCGGCATCGGCGCGCTGGACATGCGGGTGATTGGCAATATTTTCGTGTCCTGGCTGGTGACCCTGCCGGCCGGTGCCCTGCTGGCGGCGATCTTCTTCTTCATCTTTAAGGCGATTTTCGGTTGAAGCCAGGCCGCAGTCCAATCGCTTGCGCTCAGGCCCGCTTGATCCGGGAGGGGCTTACCCTTGCCCGCTAGCCCGCAGCCGGCCCATGAGCATAAGTCCGGGTGTCGCGTCACATCGCTGCCGGGCCTGCTGCTCGAGCCGGTGACCGAGGTGCGCGTGGTCCGCGAGGTGCCGCTCGCCCAAGCGGTTCGCTTCAGCCAGATTATCGTGACCGGTCCCCCGGGTGCGGGCAAATCCACGCTAGTGCGTCAGCTCGGCGGCTGGCCGGAGGAAGGTTTTGTCGACCTGACCCGGCGCGGCTGGTGGCGGGCGGAAACCCTGGCCATGCGGCCCCGGGAAGTGCATCTGGGCCTGCCCTTCGTGGGCCATCAAGGTGCCATTGCGCTGTTCGACGAGGCCTGGCAGCGTGACTGGAAGACCCTGGTGCTCGATCCGTCGCGGGTGCAGCTGCCGCGCCCCAAGCGCCATTTGTTTTCCGTCGACTGGCTGGGGCGCTTCGTCTTTGAGTTCCTGCTGCCGCCGCCCGAGCGCATCTACGCCGATCGCTGCGTGCGGGCCCGGGAAGGGACGCATCCGGTGGATGAACGCATCGACCTTGAGCAGATCCGCACCCAGGTCGCCCTCTACTGCGCCGTCCTGGCGCTGTTTCACAGACACGGCATGCAGGTCTATGTGCGACAGCGGCTTCTTGGTCGACCGCTGCGGTTGTGCGGCCAGTCAGGCGATCAAGCAGGCGACCAGTCAGGTGGCCAATCAGGCGATCAGGCTGGCGCCCAATCAATCAGGAGCGAAGATGCTCGCGCCTGAAGCCAGCAATAAATTTCTACGCTTCTTCTATGAGCTGATTCAGGACATGGAAGACAGCGATGAACAGGCGCTTGAGGCCGTCCTGCCCCTCGGTGAGAAGAAGATCCGCGTGCCCGAGCCCAAAGTGCCGCTGCAAATCCACCTCGGCGGCGAGGATGGCTGCACCCTGGAGCTCAGTCCGGAAATCGTCGTCACCGCCGATGGGCAGTTTGTCCATAACGGGCAGTATCTGCTGTTCGACCCGGCGCGGTTCTTCTCCTCCGTCAGCGGGTTTTTGCGCTTGCGGCGTGGCGCCTCGCTCACCCTGGGGCGCAAGAACGCGGCTCAGCAGCAACTGCTCGACTACCCCGATGGCGTGGCCGACAAGCACCTGCGGCTGAAGCTGAACGAAAAAGGGCTGTCGTTCAAGAACCGCGCGCCGAGCCGGGGCGTGAGCATTGCGCCGCTGACTGATCGTCAGTCCATCGAGCGCATGGCGCGATGGCGCCAAGACAAGCTCAGGGCGCTCGCCGATCTGCTGCAGGCGCCCATTGAGGAGCCCCCGCGCGCGGCGGCGCTCGACTTGCTCGAGCAGGTGATTGCGATCATGCGCTGCGAGCCCCATCGACTGGCCGGCCGCGACGACCGCCCCGGCAGTGTCTTGCGCCTGCCAAGCCAGGCGATTCCGATCATCGTCGGCGACCTGCATGCCTGCATCGACAACCTGCTGGTGGTGCTGACCCAAAACGACTTTCTCGACGCGCTCACGCAGGGCCGCGCGGTGCTGATCCTGCTCGGCGACGCCGCACATCCCGACGAGCCAGGTCGGGAAGCCGAGATGGAGACCTCCATGTGGCTGATGGATTTGATCTTTCGCCTCAAGGTGCAGTTTCCGGATCGGGTGTTCTATCTGCGCGGCAATCACGACAGCTTTGCCGAGGATATTGCCAAGGGCGGCGTCCCGCAGGGGCTGGTGTGGGAGCAGGCGCTGCACGACCAGCGCGGCAAGCGCTACCGCGATGCAATGCACCGCCTTTACAATCGGCTACCCTACATCGCCTACTCGGCGGATTACATCTGCTGCCATGCCGGCGCGCCGACCATGAAATATTCGCGCGCGGACCTGATTAATGCCCGCCGCAAGCCGAAGCTCCAGCTACAGCTCACCCGGCTGCGTCCGCGCCATTCCAATAAGCCCGACGGTTATGGCGCCAGCGATGTGCGCCGGCTACGCAAACATCTCGACGTGGCCGCGCAGACGCCCTTCATCGTCGGCCATACGCCGCGCTCGGCCGACGAGGCGGTGTGGAGCGACGCCGGTGGCATCAAGCAGCATTTCGTGCTGTTTGGCGCGAATCCGAACAAAGTCGGCGTGCTCACCCGCTCAGGCGCAGAGATGCTGCCACTGACCTATCCCGTCGAGCCGCTGATGGCGGTGTATAACCGGTTGGTGCGCACCGGCCGCTTTGAAGCTGCGATGGGCGATTCCGATGACAATTACTTGCCAGAGACCGCGCCTGACCATCAGGAGGAACCATGAGACCCACCCGCCTACCCATGCTGCTGGCGCTGTTCGCCATAACGGCGCTGCCCGGCGCATTCTGCCAGGCGCGCGATTACCCTTGGGCGGTTGGCTCTTCGACCGTGTTCCCGTTCGCGACAGTCGTGGCCGAACAGGTGGGGCAGGATCAAGACTTCAAAACGCCGCGAATCGAAGCCTGGGGCAGCGGCGGCGGGGCCAAGTTCTTTTGTCACGGCCTCGGTGCCGATGAGGTCGATGTCGCGCTCATGTCTCGCGAGATGACGCCTGAGGAGCTGTCCTGGTGCCAGACGCACGGTGTCGGCGAGTTGCTACAGCTACGCTTTGGCAGCGACGGGATCACCTTGGTCACGCCCAGGGATCTGTCGCTCGAGCTGAGCCGAGAAGACCTCTATCTGGCCCTGGCGCGCGAGGTGCCGGACCCAGCCGATACCGATACCGATGCCGATACCGGGACCTTGATCGAAAACCCCTATCAGCGCTGGAATCAGATCAACCCCGCCTTGCCCGAGGCGCCAATCCAGGTCTACGGCCCGCCACCCACCTCCGGCACTTACGATCTGCTGATCAAGCTCGCGCTCGAGCCGGGTTGCCGCCGCGTCCCCCAGCTCAGCGCGCTCGAGTCCAGTGACCCCGCGCGTTTCCGCACCGCCTGCGGCGCCATCCGCGAAGACGGTCAGTATGTCGCATCGGGCGAGAACGACAATCTGATCGTGCGCAAAGTGGCCGGTTCAAACGGGGCGGTCGGGATTCTTGGCTTCAGTTACTACGACCAGAACCGCGACCAGCTCAACGCCGCCACCATCGACGGCATCGCCCCGGACTTAGACAGCATCTACACCGGCCACTACCCGCTGTCCCGCCCACTGTTCATCTACGTCAAATCCGAGCAACTCGCGGGAATACCAGGACTACGCCGCTTTCTCGAAGAGCTGCTCAGCCCGGCAGCAGCAGGAGAGGAAGGCTACCTGGTCGACCATGGCCTGGTCCCACTACCAGAGCAGGAGCGGGCCGACAACGCCCAGCGCATCCGCGCAATGAAGTGAGCTGCCTTACACGATCCCTTCGTCATTGCCAAAACGTGACACGCCATCATCAAAAGCTCTGAAAATGCAATTCAAGCGGCACATTGCAGCAAATTGACAAAGTCTCTTCCCGATGTCACCGGAGGAAGTGGCTTGTGATCTGCTTTGTACAGCGCGATAATTTCTTCAACGAGTTGGCATAATGTTTCAAACCTTTGCTGTTCATCATGACGACACGACTCCAAGCTGAAATGACGATTGCCCACCAAGCACGAACGAGCAGACGCTCCTGGCTGGCGGGTTTCATCGCCATAACCATCCTGGGCGCAGCACAAGCCAACGACGGCTTTGCCGAGAAGGGCGCCGGCGGACTCGTGTTCGTGGAGGCCCCGGACGGCTTGCACATCGCGCGCGAGGATCTGACCATCGCCAGCGACCGGATCAAGGTGGTTTATCGATTCGAGAACCGCAGCGGCCATCCGGTCGAGGCGCTGGTCGCCTTTCCTCTGCCCGACATCGCCCCCGGTGATCCGCACGAGGCCGCCGGCACGACGCCGTCGGAGCTCGCCGCTCTGTCGTTCCGCACCGAGGTTGATGGCCAGCCGGTGACCTATCAGAGCGAGCGCCGCGCCTTCGCCTGCCGGGGTGGTGGCTGGATCGACACCGGTGCCGCCGAGCAGCGCTGCTGCGCCGATTACGACTGGGACACCCAGAGCTGCACCCCTGCTCGGGGCACGCCCGAGATCACTGACACACTGGCACGTCTTGGGCTGCTCGACCTCCTTGAGGCCGAGCCTGTCCAGGCGCGCTTGAATAGCCTGTCGCCGTCCGCGCGCCAGGAATTGCTGGACCTGGGCGCGGTGCGCCAGTTCGGCGATGAGCTGCATGCAAACTGGGTCCAGCGCATCCGCCACTATCGCCGCCAGACCTTTCCGGCCGACCGCCCGTTGGAGGTCGTCCACCGTTACGAGCCCGTACCCGGCGGATCGGTCTGGGGACCGAGCGACATCGGCGGCTGGGGCACCGTCTGGGCGGTACGCTATGTTCTGACCACAGCCAACACCTGGACCGGCGCCATCGAGCGCTTCTCCCTGACCATCGAGCCGAGCACGGCCGCGCAGCGCGAGGTCATCGTGGTCGCTGGCCTGAATGACCTGCACCGCGATGCCGATGGTCGTCTGAGGACGGAAATCACAAATTTCGCACCAAACCGCGACATCGTCGTGACCTGGTTCCCCACCGCCACGCCGGAAGCGCGCCATGCCGGTGCCGACGCCTACCTGATGTATGCCTATGGTGCCTGGCCCGGCATGACCGAGCCCTACTGGATTTCACCAAACGCCTGGGACCTGCCGCCAGGGCGCTTTCCGGGTGCCTCCGTGCGACGCATCGACCCCCAAGAGCTGGAAAACATCGCCACCGAAGATCTGGCGGAGATGCGCAACGAAATCTATGCCCGTCACGGCCATGTCTTTCGCTCCGCGCGCTGGCAGAAGCACTTTCAGGCCGCCGATTGGTATCAGCCCAGCCCTAAACAGACGGTCACTCTGACCCCACTGGAGCAGGCCAACGTCGCCGTCATCCAGGCGGCCGAGCGTTCGCGGCAATAGGCCGCGCGCTTTGGTGTGTGGTCTGGCGTAAAGACCGGTAATGGCCTCAATTTGCCTGGAGAAGGGCGACTACCCGACAAACTCAATGGGCCTTATCGCGATCGCTCCCGACCCTTTGCTGCTGTCGCCCCGCCACCGATAGAAAACCACTTCTGTCGCTACCGAGTCACTGGCAGCTGCGGCAACTATCGGGCAGCTATCCCGGGAAGCGGACAGCATTGCGACCCAGATGGTGACAACGTCCATCCCGTAATGATCCCACAGTCGGTATTGGTAGACGAACTCCGTTCACCGAAGCCGCTTTCGGGGTCGCCCTGGACTTCGATGTGGATCAATACCCCGATTGTCGCGGCCGTCTCGGGCGTTAGTCGTTCTCGATGAGCGAACCATGACAGCTAAAAAGGTATTCTGAATTGTCTTTGGGGTCTGCATTGACGGGGTGGGACCGCCGACCTAGACTAAGTTCATCGAGTTTAGTTTGATGGCAAGGCCATGCACACTGTTAATATACACGAAGCAAAAACTCATCTGTCCCAACTTGTTGAGAAAGCGGCCGGCGGCGATCCCTTCGTCATTGCCAAGGCGGGACGCCCGATGGTCAAGGTAGTGCCCCTCGGCGAGCCTGTTGTTCCGCGGCGTGTTGGCTTCATGGCGGGGCAGATCAGTGTTCCCGATGATTTCAACCGCATGGGTGAGGATGCCATCCTGGCCCTATTCGCAGAGCAGCCGTGAGGCTGTTACTTGATACCCAGATTCTTCTCTGGACCGCAGGCGACTCGGCGCGACTCCCGAACCAGACGCGCACTGTCCTTGAGGCGCCGGAGAATCTGTTGTATTTCAGCGCGGTCAATCTTTGGGAAGTGGTGATCAAGCTCGGGCTTGGCCGCAAGGATTTTCAGGTCGATGCGCACGCACTCCGTCGCGGTCTGCTCGACAATGGCTACCGCGAACTACCCATCAATAGTCGCCATACGCTCATGGTTCAAAATTTGCCCAGAATTCACAAAGACCCATTCGACCGCATTTTAATTGCGCAAGCCATGGTTGAAGGGCTGACGCTGATGACCACAGATGACTTCATCGTGCAGTATCCCGTTGCAACCCACCAGGTATCAGCCTGACCGAGATATCTGGCCGATGCATTAATTACAGACTTCCAGGTTCGGATTCTTTTGATGGTGGAGCGTTATGAACAGCGCAAGGCGGGATATCTGGCCGCTGCTCAGGTTGCCTGATCTCAGGCTTTGTGTGTAGCAGTCATGATCAAACCAGATCGATGCAAGAACATTGTTTGGGCGCTCTGTCTTGCTGTTCTGTCCAGCATGGCCTGGACATGCATCGCCGAAGAGACGCGCCAGCCCACTGTCGAGTTGAGTGCCGAGGAACGCGCCTGGCTGGCGGCCAACCCGGATATCCTGATTGGCACCGCGCGAACCTGGACGCCTTACGTCCAGACGACCAGCAGTGGCGAGGCCGTCGGCATCGAGCCTGACATCCTGGCACGTATCAAGGTGCTGACCGGCGCCAATATCCGTCTTGTCTTGGGCGAGTGGTCGGAGATGGTGCGGCAAGCCGAGCAGGGCGAGCTGTACGGGCTGGCGTTATCGGCCAAGCATCCCGAGCGGGCGGAGACCTTTCTGTTCAGCAAGAGTCCTTATCGCCTCTCGCGCTATGTCTACGCACGCGACGGCGCCTCCGTGACGCGCATGGAGGATCTGTCCGGTCAACGCGTCGGCTACCTGGACGGTAATCTGGCCGAGCTCAAGACGCTTCAACGCTGGCCGGAGATCGTGCCGGTGTCCTTTTCCTCCAATCAGGCGATTGCCACGGCATTGCTCAAGGGCGAAGTGGACGCGGCCATCTCGAGCATCAGTCTGCTGCTGACCATTCGCGAGGATCTGTTTCCTGATCTCGAGATTGCCTTCAGTATCCCCGGTAGCGAAGTGGATCTGCGCTATTCCATTCGCAAGGAATATCCCTTACTGCTCAGCATCATCGACAAAGCACTGGAGGCGATTGGTCCGCGCGAGATTGACGCGATCCTCGATAAATGGGGTGGCTTGCCGCCGACGCTCGTGTCAACCCTCAAGCTCAGCGACGAGGGCCGCCTTCAGCTGTCAGCGCGGGAGCGCGACTACCTTGATACCACGCTCTTTCGGCGCGCCACGGCCCGGGGTTGGCCACCATTGAGCTTCATCGGCAACGATGGCCGGGTGGTGGGTATGAGCGAGGATTATTGGGCACTGGTGAAACATAAGCTGCGATTAAAAGAAGACACCTTGGCGCCGGTGGATTTTGCCGAGGTGTTGCAATCCATGCGGCAGGGGGAGGTGGACATCTTTGCCAGCACGACCCGCGTCAGCCCGCGCGAGGCCTACGCGCTGTTCACCGACAGTTACGAAGGCTATCCCATCGCCATTGCCATGCGTCGCGACAGCGGTTTCATCACCGATGCCGCAACGCTGCAAGGCCAGGTTGTGGCGGTGGGCAAGAATTACAGCGCCTACCACTTGCTCAAGGCCCGCTACCCCGGAATCGAGTTTCTGCCGGTACGCGATACCCGCGCCGCGATTGCCGCAGTCGCTGCTGGCGAGGCCTTCGCAGCGGTGGATATTTTGCCCGTCCTGCAATATCAAATCGCCGCGCGCAACGACCCCGAGGTGCTGCTGTCCGGGGTCACCGACCTGATGTTCAAGCTGCAAATCATGGTGAGTCAGGAGCACGCGCGCCTGGTGCCTCTGCTGAACCTCGCGATTGCCGCCATTACCCCGGAGGAACGCATCGAGATCAGTAAGAAATGGATGTGGCGCGATGTGGTCACAGCCCGGGAAATCGACTACGGCTTGCTGTGGCGGGTGACCGGCATTGGGTTGCTGGTCATTTTGGCGATCCTGTATTGGAACCATCAGCTCGCCCGTCAAATCAGGCAACGCAAACACGCCGAGGGGCAATTACAGGAAACCGGGGAGCGCCTGCGCTCGATCTTGGCTTCGATGGAGGATCTGGTCTTCGTGCTCGATACCGAGCAGCGCTTTATCGATGCCTACTATCAAGATGAACGGCGACTCTTGATGCCTCCCGAGCAATTTCTTGGCAAGCCGTGTTCCGAGGTGCTGCCGCCAGCGATCTACGCGAAACTGGATGACGCCATCAAGGCGATTCGCGGTCAGCGCGCGCAACAATTCGAATATTTCATGCCGTTGCCTGAAGGTGATGGGCGCTGGTTCAATGCCAGCGTTTCAGCGCGTTATGACGACAGGGGGCGTTTCATCGGCAGCACTATCGTCACGCGCGACTTCACCGACCGGAAACAGGCCGAGATCGCCTTGCGTCGGAGCCACGCCAAGTATCAGCGTCTGGTCGATGACATCGGCGGTCAGTTTATCGTCTATGCCCATGACGAACATGGCATCCTCACCAATGTGAGCAAAAACGTCGAACGGGTCTTCGGTCTGACTCAGGCCGAATGCATCGGGCAAAGTTTCGCGGATGTCGTCGATTGGCTGCCGGAATCCCTTGAGCTCGCCTGGGCGAATCTTGCCTACGTACTGCAGAGCGGCGAGGCACTGCCGCCCTGGGAGATCGAGTTCCATCGACCGGATGGTCAAATCGGCACAATCTTGGTCATTTCCAAACCGGCCAAGGATGAGGCGGGCAAGGTGACTTCGATCGAAGGTCTTGTCGAGGACATCACCGAGCGTAAGCTGGCCGCTGAAGATCTGCGCCTCGCCAAGGAGGCTGCGGAAAGCGCCAATCAGGCCAAGAGCGCATTTCTCGCCAACATGAGCCATGAATTGCGCACCCCGCTGAATGCCGTTCTCGGGTATGCGCAGATCCTCCAGCGCGATGCGACGCTCACTGAGATGCAGCAGCAAGGCATCGACATTATTAATCGTAGCGGCGATCATCTGCTGACGTTGATCAATGATGTCCTGGATCTAGCGAAAATCGAGGCCGGCTACCTGGAATGCTTGCCGACTCCCTGTCGGTTACAAGATGTGTTGAGGGAATTATGCGAGCCCTTCCAGTTACGCGCCAACGAAAAGGGGCTCGCCTTCCGCTATCGGGCAGGCGTCTTGCCCAAGATTGTGGAGTTGGATGCCAAGCGCCTGCGGCAGATATGCATGAATCTGCTCGGTAATGCGGTGAAATTCACTGAACGGGGGGAGGTCAGCCTGGAGGCCAATTATCAGGCGGGCGCTTTGATTCTTCAGGTGACCGATACCGGCATTGGCATTCCCGCAGCCATGCGCGAGGCAGTGTTTGAGCCTTTCATCCAGGCTGGCGAGGCGCATCAAAAACAGCAGGGCACCGGCCTGGGCCTCGCCATCAGCCGCTCGCTTGTCAGCAATATGGGCGGGCACATTGAATTGGACAGCCAAGAAGGACGCGGCAGTTGCGTAACCCTCTCCATTCCAGCACCCGTGCTAGAGTCAGAGCTTCCGCCGCCGGTCTTGACGTCCGATGCAGTCCAGATCAATGGCTATCGGCGCACCGATGATCGGCACGAGCCGTTGCGCATCCTGGTGGTGGATGACGAACCGACCAATCGCCTGTTGCTTGAACACCAATTAGTGTCCTTGGGCTTTGGCGTCACGGCGGCGGCCGACGGCGAGCAGGCGGTAGCGATGACCGCTGAGTCGGATTTCGATCTGATTCTCATGGACATGATGATGCCGAATCTGGACGGTCTGGCGGCCACGCGCATCATCCTCTCTCGACTCGGCGAACAGAATCAATGCATTATCGCCCTCACCGCACGGGCCTTTGAGGAAGACCGTCGCGAATGTTTGGCGGGCGGCTGCCGTGACTTTCTATCCAAACCCGTGGACAATAATCTGCTGTTTCAGGTGCTTCAGAGGCATCTGCCGCTGGTGTGGATGAGAACCGAGCCGAACGCGTCGATCTCTGCGACCGACACGCCGCCAGTCCCTGCGGCCGGCCCGCTCCCGGTCGCCTGGCTCTCGACCTTGGAGCAGACCCTCATTCGCGCCAAACCGGATCGGGCCATCGATCTCTTGGCGGAACTGCCCGAGCAGAACGCAGCGCTGAGCGAGGATCTGCGGCATTGGATCGAAAACTATGACTATCAGCGCGTTCTGGACTGGATCGCTGCCCAGAAGCAAGAGGCATAAGGAATGGACGAGAACAAGCCCGCCAGCATTTTGGTCGTCGACGACATTGCGGAGAATCTCGGAATTCTCAAGACCATTCTCTCCGCCAAGCGCTACGAGGTCCGTCCGCTCTCCAGTGGTGAGCTGGCCGTGCGCGCGGCCCTGTCCGAAGTGCCCGATTTGATCTTGCTCGATATCATGATGCCGGGCATGAATGGCTATGAGGTCTGCGCCCGGCTCAAAGCCGACCCGCTCACCCGCGATGTGCCGGTGATCTTCATCAGTGCCCTGCACGACGCGGAGGACAAAGTACGCGCCTTCGCCGCCGGCGGGGTCGATTATGTGAGCAAGCCCTTTCAGGTCGATGAAGTGCTGGCGCGGGTCGCGACCCATCTGCACTTGCATGCCCTGCAACAGGCTCTGCGAACTCAAAACCAGCAATTGCAGGAGGCGGCCACCCTGTTTGAGGTGAGCGGTGAGGGCATCGTCCTGACCGACGCGGATGGCGTGATCCGGCGAGTCAATTCCGCCTTCACCAACATCACTGGTTTTACCGCCGATGAGGTGATCGGCCAAACGCCACGGCTGTTTAAGTCGGGACATCACGCGCCCGAGTTCTACCAAACACTCTGGCGCGAGCTGTTGAGCAATGGGTACTGGGAAGGCGAGATCTGGAACCGGCACAAGAATCGCTCCATCGTTCCACAGTGGGAGACGATCACCGCGATTCGCGACCATGACGGCAAGGTGACCGGCTATGTGTCGCAATGGAGCAATATCACCCGGCGTCAGCTTACGGAGAAGGAAATCCGTGATCGTGGCAACTATGACGCATTGACCGGGCTGGCCAATCGCTCCCTGCTTCTGGAGCGGCTCGAGATGGCGCTCAAGGATCATCGACGCAATGGGCGTCGACTGAGTCTCTTGTGCATCAGTCTGGACAGGTTCAAGCCCGTCAATGAAGCCATGGGCTACATCCGCGGCGACCTACTGTTGCAACAGGTCGCCGCGCGGCTTGCGGCTGAGATTCGTGACATCGACACCGCCGCGCGGATTGGTGGCGATGAGTTCGTGCTCATGATCGTGGATCAAGCCGACTATGAAGAGACCGAACGCCTGGCCTGTCGGCTCCTCGAAGCCCTGTCGCAACCCTTTACCCTGGAGGAGGCGCGTGCCGAGATTGGCGTGAGCATTGGCATCGGTCTGTTCCCCGATGATGGTGACGGCGTAGAGATCGTGCTGCGCAATGCCATGATCGCCATGTCGCGCGCCAAGGAACATGGCGGACGCCAGGTGCGTTTTTTCACGGAGGCCATGGGACGCGAGCTGCTCGAGCGCCATCGTCTGGAAGTGGATCTGAAACAGGCGCTGGAGCGTGGCGAGCTGGAGCTGTATTACCAGCCCATCGTGGACCTCGGCAGCGGCCAACCCCAAGGTGTCGAATGTCTGTTGCGCTGGCAGCATCCCGAGTTTGGCGCCATCAGCCCCGATACCTTCATTCCCATCGCCGAGTCTTCCGGACTCATTCAGGCCATCGGCACCTGGGTCATCGAAACGGCCTGTCGTCAGCTTGGCGACTGGCAGCGCCGGGGTTGGGTGCTCTATGCCTCGGTGAATGTCTCCACGCGCCAGATCCCAGACGGCGTTCATCCGGACTGGCTGAGTCAGCTCGTCAGCCGCCTGGGGCTGGAGCCAGAATCCTTGGTCTTGGAGATCACGGAAAGCCTGTTTGCGAGCGAGATCGAATCTGTCGCCGCCTGGCTGAAAGCGGTGCGTGCCTTGGGGTTCAAGGTGTATCTGGATGATTTCGGCACCGGGTATTCATCGCTGTCCTATCTTAAGAACTTTCCCGTGGACACGGTCAAAATCGACCGCGCGTTCGTGCGCGACATGGTCGAACAGGAACGTGACCGGACACTGATCCGGGCGATCATGGCGATGTGTCATGAACTGAGCTTGCAGGTAGTGGCCGAAGGTATCGAAAACGCCGTGCAACGACAGCTCCTAAGCGATCTCGACTGCGCCTATGGCCAAGGCTACCTGTTTTCGCGCCCCCTGCCGGCCACCGAGCTCGAAGCCTTTCTGAGCCGTCACGAGACGTGATCCGTGCAGTCGGCGGCCAGCTCGCAGTTAATGCCCCCGAAGACCAGGGTCTTGACCGGCAACAGCAGCGCCTGGATGCGCAAGAGCATTGCATGCACGATACCGACGGTGTCGATGGCATGGAGTCCGAATCGATCTTGTTGCTGTCCGCAGCCCGGTGGCGAGCCGAAGTCTGCCGAAGGGGATCAATAGCAGCAAGCAGCCGCCGCAGATCGGCCTCGCCTGCGCGCTTGTCATCATGGCCCATCCGCTGGAAACGTCCAAGTCACCCGGCCGGTCTTGACCAGCTCCCGCCCCGGCTGCCCCAACTTTTTGCCGTAACGGATCAATTCGATCAGATCGGAGCTCACCTGCGGATTGGTGGTGAAGTAGGAGTGGCCGAACAGATCCGTGCGCTTACCCTCGTAGGAAATCAGGTCGATGCGCCCGACGGCCTCGAAATAGCGCTGGGCACTGTCAGGAATGTCCTCGGTGCGGAGCTGACCGACGCGGTTGCGACTGCGAAAGAGGATGCGGGAAACCAGCAGGGCGCGGTCCTCCGGCGAGGCATAAATGGTCAAGCGGCCATTGATCGCGCGCGGCAGCCGCCCCTCGGGCCAGACCGTCATCAGCTCTGGATCGGAGAGGAAGCCGGTGATCTGCTGAGCGGCGATATCGACGTCAATGTCCGGCGACAGCAGCACCAGATTGTCGATTTTGTAAAGATCCACAGGCTCCTTGCCGGCGGCGATGGCCTCCGTCACCAGTTCGCTCACGGCGCGCAAGGTTAGGGCCGTGCCGCGGCTATGGGCAAGGATTTGCAGCCGCTCGAGCCCCGGGGTACTCGCGAGGGTGCGGATGGTCTTCTTGAGATGCGCGACTGCGTAATCGGCCGATTCTGTGGTGGTGGTGTAGGAGATCAGGAAGTTGCCGGTGGTGGAGGCCGGCCAGGTGAAGAAGGCGCAGACCTGCTCGCGGCCGAGGAAGTGGCACAGCTCCGCAGCAGTAAAGGCGGCGGTGGCGAAGGTCTCGTTGAAACCGTGCACGTAGAGCATGAGCTCTTTCTTCGGCACCGCAGCAAGCCTGCGCTCCACCTCGCCCTGGAGCGCAGCCTTGGCATTGAAGTGGCGCGCAAGCTCAGCACGGTCGCGCAGGACCTTGCCGTCGTCGCCCCTGATCACCGAGTAGGGCTCTTCCGGATAGACCCCCAACTCCCGCACCTGACCGAGTTCAAGATTGACCTCCTCGGTGCGCTCCGCAAGCTGGCTCTGCTCGCGCAGCGTGTTCCAGCCCAACGCCGGGACCATCTGTACCTGGGCGGAGCCGAAGGCGATGTGCCGGGCACGTCCTTGGCCGTAAGGAAGCGGCGTCTCGTCCTTGGCTTGCGCCTCGAGCTCTGCGGGCGTTGGCGGAGCGCGGTCGGTAACATAAAGGAGATCAATGTCCTGACTTTGCCCGAGACTCTGACGCGCCTCCACGGCCGGCTCGAACACCGCCTGGCCGCCTGGAAGCTGGTACAGGGTCGGGGTCGGCATCAGTTGGCGCGCGCTGCCGGCGCAGCCGGCGAGCAGGGCAGCGGTCAGCAGCGCGCTACCGAGCTTAAGGACAGGTTGTTGCATCAGCGTCAAAACCTTTGTTGACTGCGAACGGGGCCTATGGAGTCACCGTCGGCAAAGGCGTCGATGGCGGCCTTGATGCGGGGCGGTCGTCGGGATGAATGGCGTTGTGCCACAGAAAGGGATCGCGATGAATATCTGCGGTGGAAAAACCGAGGATATCAGAAGACATCTTGCGCTTTCTCTTTGGGATATGCGGCTAGAACCCCGGATAGGATAAACGCAATCACCGGGAGTTGACAGTGAGTAAAACGGCAGGTCAGCGAACGGGGGATGGCTGCTGACAGCGGAACCGATGCAACCGGCAGCGCTTTGCGGATTCATGATAGTCAATCGCAAAACCTTCGCATAAGCTACACTCTTTATGGGACTTATTGGATTCCTGGCCTCTTGTGTATCGGATTCTCCTGGCTTTCCCTCAGACAATCAGAGCTTGCAAGACAATGACTCACGCATCAGTTCGCCGTTTGCCCTTGCGTTACCGTTTGTTACTTTCCTTTCTGCTGGTGGGCATTCTGCCGGCGACGGTGGTCACTGTCATTACCACCTGGAACGCGGCGGGGGCGCTGGAGGATGGCGCGTTCAGTCGTCTGGAGTCGATCCGCGGGATCAAGCAGGCCCAGATTGAACGCTATTTTGAAGAGCGCAAGGGCGACATGGGCGTGCTGGTCGATCTGATCGGTACGCTGCGCAGCGAGGCCTTTCACCGCTTGACCGCTGTGCGCGAGATCAAGCGCGCCGCAGTGGAGCGCTACCTGACGGACGTGCTGAATCAGTCCCGCACCTTTGCCTCAGACGGCATGATCGTGGAGGCGATGCAAGGTTTCACCGGGGCTTTTGCGGAGCAGGGCGAGGCGGTGGCGGCTGTTCCCGGCGAGGTTGAGCGCCTGCGTGCCGCCTTGGCCGACTACTACCAGGGCCCCTTTGCTGAACGCTATGCGGAGCTGAACGGCAGCCCGCCGGACTGGCAGGCGCTGCTCGATCCGCTGCCGGGCGCTACCCTGGCCCTGCAAAACCTCTATATCGGCGACAACTCCCACCCGCTGGGCGAGAAACACCGCCTTGATGCCGCAAGCGACGGCTCGGCCTATAGCGCACTGCATCGGCGCTTTCATCCGTGGATTCGCAGTTATCTGGAGGCCTTTGGGTACTACGACATCTTTTTGGTCAATAGCGGCAGTGGCGAGATCGTGTATTCGGTGTTCAAGGAGCTGGACTACGCCACCTCGCTGATGGACGGCCCATACGCCGAGACCAACTTTGCCGATGCCTTCCGCCGCGCCGATGCGGCACCCCCTGGGGAGGTGGTGCTGGTCGATTTCGCGCGCTATACGCCATCCTACGAGGCCCCTGCCGGCTTTGTCGCCACGCCCATCTTCAACGGCGATCAGCGCCTTGGAGTGGCTATCTTTCAGTTCCCGATCGACCGGCTCAACGCCATCATGGGTGAACGCGCGGGCCTCGGCAAAACCGGGGAAACCTATCTGGTCGGGGAAGATGGGCTGATGCGCTCCGATGCCTTTATCGATGCCGACGGTCGCAGCGTCGATGCCTCCTTCCGTCATCCGGAGCAGGGACAGGTCGATACAGAAGCGACGCGCGAGGCTTTCGGCGGTCAGGCCGACACCCGCGTCATAAAGGGCTATGACGGCCACCCGGTGCTGTCCGCCTATGCCCCGCTGAATGTGGCCGGACTGCATTGGGCCATTCTCGCCGAGATTGACGTGGCCGAAGCCTTCAGCCCGCAATTGGCCGGCGAGGACTTTTACCGCAAATACATCGACCAGTACGGCTACTACGACCTGCTGTTGGTCAATCCCGATGGTTACGTCTTCTACACCGTGGCCAAAGAGCCGGATTACGAGACCAACCTGAGCGACGGGCCTTATGCCCGCAGCAACCTCGGCGAGTTGTTCGGCCAAGTCTTGCAAAGCGGGGAATACGGCTTTGCTGACTATGCCCCTTATGCGCCTAGCAACGACCAGCCCGCAGGCTTTATTGCACAGCCGATCGTATACGATGGCCAGACCGAGCTGGTGGTGGCCCTGCAACTGCCGCTGGAGCCGATCAACCGCATCATGGCCATTCGCGACGGCATGGGTGAGACCGGCGAGTCCTATCTGGTCGGCCCCGATCATCGCATGCGCTCGGACTCTTTCCTCGACCCCAAGGGCCGCAGCGTCGCCGCCTCTTTTGCCGGAACGGTCGATAAAAACGGCGTGCTGACCCAAGCGACCAAGGAAGCGCTGGCGGGCAAGAGCGGGACGCAAGTGATCGCCGATTACAACAACAATCCGGTCCTCTCAGCCTATGCCCCGCTCGAGGTGGAAGGGACACGCTGGGCGCTGGTGGCGGAGATCGACGAGACCGAGGCCATGGCCGCAGTCAATCGCCAGATCAAGGTGGTCGCCCTGGTGCTCGGCGCCGCCCTGCTGGCGATTCTGGCAGTGGCCCTGCGCATCACCCGCGGCATCACCCGCCCGCTCGGCGGCGAGCCGGAGGAGATGCTCGAGCTCAGTGAGGGCATCGCCAATGGCGATCTGTCCATGACCTTGGATGACCCGGATCGGCACACCGGCGTCTATGCCGCGATGGGGCGCATGGCGCACCGCTTGCGCGACATGGTTGAGCACATCCGCCAAACCAGTCAGGAGCTCTCCTCAGCGGCGGAACAGACCTCCGCCATCACCGAGCAAACCAGCCGCAGTGTCGACACCCAACAGAATCGCATCGATGAGCTGGCCACGGCCGTGAATGAAATGGCCGCCACGGTGGAGGAAGTCGCGCGCAACGCCGCCGGTGCGGCCGAGGCTGCGCGCGAGGCGGATAACGCCAACCACCAAGGCAGCGAGGTGGTGCAGCGCAGTATTTCCGCCATCGAAGAGCTGGCCGGTCATGTGCGCCAGGCCGCCACCGTGATGGCAGATGTCGAGTCGAGCAGCGCTGAGATCGGATCGGTGCTGGAGGTGATTCGCTCAATCGCCGATCAGACCAATCTGCTGGCGCTGAATGCCGCAATTGAAGCTGCTCGCGCCGGCGAGCAGGGCCGCGGCTTCGCCGTCGTGGCCGATGAGGTGCGCACCCTGGCCGCCCGCACCAGCGATTCCACCACCAACATCGAGCACATGATTCACCAACTGCAAGACTCGACCCGGCGGGTCGTCGCCACGATGCAGAGCGGCAACGAGGCTTCCACCAAAGCCGTGGCGCATGCCGGCGAAGCGGGCAACGCGCTGCACAACATCGGCACCGCCACCTCGCGCATCAGCGAGATGAACATGCAAACTGCCAGCGCCGCAGAAGAGCAATCTGCGGTTGCCGAGGAGATCAACCGCAACATCACCGGAATTAGCGACGAGACCCATCAAACCGCCAATGGCGCACGCCAGACGGCCGAGGCCAGTGGGCAACTCGCCGAGATGGCAGCGCGGCTGAGCGAGCTGGTGGCCTTTTTCAAGACCTGACTTAGGCCCCATATCCAAACAATCGGGCCTTGCTTGATTCTATCCAGCGCGTTAGCCTGGAATTTGGCGAGAGACTGCGCCACCAGGCCAGTTTACTTGTGCACGGCAGTTATTTTCCTGCAGAATTGCCGCAGAATTTCCTGCTGTTACCCTAACCCAGCAGATCCATTCTCCGGGGTGGCCGGGGCTATGACACTTAGGGTGGCGCGGGTCTGATTGTGTCGGCCAATCGACCTTTTTTGGACACATTCCTTGCGAGTGACACAGAATGAAGATATTTTCGCTTCAAACACTCGTCCTTGGTCTTGTCATCGCCGCTGCTCAGGTGTCTGCGGCTGGTTTCGATTGCGCCAAGGCCCAGAGCTGGGTCGAGAAGACCATCTGCGCCGATCCGGCACTCTCAAGGCTCGATGATGCTTTAACCCGCAGCTATCGGGCTGCCTTGCGCAAGACCAGCAAGGCCGCAGCACTTCGCGCTAGCCAGCGTGACTGGCTGAGCAACCAGCGCGACACTTGCTCCACCAGCGACTGTCTGATTAGCCTTTACCGCACGAGACTTGAGCAACTCGAGCAGGTTACCACTGACGACCAGGTGGACGCTGGCATCAGCGGTCAATACAGCCGGCGGGTGGACGGCCAGCCAGACCAGAACTCTGCCGATATCCGCATCCGCTCACTTGGCGACGGAACAGTTCAGGTCGATGGCAACGCAGTCCTGGCACTACAGACAGGCGCGGGCCTGAACGCCCGCACCGGCTCTTTCGAGGGAACCGCCACCTTGGATGGCAAGCTGATTGACTTCGCCGAAGGCGGTGCCTATGGCTGCCGCCTGATGATCAGGCTGGCGCAAAACGCCATCTCCGTGAGCGATGACAATGGCCAATGCGGTGGCTTGAACGTCACCTTCAATGGACACTACCGCAAGGTACCCGACTGATTGAAGCGCCTCATGGAAACAGATATCCGCTCAGCCTGATTTCCACCGCGCAGCTGACAGCGCGTCTTGCTCGCGAGTTTGGACCCAGCGGGGGCCTGCTGGCGTGAGTTCGCGTTTCCAGAACGGAGCTTGGGTTTTGAGGGCGTCGATGAGGAATTCGCAGGCACGGAAGGCGTCGCTGCGGTGGGTACTGGCGGTCACCACCAGCACAATGGCATCGGTAGGATGCAGTGCACCGACCCGGTGAATAATGCGCCCGCCCGCGAGCGACCAGCGGGCGCGGGCCTCCTCAAGCAGTTGATGTAGCACCTTTTCGGTCATGCCGGGGTAGTGTTCCAGAACCATTTCGTGCACCGCCTGCCCATGGTTCAAATCCCTTAAAATGCCGACAAAGCTGACCATTGCGCCGATGCCCGGCAGGGCCTCGCGCAAAGCGCGCTGCTCCTGCTCGGGATCGAATGTCTGAAGCTGTACCCGCACGTCGAACATCATGATGCATCCTCGGCTCAGAGAATTGACGGGGTTGCCGCTACCCCTGAGAGATTGGCCCTGAGAGATTGGCCCTGAGAGATTGGGAGTAATTTGCGCCGCTGAACCCACGCCAGCCACCTGCGGTCAAAAATAATCGCTTCGCGGGCTCGTGAGAAGGGGTGGCCACCCTCATTGTGGAAAACTGGGATAGACCTATCGCAAACTGATGGTTTTCGGTTATGGGTCTGGTGACGGCCACGGGGTCTCGGCGGCCATTGATTGGATCAGGGACGCCGCCGGGAAGCCTACAGGGAAGTATTCACGGCGTCCCCCGTGGCCGTCACCCGGCCCAGAACGAGCCGAAATCTCAAAGGGTTTCGGTGTAACTGCTGATCGATCCACGGAGGTTCCATCGATGTCGATTTTCGAGCGTTACCGAGCCAGGTATGAGTCCTCGCGCGAAGAGGAGATGACGCTGAATGAGTATCTGGATCTGTGCAAGCGCGATCCGCTGACCTATGCCGGCGCGCCCGAGCGGCTGCTGAACGCCATCGGTGAGCCCGAATTGGTCGACACCCATGATGATCCGCGCCTGAGCCGGATTTTTCAGAACAAAGTGATTCGCCGCTACCCGGCATTCCGCGATTTCTTCGGCATGGAAGAGTCCATCGAGCAGCTGGTGTCTTATCTTAAGCACGCGGCTCAGGGGCTTGAGGAGCGCAAGCAGATTCTCTATCTGCTCGGCCCCGTTGGCGGCGGCAAGTCGTCGCTCGCCGAGAAACTCAAAGAACTGATGGAGCAGGTGCCTTTTTATGCCATCAAAGGCTCGCCGGTATTTGAGTCCCCCCTCAGCCTGTTCTCACCACAGGAAGACGGCCCAATTCTCGAGGAAGACTACGGCATCCCGATCCGCTATCTACGCACCATCATGTCGCCCTGGGCGGTAAAGCGCTTGCAGGAATACAACGGCGACATTACCCAGTTCAAGGTCGTTAAGCTCTATCCGTCCATTCTCGAACAGGTGGCAATCGCCAAGACCGAGCCCGGCGATGAAAACAATCAGGATATTTCCTCCCTGGTCGGCAAGGTGGATATTCGCAAGCTCGAACATTTCGCCCAGCACGATGCCGATGCCTATGCCTACTCGGGCGCCCTGTGCCGAGCCAATCAGGGATTGATGGAATTCGTCGAGATGTTCAAAGCGCCGATCAAAGTACTGCACCCGCTGCTGACGGCGACACAAGAAGGCAATTACAACCCGACCGAGGGTCTCTCCGCCCTACCCTTCCAGGGGATTATTCTCGCCCACAGCAATGAGTCGGAATGGCAAAGCTTCCGCAACAACAAAAACAACGAGGCGTTCCTTGATCGCGTTTATATCGTGAAAGTGCCCTATTGCCTGCGGGTGACCGAGGAAAAGCAGATTTACCAGAAGCTGCTATACAACAGCTCGCTCAATCATGCTCCTTGCGCGCCGGGAACGCTTGAGATGATGTCACAGTTCTCGGTGTTGACGCGCATGAAAGAGCCCGAGAACTCGAGCATTTTCTCCAAAATGCGGGTTTACGACGGCGAGAATCTAAAAGACACCGACCCCAAGGCCAAATCGGTGCAAGAATACCGCGACTATGCCGGCGTCGATGAAGGCATGTCGGGCATTTCCACCCGCTTTGCCTTTAAAATTCTCTCGCAAGTTTTTAACTTCGACCATAGCGAAGTCGCAGCCAATCCGGTGCATTTGCTCTACGTGTTAGAGCGCCAGGTCATTCGCGAGCATTTGCCCCCCGAGGTGCAGGATCGTTATCTCGGCTTTTTGAAGCAATATCTGGCGCCACGCTATGCAGAGTTCATCGGCAAGGAACTTCAAACCGCCTATCTTGAATCCTATGCCGAGTATGGTCAGAACATCTTCGACCGCTATGTCACCTATGCCGATTTCTGGATTCAGGATCAGGAATATCGTGATCCTGACACCGGCGAGATGATGAATCGCGGCGCGCTCAATGAGGAACTCGAAAAAATCGAAAAACCGGCAGGTATCTCCAATCCCAAAGATTTCCGCAACGAGATTGTGAACTTCGTGCTGCGCGCGCGCGCCAATAACAAGGGCTCCAACCCGCGCTGGACCAGCTACGAAAAGCTGCGAGTGGTGATTGAGAAGAAAATGTTCTCCAACACCGAGGAGTTGCTGCCAGTGATTTCCTTTAATACCAAGGCATCAGCCGACGAGAAGAAGAAGCACGAGCAATTCGTCGACCGCATGGTGGAAAAAGGCTACACACCCAAGCAGGTACGGCTCCTGTCCGAATGGTATCTGCGCGTACGCAAGGCCCAATAACCCGACTGACCCCTGTCATTAGCGCATGTCGCATTTTATCGACCGCCGCAACTCCTCGAAAAACAAAAGCGCTGTCAATCGCCAGCGCTTTCTCAAGCGATATAAAGCACAGCTCAAGCGTGCCGTCTCTGATGCGGTGAACCGGCGCAGCATCACCGACATGGACGCCGGCGAGAAGGTGGGCATACCATCCAAAGACCTGTCCGAGCCGGTGTTTCATCACGGCCCCGGCGGACAGCGTGAGCAGATTCATCCGGGAAACAAGGAATTTGCCGCTGGCGACCGGGTACCGCGCCCAGAAGGCGGCGAGGGTGGTCGGGGACAAGGACGCGCCAGCCGCGACGGGAGCGGTGAGGATGATTTTGTCTTTGAACTCTCGCGTGAGGAGTTCATGGACCTGTTGTTTGATGACCTGGAATTACCCAATCTGGTGCGCAATCAACTGCTGGGCACCACCGAATTCAAAACCATCCGCGCCGGCTATACCACCAGCGGAGCGCCCAGCAACATCGACGTGGTGCGCTCGCTCAAAGGCGCCATCGCCCGGCGCACGGCCCTTGGCGCCCCCCATCGCGGGCGCATCCGCGAGCTGGAGCAAGAACTCGAAGCTCTACTTGCCGCTGGCGCGCCCGAGACTGCCCCCGAAGTATCAGCCCTGCGCGAGGAGATCGCGCGGCTGAAAACCCGCATCAAAGCCCTACCCTTTATCGACACCTTTGACCTGCGCTATCAGTCCTTCACCCGCGAGCCGAAGCCGAGCAGCAAGGCGGTGATGCTGTGCATCATGGATGTATCGGGCTCAATGGACCAGATGCGCAAGAATCTCGCCAAGCGGTTTTTCATCCTGCTGTATCTTTTCTTGCAACGCAATTACGACAAAATCGAGGTCGTCTTTATTCGCCACCATACGGTTGCGCAGGAGGTGGACGAGCAGGAATTCTTCTATTCGCGCGAAACCGGCGGCACAGTGGTCAGCAGCGCGCTCAGCCTGGCGCATGAGGTCATTAAAGAGCGCTATGATTCCAGCCAGTGGAACATCTATGCTGCCCAGGCATCAGACGGCGATAACTGGGACTCCGACTCGAGCATCTGTCGCGACTTGATGATCGACCAAATCATGCCACTGATGCGCTATTTTGCCTATGTTGAAATCACACCACGTCAACATCAAAGTCTGTGGTACGCCTACGAAGATGTAAAAGCGGCCCACCCGCATTTCGCGATGGAAGAAATCGGCGGTGCCGAACATATTTTTCCGGTTTTCCGCGAGTTGTTCAAAAAGCAGGAGGCATGAGCCATGGACGTGGAAGAACCAGTGATTGCCCCCACAAATACCAAGGCTAAGAACAAGAAGCCTCAGAACGGCAAAGCCGAAGCCTCCGCAACCGAGGATCGCTTCATCTCGACCTCATCGGAATGGAGTTTCCCCCTACTCGAACGCTTCGACCGCGAGATTGGCAAGATCGCGCGCGATGAGTTTGGTTTGGATACCTACGCCAATCAAATCGAGGTGATTTCTTCCGAGCAGATGATCGATGCCTATTCGTCGGTCGGGCTGCCGATTAATTACAACCATTGGTCCTTCGGCAAGCAGTTTGTCGCCACCGAGCAGACTTACCGGCGCGGTCAGATGGGGCTGGCCTATGAGATCGTGATCAACTCCGATCCCTGCATCGCCTATCTGATGGAAGAAAACACCCTGCCGATGCAGGCACTGGTTATTGCCCATGCCTGCTATGGCCACAATAGCTTTTTTAAGGGCAATTATCTGTTTCGCACCTGGACCAATGCCGATGCCATTATCGATTATCTGGTCTTTGCCCGGTCTTATATCGCAGAATGCGAAGAACGCCATGGTCAGGAAGAAGTCGAGTTGTTACTCGACTCCTGCCACGCACTGATGAACTATGGGGTCGATCGCTACAAGCGCCCGTCGCCGCTATCCATGGCGGAAGAGAAAAAACGCCAGCACGAACGCGAGACCTACCTTCAGGCGCAAGTTAATGATTTATGGCGCACCCTGCCGGTGGCACCAGATGCCGAAACCGAGAAAGAAGAACAGCGCTTCCCCTCCGAGCCACAAGAGAATCTGCTCTACTTCATCGAAAAAAACGCGCCCCTGCTTGAGCCCTGGCAGCGCGAGATGGTGCGCATTGTGCGCAAAATTGGGCAATATTTTTATCCCCAGCGCCAAACCCAGGTCATGAACGAGGGCTGGGCAACCTTTTGGCACTACACCCTGCTCAATCGGCTGTATGAAAAGGGCCTGGTCAATGACGGCTTCATCATCGAAATTCTCCAGTCGCATACCAATGTCATCTACCAGCCCCCATTTGACTCGCGTTACTATTCCGGCATCAACCCCTATGCGCTGGGCTTTGCGATGATGCGTGACATCCGCCGCATCTGCGAGGAACCAACCGATGAAGACCGCGACTGGTTTCCTGATTTTGCCGGTCAGGACTGGATCAAGGTGCTGGACTTTGCCATGCGCAACTTCAAAGATGAGAGCTTTATCGCCCAGTACCTCTCACCGCATTTGATGCGGGAACTCCACCTGTTCGCGGTGCGCGACGATGACCGCGAGGAAGAACTCGAAATCACCGCTATCCACGAGGAAGCCGGCTACCGGGCACTGCGCAAGTCACTCGCCGATCAGTACAACCTTGGCAGTCGCGAGCCCAATATTCAGGTCTACAAGGTGGACACTCGCGGCGACCGTTCGCTGACGCTGCGCCACTATCGCTACAATCGCCGCCCGCTTGATGAAAGCGCGGAGGAGGTATTGCGCCATATCCGCCGCCTGTGGGGGTTTGACGTGCGCCTTGAGGCGGTCGAAGAAGACGGTTACACCCACCTAGTAGCCGAGGTCTGAGCGGCCGCCAGGGCGCGCGGGCCACATCAGCTTCCATCACAGGACAAAAGGCTTTGTTATACTTGTTCAAACATCAACCCCCGATCAGATCGATCTGGTAATGGCATCCAATCCCCTGCTGTCCTACACCATACTGGTGGTTGACGACGAACCGACCAACACCAAGGTGCTCGACAAAATCCTGTCGAAAGCCGGCTATACCTCGGTCGTCACCACCAATGATTCGCGCGAGACCCTGGCGCTGGTAGAACGCCATCGCCCCGGGGTGGTGTTGCTCGATCTCAACATGCCGCACATTGATGGATTCGGCGTGCTGCGTCAGCTAAAGAGTCAACTCGAGGACAGCTGCCCGCCAGTGGTCTTCCTGACCGCGCAAGGCGATCAGTCCTCGCGTTTGCAGGCGCTACAGGGCGGTGCGCGCGACTTTCTGACCAAGCCGTTCGACCGCGCCGAACTACTCGTGCGCATCGAAAACATGCTGGCATTGCGCCAGGGCGAAGAAGAGCGACTGCGCTTTTATTCCCAGTACGACAACCTGACCGGCCTGCCCAACCGCGACTACAGCATCCGCCTGCTCGACGATAATCTGGCCAATCGCCAGGATGAGCCCGTTGCCGTGCTGCTGCTGGCGCTGCAACGCTTTGATCGCATCAATCAGAGCCTCGGCCATGAGGCCGGCGACCGTCTTCTGTGTGCCTTCAAGGATCGCATCCTAAAGATGTTCCCACAGCGCCAGACCATTATCGGTCGCATCGAGGGGGCGCGCTTTCTGATTGTGATGCTGGGGCTGGAAGCCGCGCATTTTAGCAACCTGGCCGACCGTCTACAGCATCTGCTCGACGATCTTCACCTGCCGATGCAGATCGACGACGTGGAATTCCGCCCCACGGCTCACATCGGCGCGTCGCTGTTTCCAAAAGATGGCCGTAACGCCCGCGAGCTGCTCGCCAGCGCCGACACGGCTCTCACCCGCGCCCGCAGCCAGACCGATCTGGCCTATGCCTTCGCCGATGCCGCCACGGACGCGCAAGTGCGCGAACAAATCCAGCTCGAAACCGAACTCCACCGCGCGCTTGAGCGCGAAGAATTTTTCCTGGTATTTCAGCCCCAGGTGGCGCTGACCGATGGCCGCATTGTGGGGCTTGAAGCACTGTTGCGCTGGAATCACCCGACCCGCGGCGTGGTCCCGCCCGGTCAGTTTATCCCGCTGCTCGAGGAAACCGGTCTTATCATTCCGGCCGGGGAATGGATTATTGATCAGGCCTGTGCCCAGGCGCGCGTCTGGCTCGATACCTTGCCGGGGCAATCCGCGCTGCGCATTGCCATCAATCTTTCGCCGCGTCAGTTCCAGAGCAACAATCTGCTCGAGCAGGTCAAGAATGCCATCAAGCGTTATCACATTCCGCCGCATCAGCTCGAGCTGGAGGTAACCGAGAGCCTGCTGATTGAGGACTTCCCGGGCACTCATCAGCTACTGAGCCAGCTCGACACCATGGGCGTGCGCATTGCCCTGGACGACTTTGGCACCGGCTACAGTGCGCTGACCTACCTACAGGCATTCCCCTTCCATGCGATGAAGGTTGATCGCTCCTTTGTCAGCACCGTTGGAGGATCGCGCAAGTCTGAGGCGCTGCTGCGGGCCATCGTGCAAATCGGCAAGAGTCTGGAGCTTGAGGTCGTCGCCGAGGGCATCGAAACCAAGCCGCAGTTCGACTTCCTGCGCAACCATGGCTGCGATCTTGCGCAGGGCTTCGGGCTTGCCAAACCGCAGCCACCAGCTGAAATCGAAGCCCTGCTGAAAAACGGGTATATTAAGACCCTGCTCTCTTAGTGAGCCCTGCGGCAACGTCCGTCGCGAGAGTTTGCCATTCGCCGTTCGCGCCCGCAGTGATCATCACCTCCTTGGCACCCTTGCAGCTTGCATGGCGCCGATTCGCTCAGCCGAAATCGTAGTATTTCTCTACCGCCTCGGTAATCTCCCAGGTACAGCTCATGCCAGCGGGAAAGGTAATGAAATCCCCGCGACTGAAGGCTTGCGGCTCCCCGCCTGCGGGCGTCACCTTAAAGCGACCACGGATGATGTAGCAGGTCTCGGGTTGATCATAGTGCCAGTCGAAGGTAGACGGCTCCTTGCGCCAGATTGGCCATTGCTCCACACCCAGCACCTCCAGTTTGGCCGGAGAGGGTTTATGCTCGCAAAGAATTTCCTGCTCGGACATGATTCAATTCCTCCTGTCATTCACAACATCTGATCAACACACGACAGTATCGCACCTGACCTGGTCGGCATACCCAGCGGACATGGACTTTCGGCTTATTTTGGGCCGGGCAGCGGTCACGGGGGACGCCGTGAACCCTTCCATGGGGGCTTCCCGGCGGCATCCCTGCCGCCGAGACCCCCGTGACCGCTGCCCGACCCAAAACAGAAACGCATTTGCTACAGCTATAAAATGCTAGTCACCGACGCACAACTCCAGCAACTCGCCACCAGAGTTGCCGCTGCCCTGAGCGCGCGCGCCTGGCGGCTGGTCACGGCTGAATCTCTAACGGGTGGGCAAATCGCCAAAGTCTGCACCGATATTCCCGGCAGCAGTGCCTGGTTCGACCGCGCCTTTGTCACCTACAGCCCCCAGGCCAAGCAGGAGATGCTTGGCCTGTCGTCCGAACTCCTTGAACGCGCTGGCATCGTCAGCGAGGCGGTCGCCGCCGCCATGGCCAGTGCCGCGCTGGCCCGCAGCCAGGCCGAGGTCAGCATTGCCGTCACCGGCGTAGCAGGGCCGGGGGGCGGCAGCGCGCAGACGCCCGTGGGCACCCTCTGCTGCGCCTGGATGGACCGCGACCGCTTAGCAGAAAAACAGCCGCCGCAAGTCGAGACCTGCCATTTCAACGGCGACCGCGACCAGGTCCGCCGCCAGAGCGTTCAGTACAGCCTGGCGCGCCTGCTCGATATCTTGGCATAGCGCATCGCGCAACGCGAGCCAGGACACCAACTGCCCCAGCGCGCGGTGACGTGCCCGAAAGCCTGTGTGATAATCTTGCGCTCATTGCCCTGCGACCTGCTCTCCACCGAGCCGGCCGCGCAGCAGGCACATTTGGGCGCGCACCGAGCGGAGAAACAATGGACGACAATCGCAAGAAAGCCCTGGCCGCCGCGCTGGGACAGATCGAAAAGCAATTTGGCAAAGGCTCGGTCATGCGCATGGGCGATGCCGGGGCCATTCGCAACATCGAGGTCGTCTCCACCGGCTCCCTGAGCCTGGACGTGGCCCTTGGCATCGGCGGTCTGCCGCGCGGGCGCGTCATCGAAATTTACGGCCCGGAGTCATCGGGCAAGACCACTCTAACCCTGCACGCAGTGGCCGAGATGCAGAAAACCGGTGGTACTGCGGCCTTCGTTGATGCCGAGCATGCGCTTGATCCACAATATGCCGAAAAGCTCGGCGTGAATATGGACGAGCTGCTGGTCTCCCAGCCCGACACCGGCGAGCAGGCGCTGGAGATCACCGACATGCTGGTGCGCTCCGGCGCGGTCGATCTGGTGGTGATCGACTCGGTTGCGGCGCTCACGCCCAAGGCGGAAATCGAGGGTGAGATGGGCGACTCCCACGTCGGCCTGCAAGCGCGGCTCATGTCCCAGGCGCTGCGCAAGCTGACGGCCAACATCAAGCGCTCCAACGCCATTGTCATCTTCATCAACCAAATTCGCATGAAGATCGGCGTCATGTTCGGCAGTCCGGAAACCACCACTGGCGGCAACGCGCTCAAGTTCTACTCCTCAGTGAGACTCGATATCCGCCGCATCGGCTCGCTGAAAAAGGGCGAGGAAGTCATCGGCAACGAGACCAAAGTCAAGGTGGTCAAAAACAAGGTCGCCCCGCCCTTCAAACAGGTGACTTTCGACATCCTTTATGGCGAGGGCATCTCGCGCGAAGGCGAGATCATCGATCTTGGCGTGGCTGGCAACATCATCGACAAGTCGGGCGCTTGGTACAGCTACTCCGGCAACCGCATCGGCCAGGGCAAGGACAATGTGCGCAACTATTTAAAGGAAAATCCGGACATGGCAGCAGACATCGAGGCCAAAATCCGCGCTCAACTGCTGCCCAGCGCCGAAGCCCTAGAGGCTGAGGACTCCTCCGATGCCGGCGCGGAGCTCCCTCCGGCCAAGGCCGAGAAGAGCGCCAAACAGGCCGAGACCTGATCCGGACCCGCTGTGGATCGATTGCGCCCCAATGTTCAAGACAGCGTTCAAGGCTCCAGCGCTCATGGTCCCGCCCACCCCGGAGAATGGCTCCCAGTGATTCACGCGAATACCGAGACCAAGAGCAGGCTGTGAGTCCCCTGTCACCATCAGGCACGCCCGCGCAGCCAAGCGAGCCCGCCGTGGAGATCCGCAACCGCGCGCTGCGCCTGCTCAGCCGCCGCGAGCACAGCCGGCTGGAACTCGAGCGCAAGCTCAGAGGGCACGACGGCCCATCGCAGGCCATTGATGCGGTGCTCGATGCGCTCGAACAGGAAGGCCTGTTGCACGAGGATCGCTTCGTCGAGGCCTATGTGGCGGAGCGCTTCGACAAAGGCTTCGGCCCGCTGCGCATCCGCTCTGAACTCCAAACCCGGGGCATTGGCGAGACGCTGATTGACCGCCATGTGCGCATTGATGACGAAACTTGCTTTGAACTCCTCTGCCGTGCCGACAGCCACTGGATGAAGGTCAATGAAAGGCCTTTTTCCGATGAGCCCGAAGCCGACGCCTGCCGGCGCGAAACTGCCAAGCGCGCGCGCTTTCTTGAATCGCGCGGCTTTCCCACGCATCTGATCGCCCGGCTGCTTCGCCAGGACGACGCCTTTTCTTTCTGACGCCCAATCGACTATTCAGTCCCATAAGACACCTTAAAGATGAACAGCAGCGCCGAGCTTCGCCAAGCCTTTCTCGACTACTTCGCCCAGCAGGACCACACCCTGGTGCCCAGCAGCCCGCTGGTGCCGGGCAACGATCCCACCCTGCTGTTCACCAACGCCGGCATGGTGCAGTTTAAGGACACCTTTCTCGGTCGCGAAAAGCGCCCCTACAGCCGCGCCGCCAGCTCGCAATTGTGCGTGCGCGCAGGCGGCAAGCACAACGATCTGGAAAACGTCGGCTACACCGCCCGGCACCATACCTTCTTTGAGATGCTGGGCAATTTCAGCTTCGGCGACTACTTCAAGCGTGAGGCCATCAACTACGCCTGGAATTTTCTGACTCAGGTCTTGCACCTGCCACCCGAACGGCTGTGGGTGACGGTCTACACCGAGGATGACGAGGCCGCCGACATCTGGCTCAAGGAGCTGAAGGTCGACCCAACCCGATTCTCGCGCTGCGGTGAGAAGGACAATTTCTGGTCCATGGGAGATACCGGCCCCTGCGGCCCCTGCTCGGAAATTTTCTACGACCACGGCCCTGAGATCCCCGGCGGCCCGCCCGGCTCCGAGAATGCCGAAGCCGACCGCTATGTGGAAATCTGGAATCTGGTGTTCATGCAGTTCAATCGCGACGCCAGCGGCCAGCTGAGCCCACTGCCTCGTCCATCGGTAGATACTGGCATGGGCCTGGAGCGCCTGGCCGCCGTGGTGCAGGGCGTGCATAGCAACTATGAGATCGATCTCTTCCGCAATCTAATCCGCGCCGCGGCCGAGGCTACCGGCTGCAAAGACCAGAACAGCAAATCCCTGCGCGTGATTGCCGATCACATCCGCTCTGCTGCCTTCCTGATCGCCGATGGTGTCACCCCTGGCAACGAGGGACGTGGCTATGTGCAGCGGCGCATCATTCGTCGCGCCATCCGCCATGGCTATCAACTCGGCCAGCAACAGCCCTTCTTTTATCAATTGGTCGCGCCCCTGGTCGCCGAGATGGGCAGCGCCTACCCGCAACTGGCCGGCAAGCAGGACTACATCGAGCGCGTGCTGCGCACCGAGGAAGAACGCTTTGCCGACACGCTCGAGCTGGGCCTGCGGCTGTTCGATGACCTGGTCGCCCAGGCCCGAGGTGGTCAAATTCCTGGCGAAGCGGTATTCAAGCTCTATGACACCTACGGATTCCCGGCCGACCTGACCGCCGACCTGGCCCGCGAACGCGGGTTGACGCTCGATCTGGCCGGCTTTGATGCTGAAATGACGCGGCAGAAAGAGCGCGCACGCGCGGCCAGCCAATTCGGCGGCGCCGCGATGGACCGGATTGAACTCGAGGGCAAGACCGACTTCACCGGCTACGAGGGCACCGACGACCAGGGCACCCTGGTGGCGCTCTACCGCGACGGCGAGGAGCGCGACAGCCTGAGCGAAGGCGAAAGCGGCCTGGCGATTCTGGATTTGACACCTTTCTATGCCGAGTCCGGCGGCCAAGTGGGCGACACCGGCGTGATCGAGACAGAAAACGCCCGCTTTGAGGTACTCGACACCCAGAAGCACGGCGATGGCGTCATTGGTCATCACGGCCGGGTGGTCAGCGGCGAGCTGCAAGTGGGCGACCAGGTCAGCGCCCGGGTCGATGGCGAGCACCGCAGCGCCACCGCCCTGCATCACTCCGCCACCCATCTGCTGCATGCGGCCCTGCGCACGGTGCTCGGCGATCACGTCCAGCAACGCGGCTCCCAGGTCGGCTCAGAGCGGCTGCGCTTCGACTTCTCCCACTTCGAGCCGGTCACGCGCGAGCAGCTGCGCGCCATTGAGCATCTGGTCAATCGCGAGATCCGCAACAACCACATGGTCGAGACCCGCATCATGGAGATCGAAGACGCCAAGCGCTCCGGCGCCGTGGCCCTGTTCGGCGAGAAATACGGCGATCAGGTGCGGGTGCTGCGCATGGGGGATTTCTCGGTTGAACTCTGTGGTGGCACCCATGTGCGCGCAGTCGGCGACATCGGGCTCTTTAAAATCCTTTCCGAGACCGGCATTTCCTCCGGCGTGCGCCGCATCGAGGCGGTCGCCGGCGAGCAAGCCCTGCGCTGGGTTGAGGACGAAGAAAGCCGTCTGCAACGCATCGCCGAGCTGGTCAAAGGCTCGCCCGCTGATGTGGATGAAAAAGTCAGCCAGCTCGCCGAGCGCGCGCGCCGACTGGAGAAAGAGCTCGAACAACTCAAGGGCAAGCTCGCCAGCGCCGCCGGCTCCGAGCTGGCGGATCAGGCCATCGACATCAACGGGGTCAAGGTGCTGGCCGCCAAGCTTGATGGAGTCGACCCCAAATCCTTGCGCGATACGCTCGATCAGCTCAAGAACAAACTCGGCTCTGGCGTGCTGGTGCTGGCGACTGAAAACGCCGGCAAGGCCAGTCTGATCGTCGGCGTCACCAAAGACCTGACCGACCGCTTCAAAGCCGGCGACCTCATTAAAGTGGTTGCCGCCGCTGTTGACGGTAAAGGCGGCGGCCGCCCCGACATGGCCCAGGCCGGCGGCAACAACCCCGCCGCCATCCCGGCATCCCTAGCGCTGGTTGAGCCCTGGGTGCGCGAACGCGTCCACTAGCCAATTGCCAATAGCCCACTAGCCACTAACGACTAACCACTTCTTCAATGTCACTGATCGTTCAAAAATACGGCGGCACCTCGGTTGGCAGTATCGAGCGCATCCAGCATGTCGCCTCCCGCGTCAAACAAGCCACAGACCAAGGGCACAGTCTGGTCGTGGTGGTCTCCGCCATGTCTGGCGAGACCGACCGCCTGCTCGGACTGGCTAAAGCCATACAGGCCGTCCCCGCCCCGCGCGAGCTTGACGTACTGCTATCCACCGGTGAGCAGGTCACCATCGCCCTGCTCAGCATGGCGCTTGAGGCCATCGGCTGTCCGGCGCGCTCCTACACCGGCGCCCAGGTGCACATGCTCACCGACAGCGCGCATAACAAAGCCCGCATTCGCGACATCGACGCCGCCCGGGTGCGCGCCGATCTCGATGCCGGGCGTGTGGTAGTGGTCGCCGGCTTTCAAGGCGTTGACGAACAGGGCGATATCACCACCCTCGGGCGCGGCGGCTCGGATACCTCGGCGGTGGCCATGGCCGCCGCGCTCAAGGCCGACGAGTGCCAAATTTATACCGATGTCGATGGGGTCTACACCACTGACCCACGCATCGAACCCCATGCGCGCAAGCTCGAACGCATCACCTTCGAGGAAATGCTTGAAATGGCCAGCCTCGGCTCCAAGGTGTTGCAAATTCGCGCGGTCGAGTTTGCCGGAAAATACCGCGTGCCCCTGCGTGTGCTCTCAAGCTTTACCGAAGGCGCAGGCACCCTGATCACTTTCGAGGACGACACTGTGGAAGACGCCCAGATCGCCGGCATTGCCTTCGCCCGCGACGAAGCCAAACTCACCATTCTTGGCGTGCCAGATCAGCCCGGCATCGCCCATCGCATTCTCGGCCCCGTCTCAAACGCCAACATCGAAGTCGACATGATCGTGCAGAACGTCGCCGCCGATCAGCGCACGACCGACTTCACCTTCACCGTGCACCGCAACGACTACGACAAGGCCATGGCCATTCTGCACGACACCTGCGCCGGCCTGAACGCCCGCGAGGTACTTGGCGACCCGGCCATTGTCAAAATCTCGCTGGTGGGCGTGGGCATGCGCTCCCATGCCGGCATCGCCAGTCGCATGTTCGAGGCGCTGGCGGTCGAGGGTATCAACATCCGCATGATCTCAACCTCCGAGATCAAAATCTCCGTGGTGGTCGATGAGAAATACCTCGAACTCGGCGTGCGTTCGCTGCATAAGGCCTTTGGGCTTGATCAGGCCGGCGAAGGCAAAACGACTTGAAGCAGGGCCGCCCCCTGATGACGCATGCCCTCGCGCAACCCGTTCTCGCGCTATCTGAACCGGGTTATTTTTGACCAGACCAGACTGAAACATTGCGATTCCAGGCTATTGTTCAACTGTAACAATTGTTACACTCGCACTGGCAGATCATTGATCGCCATCCGCAAGGCACGCGATCCCCACTTCAAGCCCGGCGCCACTGAGCACGACCCAGAGGCGCCCGACTCGAAAACCGGAAGACAGGGATCGCACCGCAAATAAAAGGGAAAACAGGGAGATACAACAATGCTGATATTGACCCGCCGGGTCGGCGAAACGCTTATGATCGGTGACGAGGTCACAGTGACCGTCCTGGGCGTCAAAGGCAATCAGGTTCGCATCGGCGTCAACGCCCCCAGAGATGTCGCGGTGCATCGCGAGGAAATCTACGAACGCATCAAGCGCGAGCAGACACCTTCGACGGACGCCCCCACCGACTCCGACCAAGCGGAGTTTTTACCCGAGAGCTAGGATCGCTGCGCCCTCTGCGGGCATCTCCACAAAACATTCGCTGATCAACTCACGCCCGCGCGGCCGATGTCTCGCCGCCGCGCGGACGATTGAGCTTGTTTCCTCTCTCAGGGTTCGGGGCCAAGCGGTGCAGAGCGCTCTGGGATAGGCATTGATATGCGGACTCCGCGCCAACCCGCAATCTCCCCCTAGCGACACATCCACCATGCAAGAAGTCGTTCTGATCGAGGTCACCGGGCGCGACCGCCCCGGCATTACCATGACCCTGACTCAAGCCCTGGCGCGCGACCAGGTGCGTATTCTCGACATTGGCCAGTCGGTTATTCACAACACCCTGGCGCTCGGCATCCTGGTCGAGTTGCCCACCGACAGCGGCGGCTGTCAGGTATTTCGCGAACTGCTGTTCGCTGCCCATCGCCTGGGACTGGATGCGCGCTTCACCCCGATTGAATCCGACGCCTACGAAGACTGGGTGCGCGAGCAGGGCCAGCCGCGTCACATCCTGACCCTGCTTGGCGCCGTGATCAATGCCGAGCACATCGCCCAAGTCGCTGCCGTGGTCAGCCGTCACGGGCTCAATATCGATCAAATTACCCGTCTATCGGGGCGCATTTCCCAGCGCCCGGAAGCTGCGCACCATAGCCAAGCCGCACCCGGAACCCGCCCCGCCTGCGTGGAGCTTTGGCTGCGCGGTCCAGTGCCGGACATCTCCGCCCTGCATGCCAGCTTTCTGCAACTCGGCAGCCAACTTGATGTCGACATTGCCATTCAGGAAGACGACATCTTCCGCCGCAACCGCCGGCTGGTGTGCTTCGACATGGACTCTACCCTGATCCAGACCGAAGTCATCGACGAGCTGGCCACCGCTGCCGGAGTTGGCCAACAGGTTGCCGCCATCACTGAACGAGCCATGCGCGGGGAGTTGGATTTCGGCGCCAGCTTTCGCGAACGCGTCGCCCTGCTTAAGGGACTGGAAGAATCCGTGCTGGCCGGAATCGCTGCGCGTCTGCCGATCACCCCAGGTGCGGAGCGGCTGATCCAGAGTTTAAAAGCGCTTGGCTATCGCATCGCCATCCTCTCCGGCGGCTTTACCTATTTCGCCGAGCATCTCAAGCAGCGCCTCGGCATCGACATCGTCCATGCCAACCCGCTTGATAGTAAGGACGGCCGCCTGACCGGCGAAGTCACCGCCCCCATCGTCGATGGCGCGCGCAAAGCGCAACTCCTGCGCGAGATAGCAACGCAGGAAGGCATCCGCTTGGAGCAAGTCATCGCCGTCGGCGACGGCGCCAACGACCTACCCATGCTCGCCATCGCCGGCCTCGGCATCGCCTTTCATGCCAAACCGCTCGTCAAGGAACAGGCCAGACACTCGCTGGCCGCCGTTGGGCTTGATGGCATTCTCTACCTGCTCGGCATGCGCGACCGGGATCTAGAACACCTGAGCGTGAAACAGCAGCTTTCTGCCGAGACCCTTTGAGATTTCGGCCCAAAACCGAAAGTCAGCTTGCGATTGGTACATCCTCCGCAAAGCCCAGGACCATGGACCTTAGCCGCTAGAGTCGAACACCACCCAAGGTCGCCACCCGGCAGATCAGGAGGGTGCAGAGCCCTTGCTTTGCGAAGCAAGCCAGGAGCGCGCGCATTCCCACAGCCGATAACTCCAGTCAAGCGTCTTAAGCAGCGTGACCAGCACCACCGCGAGCACCGGCGCATGCAGGAGCAGACATAGGCTGACCAGGGCATAGAGGGTGAAGATGTCGAACCCAGGCATCAGTCCGCGATCCATGAACCACTTTTTCCAACGGCTGCGGACCAGCGGATAACGGCGCGCGCAGGGCGTGATGACCCAGGCAACTAGGGCCAGGTCAAGATAGAGGGTCGCCAGCATGGCTAGACCAAGCCAGGCCGGCACATGGGCCACCACCACCAGGACGACAAAAAGCACAAAGCGCACCAGTTGATCGCTGAGCTGATCGAGCCGATGGCCGATGGTGCTACAGCACTGGTGGTAACGGGCCAGGTTGCCATCGACGCCGTCGAGCAGATGGTGGAGCTGAAGCAGCACTGCGGCGGCGACAAACCAATGCGCCGCCAGTGCCCCGGCGGCGGCCAGGCCGGCGGCGGCGGAGAGCGCAGTTGCCTGGTTGGGCGAGAAACCGAGACGATCCGCCGCCCAGGTCAGCAGGGTGTCGAGCCGATGGGCGTAGTAGCGGTTGATCGGATATTCATAAGGGCGACGCGGCTCGGGATGGTAGCGCGCATCCAGGCGCGCATAGCCATCGCGGAGCCGCTGCCAGAGCATGGCTTAGCGCGCCTCGCGCAGCGCGGCCACGACGGCATCGCCCATCGCGGCGGTGCCGACCGTGGTGGCGCCGGGCGAGGCCAAATCAGCACTGCGCAGGCCTTGATCCAGGACCTTCTCAACGGCCTTTTCAATACGCTCTGCCTGTTCGGGTGCGGCGAGCGAATAGCGCAGCATCATGGCCACCGACAGGATGGTGGCGAGCGGATTGGCAACGCCCTTGCCGGCGATGTCGGGCGCGGAGCCATGGATGGGTTCATACATCCCCTGCCCGCTCTCGTTCAGCGCCGCCGAGGGCAGCATGCCGATGGAGCCGGTCAGCATGGCCGCGCAGTCGGACAGGATGTCGCCGAACATATTGGTGGTGACCATCACGTCGAACTGCTTGGGCGCGCGCACCAGTTGCATGGCGGCGTTGTCGACGTACATGTGGCTCAGCTCGACCTCGGGGTAATCCTGGCCGACTTGGGTGGCCACCTCGCGCCACAACTCGGTGGCTTCCAGCACATTGGCCTTGTCGACCGAGCAGACGCGCTTGTTGCGCTTCATCGCGATATCGAAGGCAACGCGGCAGATGCGCTCGATCTCAGACTCGCTATAGACCAGGGTATTGAATCCACGGCGCTCGCCAGAGTCCAGGGTCTCGACCCCGCGCGGCTGGCCGAAATAGATGCCACCGGTCAGCTCGCGGATAATCATCAGGTCCAGCCCGGCGACAACATCGGGCTTGAGCGTGGAGGCAGCGGCGAGCTGCGGATACAAGATGGCTGGGCGCAGATTGGCGAACAGCCCCAGACCCGCGCGCAGGCCAAGCAGACCCTTTTCCGGGCGCACGGCAATCGGCAACGGCTCCCATTTAGCGCCACCGACAGCACCGAGTAGCACAGCATCCGCGGCCTTGGCCTGGTTCAGCGTCTCCTCGGGTAACGGCGAGCCGGTGGCATCATAGGCACAGCCACCAACCAGGGCCTGCTGCATCTCGATGGCGAGGCCGAAGTCATCGCGCAGGCATTCGAGCACTTTCACCGCTTCGGCGATGATTTCCGGGCCAATGCCATCACCCGGCAAAATCAAAATGGTCTTGGACAAAGGATGGTTTCTCCGTTCGGTTCAGGTCGCGTTGGGCCAGATCGGGCCAAATCGGGTCAGGTCGGGTCGAATCAGGCCGGGGTCGAGTCGGGCATGTCCGGGAGCCGGACATCTTCATAGAGATCGGCGAGCCGCAGCTCGCAGCTTACCGGCGGGCAGTCGATTAGGATTCGCGCATCCGGGGCGTTCAGGCGCTGATGCACCCAACCGCCACTCGATGTGGCTGAGGCATCCCGCCGCCAGTGTTCCACCAGCAGGCGATCCTGAGCAATGATCAAATAATGGCGCAACGACTCAAGCTGACGGTAACCAAGCAATTTTTCCCGTCTGTCGATGTGTTGCGTACTCGCAGACAGCACCTCGGCAATCAAGCAAGGAGCTGATTTCACAGTCGCTTGGGAGTCATAGCCCTCGCAGCTCAGCATCACATCCGGATAGTAATAAGCCTCTTGCGCCGGTACCGAGACCTTCATGTCGTTGATGAAAAGCCCGCATGCTTTGCCGCGTGTCGCGTTGCGGAGGTGAAAAAACAAATTTCCCGCCACCCGATTATGTGCCTCGCTCGCGCCGGTCATCGCGAAGACCTGGCCAGCGACATACTCGTGTTTCACCTCGCTGACGCATTCTCCGTCTAAGTACTCCTCCACGCTAATTAGACGCTCTTCCGCTGCCAGCATGTCAGCCTCCCGCCATCAGGCGAATAGCCAGGGCGCCTCGGTGGCGCGGCGTTGTTCATAGGCGGCGATGGCATCGGCATGTTCCAGCGTCAGGCCGATGTCGTCCAGGCCGTGGATCAGGCAGTGGTGATGGTGGGGGTCGATGTCGATTTCGATGTGCGCGCGACCATCTGGGCTGAGCTTGAGGTTGTGCAGATCGACATCGATGGTCAAAGGTGCATCACCACTGGCCAGGGTGAAGAGTTCATCAATCAGCGCCTCGTCGAGCACCACCGGCAGGATGCCGTTTTTGGTCGCATTTTGATGAAAGATGTCGGCAAAGCTCGGCGCGATCAGCACCCGAAAGCCATAATCAGCCAGCGCCCAAGGGGCGTGCTCACGCGAGGAACCGCAGCCGAAGTTACGGCGTGCAAGCAGGATTTTTGCGCCCTGATAGCGCGGATCATTCAACACGAAGTCCGGATTGATAGGCCGGTTGGTGCAGTCCATTCCTGGCTCACCGTGATCAAGATAGCGCCATTCATCGAACAGATAGGGGCCGAAGCCGGTGCGCTGAATAGACTTCAGGAACTGTTTGGGGATGATGGCATCGGTATCGACATTGGCCCGGTCGAGCGGCACCACGACGCTGCTGAAATTCTCAAAAGGCTGCATGGGCATGGCTTAGACCTCCCGCACGTCGACAAAATGACCATGAACGGCCGCCGCTGCCGCCATGGCCGGACTGACCAGATGGGTGCGACCGCCCGGCCCTTGCCGGCCCTCAAAGTTGCGGTTACTGGTGGATGCGCAGCGCTCGCCTGGCTCCAGGCGGTCGGCATTCATCGCCAGGCACATGGAGCAGCCCGGCTCGCGCCATTCAAAGCCAGCGTCGATGAAAATTCGATCCAGCCCCTCGGCCTCCGCCTGCTCCTTAACCAGCCCGGAGCCTGGCACCACCAGCGCTTGCTTGACAGAAGCCGCCACCCGTTTGCCTTTGGCGACCTCGGCTGCGGCGCGCAGATCCTCGATGCGACCATTGGTGCAGGAACCGATGAAGACCTTATCCAAAGCAATGTCGCTGATCGCCGCGCCCGGTTCAAGGCCCATGTAGGCGAGCGCATGGCGATAACTGCCAGCCTTGACCGGATCGGCGATCTCGGCCGGATCAGGCACTGTCGCGTCCACCGGCACCACCATCTCGGGCGAGGTGCCCCAGGTGACCTGCGGGCGGATGCTGGCAGCGTCCAGATGCACCACCCGGTCATACTCGGCACCGGGATCGGAATTCAGGCTTAGCCAGTAGGCCGCCGCCTGCTCGAATGCCGCGCCCTGGGGCGCCATGGGCCGTCCGCGCAGGTAATCGACGGTTTTCTGATCAATGCCAATGAGTCCCGCACGCGCGCCGGCCTCGATCGCCATGTTGCAGACCGTCATCCGCCCTTCCATGCTGAGCGCTTCGATGGCATCGCCGGCGTATTCGATCACATGACCGGTGCCCCCGGCAGTGCCAATCTCGCCGATGACGGCCAGCACGATGTCCTTGGCCGTCACGCCGGCACCCAGCACCCCATCGACGCGAACCAGCATGGACTTGGATTTTTTCTGCGTCAGGCACTGGGTGGCCAGCACATGCTCGACCTCCGAAGTGCCGACGCCAAAGGACAGCGCACCGAAAGCGCCATGGGTAGAGGTGTGGCTATCGCCGCAAACAATGGTCATGCCGGGCTGGGTGAAGCCCTGCTCGGGGCCGATCACATGCACGACGCCCTGGCGCTTGTCCGCCATGTCGAACAGCGGGATACCGAACTCGTGGCAGTTGTTGATCAGCGTCTCGACCTGAATGCGCGAGACCGGATCGACAATGCCGAGGTGCCGATCAAGCGTTGGCACATTGTGATCCGGCACCGCCAGATTGGCCTCGGGCCGGCGCGGTTTCCGGCCAGCCAGGCGCAGCCCTTCAAAGGCCTGCGGCGAGGTGACTTCATGCACCAACTGCCGGTCGATGTATAAAAGCGCCGTGGCATTTGATGACTCGGAAGCCGATGCCACCGAGTCATCGACGCGCACCAGATGCGCGTCCCAAATCTTGTCGTAGAGCGTCCTCGGACTCATGCGCTGCCATCCTCAACAGAAAAGAATGTCGCAGGATAAGCGCGAGCGGCAAAGCTTGGCAAACTGGCATGCCAATCGCAAACTGGTTTTCAGAAAACAGAAAACGCATTTGCTACAGGGATCAGCCAATCGTCAAGGCAGGACGCGACCAAAAGCTACTTGATCGCACCATCGCCAAGCAACCAGCGATATATCTCCAAATAGTCGCGCGCCGGTCTCGTCCAGGAGTGCTCAGCAGCCATGCCATTGGCCCGCAAGCGGTCAAACTGCTCGGGATGGTCCGACCAGAGCCCAAGCGCGCGCTCAAGCGCGAACTCGAGATCAAAAGGGCACGAATTATCGAAAACAAAACCATTGCGCTGTTCCAACGGTTTCCCGCAGAAATTGGCATCGAACACCGTATCCGCCAGCCCCCCGACCCGGCTCACCACCGGCACACAGCCATAGCGCATGGCGATGAGCTGCGTCAGCCCGCAGGGCTCATAGAGGCTTGGCACCAGCATTAAATCCGCCCCGGCGTATATCTGGTGCGCCAGTTCCTCGTCATAGCCAAGCGTCAGATGACAGTCGGGGTTGGCCGAATAATGATCGCGCAACTGCTCAAAGCGCGTCTGGATTTGCGGCTCCTGCGCACTGCCGAGCAAAACGCACTGGCCTTTCTTTTCCATAGTGTAGACCATTGCATGAGAAATGAGGTCCACACCTTTCTGCCGGTCGAGCCGACTAACGATAGCCACCAGGGGCTTATTAGCCGCTTGCAGCCCCAAACGCATGCGTAAAGCGGCGGTATTGGCAGCTTTCAGCGCAAGGCTGTCGGCATTGAACGACTGCGCGATAAAGGGATCGGTCTGCGGATTCCAGCTCTCCCAATCGATGCCGTTCAGCACCCCGGCAAAGCGCCCCTGAGCCTGTTTGGCGGCCAGCACCCCTTGCAGACCCATGCCTTGCTCGGTACGCAGCACCTCCCAGGCATAGCGCGGCGAGACCGTGGTAACGAAATTGGAAAATACGATGCCGCCCTGCATCAGGTTGGCACGGGGCATCAGCTTAGCGTCAACCGCACCGGCGCTGTCTGAAAGACGATCCGGCGTCATCAAACGCGCGGCATCCAACCCCGCGGCTGTCAACACCTGCGGCTCCACCCAGCCCTGATAACCCAGGTTATGCAGGGAATAGCACACCCGGACGCGATCCAGAACGCGCTTCGGGCCGCGCTGCGCGAAGTCTTCACGCAACAGCACAGGCACCAGGCCGGTCTGCCAATCGTTACAATGCAGAATGTCCGGCCAGCCGGCGGATTGATGCAGCCATTCGAGCGCCGCGCGGCAATAACAGGCAAAGCGCAGGGCGTCGTCCGGCTCGCCGTAGATGCGACCGCGTGCGAAAAAAGCCTCGCTCGACTGGGGGGCCAGAAACCGGCAACTCAGGCCATCGACCTGTCCCGACGAGACCCGACAGCGCAGCCGCTGCCCGGCAAAGTCGAACCACAGATCATCGCGCAGCACCTGGCGGTCAATGATGAGTTCGTGGCGCAGGCAGTCATAATCCGGCAGCAGGATCTCGACCTCAGTACCTGCGGCCAGCAAGGCACGCCCAAGCCCATGGACAAAATCCCCGAGCCCGCCCGCCTTGGCCACAGGCGCGCATTCAGCGGCAAGAAATGCGATGCGCATAGCCAATCTGCGAAATTGCGATTACCAAAACACCCATCCGGGCCATGCCGCAACCAGGGATTTAATCGGCATCTGCTGGCGCAACAGGCAGGGACTCAACCGGCAGGGATGGCAGGAGACGCAACAAAGCATGAATCAACTCAGGGTCGGTGATATCAAGATCGAACCCAAAACGCCCGCCCGGGCCGACGCGATAGCCATGCCCACCGAGATCGAGCACAGTACCTGGCGGCGCCTGACCGCTGATGCGCAACGCACCGCACAGGGTCATCCGCGCAGGCTCTCGCGGCGAGACCAGGGGGCCGCTGCCGGCGACCGGCCACTGCGACCGAGCGGCATCGGGCGCGGCCCCGGCAGCTCTTGCGGCCGCCGGAATGATCGCGGGGGCAGCTTGCAGGTCATTCCAGGGTGGCACGACCATGCTTGGTGGAGATGACGTTTCCCACACCGGAAAAGCCACATCGAAAGAGGGGCCGAACCCGGCAAGGTCTGCATCCAAAGGCGCTTGCAGTCCAGCCTCCGAACCGGTTTTGATATCCGATTGGCGATTCGGCTCGCCCATCGTCTCGGCAACCGGCATGATCAACTCAGCCAGCGCCTGGAGGCCAGTGGGCAGCGGCGCATTCGCTGCGCTCCAAAGAGCGGGCAGATCAACCCCCACCACAGACGGCAGCGCCAGCCGATTGGAGCGTGCCAGCATCAGCCAGCCACCATCGGGACTAGCCAATCCCAGTTCGGCCTGATACCAGGCGTCCGGCTCCAGTCCTACCAGCCCTAAGCGCCCATGCCGCACCGAGGCCACCGGCAGCAGGCTGGTGCTCGGCTCGTCCGCGCCAAGTTCGTTCCAGCGGCGCAAACGCACGCTTGGCGAGACCGCGCGCCGCGTCTCGGACCCAAAAGCGGCTGCGGCATCCTTTGCGTTCAGCGCCCTGAAACGCCAGCGCAACTCCAGTGCATCGCCGCTAGCGGGATAGAGCAGCAGAAAATCACGCTCACTGGCAAGCGCGAAGGATTCGGGCGCTGTGATCTGTGCCTCGCCAGTCAGCGCATCGTCAGTCGCACCTCTGGGCACAACTTTGGGCACAACTTTGGGCACAACTTTGGGCGCAACTCTGGTCCCAGCTGTGGCCTCACGCGAATGGGGAAACAATCGAGAAATCCGCTTGGCCTCCGGAAATCGCAGCGGCAAAAAAGCGCGCGAGCATGGGTGCTCACGGCACGGAATCGTGGCAGGAAATGCCTCGCATTTTAACACAAAACAGAGACATGCCTAAAAATGTCGCTCGCGATCAACAAACCAGAAGACACACAACCAGCCGCCAATGGCCGCCACAGATGCCAGCGCAAAGGTCGGCCCCGCACCCAGCGGTCCCCAGAGCTGACCGCCGAGCAAACTCCCGGCCCCGCCACCGGCGCCGAAGCTCAGGCTATTGTAAAGGGCCTGACCGCGCCCCTGAACCGACCCGGGGAAATAATGATGCACCAAATGAATGGCCGAGGCATGAAAGGCGCCAAAGGTCGCGGCATGCAGGCATTGAGCCAGTACCTGGACCAATAAGACCGGAGCAAGCCAGCCGATCAGATTCCAGCGCAGCACCCCCAGCGCCAGACTCGCCAGTAGGATGCGCCGCGCCCCGAAGCGCTCCAACAACCAGTGCATGCGCAGGAACAACAGTACCTCCGCCATCACCCCGAGGGCCCAGAGCGCACCGATCAAGGCGCTGCTGTAACCCGCTGCTTCCAGATGAATGGAATAGAAGGCGTAGTAAATCCCATGGCTGAACTGCATCAGAAAGCAGCTCAGCAGAAAAAAGGCAATCTCGTGGCGCATGAGCAGGCGGCGAATGGATGCCACCGGATGCGCATGATGGGCATGCCCGCAGTCCGGAACCAGCATGGCGCTCATCCAGACCGCCACAAAAAGCGCCAATACAATGCCGGGAATCACCCCGGTTCCACTCCGCCCGACCCACCAGCCGAGCCCGCCAACCACCAACACAAAGCCAACTGAACCCCACAGACGCACCTGTGAATAGCGATTAGCCGCCGCGCCCAGGTGATTAAAGGTAACCGACTCCACCTGCGGCAACGCAGCATTCCAGAAAAAGCTGAACACCAGCATCACCAGCGCCACCGACCAGAGGGAGTCGGACCAGAAAATACCGACGAAGGTCACGCAGGTCGCGAAGGCCGAGATCCGAACCAGGGGCATGCGCGCGCCAAAGTGATCCGCGAGCCAGCCCCACAGCATGGGCGCGACAAGCTTGGTACCCATCAAAATCGCCATCAACGCGCCAATGGCGGCGGCCGAAAAGCCATGGGATTGCAGGTAAGGCCCCCAAAAGGGGACTAGGGCACCGAGCGCGCCGAAATAGAACAGGTAGTAGGCCGACAGCCTCCAGTAAGGCATCACTCCTCAGAGGACGCCTGCGCGGGAACTGCCTCCAGCGGCGCCTTGACTCCGGCATTCTGCCCGCGATGGCGCAGCAAATGATCGGCCAGCACCAGCGCCAGCATGGCCTCGGCAATAGGGGTTGCGCGAATACCGACACAGGGGTCGTGCCGGCCCTTGGTGACAATCTCCACCGCCTGCCCGTTAAGATCGACGGTGCGCCCCGGCAACCGAATGCTCGAGGTCGGTTTCAGCGCAAGGCGCGCAACAATATCCTGCCCGGTCGAGATGCCGCCGATCACGCCGCCAGCGTGGTTGCTTAAAAAGCCCGCTGGCGTCATTTCATCGCGATGCGCGCTGCCCTTCTGGCTGACGCTGGCAAAACCGGCGCCGATCTCCACCCCTTTGACTGCATTAATGCTCATCAGCGCATGGGCAATATCGGCGTCCAGGCGGTCGAACACCGGCTCACCCAACCCCGGTGGCAGCCCCTCGGCCACCACTGTGATCTCGGCGCCAATGGAATCTCCTTCCTTGCGCAAGGCGTCCATGAAGTCCTCCAGCTCGGGTACCAGGCTGGCATCACCGCAGAAAAAGGGATTGGCGTGCACCTGCTCCCAGTCGAGCGCTTGCGGGCGCAGCGGCCCGAGCTGCGACAAATAACCGCGTACCCGCGCCCCGCACAAGTGCTTGAGCACCTGCTTGGCCACCGCACCCGCCGCCACCCTGGAGGCTGTCTCTCGCGCCGAGGAGCGACCGCCACCGCGATAATCGCGCTGGCCGTATTTCATGGTGTAGCTGTAGTCGGCGTGGCCGGGACGAAAGCGTTGGGAAATCTCGGAATAATCTTTGGAGCGCTGATCGAGATTCTCAATCAATAAGGCGATAGGCGTACCCGTGGTCAGCCCCTCGAAAACGCCTGAGAGAATGCGCACCTGGTCGGGTTCGCGCCTTTGGGTCGTGTGGCGCGACTGGCCCGGCGCGCGCCGATCGAGGTCAGGCTGCAAATCGGCCTCGGTCAGCGGAATACCGGGCGGACAGCCGTCGAGAATACCGCCGATTGCCGGGCCGTGGCTTTCGCCAAAGCTGGTAAAGACCAGGCTTCTGCCGATGCTGTTGCCAGACATGTTAAGAGGTGCCGCTAAAAATGGGGTGGGGGGATTTTTGCGACATCATGGACGACAGATGCCGAGCGCACATGTTCCGATGCGACCGCAAACAGGCGCGCAGGCCAATCAATTCGCGCCTCATGTTCATGGTCCGTGCCACCTTGGCGAAGAAACCCCTTGTTTCAGGGTAAAGGCTCATGGCCTCGATCACCCTGGAGGATGAATCCATGTAATTCAGGGCAAGGACCGGACCTAATAAGCCGGCGGCTGCACCAGGTCTTTCTGATTGAGCCAGGCATTGCCCATGGCCAACACCTCGCGATTCAGGGTGCTGGTGGCTTGATGCAGCAAAACGCCGTTGATAATGTAGTCATAGCGGGCCGAGAGATACTCGAACTCGGCCTGAAACAGATTCTGCTGCGCATTGAGCACATCGACCTGGGTCCGGGTGCCAACCTCAAGCCCGGCCTGGGTGGATTCGAGCGCGCTGCGCGCCGAAACAATGGCCGCTTGCCGAGCCTTCACATCGCTAATGCTTGAGAGAATGCCGCGAAAGGCATCATTGACCTGATTGATCACCGCCCGGCGCTGCTGGTCGAGCCGGTCCTGCGCGGCGCGGAAGTTATACCCGGCCTGGCGAGTACGCGAGGCCACGGCACCACCCTGGTAGATGGGCACCGTCAAGTTAAGGCCGACGTAGCCGGAATCGATATCGGAACCAAACTCGGCGCCAGAGCGCGTAATATCGTACCCAGCCTGCAAATCAACGCTCGGATAATAGGCCGAGCGTTCGACTTCAATGCCCTTGCGCGCGGACTCGGCGGCCTGCTGTGCGGCAATGACGTTGAAATTTCTTGCCAGCGCCGTTTCGGCCCAAGCGTTGATATCGTTGGGCTCAGGCGGCGCTAGGGGCAGTCTGTCGCCGAGCCGTGCAAGCGGCAAGGAAACCGGACCGATAATGCGTCGAAGCGCCTCCCACCTGTTGTCGAGCTCGTTCTTGGCGCTGATCAGATTGGCGCGCGAGCGGTCATAAGCGGCCTGACTTTCGTTGACATCGGTAATAGCAACCAGACCGACGTCGAAACGCTGCTGCGACTGCTCGAGTTGACGCGCGTTGGCGGTCTCCAGAGCCTTCTGCACGCGTACCGCGTCGTTTGCCCGCAGCACGTCGAAGTAGGCCTCGGTGGTGCGAACCATCAGATCGATTTGCGCGGCCTGATACTGGGCCTCGGCCTGGGCAATGGTATTGTCCGCCTGACTAAGCTGAACCCAGTTAGCGCGGTTGTAGACCGATTGGGACAGCTGGGCACCGGCGCCGGAGGTCTGGTAGGTGTCGGTCCCCGCCCCAAATCCGGACAAATTGCTATAGTTGTTTTCAGTCTTGACTTGGTTGTATTGCACATTTCCGCTTAGCGAGAAATTGGGCAACAGCAGAGCTTGCGCCTGGGGCTTGTTCTCGCGCGCAGCATAAAATGTCTGCTCCGATTCACGCAGCGTCGGGTCGCTATTGGTGGCAAGATCGTAGATCGTGAGCAAATCCGCCGCCTGCGCCCCCGGCAGGAGACACAACGCGCCGAGCAGCACGACACCGGAGACTTGGCGCGGGAACAGGCGGGCGCGCGCGAAACCAAAGAGTGAAGCGGCCGAACGGGCCGCCGTGATGGGTTTTGACATGTCAGTGTTGCTTCCCAAAAGCATCGGATCCAAGTCAGGATGGAGACTGATTACGGACAGTACATGGCCGTACAAAGCCCAGAAAAGCGCCTAGCATGACGCATCGCTACCCTACTGCGTGAGCGCTGTGTCATCACCAGGGCACCAGAGCGCGTCACCAGACTGTCCAGACTGACGGGCGGAGTAAACATAAAATGATACCTTGTCTCGATCAGCCTTGCATCGGCAGATTCACCCGGTCGCAGCCTGAGCGGCCGTATCATAGAGAGTGTTATGAAATTCTCCGAAATCCTTGACCCCAAAGCCCTGCGCATCGAAGCCTACGACGCGGATCATTTCCGCATCAGTGGGCAAGTTTTCGCCCATGCCGTCCTGCTGCTACCCCCGGCCGAGGTCCAGCCCTGGAGGTCAGGGCCGGCGAGCACCATCACCGGGGCTGACCTGGAACCCCTGTTCAATGCTCGCCCGCAGGTGATCCTTATTGGCACGGGCGCCAACCACTGCATGCCGCCGCCGTCACTGATGGCTGCCGCCACGGAACGCGGCATTGGCATCGAATGGATGCGAACCGGCGCCGCCTGTCGCACCTACAATCTGCTCGCAAGCGAAGGCCGCCGGGTGGCAACAGGCCTGCTTCTAGAGCACGACTGACTTGCCTGACGCGCATCGTTCCGATCACCCCGAACAATGAATCCATGTCATTCACGGCAGGGGTCGAGAGGGAACTTAGGAGAGAACTGGCAGCAATCCGCTACCGCTCACGCACAAGGCTCAGGCCGTTTTGACCCACATTCGCTTTCATCCTGCCAATCATGGACCGCAACATCATCCTGACTACCCTGGCCGCTGCCGTGCTAGGCATCGCTGGCCTGTGGCTGCTCCTGTCGCTGAATCCACCCGCGGAACCACCCGGCCCACCGCAGCTGCCCTGGAATGTCACGCGCTCTGCTGGGGACCACACGCAGGTCTTCGGACTGACGCTGGGCGAGAGCCGGCTTGCCGATCTGCGTGCGCTGCTCGCTGATCAGGGGAAACTCAGTCTCTTTGTTGGCGCCGATAGCGGAATGACCATGGAGGCATTCTTCGATGACATCGTCCTGAGCGGCCTCCGCGCCGACTGGGTTGCCAGCCTACAGATCCCCGCGGCGCAACTCGATGCGATCTATCAACGCGGCCTGCGTATCACCAGCCTCGGCGATGGCAAGCGCAGGGTCAGCCTGGCCCCCGAGGATGCCGCGCGGCTGACCGAGGCACCCCTGCACCGCCTCACCTACCTGCCGTGGAAGCGGCTCGAGCCGCGCGATATCGCCGGCAACTTTGGCGAGCCCTCGGAGCGCATCGCCGAGAAGACCGGCGTCCAGCACTGGCTTTATCCGGACCTTGGCATGGACATCGCGCGCGATCCCGAGGGTGCCGTTGTCATCCAGTATCTCAACCCAAAAGACTTTCACACCGCTCGCACCCGGCTGCTCCAGGCTGCATCAACCGCCGAAGAGCCGGAAGCGCCCATCGAGCTCAGGTAAGTCCACGGACGCAAGAGTCATATTCACGTCGGCATCGAGTGACAGCTCCGACTTGGCGCGCAGCCGGGTCTCGAACGCCAGTTCCGGAATCAACACCACCGTGCGCCGCTCCTCCTGCGCCACCACCACGCCCCGCCCGCGCCAGCCGGGATTCGCTTGCAGGTACACAAGCTTCCAGTGCTGATTGGACAGGCGCTCGGCCTTGCGCACTGCGGCTCCGGCCACCTCGGCCTGACTGGCGCGCGCGGCGACCTCGCTGGCATCCAGCACCGGCTCACCGCGCAGATGCGCCCGCAACTGCTGATGCACCAGCAAATCGGCATAGCGGCGCAGCGGGCTGGTGGCGCGCGCATAAAGCGGCAGGCCCAGGCCGCCATGCGCACCGGGCTCCACCGCCATCCGCGTGGGCTTAAAACAGCGCCGATAGGCGTACATGCCAGACAGCGTCTCCGGCTGCTCGATGCGCTCCGGCGGCGGCTGCACGGCAAAGGGGATGGCAAGCGCGCGATCCTGGCAAAAGCGCGCTGCGGCCTCGCCGGCCATCAGCATGGCGTCGGTGACCAAATCGCGCGCGGCCAAGCGTTCGATCGGCTCGATTGCCACTTGGCCGTCGCGCAACCGCACACTGACCTCCGGCAGATCGATACGGGCGGACTGATTGGCCGCACGCCGGGCGCGGAAGCGCTCGGCGATTTGCATGAGCGACGCGAAGGGCTGTTCCTCCAACCGCTGCTCAGCCTCGGCGTAGCTCAGGCGCTCAACCCGCACCCAGCTCGGATGAATTTCGATATCGGCCAGCTCGCCTTCCTCGGTGCAGCGAAAGCCGAAGGACAGGGCCGGGGAGACCTCTTGCAGACCCACACCGAGCGCTGCGGTCGCCGCCTCTGGCAGCATGGTCACCGCCCCTTCTGGCAAGTACAGCGTGGCCCCGCGCGCGCGCGCCTCGAGGTCGAGTTCCGAGCCTGGCGCCACCAAGGCGGCCACATCGGCCACATGCACCCAGATGCGTTCGCCATCCAGGCTGATGGCATCGTCCGGGTCCTGATTGCCAGCGTCATCAATCGCGAAAGCCGGCAGGCCTGTCAGATCCAGGCGTGATTCCTCGACCAACTCGGGCAGCGCCAACTCGGGTGCCGCGAGCGCCACGCCGAAGCGTCGCGGATGCGGATTATGCTCGGGCGGCCAATGCCCAATGCGCAGCAGGAATTCATGCGCCTTCGCCGGCTGCTCAGCCACATTGAAGTGTTTAAGAATGCGCGAGTGCTCGCTCTGCTGATAGGCCACACGCTCGACCTCGCGCAGGCGCTCGGCATCCTCTGGGGCCAGCGCGCGCTGCTCGACGCGAGCAACGAAATCCGTCCAGTCCTGCTCAGCGCGCGCCTTTGCCTCGCGCTGCTCGCGCTCCTCGGCAATCGCCTCGGCCGAGCGCGGGTGGATCGCATCGGGCGCGCCCTCGAACAGCACGCCTTCCATGACCAACTGCCAGGTCGCCCAGACAGCCGCAGGGGAGGACTCGCCATGAATCAGCTCGGCCAAATCGGCCAGGGTGGTGGTCTCGCCATCGAGCAACTCCCAGGCCTCCTCGACACTCCCGCCATCACCGGCCAGTTCGCCAAGCCCATTGGTAAGATCAGCAAGCCGGCGCAGCGGGCCCGGATGCAGCATCACCACGTCTTTGGGGCGCACGCGCTTGGTCTGACTGCCTTCGAGCTCGATCTCGATTTTGTCGTCGAGCGCGCTGACCCGCGCCGGGCGGGACTTGTAGAGCACCAGCGCATCGACGCGCGGGCTGCCTTGATGAATGGACAAGATGAAGCTATCTCCCAGAGAATGGCGCAGCAAGAATGGCAGTCGCGATGGTGGCGACCAGGCGCGGGGCGCAATCCGCTCACACTACCCCAGTCAGCCCAGGGCAGTCATCTTTAGCGTGCAATATACCAATCGCAAATGATTTTCGGGTTTGGGCCGAAATCTGAAAGGGTTTCGGTATGGCAGCTTCATGCTCTGGGGTGGCCGGAGCCATGACGGTTAAGAATCATGCCCGTGCGAGACGGGCCTCAGCAGACAGGCATTCGCTCATGAACACCCAGTGGCAGAGTTTTATCACAGCGCATGGCGGAACCCTCGACGCCTCCACCAAGGTACGTTTTCCCGACATGCCCATCGAGGCCGAGTGCGCGCTCTGCGCCCTGGGCGAACTTGGCGTGATTGCGATCGATGGCGCCGAGGCGACCGATTTTCTGCAGGCGCAGCTCAGTAACGACCTGCGCGAACTCTCCGACACCCATGCGCAGCTCAGCAGCCACTGCAACGCCAAGGGACGCATGTTGGCCAATTTCCGCGTACTGCGCCAGGGCAAGGGCTACCGTTTGATTCTGCCGCGCGAGCAGATCGCCGCCGTGCTGCCACGGCTAAAAATGTTCGTGCTGCGCGCGCAAGTCGACCTCGTTGATTTGAGCGACGAAATTGTCTGCCTTGGCCTGATCGGCGCATGCATGAGTCCGCTGCTGACAGACCGCTTCGGTTCACTGCCCGACAGCGACAATGGCCTGGTCCGCCAAGGGGATGAGTGCCTGATTCGCATCGCCGGCCCGATCCCGCGCTGGCTGTTTGTCGGCCCGCCCTCTGCGGCCGAGAGCCTGTGGCAGCAGGCGCGGGAAAAGGACGCGGCCCTGGCCGGCGGCGACCTCTGGTCCCTGCACGACATCCGCGCCGCCATTCCCACCATCACGGCCGCCACCCGCGCGCTTTTCGTGCCCCAGATGACCAATATGCACCTGATTGATGGCGTGAGCTTCCACAAAGGCTGCTACACGGGCCAGGAAGTAGTCGCGCGCATGCAATACCTCGGCAAGCTCAAACGGCGCATGTATCTCAGCGAGGTCGCACTTGACCAGCCTCCCGCCCCCGGCAGCCTTCTCGACTCCGCCGGCAGCCAGTCTGGTCAGGGGGCGGGTGCGGTCGTGGATGCCAGGCTCAACGCCGCTGGCCACTGCGAGCTGCTCGCGGTGGCAGAAATCGCCGCCGTCGAACGCAATGACCTAAGGCTGGCGGAGACCGGCACGCCGCTAAAATTGCAGCCACCCCCTTACGGCTTTCCGCAGGAGGTTTGAGCCATCTTCCGCCATCTCAAAGCCAGCGGGGCCTCGCTTATTGGTCGAGTTCCTGCACGATCAGCGCATCGATCACCTCGAAGGTGCGCTCCCGGCTGCCGGCCTGGCTCGGGCTAGTGACATAGGCGCCGTTGACCACCAGCGTGGGAACGCTGGTAATACCAAAACGGGTGGCGAAATCGGCCGATTTGCGCACCTGCATATCGACCGGAAAGGACATATAAGCCGCGCGAAAGGCGTCCTCATCAATGCCCTGTTCGGCGGCAAAGGCGATCAACTCCTCATCGCTGAACAAGGGCCGGCGTTCCTCCTGCAGTGCCTTGAATAATGGCTCGTGCAATTGCTCAAGCGCGCCGATCTGCTCGGCGGCAAAAAAGGCCTTGGCATGATTGACCCAGCGCACTGAATTGGCTGCCGGAACACGGCGGAATTTCACCTGTTCGGGCTGCCGGGCCAGCCATTGCTTGAGATCCGGCTCCAGATGATAGCAATGCGGACAGCCGTACCAGAAGAACTCCAGCACCTCCATGCTGCCATCCTCCTCCCCTGCCGGCTCAAACCACTGTGGCTGCTCAACCGCAAGGTAATCGACACCCTCTTCGATGTCGCTTGCGTATGCCAGGCCCAGAGTGGAACCGATCAGCATCAATAGCAGTAGGGGTAGACGAAAACCAGACATGAGCAGTTTCCTCTCTGCGGATAATTCTTCTTGAGCGAAGGTTGCCGCGCACAGCCGATCCGCGACCGGTCAAGCCAGCCACCCTCTGAATAAGGTTCATAGTCCCGGCCACCCCGGAGAATGAATCTGCTGTTTCAGAGTAAGGTAGTTGATTGCGACCCCTGCGAACACGACCATGCCGTAGTAATTATTGTTCAAAAACGCATGAAAACAGCGCTCGGGCTCGCGCCCAATGATGAGCCACTGCTGATAGAGGGCCAGCCCCGCAGCCACCGCAAGGCTCGCGTAGTAAGCAAAGCCCAGACCCGCGCCCAGCCCGACCCCAACCAGCAGCGCAAGCATCAGCACCTGCAGCAGACCAACCACCAGTCGATCCTGTTGGCCGAAGAGGATGGCAGTGGATTTAATGCCAATCTTGAGATCATCCTCGCGATCAACCATGGCGTACTGGGTATCGTAGATCAGCGCCCAGACCACAGCGGCAATAAAAATCAGCCAGGCGAAGCCGGGAATACTGCCATTGATCGCCATAAAGGCCATGGGCACCGCCCAGCCAAAGGCCGCGCCCAGAAACACCTGCGGCAGATGGGTGAAACGCTTCATGAAGGGATAGATGGCCGCGAGCCCCACCGCAACAAAGGACAGGGCCACCGTCTGCCAGTTGAGCATCAGCACCAGAGCAAAGGCCAGCAGGCAAAGCACCACAAAGACCCCGAGCGCCTCACCCGGGCGGATAATCCCCGCCGCCAGCGGCCGCGCCATGGTGCGCCGCACATGGCCGTCAAAGTCGCGATCAGCATAGTCGTTGATGGCACAACCGGCCGAGCGCATCAGCACCACGCCGAGCACAAAGATCACCACCACAGCCCAGGGCGGCTGCCCGTCCCCGGCAATCCAGAGCGCCCAGAGCGCCGGCCACATCAGCAGAAAAATGCCAATCGGCCGATGCAGGCGCACGAGTTCATAGTATGCACGCAGGCGCTCGCGCAATCGCAGACCGCGCGCAGCAGCGAGTTTGACGTCAGGTACGGACATGAGCCATCGCGAAAGCCAAAAAAACAAGCCCTGGATTATGCCACAGCCAAGCGCTCAGGCGCAGAAGAGGCCGCCGGTACAGCCATGCGCTGCGGGGTATTAGCCCTCGCGCTCGAGTCCAGGCCATTTGCAAAACCCTGATGACCAGAACAACAAGATTCATGTCACTGGACAGGAATGGCTTGATGGCCAGACGAGAGGCTCACAACCGACGCGTCAGCAGACCAAACTGACCGACCCCGGCGCTCTGGGCCATCGCCGGCACGCCCAGGCGCACGCTCCAGCCCGAGCCGGGAGCAACCTCGAGCGGCTGGCCCTGACTGTCTGTCAGCTGATCGCAGGCGAATGCATGGTTGCCGGCGGGCGTGAGCAGTTCGAGCCGGTCACCGCGCGCGAAGCGGTTTTTGACCGCGATCTCGGCGAGACCGGCCGCAGCATCATAGTCAGTCACCTCGCCGACAAATATGGCGCCAACATTGCGCGAGACGCCGTCCTGATAGTTCTGCAACTGTTCGGGCGCGTGGCGTTGGAAAAACCCGGCTGTGTAGCCACGGTTGGCCAGACCCTCGAGCTGCTCCAGCCAGCGTGGCTCAAAGGGGAGACCGGCACAGGCGGCATTGATGGCCTGGCGGTAGACCTGGGTGGCACGAGCGCTGTAGTAGTGGGATTTGGTGCGCCCTTCAATCTTCAGACAATCAATGCCGATATCGACCAGCGCGGCAACATGCTCGACGGCGCGCAGATCCTTGGCATTGAGTATGTAGGTGCCGTTTTCGTCCTCGAACACCGGCAGCAGTTCGCCGGGGCGCTGCGCTTCTTCGAGCACGTAGCCCTGATCAGCCTGGGCGGCGGTTCCAAGCCGGTATTCCCAGCGACAGGCGTTGGTGCAACTGCCCTGATTGGCGTCGCGATGATTAAAGTAACCGGACAGCAGGCAGCGCCCGGAGTAGGCGATACAAAGTGCGCCGTGGATAAAGACTTCCAGCTCGATATCCGGGCACTGCTGGCGAATCTCGGCAATTTCCGCCAGCGACAGCTCGCGCGACAGAATCACCCGCGCAATCCCCTGTCGCCGCCAAAAGCGCACCGCCGCCGCATTGGTGGTATTGGCCTGCACCGACAGATGAATGGGCATATCCGGCCAGTGCTGGCAAACAAGATCGATCAGCCCGGGGTCGGACATGATGAGCGCATCGGGCACATCGGCTGCATCATCCGGGCTCAGAATGGGGCGCAAATCCTCAACAAAGGTGCGCAGCTTGGCGCCATGGGGCACCAGATTTACGGCCAGATAGAAGCGACGACCGAGCGCATGGGCGGCGCGAATGCCGGTGATCAGATTCTTGCCGGTAAAATCGTTGTTGCGCACCCGCAGGCTGTAGCGCGGAATGCCGGCATAGACGGCGTCGGCACCATAGGCGAGCGCATAGTCGAGATTGCGTCGGGTGCCGGCCGGCGCCAAGAGTTCGGGGCCGGTGCCAATTGCCGGGTTGTCTACCGGATTGGCTGCCGGGTTTGCCGCTGGATTGGCGGTCAATGCAGTTCCACCGTCACCATCAGGCGCTCGGGCTCGCCGATGAGTCCCGGGCGCAAAGCTTCCACGACCAAGCGTTCCCCCGGTGTGGCGTCGATCATAGCGATGCGCACATCGGCGTAGTCCTCAATGGTGCGCTCGCCAATGCGCACCAGACGGTCGCCTTCCTTGAGCCCAGCGTCCCTGGCACCACTCTCAGCCGCAAAGCCCTGGATGCCAATACCCTCGCCGTCCGACTCAATATCCAGCATGACGCCAAGCAGGCCACGCTCGGGCAATTCTGCGGGCTGCGGAAACAGCAGATAATCGGCCCGCTCAGGCGCAAAGGCATAATGGGTGCCGTTCAAAATGGTAACCATTTCCACCGGACGGCGCCGCTTGAGCCTTTGCGGGATGCCCTGACCATATTCGATGTGTCCACTACCGGCCAGCACAACCAGGGTCGTCCCAGGGTGCATCTCCAGATAGCGCGCCGCCTGCTCCGCCATGCCCTCGTCCCACAGGAGTTGCACCGCGAGAAAACGCTCGAAGTCGCTATCCGGGCCTTGCGGATGCAGATCAAAGACGGCTTTGATACGCTCCCGATAAGCAGGATCGGACGCATCGAGTTGCGTCGGCAGCCGGGCGCGCTCCTCGGCTGACAGGGCATCGAGCCCCTGGCCGCCGACTTTTTCGGTCAACTCCTTGGGCACATTGAGCGCGATCAGCGCGATGCCATGCTCGCGCGCGAAGTGCAAAATGGGGCGGTAGAGCCGGTAGTCGAAGCGCCAGCGGTCAAAATATTCAGTCTGCTTGAGCATATCCTGTTCGCTGATGTCGCCCGCGACATAGGCATCGAGCACTGACTGGAACGGCTGCTGGAAAAATTCCATCCCGATCGCCAGCGGCTTGCCACGCGCGTGCAGTCGCTCGATGATGGCCAGTTGGTTGAGATGATCGGCATAGCTGTCGTGCGTCTCGCCGATAAACACAGCATCCTGATCGGCAATGCGCTCGATCAGATCCTCAAGCCCGACCAGGCTGGTCATGTCAAGCACCTGGGTGCTCGCGACGGCTTGCTCGGCTGTGGCTGCCTCCGCGTCCATGGCGACACCCGGCGGCACTTGCGCACTGACTGCAAACAACGGAAAGCACATCAGGAGGAGACCAAGCATGGACGCGCGCCAGTGGCGCAACGCCCCGGAGAAGCGGGAGTGGCTGAACACAGGTCTGATTCCTCCGCGATGAAAGACTGATGACCGCGCGCTGGACGATACCCTAAGATGCTGGGTGACACTAACCATGATGTATTCACGGTGTCCCCAGTTGCCACCCACCTTGCCGTCACCCGGCCCAGAACGAGCCGACATCTCAAGGAGTTTCGGTATACATCAGGTTGCGCGGTACTGGGTACAACCCCAAACTTGCTCGGAGTTGATCGGTTCAACGGCCAATATGCTCGATGAGAACGATGCCCCACACTCGAATTTGCCCGATTTTTCCTGGCAGCGCACCGCAGCAGTCATGGCTCGCCGGCCTGGTTGTGCTGCTGGTTGCAGTGTTGCTGCCGATCCCGGCCAAAGCCGCTCCCCCCCCTGGCAACGACCAGGTTCGCACCAGCGCGCATGCGCTTGTGGTGAAACTCAATCCGCGCGCGGGCGAGATCATCGCCAACGACCGGCTGACGCTGCCCGAGCCGATGCGGGAGGTGAATTTCGCCCTGCATCGAAATCTGCACCCCGAGCTGGCGAGCGCGGGGCGGTTGCACCTGACTGGCAGCCACGGCCACTTGCATTTTTATCGCGCCGAGTTACCAAGCCCGGCCACCGAGATCAGTCTGCACTATCGCGGGCGCATTCGCCACGGGTTGCAGGAACTCACAGAAGGCATGGGCCGCTCGCGCCAGCAATCGCTCGGCACTATTTCAGCGGATGGCGTGTTTCTAAGCGGCTACAGCGGCTGGTATCCGCGCCTGGACAATACCATGGATTCCTTCACCCTGGCAGTCGGTCTCCCCGCAGGCTGGAGTGCGGTGTCCCAGGGTGTCGGGCCTGGCCAAGTCCCGCCGCTGGGCGCAGACGATACCCCCGACACAGCAGATTCATCCGCCGGGGAGGCGCCGAGCCATGAGCATTCGGCGGTTCAAGTCTACTGGCAGGAATCCCATCCACAGGATGAAATTTACCTGATCGCCGCACCCTTTGAGTTTTATCAGCAGGCGGCCGATGGGGTGGACATCCAGGCCTGGCTGCGCGAGAAGGACGACACTCTCGCCAAGCGCTACCTTGACGCCACGCGCGACTATCTCAAGCGCTACAGCACCCTGATTGGCCAATACCCCTATTCCAAGTTCGCCCTGGTCGAGAACTTTTGGGAGAGCGGTTATGGCATGCCCTCCTTCACCCTGCTTGGCCCACAAGTGCTGCGCCTGCCCTTTATCCTGCACAGCTCCTACCCACACGAAATTCTGCACAACTGGTGGGGCAATGGCGTCTTCGTTGACTGGGACAGCGGCAACTGGAGCGAGGGGCTGACAGCCTATCTAGCCGACCATCTAAACAAAGCGCTCGTCGGCCAGGGCAGCGCCTATCGGCGTGATCAGCTCAAGGCCTATGCCGATTATGTCCGCGCCGGGAGCGACATGCCCCTGATCGATTTTCGCGCCCGCCACAGTCAGGCCTCGCAGGCCATTGGCTATGGCAAATCGCTGATGGTTTTTCACATGCTGCGCCAGCTGCTGGGCGATGCGCCCTTCATCGCCGGCCTGCGGCTGTTTTATGCGCAGAACAAATTCCAATCCGCGAGCTGGCAGGATATCCAGCAGGCCTTTGAGCAAACCAGCGAACAGGATCTGAACGCATTTTTCAGCGCCTGGACAAAACGCCCGGGCGCCCTGCGTCTGAGTCTTGAGGGGGTTGAATCGCACCAGCAGCCCGACGGGCGCTATCGGGTCAGCGCTGGGGTGCGACAACTGCAATCCGAACCGCCCTTTCCGCTGCGGGTGCCGGTCATCGTGCACGACAGCCTGGGCGCACCTCATAGCCTTTGGCTTGCATTCAACGGCGAGCGCGAGCGGTCCTTTGCCTTGACGCTCGATCAGCCCCCGCTGCGACTGGCCGTCGATCCAGTATTCGACAGCTTCCGTATGCTAGAGCCCGGCGAAACCCCCGTCAGCCTGAGCAACCTGTTCGGCGCGGAAGCTGGCACCCTGATCCTGCCCGCAGCGGCCCCGGCGGAGCTGCTGCGCGCCTACCGGCAACTCGCCGATGACTGGCAAAAAGGCCAGCCGCACTGGCGTATTTTGTCGGATGCCGACATCGAACAGCTACCCTCCGGGGCAGTCTGGCTGCTAGGCTGGGAAAACCGTTTTCTGCCTGAGTTCAGTCGCGACAGCACCAATTTCCAAATCAACACCGCACAACGGCTGGTCAAGCTGAGTGGCGAGGATGCCTTTGTTAAAGACCAAATTCCGGTGCTGACGCGCTTTTCCAATCCAGGCGCTGCCGGACCAGCGGCAACGGGCGCGAAACCGGGCGGCAGCGATAGTGCCGCGCCTGCCTCAAGGGACTCTCGGCCAATGGGGTGGCTCGCAGCACAGGACCCAGCCGCCATCGCCGGGCTGGCGCGCAAGCTGCCACATTACGGAAAATACGGCTATCTGCTATTTGCCGGCGCCCAACCCACCAACCAGCGCAAGGGCCAATGGCCGGTGCGGGACTCCCCCTTGATGCACTGGTTTAGCGATAAAACCGGCACGCCTCTGGCTCCGGTCAAACGCCAGTCTCTGATCGATGCGCTCGCGCACCCACACCCACACCCACACCAAGCGCCGTGACATAGCGCAGCAACTCATCAGGCGTGGTAAAGCCAAGCTTTTTCATAATCCGCCGGCGGTAGGTATCAACCGTCTTGGTGCTGATGCCCATGTCCTCGGCGATATTGCGCAGCGCGCTGTTGCGCGCCATGGCTTCAAGCAAGGCGCGCTCGCGCGCGGACAGCCGGTTGAAGCCGGCCTCCTCGGCTGGCTCAGGCGCGCGCGAGAAAAATGCTTCGCCCAACTTGACCTGCCGAATGGCGTCAAGCAGATCCTCGACCGACTGGTCCTTCTGCACGAACCCCGTCGCGCCCGCGGCGGCCATTTGCTGCACGAAGCTCTGATCGCCATGTGCCGAGAGCGCAATCACCCGCACCCCGGCCGACAGGGCACGAATGCGCGCCGCCGCCTCGATGCCATTCATGCCGGGCATACAAACATCCAGCACCACCACATCCGGCTCCAGTTCCTCACTCATGCGCACGGCCTCATCGCCGTCGCCAGCCACGCCGATGAGTTCGACGCTGGGATCCCCCCGCAGCAACGCACCCAGCCCGTCGCGCACCATCACATGATCATCGACCAGAAGCACCCGAATCGGTAGCGGTGGAGGCGGAGGCTCCTCCGGGACGGATTCCGAACCGGCTTCCGCGATCAGATCTGGCGCTTCGTCCTCGCCTAAGGGCTGCACCGGATCATCATCAGGGTATTCAAGCGCGGATTCACCGCAAGCCGCGTCAGCAACGTCTTGCTGTTCTAACCTCATGCATAACCTCCCCCTCCCAGAACATTGCCAAAGTCGGAGTAAAATGCGTTCAATGCGCAAAAGAACTGTTTAGCATGCTCCCTGGCACGCCCGCAACCAACCATCGCCCCATGCGACATGACATACGACAAACAACCGCCCGCTCTTGACTTTAACCGAGATATCTGGTCCGTCTCCAGGCTAAACCGCGAACTGTCCGCCGTACTCCAGGGCAGTTTTCCGCTGCTATGGGTGCAGGGCGAGGTCTCCAATCTGGCGCGCCCGGCCTCCGGGCATCTGTATTTCAGCCTCAAGGATCAAGCCGCACAGATGCGCTGCGTCATGTTCCGCAACAAGCGCCTGCTCGCTGCTGTCACGCCCGCAAATGGCCAGCAACTGCTGGTGCGCGCGCGCCTGGCCTTTTACGAGCCACGCGGCGACTGCCAGTTGATCGTCGAGCATGCCGAGCCGGCCGGTGAAGGCGCGCTGCGCATGGCACTTGAGGCACTAAAAAGACGCCTTGCCGCCGAGGGCTTGTTCGATGAATCCAGCAAACGCCCGCTGCCGCCCTTGCCGCGCCAGATCGGCCTGGTGACCTCAGCGAGCGGTGCCGCGCTGCATGATCTGCTCACGGTGCTCGGGCGGCGCTGGCCACTCACGCCGTTACTCATCTATCCGGCGCAGGTCCAGGGCGAAGGTGCGGCCGAGAGCCTGATCACCGCGCTAGAACGCGCCAACGCACGCGCTGACTGCGATTTGCTGATCCTGGCGCGCGGCGGAGGCTCCTTTGAAGACTTGATGGCCTTTAACGACGAAGGCCTGGTGCGCAAGATTCGCGCCTCCGCCATCCCAGTGCTGACAGGCATCGGTCATGAAGTCGACCTCAGCCTGGCCGATCTGGCCGCTGATCGCCGTGCCGCGACCCCTTCGGCTGCGGCTGAATGCGCCACACCGGCACAGCTCGCCATGCGCGAGCGCCTGCTCGGCCTGGAAGGTCGCCTGGTGGCCAAGACCCAAACCTGGCTGGACCAAGTCCGACGCCGCCTGATTAACACCGAACGCCATCTGCGCCTGTTGCATCCCCGCAACCAACTGCAACAGCAGGCACAAAGACTTGATCGGCTCGAGCAACGCCTGTGCGAGATACAGGGACGCATCCTGCGGCGCCAGCATGACGGACTGAATCACCTACAACAGCGCCTGGCCATTGCCACCCCGGCCCGCACCATTGAGCGCGAACGCAACCACAGCGACAGACTCCAGGGCCAACTGAGCGCAGCCGCGCAAAGGCTGATCGAACAGCGCCGCCAGCGCCTGCAGGCCATCAGCGCCGCTCTGAATGCCCGCAGCCCACTGGCGACCCTGGGCCGCGGTTACGCGCTCGTAAGCAGTAGCGACGGCAAACTCCTCAAAAGCCGCCATCAAGTGCAACCAAACGCGCGCCTGAGCATCCGCCTGGCAGACGGCACCATTACCGCGCGGGCAGAAGAGCAAGCAAGCAGCGATTGAGCTGGATAACCTTCATGGTCCCGACCACCCAGGGTAATGAATCTGAGTGATTCACAGTAAATGAGGCCGGCTCAGCCCCCCTGAGCCAACTCTGCCACCTTGGCAAGCCGCTCCATCGCCTGCTCAAGATTGTCACGGCTGGTAGCGATGGAAATGCGCACGCACCCATTGAGCCCGAACGCCGAGCCCGGCACCAAGGCGATGCCGGCCTGCTCAATCAGATACTCCGCGAGTTCAAGATCCGTGCTGACCGACTTCAGACCATCAATCAGCCCCTGCACCTCTGGAAACACATAAAAAGTGCCATCGGTCGCCATGCAGTCAATGCCAGGCATGCCATTAAGTGCATCAACCACCAGATCGTGACGCTCCTTGAAGGCCGCGACCATCTCCAGAATGCATTCCTGCGAGCCCTCAAGCGCCGCCTGCGCCGCTACCTGAGAGATGGAGGTCGGGTTGGAGGTGCTCTGCGACTGGACCTTTTTCATCGCCTTAATGATTGGCTCGGGGCCACCTGCATAACCAATGCGCCAACCGGTCATGGAGTAAGCCTTGGACACGCCATTGAGCACCATGGTGCGCGGTTCAAGATCTGGACAAACATTGAGGATGTTGACAAAGGGCTCGTCTTTCCGCCAGCGGATATGCTCGTACATGTCATCCGTGGCAATGAGTGCGCGCGGAAACTCCCGCAGTACCTCACCAAGCGCTTTGAGTTCATCGGCGCTGTATGCCATGCCGGTCGGGTTCGACGGGCTGTTAATCACCACCAGCCGGGTTTGCTCGGTCATGGCCGAGCGCAATTGCACCGGAGTGATCTTAAATTGCTGCTCCGCTCCCGCATGCACAAACACCGGCGCGGCCCCCGCCAGCAATACCATATCGGGATAAGACACCCAGTAAGGCGCAGGAATAATCACCTCATCGCCCGGATCAAGCACCGCTTGGGCCAGGTTATAGAAGCTTTGCTTGCCGCCGCAGGACACCAGAATCTGATCGGCAGCAAAATGCAGCCCATTCTCGCGCTCAAACTTGGCCACCACAGCTGCTTTCAGCTCGGTGGTGCCATCGACCGCCGTATACTTGGTGAAGCCATCGCGAATGGCCTTGATCGCGGCCTCCTTGATATGGGCCGGCGTGTCGAAATCCGGCTCGCCGGCACCAAGGCCAATCACATCCTTACCAGCCGCGCGCAGCGCCTTGGCACGGGCGGTAATCGCAAGAGTGGCCGAGGGCTTGACCGCCTGGACCCGGGCAGAGAGCTTGATCGTCATGGTTGTTTGACACCTTGAAGTTGGACAGAGTGATCAGGTGCGCGCCACCGCAACACCAACGCGACAATGCGGACCGATGCAGGAAGGCGCTCAGATGCCACAATCATAGCCGAGCATCATGCCCCATGTCTCAGGCCGTCACGCCGCAAAGCCAGCCAGAGCAGAAGGCTCGCACAGCACCCGTCGGTGTCGCAAGCAGATTGGCACAGAGGGCAATTCGGACCTAGATTCCGCACCAGAAGCGTGAAGGTTTGCGATTGGTATAGCGTGAATCACATGGATTCATTCTCTGGGGTGGCCGGGACCATGAGCGTCAGGCGGTCCATGTAAGGGTGCAAACAGGACTGTTGTCCCGCCCAAAAAAGGATGCTAGGTTTTCGTCAGCCAGCCTAGATCAGCCATGATCTGACGAATGTTTTTTTAGAGTCCTGCAAATCCTAGGGGGGTACGCACCATGGCAACAGATAAGAAAAACCGCTGGGCAGGCCTTCTGCTCGGTCCCGCCATCGTGTTCATCGGCCTGGGAGCCATCTGGAAAAACGAGACCCGCTTCGACTATCACCAGGCCGCGCAACAAACCCAGAGCGTCCAATCTCCGCGTGATTTGGTCTCCGAGCAGCGCTTTTCCTATACCGGAAATATGGATCAAGGACTGGTCATGGACGGCGACTATGTCGAGACCTTCACCGGCTATCTAATGGTGCGCCGCAGCGCCGAGATCTATGCCTGGGACAAGGACACGGACTCTGATGATCACGTGACATGGACGCGCCGGTGGATGAGCAGCGTGGAGAGCAATTCCCGCAACCAGGGGATCCGTCAGCAGCTTTCTTCGCGCACATTTACTCTGGCGCAGTACGACCTTGGGGACTTGGCCATCAATGGCGCACGTATTGAATTTGTTGATAAAACCGTGGAAATATCACCTCAGGATTTGCAGGTAACGCACTCGGCACTGCAAGACCAGGGCGGGTATCTCTACCTCTCCAAAGGACAGTCCGACAATCTCGGCGATGAACGAGTGCGCTACACTGGCATTCCAGTGCCAGCGACAGCCACTTATTTTGGCAAGGCGGCAGCTGGACGTGGCGTAGCCGATACATCCCAGGCGCGCACCGGCATGATCAATGATCTTATCCAGGACAGCGGAATTTTGCACCATCTGGTCGCTGGCGAGCGCGAGACCGCACTGGCGACCATGGCGGCCCATATCAGCCGGTTAAAGTGGATTGTTCGGGGTCTGGCGTCAGTGGCGGTCATCCTGGGCTTCAATATCTTCTTCAGCACCATCCTGGGAGTTCTCTACTCCGTTCCTGTCATTGGCAACATCGCCAGATCCGGGGCTTTTGTTCTTTCCCTGGTGCTGGGCATCCCACTCATACTCATCACCATGCTTGGTGGTTTCTTCCTGGCCAACCCACTGGTCCCGGCGGTATTGGCGGCCCTGCTGATCGTCGGCATCATTGCTCTGCGTCAGCGCAAGAAACAGACCCGGAAAGCGGTCTACCAAGATCTGCAAACCCAGTACGGGCCTCAACTCGAGACCCTGGACATGACGGAACTGGAGTTCATCGAACTGGCCAAGCTGGTGTTCGCCGATGGCCAGTTCGATCCCAAGGAAGAAAAATTTCTGCGCGACTGGTCGCGTAAGCAGGGCTGGAATGACGCACATTTCGCGACCATGCTGGCGAAGGCGAAAGACATGGGCAGCGCAGGCCCGCCAAGCCGCATTGCCAGCGAAGAACACCTGAAGACACTGATCCGACTCGCCCTGGCCGATGGCAACCTGTCGCGTGAAGAGCTGAAAAGCATTGAGCACGCCGGAAAACGCCTCGGTTACGATCAAAAGCGCATCGCGCGCCTGACACAACAAGTCCTGCAACTGGCAACCACAAAAGCGGCGCATACTGCTTAAAAAAAGCACCTGAACGGGCGCTGAGTCTGACGGATCGAAGCACGGCGCTATCTGCTAAAGACCGGATTTGCGTTCCGCCATGGTTATACCGCAGTGTTTATTTTAACCACAGTGTTTGGTAAAATCGAGAGAACCAAATCTTGATTTAAGGAGCACGGAACGGACATGAAAACCGACCGGGGCGCGCTACGCGAAGGAACCATCATCCGCTGGGAACAGGGAAAAGGATTCGGCTTCATCAGACCTCGCGACGGCTCTAAGGATGTTTTCGTTCATGTCACCGCATTGCCCAACGGACGTCCGCTGAGCGTCGGAACCGATGTGATCTTCAGCCTGACCGAGGATCCCAAGGGACGCGGCATGCGCGCTTTGAAGGCCGTGCCTGCTGCTGGAAAGCCAGGCTCCGTCAACAAGACCATGGTCGAGCAGCAGATCGAGCATCCACCGCAGCACGCGCGCCGCAATAGGCTCGGATCTCGACCTCGCGAGGAAAACGCAGAGCATCGCTCAACGAGAACAGACAGCCGACGACGCGACCAGAGCTTAAGGGCCATCCCGATCAATGCGCAGAGCGTTTTCGTCGGTTTTCTCGCCCTCTTTTGCCTCACGGGCGCTGTCATCATGATCCCGGTAACGCCGATCCCTCTGATCGCTTATCCCTTGATGAGTCTGATCGCATTCTTCGCTTATGCACGTGACAAGCTCAGCGCGATTCGCAATACCTGGCGAATCCCCGAGAGTTCGCTGCACTTACTGGAAGCCCTGGGCGGATGGCCAGGCGCCTATCTCGCCCAAAAGAGCATGCGCCACAAGACGGTGAAGACGAGCTACCAAATCACCTACTGGCTAATCGTCTGTCTCCATGTCGCATTCTGGGCGACTTGGCTGATCGCACCAGAAATGCTAATCAGTGTACTCAAATCAACGGCGGAGATATCCTGGTCAAATTAGGTCCTTTTCAGAGCTAGTCTTCACTCAGTCCGCACTCCTCTGAAATCACTCCTCGCATTGCGGTCGTCATCCCTGCATTCATGAGCTGCGACCGGTCGGCTTTTCCCCCAGCATCCGCTCCGCCACCCGCAGCGCATTCGCATAGATAGTCCAGGTATAGGGCACGCTGCCACCGGTGGGCATGAAGCTGCCGTCGGTGACATAAAGATTTTCGACCTCATGGGCGCGGCAGTCAGCATCCAGCACCGAGGTCTTGGGGTCGGTGCCAAAGCGGCAGCCACCGGCCATCAGATTGGGCGGCGGGGAGCCGCTGATGCTTGAACGCACCCGCGCGGCTCCCAGTTCGTTTAATACCCGCTCGGCCTTGTCGGCCAGATAGCGCCCGACTTTCAAATCCTGCGCATGATGGCCGATGCGGATGCGCGCGACCGGCTGACCCCAGCGGTCTTTCACCGAGGGGTCGAGGCTGACAAAACAATCGTCGTTGGGCAGCCAGTCGCAGAAGACCTCAAAGCGCAGGGTCCGATCCGCACGAAACCACTGCTCCAGCCGACGCTTGAGCGGCAGGCCCCAGAGGAGTTCACCATCGCGCCACTTGGCCCGATTGGCCAGGCCGGTAGGGTTGGGATGCGCGAGCATGAACTCCACAATCCCGCCCTTGTGCGGCCCGGCGGCGAAGGACTGATCCTTGATGACATACCAGTCATCGAGCGCACGGTTCACGAAGGGTCCCATGGTCTTCAGAGCCGCCGCGCGTTCCGGGCCAAGGGCATCGTATTCCAAGTCACCGGAGCCCGAACCGCCGGCGGAGAACAGCAGATTGCGGCCCACTTGACCGGAGTTGTTGGCCAGACCCTGGGGAAACTTCGGCCCGGTGGAATTGAGCAGCAGCCGACTGGTCTCTACCGCCTGGCAGGCCACCACGAAGCGCTTGGCGGTGACCTGTCGGCGCTGGCCCTCGGCATCTGCGTATTCCGCCGCGATTACCTTGCCGCGCGCATCGCTAATCAACCGCAGCACTTGCGCATGGGAGCGAATGGCGCAGCGCCCTGTGGCCAGTGCCGGTGCCAGCCAGGCCGCGCGCGCACCACCCTTGGCGCCGCTTGAACAACCAAAGCTGCCGCAGTAACCGGAATACTCGCAGGAACGCCGCCTCAAAGCCGGGCGCGACAGGATGGCGCGCGGCACGCGCAGGGCGTGATAGCCGAGGTTTTCGCAGGCTTGGCCGATCCAGGCCGACACTGGATGTTCGAGCGTTGGCGGATAGGGAAAATCAGCGCTTGAACGCGGTTCGATGTTGGGGTGCTTCGCTATGGCCCCGGAGATGCCGACCAGCTGTTCGACCTGATCATAGTAAGGTTCTAGGTCGTCATAGCCGATTGGCCAATCGACGCGGTTGGCGCCATCAATGGGGCCAAATGCTTCGAGCTGACGGAAATCCACCGGCTTGAGCCGATGAAAAAAACCACTCATCAGGTTGCTCGAGCCACCAACCAGATTACCGTTCCAGAAGTCCCAGCCGGACTCTGAAGTCGGCGTCGCGGTCCAGTCGCCATCCGCATTGCGGTCTTCGACTACATGAGGCTCGAGACGCTTCTCTGGGGTATAGACCGGACGCCGACAGCAGGCCAGCTCATCCTTGCGAAAATGTTGGTCTGCAAGCCAAGGGCCTTTCTCCAACACGAGCACCGAAAGACCTGCCTGCGCCAAACGCCAGGCCACGGGCGCACCGCCAGCACCGCTGCCGATGATGCAGACATCGCAGTCGGTGTCGCTCACAAGGGCAGCCTCGGGTAGATGGTCTCGGCATCCGGGCGCGGATAGCCGGGGACATGTTCGAGCCAACGCCAGCCGATGCCATTCGGGTTGCCGCCATAGGCCGGATCGGTCAGCAGGGCTTCCATGAGATAGAGCAGCAGCGTGGAAAGCCAGTTCTCACCGACATCGCTCGCGGCGGTCTCGCGCAGCAGGGACTCGCGCGCATCGCTGTCGAGGTTGAGAAAAGACTGCCCGGTGCGCTGTCGGCTCAGATCCTCCAGCCAGCCGGCGCCGTTGAGAATAAACGCCGGCTCATCCGCATCGGTCCTGGCATCGGCCAGCACAAAGCGCAGATAGTTAAGCGCATTGATTTCCCGCGCGCCTGGAGCGGCGGGTTCGGACGGGAACAGATGCAGCTGCACTGCGTCGATGAGCGCCAGGCGCTCGGCTTCGCTCAGCGGCATGGTTGCATCAGAGGTGGCTGCAAGGGCCGGCGCAAAAAGCCCGGCGACCGTGACCCCAGCGCAGCGGGCAAGAAAGGCGCGGCGGTCAAGTAACTCCCGATGCCAGTCGCAGAACAACGGGCGCGCGATGCCAGGGCCTGCACTCTGTTTCTGTCCGTCACGGCGAATCATGCTTGTGCCCAATTGGCTGAAAGGAAGTGGCCAGATATACCAATCGCAAACGGGTTTTCGGTTTTGGGTCGGGCGGCGGCCACGGGGGTCTCGGCGGCAGGACGCCGCCGGGAAGCCTCCATGGATGGATTTACGGCGCCCCCCGTGGCCGTCACCCGGCCCAGAACGAGCCGAAATCTCAAAGGGTTTCGGCATAGCAACGCCGTATTGCAAAGAATGCCGGATTTCTCTCAGCCGCCCTGAATTTCGACCTTGATCGGTTGTCCTTGCGGGTCATAGGTCACCCGAAACACGATAAAATCACTCGACGACATAAAGCCTTCGATCGGGCTGCCCACCAAGTTCCAAATTCCCAGAGTCGCAACGGAGAGGATGCCATGGGTAAAGGAACGCAGGGTCGAGCCCTTCTTGCGCCGAACCTGATAGACCTCTTCAAAGGTGCCATCTGGTTGCTCCTTGGCAAGCAATATTTGCCCGCCATACTCCAGCAACCCCAGAAAACAACTTCTAGTCTCGCACCGTGCGATCCTGTTCTCAGTCGCGCCGGCCTGTTTTGACGCCTTCTTGGCCGCAGGCCCAGTACATGTGCTCAATGTGGTTGCCAGCAGCGCTAGCATCAGCAAGCTGAAAAAACGACGAGTCATACAGGGATTCCGCTTGTGTGTGGGTAATTTACCCGTTGAAATCTGCCGATCGCGAAGGCGCACGAGAACGCACTCTCGCGGTCAGCAGGAGTGCCGCAAGAACATTTGCGTCCCCGCCGCTGGCATCTGGGGTCTTTATCATTCTGACAAAAATTCACGCGATTCGAAAACAGCTCGACTGATTCAAGCTGTTGTGCTTGATTGGCGCGCCATTCTGCGCAGAATTGCGCCATGGCTTGCACCATATTTGCCTTGCGCGTTCCTTAGAATCTGCTTTGCAACCTCATGTTGAGCACAGGTCTGCGCGTACCGAAACAGTGAGGCTGCCTCCTCGACGCTGCCGAGGGCAAAATGTTCAGACATTTGCAGGCACTCCTCCAGGACGCGAAAGGCAGCGGCGATCTTACCCTGGCGCAGGTAAAGGGAAATCACCAATCGTCCGGCACAGTGCACGGCACGATAGTTCCCATAATCCTTCATCTCTTGAAATATGTCTTCATAGGCTTCGGGATTTCTCGCGTAGAGGTCGAAATATTCAAGCAGAATCAGCACCGCCTCGCTATTTCGCCGCACCCGCACGGCCTGAAAAAGACGGTCGATAAAGGACTGGTAATCCCGCTTTGCCTGATGCAACCGCTCCTCGTTTTGATAGGTTTCCGGTCGCTTGCGATATGAACTGAACCCTCCAAACCTGTCTCGGCGCCTCCACTGCTGACGCCACAACTCTTCGTCCAGGTCTTCTTGGTTGATTGCGCGTTGTTCTTTCAAAAAGTAAACGCCGATTAAATAGCCGGTGAATCCACCGGCAACGTGGGCAATGACAAGAACATTACCGACATCAGCGGATGAAATGACACGCCAAGTATCCAAGCCGATAAACCACACCGCAAGAATCCAAGCCGGGATGTAAGAATGACCAACTGGGAACCCCACCCAGAAAAGCGTCTTGATGCGAGCCTTCGGCATCAGAAAGGCTGAAAGACCGATCATGCCCGTCACGACACCTGAGAACCCGAGCGCAGGCAAGGGTTCGGCGCCGAGCAGAACAGTGACAGAGTAAGCGCAATCAGCGGTAACGGCTGTTGCGAACAAGATGGCGATGTAACGAAGTTTCCCTCCCACCAGCAATTCCAATGCGGGAGCGAAAGCGATGAAGAAGATCATGTTACCGATCAGATGCTGCCAATCCGCATGTGCGAGCGATGACGTAAGCACCCTGAATGGGTTCCAACCCAAGGGGTCATACATCAAAGCCCCATCCAGGCTCCACGGAGGCCCGGATTGGAGAAAGTGCTGATAAAGACGCTTCAGGTTATCGACAAATCTTGCCCGACTCACGCCCTCCAAGGGATCGGGAGAATCTAGCAATTGATTGTAGAAGGCCTCCGGGTTCGGACGCGAATGGATGAGTGGAAGCCACTTCTGGCAAGTTAGAATTGCCGACTCGTCATTCTCCTTCAAAAAATCGGAGCGCAAAAGTTCCTGATTGCTTCTGCAATAATTATGGACCGAATAGCTGATTCGTTTCTCGTTCTGATCTTGCTTCCAATAGATGAGGGTACAAAGAACGACCACCGCGAGTGTCACCCAGGGTATTTTCCCCAACTGCAACGCCGTGCTATATGGAAGAAACATTGTTGAGTTTTCCGATATACGAATCGCAAACGGGCTTTCTGTTTTGGGTCGGGTGACGACCACGGGGATCTCGGCGGCATGGATGCCGCCGGGACGCCTATAGGGATATATTCACGGCGCCCCAGTGACCGTCACCCGGCCCAGAACGACGCAAAACCTCAAAGGGTTTCGACATACCGTCCAATCAATAGTATCGACTTATCGATAGCTCCCAAGGCCAAGCTGTCCTATTCCGAATCGCTCACTGAGGCGGCTATTCGGGGAGACGAAAATCGCGTACCCATAAGATAGCAACTGCCGCTCAGCAGGCCGCTCAGGCCCATGCCGACGAGTAACGGCGTCGCGCTGCCATCGTGCAGGAGGCTGATCAGCGAACCGCTGAGCGCCCCTGCACCGAAGCGGACCGCGCCGCCGAAGGCTGAGGCGGTGCCGGCCAGATCGGGAAAGTCAGCCATAAACCCGGCCATGGCATTGCCCATTACCAGCGCCGTCATGCCCAGATAGGCTCCCGTTAGGGGTGCGATCAGCCACAGGCTCGGGTTGGGTACCTGAGTCAGCACCAGCATCAAGAGCGCGGCGAGCGCCTGCACGCCAAGCCCGATCTGCAGCAGCCGCTCGGCACCAAAGCGCGGAATCAGTCGCGCGTTTAGCACGGACACCACCAACGCTGCTGCCACATTGGCTCCGAACAGCGGGCCGAAGACCTGCGGCGAGATGCCGTGGAGCTCGATGTAGACGTAGGGCGAGCCGACGACAAAGCCCATAAGTCCGGCAAAGCTCGCCGAGGCCGTGCCCAGATAGGCCAGCGCGCGGCGATGGCGCAGGATGCGCCCATATTGACGCAGCGGATCCGAGAACCTTAGCTGGCGCCGCGCCGGTAGCAGGGTTTCCGGCACCACACGCAAAAACAGCAGTGCCGTGACCAGAGTGATACCTAGCAGGGTGGCAAACACCCAGCGCCAGGAACCGACCAACAGCACCAGACTGCCAAGGCTCGGAGCGATCAATGGTGCCAGCCCCATGACCAGCATCACCAGCGTCATCACCCGCGCATAATCGTCATGCGCAAAGCGATCACGCACCAATGCCGGGATGGTCACGGCAATGGCCGCGCCGCCGACTGCTTGTAAACTCCGGCTCACCAGCAGCCAGGTCATCGACGGGGCCAGCGCGCAGCCCAGGACGCCGAGGGCGAAAAGCGCTAGCCCGCCGCCGATCAGCGGTCGGCGCCCGCGCACATCCGACAAGGGCCCGAGCAGCAGCTGAGCGCTGGCGAAAAACCCCAGATACAGGGTGACGCTGAACTGCGCAAGCCAGATGTCGCTGCCCAGATCGCGCGCAAGCGTTGGCAAACTGGGCAGGTAGAGATCGATCGCGAAGGGCGTCAGGGCGGCCAGCGCCCCGAGGGTAATCAGCAGGCTAGGGTGTAGGTGTGCGCGGCGAATCAGTCTGTCTCCTTTACCGTGAATCAACAGGCTTAATCTTCCGGGTTGGCCATGACCATGAGCGTTAGGGTGGACTTGGCGAGCGGCTTGGCGCTTCCCGCTCGACCAATGCCGCGAGGATACGCGGGATCGCAAGTGGTGGTGGGTTGCTTGGCCATCAGGCGGAATGTCCAGTCAAGCGTTCGCCGCGCCTCCATGGATGGATTCACAGCGCCCCGTGGCCGTCATCCGACCCAGAACGAGCCAAAATCGCAAAGGGTTTCGGTATATCATCATGACACAGGGTAATAGAATGAGCCTCATAGCCCCACCACACGCCTTTGGATGCGCCAAGATTCCGCACCATGACACAGACTAGAGCCTTCCAGCTCGAATGCGCCTTCCAGCCTGCCGGCGATCAACCAGCTGCGATTCGCGCGCTAGTTGAGGGGCTGACCGACGGCGAGGCCGGCATGACGCTGCTCGGCGTGACTGGCTCGGGCAAGACCTTCAGCATCGCCAATGTGATTGCCGAGCTGCAGCGCCCGGCTTTGATTCTGGCGCCCAACAAGACGCTCGCCGCTCAACTCTACGGGGAGATGAAGGACTTCTTCCCGCACAACGCGGTGGAATATTTCGTCTCTTACTACGACTACTATCAGCCGGAAGCCTATGTGCCGGCGACCGATACCTATATCGAGAAAGACGCCTCGATCAACGAGCATATCGAGCAGATGCGCCTGTCCGCCACCAAGGCGCTGCTCGAGCGACCCGATGTCATCATCGTCGCGACGGTATCGTCGATTTATGGACTAGGCGATCCGCAGGCCTATTTGCGCATGGTGTTGCATCTCTCGCGCGGCGATCTGGTCGATCAGCGCGCCATTTTGCGCCAGCTCGCCGCGCTGCAATACCGCCGCAACGAGATCGAGCTGTCTCGCGGCAGCTACCGGGTGCGCGGCGACATCATCGACATCTACCCGGCGGAGTCCGAGGACGAGGCGCTGCGGGTGGCGCTCTTCGATGACGAAATCGAAGAGTTGTCCCTGTTTGATCCGCTAACCGGCGAAGTGCAACGCAAGGTTCCACGCTTCACGGTGTTCCCGAAGACCCACTATGCCACCCCGCGCGAGGTCGTGCTCAACGCCATCGAGCAAATCAAGGTCGAGCTGCGCCAGCGCCTGAACTGGCTGCGCGACAACAACAAGCTGATCGAGGCCCAGCGCCTGGAGCAGCGCACCATTCATGATCTGGAAATGATGCAGGAGGTCGGCTATTGCTCCGGCATCGAGAACTACTCGCGCTATCTCTCCGGGCGCGGTCCCGGCGAGCCGCCGCCGACGTTGTTTGACTATCTGCCCACCAACGCCATGGTGGTGGTCGACGAGAGCCATGTCACGGTGCCTCAGCTCGGTGGCATGTACCGGGGGGATCGCTCGCGCAAGGAGAATCTGGTCGAGTATGGCTTCCGGCTGCCCTCGGCGCTCGATAACCGCCCGTTAAGGTTCGAGGAATTCCAGGCGCGCCAGCCGCAGACCATTTATGTCTCGGCCACCCCGCGCGACTATGAGATCGAACAGTCGGGCGCAGTGATTGAGCAAGTCGTGCGCCCGACCGGGCTGGTTGATCCTGAAGTGGAAGTCCGCCCGGCACTGAGTCAGGTCGATGATCTGCTATCTGAAATTCATCTGCGCGTCGCCGCCAACGAGCGGGTTCTGGCCACCACGCTAACCAAGCGCATGGCCGAGGATCTGACGGATTATCTGTCCGATCACGACGTGAAGGTGCGCTATCTGCACTCGGACATCGACACCGTCGAGCGGGTAGAAATTATCCGCGATCTGCGCCTGGGCGAATTCGACGTACTGGTCGGCATCAACCTGCTGCGCGAGGGCCTCGACATGCCCGAGGTGTCGCTAGTTGCGATTCTGGATGCCGACAAAGAGGGCTTTCTGCGCTCGACCGGGTCGCTCATCCAGACCATCGGCCGCGCCGCGCGCAACGCTCAGGGTAAGGCCATTCTCTATGCCGACAAAGTCACCCAGTCGATGCAGCGCGCAATTGAAGAGACCGAGCGCCGCCGCGCCAAACAGGTCGAGCACAATGAGGAGCACGGCATCACGCCCCAGACCATCCGCAAGGCGGTGGCCGAGGTGCTTGAAGGTGCCAGAGTGCCGGGAGCGCCTGCACCCAGCCGGCGCGGCAAACGCGACGACGCGGATGCCAGCCCCGTGGAGCACTTAACCCCGGCGCAACTCAGCAAAAAGATCAAAACCCTGGAAAAACAAATGGTCCGCCACGCCCGCGAGCTGGAATTTGAGCAGGCGGCGGCGGTGCGCGATCAGCTCAAGGCGCTTAAGTCGCTGGCATTGGCGGCTTGACCGAGCCTGCCGCCTGTGACGCTGGCGATGCGCTGGCGTCACTGCCCGAGCCGCTTTGCTCGGCGGCACCCGAGGCGCTAGCGTCACTCGATGCATTGGCGTCGCCCGATACAGTGGCGTCACTCGATGATGCATTGGCGTCGCCCGATGCATTGGCGTCACTGGCGCTGTCGGTCTCAGTCGCACTCGGGCGCGCGGCAGGGCTATCGCCGCCTTCAGGCTCGCTACCGCTGCTGCTGGCCTTTGGCGGAAATTCCTCCCCGCGCAATGCTGCGATCTCAGCGTCAAGCCCGTCGAGCGGCTCGCCTTCCTGACTTGCCTTTGCCGCCGCGCGCCGTGCGCGAGCCTCGCCCTGGCGCGCTTTCACACGCTCGGCATAATTTCCGTAACTCGGCCCCTGAGAGCCGATCACGGTCACCCGGGCTCCCTCATCGACATGGTCAAAAAGCGCATCGGCCAGTTGAGCCGGCATGCGAATGCAGCCATGGGACGCTGGACTCCCGGGCCTGGGAATTGGCCCCGCATGCATGCCAACGCCATCGTAGGTCATACGCAGAAAATGGGGCATCCGGGCACCGACAAAGCGCCCACCTGCGGGAACGGCATCGCGCCCTGCCTTCGCATTGCGCTTGACCAGCTTGCCCTCGCTATCATAGATGCGCCCGTAAAGATTGGAGCGCTTGTCCGACACTTTTTCGAGAATCGAAAACTCCCCCGTTGGGGTGCGATGACTGGAGACACCCGTGGCCACGTTGCTCCAGCCGACCAAGTCTTCGCCGGCGAAAAACCGCGCCTGCTGGGTATCGGTGTCGATCACAATGCGACTGACGCGCCGCCCACCACCGCGCCACTCAAACATCTTGCCCACCGCCGCTGCCTCCTGTGGCTGCGGAATATCGCCATTGGCTGGCGGCCAGGGCAGTGGCTCGTCTGCTGGCTTGTCCGCCTCCGCCTCGGCAGCCGCAGCAGTCTCAGTCGCCTCGGCCTCGGGCGCCTCTTTGTCAGGGCGCTCCGGCAAACTTTGAGTACAGCCGCTGAGCAGCGCACCAAGCAGGCCGATATGCATCGCGTTAATGAGCCAAGCTCTTGGATTCAATGCGTCAGAGCGCAACTTCAAGGCAGCCATGGCAGGTAATTTGTTCATTTGTTTCATCATCCCAAATCCGATCACACTAACCGGAATCGCCACAATTGCGATCACCGCAACAAGGGCCCGAAACCACCACCGAACGCCAGCGAGGCCGCACGTTAACCCTTTAATCCCGCGAAATCAAAACAAAATTTCCAGGGTTTCATCATCTGCGCTGCCAGGCTGGGCAAACTCGCAACACCCTTGCGCTAAACCGTCTCCCGCAGCTCAAGAATTCTGATCGATATTCTTCAGCGCACCGCGCATGGCGTCGATGATGAGTTGGTTGGCGCGTTTTTCGTCCAGCTCTGGGACCTCCCAGGCCATGATACGACAATATTTTTTGACCAGATGGCGCAAATCGTGCGCCAGCTCGTCGCGATAGCGCGACATTTCGATCTGTTCCAGCTCTGCCATCAGTATGACCTCTCACTGGCCCGGGAGTTTTGTTGGAACGCGCGAACCAGGAACATGAATAATCGGTAATGCGGGAGAAAAAACGCGGCAAGGCTGCCATTATGACACTGTCACGACGAATTCACCCAACCGACGGAAATCGCGATGAACACCATGCATCAGACCCTTTCAAAGGCTGGCGCGCCCGAGCGACTGGCGAAGCATCAGCCTCCCGCCAAGCGCGAGGCCGTCAACCATCAGGTCATCTACCAGGCAGTGGCTGTGCTGTTCGGGCTCGGCCTGGCCATTCTCGCCGCCAGCATCCCGGGACATCTGAACGCCGCGCCTCAACCCGAGGCCGTCATGCGTACCACTGTGCCAGGGTCAGCAACCATGGCGCTACCAAGTTTTGCCAATATCGTCGAACGGGTGGTGGATGCCGTGGTGAATATCAATGTGGAGCAGTCAGTCCAAGCCGGGCAGTCCGGCCCCTCCATTCTGCCGCCCGGGCTGCCAGAAGACTCACCACTGTCGGAGTTCTTCCGCCGCTTTCATGCTGAGCCCGATTTCTCCAAGCCGCGCGAGGGCGAAGGCTCGGGCTTCATCATCGACCCGGCCGGCTTGATTGTCACCAATAACCATGTGGTCCAAGGCGCCGACCGCATTCGGGTGACCTTGAACAACGGCGACGAATACCCGGCGCAGCTGCTCGGTCGCGACCCAAAAACCGACCTGGCACTGATCAAGATCGACGCACCAGCGCCCCTCACCGCCGTGCAGCTCGGCAGTGCCGAGGGCGCCAGGGTCGGCGACTGGGTGCTGGCAGTGGGCAATCCCTTCGGGCTTGGCGGCTCGGTCAGCGCCGGCATCATTTCGGCGCGCGGGCGCGACATCAACTCCGGCCCCTATGATGATTATCTGCAAATCGACGCACCCATCAACCGCGGCAATTCGGGCGGTCCGCTGTTCGACGCCAGCGGCCGGGTGATTGGTGTCAATACCGCCATCTTCTCACCGAGCGGCGGCAATATCGGTATCGGCTTTGCCATCCCGGCCGAGACGGTGGCAGATATTGTGACCGAACTGCGCACCAAGGGGCGCGTGGACCGCGGCTGGCTGGGCGTGCAAATTCAGCCGGTGACTGATGAGGTCGCCTCAAGCCTTGGCCTGTCTGAGCGCCAGGGCGTGCTGGTGACCGAGGTTCTGCCCGAGGGACCGGCCGCCGCCGCAGGTCTGCGCGATGGGGACATCATCCTGCGCGTTGACGGTCAAGTCATGCAGGACTACCGGGACCTGACGCGCCTGATCGCCAGCCTGGATGCCGGCTCCCAGGTGCAAATTGCGCTGATACGCGGCGGCCAGGGACTGACACTACCGGTTACCATCGGCCAGATGCCGACCGAGCCCCAGCTCGCTGACTCAGGGCTGACCAACGACGGCGATCAGGCGCGCCTGGGTGTTTACCTGGCTCCCATCACGCCCGAGACACGGCGCGAGCTCAACCTGAGCCCCGGCACTGCGGGCGTGCTAGTGACCGACGTCGAGCCCAACAGCCCGGCCGCCCGGGCCGGCATTCGCGCTGGCGCGGTGATTTCGATGGTGGGCCAGCAACCAGTCAGCACCCCGGAACAGGCTATCAGCATGATTCGTGCCGCCGCCTCTCAGGGCCGGCCCTCGGTGCTGCTGCGCCTGGAACAGGACGGCCAGCAGCGCTTTGTGCCGGTTCCTTTCCAAGGCTGACCCATTGATGAGCGAGCCTGCCCGGAACGCGCGCCTCGACACCATTGCCCTGCTTGCATCCTTCTCGGGCAGCGGTGGCGTCGAGCGCATGCTGGTCAACCTGCTGTCAGCCCTCGACAGCCAGGGGGTGGCAATCGACCTGCTGCTACTGCGCGCGGACTCGGCCTATCTGCGAGAACTGCCGCCCGGCATCCGTCAAATTCGACTCGCCGGGCGCCACAGCCAACTCGCCATTCCGGCCCTCGCCCGCTATTTGCGCCAGGCACAACCTGCCGCCCTGCTGGTGGCCAAGGACCGCGCCGGGCGCAGCGCGGTGATCGCGCGCGCACTGGCAAGGGTAAAGACCCCCATTGCACTGCGCCTCGGCACCCATCTGTCCACCGCCATGGCCGGGCGCTCGCCACCGGAGCGCTGGTTGAGATACAGCCTCATCCGCTGGCTCTACCCGCATCTCGAGGCCATCGTCGCAGTTTCGGCAGGCGTTGCCGATGATGTCGCAACCATTAGCGGCGTGCCCGCCAAGCGCATCCATGTGGTGCGCAACCCGGTCATCACATCGATGCTCGCCGCCCGCGCACGCGCGCCCTGTCATCATCCCTGGCTAGAGCGCGACGACAACGACCGCATCCAACCACCGGTAATCCTGGCCGTCGGGCGCCTACAGCGACAAAAAGACTTCCCGACCCTGATCCGCGCCTTTGCCCAGCTACACCAGCAGCGTGAGTGCCGACTGATCATCCTCGGCGAGGGCGGGAACCGCCCGGGACTGGAGCAACTGGTGGCCGAACGCGGGCTGAACGACGCGGTCAGTCTTCCGGGGTTTGTCGCCAATCCCTACCCCTTTATGGCGCGCGCCAGCCTGTTCGCCCTGTCATCGGCCTGGGAGGGCTCGCCCAATGTGCTGACCGAAGCCCTGGCCCTAGGCACGCCAGCGGTTGCGACCGACTGCCCGAGCGGTCCGGCCGAAATTCTTCAGCGAGGACGTTTCGGCTCTCTGGTGCCGGTGGGCGATGCCGAGGCGCTCGCCACCGCCATGGCGGCGACGCTGGATGCCCCCTTGCCCGCCGACACCCTGCGCGCTGCGGTCAGCGAATACCAGGCCGAGCGCAGCGCCTGTCGCTATCTGGACCTGCTGGGACAGATCGCTCAATCATCCTCGCGACGATAGTCCGCATCGATGTATTCGCGCCGGCTGGTTCTGATCTCTACATCCCCGGCAGCTGGCTGCACGGCAAGGTAGCGGCGGATCAAGGCATGGCGCAGCGCTGGAATCAACAGCAGAAAGCCCAGGGCGTCAGTGACAAAACCCGGCAACAGCAGCGAGAAACCGCACAGCAGCAAAATGGCACCATCGAGCATCTCGAACGCAGGCACCTCGCCCCGGTCGACCATGCTGCGCACCCGCATCAGCACCGACAGGCCCTGCTCGCGCACCAGATACCCGCCAAGGGCTGCGGTGAAAATCGACAGCAGAATGGTCGGCAACGCCCCGATGATGGTGCCGACCTTGAGCAGAAAATACAACTCAATCAGCGGCGTACCGACAAAAATCAACAGAAACCAAAGCACAATAGGAACTCGCAAGGCAGTGGATTGAAGAAAGAAATTATCGCCACCAGAACCAAGATGGATCCGAGCAGCGATCACTGATCGGCGACCTTAGACCGGGCAGCCGGCAAGTGCAATCCCCGCGCCCGCGCAGCGGCGATGCTTTGGTCTAAAATAACCGGCTCAGGCACCCAGATTCATCAAGCCGCCCGAGGGAGTCCGCCCGATGTCAACGCCGCCCTGCATTGCCTACTGCACCTGTCCCGACAGCGACTGCGCCGAGCGTCTCGCCGCCATGCTAGTCAACGAGGGCCTGGCCGCCTGCGTATCACTGCTGCCCGGCGCGAAATCCTGCTACCGCTGGGACGGACAACTGTGCCAGGATGCCGAGGTGCTGATGATGATCAAAACCACGCAGGCGCGCCTGCGCGAACTCGAATCACGCATCCTTAAGGAACACCCCTACGAGGTACCCGAGTTCATTGTCGTGCCTGTTATCGCGGGATCGGATCAGTATTTGAAATGGATTGACACATGCACCCAAAGCTCGTGAAAACCCACCCACAGTCGCACCAGAGCAAATCAGCACTGCCCGCGCGCAGATCAGCGCCACCAGGCTGGCTGAGTCCCTGGCTGCTGCTCGCGGGGCTGATCTGCCTGCTGGGCGGGCCGGCGCGAGCGGACTTCCTGCCCGTTGAGCAGGCCTTCCAGCCCGAGGTCGCGGCCCTGAGCGCGAATGAACTAGTCGTGCGCTGGCAGATCGCACCCGGGTATTACCTCTACCAGAACAAACTGCGTTTTCGCACCGAGACACCCGGAGTCACGCTGGGTCAGCCGCAGCTGCCGCCGGCTGAGGTCAGGCAGGATCAGTTCTTTGGCCAGGTCGACATCTATCGGGATCAGCTTGAAGTGCGGATTCCCGTTGAGCGCGGCGAGAACACCGCTGCCCCCCTGACCCTGCTCGCCCGCTTCCAGGGCTGCGCCGATGCCGGCTTCTGCTATCCGCCACAAGAGGTCGCGCTCGAAGTCGCCCTGCCGGCGATGAGTCCGGTCATGAGTCCGACTGTCAGTCCGGCGACCAGCCCGGACGCCAATAAAGTCGCTGCCTCAAATCTGCGCGCGGCACTCGGCACCAGCACTCGCCAAAGCTTAGGGCTTGACGACGACATTCTTCCTGCCGCAGAAGCCTTCGTTTTTTCCGCCGACATCAAGTCGCCCAACCTGCTCGAGCTGCGCTGGACTATCGCACCCGAGACCTTCATGTACCGCGACATGATCGCGCTTAGGCTGTCCCCTGAGCGGGCCGAAGCTGCGGGCGTGCAACTTGGCAAGCTGAAGCTGCCAGAGGCCGAGATCAAAGCCAACACCGTGCGCCCGGATGGCAGCATCGGCGATGTCGCCATCTACCATGGCCTGGTGACGGGCGAAATTCCGCTGCTGCGCTCTCGCGTCGAAGCAGCCGAGATTGAACTCATCGCGACCTTCCAGGGCTGTGCCGAACGCGGCATCTGCTATCCGCCGGTGACCAAAACCGTCACCCTGGCCCTGCCGCCAACCGATAGACTGGTCGACGCGCAAACCCTGGCTGCCACTCAGCAGGTTGCAGCCGCTGAACCCACAGCAGGCGAGGCGCGAGTATCCGAGCAGGACCAAATTGCCGCACGGCTCGCGAAAGCCGGCATCTTCGGCGCTTTGGCGCTGTTCTTCGGTCTGGGGCTGTTGCTGGCCTTTACCCCCTGCGTCTTCCCGATGATTCCCATTCTCTCCGGCATCATCGCCGGACAGGGTCAGGGCATCACCACCCGACAGGCGTTCATGCTGTCCCTAGCCTATGTGCTGGCGATGGCGCTGACCTACGCCATCGTCGGCGTGATCGCCGGACTCTTTGGCGCCAACTTGCAGGCCGCGTTCCAAAATCCTTGGATACTGACGCTTTTTGCCGGCATTTTCGTCGCCCTGGCGCTGTCCATGTTCGGCTTCTACGAGCTGCAACTGCCAAGCAGCCTGCAAACCCGGCTGACCGAACTCAGTAACCAACAACAGGGCGGCACTCTGATCGGCGCGGCCATCATGGGCGCCCTCTCGGCGCTGATCGTCGGCCCCTGTGTCGCCCCGCCGCTGATGGGTGCGCTGATCTTCATCGGCAAGACCGGCGATGCAGTACTCGGCTTTTTCGCCCTGCTCGGACTCGGGCTCGGCATGGGCGCACCCCTGCTGCTGATCGGCACCTCGGCCGGCAAGCTGCTACCGCGCGCGGGCGCCTGGATGGATGCGGTCAAGGCGGTCTTTGGCGTGCTGCTACTGGCGGTGGCGGTGCTGCTGCTTGAGCGCATTCTACCGGTGGCCATTGCGCTGCTGTTCTGGGGGCTGCTGCTGATTGCCTCGGCGGTTTATCTAGGGGCGCTCGAGCCCCTGCCCGCCCAGGCCAGCGGCTGGCGCAAGCTATGGAAAGGCCTGGGCGTTGCGCTAATGGTCTATGGCGCCCTGATGCTGGTCGGCGCCGCCGCCGGCGGGCGCGATACCCTGCAACCACTGCGCGGGCTAATGCCTGCCGGTGGCGCGCAGAGCAGCGCCCATGCCGAATTCAAGCGCATCAAGACGGTTACCGATCTCGAACGTGAGCTCGCAGCCGCAGCCACCCAGGGCCAGCCTGTGATGCTCGACTTCTACGCCGACTGGTGCGTATCCTGCAAAGAAATGGAGCGCTACACCTTCCCCGAACCCGCGGTCCAAAGCGCCATGGCGGATTTCATCCTGCTCCAGGCCGATGTCACCGCCAACGATGCCGAGGACAGGGCACTGATGCAGGAGCGCTTCGGCATTCCCGGTCCGCCGGCCATGCTGTTTTTTGATACCTCGGGCACAGAGCTGCGCGGTTTCCGCTTGGTCGGCTTCGTGCCGCCGGAGGAGTTCGCCGCCCATCTGCAGGAGATCCAGCCATGAGTGCGCGGTTATGAGTGTATTGAAAGTCCTGTTCGTCACCCTACTGGCCGGCACACTCAGTATCAGCGTGGCGCTCTTCGGTCAGCACTGGATCGACGACCATCCGGATCTCACCTTCGGCAGCCAGCGCGACCGATCAGGCACCGAGGTGCTCCCGGATCTGCGTCTGTCCACTCCCGACGGTCGCTTGGTCAGCAGCCACAATTGGGCTGGTAAAGTGGTGGTGATGCACTTCTGGGCAAGCTGGTGCACCCCCTGTCTGGCGCAGATCGGTCCGCTTGAGCGCCTGCAAGACCGCTATGGACCAGGCTTGCTGCAAGTGGTGAGCATCGCCATCGACACGCCCGAGGACGTCCAAGCCTTCCTCAACGCACGCACGCTCAATTACCAGGTGCTGCTCGGCGGTCAGCCGGAGATAGCGCTTGCCGCCCGCTTTGGCAATCGCACCCAGGCCCTGCCCTTCACTGTGCTTTTCGATCACCGTGGCCGGGCGGTTTTCGCTCAACCAGGGTTGCTGGGCGAAGACCAATTACGGACTGAAGTCAGCGCCCTGCTGCCAGACACAGCCGAGCAGGCCGCCGATTCTGGTACAACGGATTCCGGCACAACCCTTCCGGGGGCAGCAGCGGCAGGGCTGTAACATGCAAGGGCACCGCCCGGCGCGGATTTTTGTAAATCGGCGCACTTTCCTTTACCCTTGTCACATTCGAGTCAAACGGCTATTTTTGCGACCGTTGCCGCCCGTTAGGCACAGTTACCGGCGTGTAGGCTCAGATTTCTCGCACTGATCGGCCGGTTCACCGGTCAAGGAACTCAGCACAGCCTATGTCGGCCATTCTCTGCCTGAACGGCCCCAACCTGAACCTGCTCGGCCAGCGCGAGCCTGGGACCTATGGCCAGATTACACTTGCGCAGATCGAGCAGCGCCTGCGCGACGCAGCCCAACAGGCCGGAGTGGCTTTACTGTTCGCGCAGAGCAATGCCGAGCATGCATTGATCGAGCACATCCACCGAGCACCAGCCGATGATGTGGCCTTTATGATTTTTAATCCGGCGGCTTTCACCCATACCAGCGTCGCGCTGCGAGATGCCATTCTGGCCGTCGGCTTGCCCTTTATTGAGGTGCACTTGTCCAACATTCATGCGCGTGAAGCCTTCCGGGCGCATTCCTATTTTTCTGACATTGCCGCCGGCGTGATCAGCGGCCTGGGCGCCCATGGCTATGAGTTGGCACTGACCGCCGCGATGCATCGCTTAGCCTCTGGCGGCAGCCAGCCATCTGCCCCGGCCGCGCAATGACCACCTAGAACGACCAAATGCCTGACCGAGCACCAAAGCTGCCCTGATCAGCCCCCGATTACTGTGAATCAGACGGATTCATTACCCTGGGTGATCGGGACCATGAAGGTTAGAACGACTTAGAACTACTAAAAACTACTGAGCCAGCCCATCGAGAGACCCAAGCCGCATGGACATCCGTAAGGTCAAAAAGCTTATCGAGTTACTCGAAGAATCGAACGTCGCTGAAATCGAGATTCACGAGGGCGAAGAGTCAGTGCGCATCAGCCGTCAGGGCCATGCCGCGCCAAGTTTCTTCATGCCCGCAGGTGCGCCGCCTCCCGCTGCCCCGAGCAGCCCGCCAGCACCCATACCTGCAACTGCGGAGACGCCCGCCGCCGAAAGCGAAATCGAAGACGGCACCCTGGTGCGCTCGCCCATGGTCGGCACTTTTTATCGCTCGCCCTCCCCCGGCACCAAGCCCTTTGTCGAGGAAGGCTCCGAGGTCAAGCTTGGCGATACCCTGTGCATCATCGAGGCGATGAAAATCCTCAACCAGATTGAGGCGGACATCGCCGGTCGCGTCAAGCGCATCCTGGTCGAAAATGGCCAGCCCGTGGAATACAACCAGCCACTCTTTATCATCACATGATCGAGAAGGTCCTTATCGCCAACCGCGGCGAGATTGCGCTGCGCATTCAGCGCGCCTGTCGCGAGCTTGGCATTAAAACCGTGGCGGTGCATTCCGATGCCGACCGCGATCTTAAACACGTCCTGCTCGCCGATGAATCCGTCTGCATCGGCCCGGCCCCGTCGCGCGACAGCTATCTGCATATCCCGTCCATTATCAGCGCAGCTGAGGTGACAGATACTGTCGCCATTCACCCCGGCTATGGTTTTCTGTCCGAGAACGCCGACTTTGCCGAACGCGTCGAGCGCAGCGGCTTTGTGTTTATCGGCCCCAAGCCAGAAACGATCCGCCTGATGGGCGATAAGGTCTCGGCCATCAAGGCGATGCAAGCCGCTGGGGTACCCTGCGTGCCGGGCTCCGACGGCCCACTCGGCGACGACCCCAATCGGCTGCTGGAGCTAGCCCATAACATCGGCTATCCGGTCATCATCAAGGCCGCTGGCGGCGGCGGTGGGCGCGGCATGCGTGTGGTGCATTCGGATGCCGCGCTGCTCAATGCCGTCTCCCTGACCAAGGCCGAGGCCGGGGCAGCCTTCGGCAACGACGTGGTCTACATGGAGAAGTACCTCGAGAACCCGCGCCACGTCGAGTTCCAGATGCTGGCCGACAACCACGGCCATGCTGTTCACTTGGGCGAGCGCGACTGCTCCATGCAGCGCCGTCACCAAAAGGTGGTCGAAGAAGCCCCGGCACCCGGCATCACCGCCGAACAGCGCCAGCGCATTGGTGATCGCTGCGCCGAGGCCTGCGTGCGCATTGGCTATCGCGGCCTTGGCACCTTCGAGTTTTTGTATCAGGACGGCGAGTTCTATTTCATCGAAATGAACACCCGCGTTCAGGTCGAACATCCAGTCACCGAGATGGTGACTGGCATTGATATCGTCAAAGCGCAGATCCTGGTCGCTTCCGGCGAGCCACTGCAATTCAAGCAGGACGACATCGAACTGCGCGGTCATGCCATCGAGTGCCGCATCAATGCCGAGCATCCGGAGACCTTCATGCCTAGCCCTGGGCGCATTGAGGACTTTCACGCCCCCGGTGGCCCCGGCATTCGCATGGATACCCATATTTACTCAGGCTACGTGGTGCCGCCCTACTACGACTCCATGATCGGCAAACTGATCGCCCATGGCGAGAATCGCGACTGCGCCATCGCGCGCATGAACAACGCGCTGCGCGAGACAGTGATCGAGGGCATTCAAACCAACATCCCGCTGCATCGCCAGATCATGAAAGACGCCGCCTTCCAGGCCGGCGGCGCCAATATTCATTATCTGGAGAAAAAGCTCGGGCTTTGAGCCACAAGCGCCCCAAACCGCCAGCTCCCTGAATCCATCATGCCCTGGTTGCAACTCGCCCTGATCAGCGCCCGCGAGCAGGTTCCGCTGATCGAAGCCGTGCTTGAGAATGCCGGCGCCCTGGCGGTGACCCTGGATGATCCCGAGGATTGCGGCCAGACGCCCACCCAAACCGACCTGAGCCTGCTCGAACCCGCACCGGGCGCCATGCCGCTATGGGCGTTGGTGCGACTCACCGCGCTCTTTGAAGACACGCCCGAGGCAGGCGAGCGCGCGCAGCAATGCGCCGCCCAATTGCAGGACGCACTGGCCGCACCCCCGCACCTGGAGCCCCTTGCCGATCAGGTCTGGGAGCGCGCCTGGCTCGCGCACTGGCAACCGCGTCGCTTCGGGCGCCGGCTGTGGGTTTGCCCGTGCGATCAGGATCCCGCGACCGATGCCGCCGCTGGCATCCAACCCGATGACGTCATTCTCGCGCTCGATCCGGGGCTCGCCTTCGGCACCGGCTCGCACCCCACCACCGCCCTGTGCCTGGAATGGCTGGACGGTCTGGATCTGACCGGCAAGACGCTGATCGACTACGGCTGCGGCTCCGGCATTCTGGCCATTGCCGCGCTCAAGCTTGGCGCGGCCCATGCCATTGCCATTGACCATGACCCACAGGCCCTGATCGCTACTGCGGCTAATGCCGCCAACAATGGCGTGGCCGCGCGCCTGAGCTGTCACAGCCCCGAGGACTTTGCCGCTAAAACCCGCCCCAGGCCGCAAGCGGATGTGCTGGTGGCCAACATTCTCGCCGGCATCCTGATCGAGCTCGCCCCCCAGCTGAGCCGGCTCTGCGCGCCCGGAGCCCAGGTGGCACTCTCCGGCATTCTCGACCCCCAGGTTCCGGCGGTGTGCGCGGCCTATGGCGCACATCTCGTCTTGTCTGAGCCTATCCTGCGCGACCAGTGGGCCCTGCTGAGCGGACATAGCGCCCAGACAGCTTGAAGGGTTCCCGTATCAATACGCAGCGCGACAGCAAGCGCGGACGTGCGGTGCAGTGCTTTGTGATGCAGCACCCAGCGCGCGTCGGCCGCTAGCTCTAAAATCAAACCCAGCCCAGACCCGAGTTCATCCCCGCCCATCCAAGCCGACCCTGCCGAGAACAACATGCCGAGAACAACATGCCGGAATCCGTCCCCATGTCCAGCGTTGCCAATCGGCTGAAATTGCCGCTGCGAATCGGCTCACTCGAACTCCCCTCGCGAGTATTCCTCGCGCCCATGGCCAGCATTACCGACCGGCCCTTCCGCCGCCTGTGTCGAGAATTCGGTGCCGGGCTTGCCTTCTCCGAGATGCTGAGCGCCAACCCGGCGCTGCGCCACACCCGCACCAGCGCTGAGCGCCTGGACCATCAAGGCGAGCCACGTCCCTTCGCGGTACAAATCGCCGGTGCTAACCCCGAGGACATGGCCGACTTTGCCCGCCATGCCGTCGATCAGGGCGCGGACCTGATCGACATCAACCTTGGTTGTCCAGCGAAAAAGGTCTGCCGCCAGGCAGCCGGTTCCGCACTGCTACGCGACGAGCCCCTGGTCGCACGCATCATGGAGCAAGTCGTGCGGGCGGTGAATGTTCCTGTCAGCGTCAAAACGCGCACCGGCTGGTCACCACAAGAAAAGAATCTCGCGCAAATTGCACAAATTGCACAAAACTCCGGAATCGCCATGTTAACAGTGCATGGACGTACGCGCGCTTGTGGTTACAACGGCCAAGCTGAGCATAACAGCTTGTCAGCGCTGCGCGAGCAGATCACCATTCCCCTTGTTGCTAATGGCGACATCGACACGGCAGAAACAGCACATAAAGTGCTTGAACAGACCGGTGCAGATGCTGTTATGATTGGTCGCGCAGCCTTGGGAAAGCCATGGATTTTTGCTCGCATCGAGCGCTTTCTGGCCACCGGCGAGCAGACCGGGCCACCTGACCCAGCAGTAAATCCGGAACGCAATCCGGACCAAATCCGCGACATTCTGCTTTCCCATCTGGCAGCCCTCCATGATTTCTATGGTGAAGCGCGCGGTCTGCGCGTTGCGCGCAAGCACATCATCTGGTACTGCCAGGATCTGCCCGGCTTTAAGCAGGCCAGCGGGGCACTTTTAATGGCCACATCAGCCGCAATCCAGCACCGCTTGGTGCAAAGTTATTTTGCCAATCTGATGACAGGGGAGACTGACACATGAGGATCGACGCGGCTTTAATTGCCGAGCCAGATGCCTGCCAAAATGTCCGTTGCCAGCATCGCCCATCCTTCCCCATCAGCCAGTCGGCAGAAGACAACGGCATCCCCCTGCACGATTGCGTGCGCACGGCCTTGCAATCCTATCTTGCACGCATGGGCGATCATCAGATAGACAACCTGTATCGGTTCGTCCTCGATGAGGTCGAGCGACCACTGATCGAGAGTGTTCTCCATCACGCCAGTGGCAATCAGACGCTTGCCGCCCGCATCCTTGGCGTCAGCCGGGGAACGCTGCGCAAGAAGGTCTCGCAGTATGGGTTGATGTCGGCCAACGACCCCAGCAACGCCTAAGTAGCAACGCCTAAGTAGCATCGCCTAAGCAGCAGCTCCTAAATAGCCCCTCACCTAACCAGCAATCCTGAATCATTGCACCACCACGCCCCAGCTGACCCCATGCAACCCATTCGCCGCGCCCTGATCAGTGTCTCCGACAAATCCGGCCTACCGGAACTCGCCGCCGCCCTCGCCCACCACGGGGTCGAGATCCTTTCCACTGGAGGCACGGCTGCGCTGTTACGCAAAGCGGGCCTCAAAGTCACCGAGGTCGCCGAGCACACCGGCTTTCCCGAAATGATGGACGGGCGCGTCAAGACCCTGCACCCGAAAATTCACGGCGGCATTCTCGGGCGCCGCGGTCAGGATGAGGCGGTAATGCAAGCCCATGGCATCGACCCCATCGATCTGGTGGTGGTCAATCTCTATCCCTTCGAGCAGACAACCGCCGATCCCAACTGCCCGCTTGAGGAGGCGATTGAACAAATCGACATCGGCGGGCCAACCCTGATCCGCGCGGCAGCGAAGAATCATGCCGCAGTCGCAGTGCTGGTTGAGCCGGGCGATTATCCGCGCCTGACCGCCGAGCTTGAGGCGCATCAGGGCAGCATCAGTGCGGCGCTGCGCTTCGATCTCGCGACACGCGCCTTCGAGCACACTGCCCGTTATGACGCGGCCATCGCCAATGAGTTGGGCCGCCGGCTGGAACTGGCAAGCGCCTCGCCCGATGACAAACCCGATGACAAACAGGAACACCCCTTCGCGCGCACCCTGAGCTTTCAGGTGCGCCGCCAGCAAGCCCTGCGTTATGGCGAGAATCCGCATCAGCAGGCGGCCTTTTATGTCGAGCCCAGGATCCAGGACGGCAGCATCGCCAGCGCCCGCCAGCACCAGGGCAAGGAGTTGTCGTACAACAACATCGCCGACACCGACGCGGCACTCGAATGCGTCAAGCAATTCAACGATGTCCCCACCTGCGTGATCGTCAAGCACGCCAACCCCTGCGGCGTGGCCGAGGGCGAGAGCCTGCTGAAAGCCTATGATCGCGCCTTCAGCACCGACCCGGAATCGGCCTTTGGCGGCATTATCGCGTTCAATCAGGAGTTGGACGCCGCCACTGTGAGCGCTGTGGTCGAGCGCCAATTTGTCGAGGTGATGATCGCCCCCAAAATCAGCCCTGAGGCACTGGAAGCGGCCAAGACCAAAAAAAATCTGCGCCTGCTAAGCTGCGGCGACTGGACGGTCGCCGGCCCCACCACCACCCTTGACTTCAAGCGCGTGACCGGCGGGCTGCTTGTGCAGAGCACTGATCGGCTCATCGCCGCCGAACTGCGCCAGGTGAGCGCCCGCGCGCCCACTCAGGCGGAAATGGCTGATCTGCTGTTTAGCTGGCGGGTGGCAAAGTTCGTCAAATCCAACGCCATTGTCTACGCGCGCGCGCGCATGACCATTGGCGTCGGTGCCGGCCAGATGAGCCGGGTGAACTCGGCACGCATTGCGGCCATCAAGGCCGAGCAGGCAGGGCTCGCGGTTAAGGGCGCGGTCATGGCCTCAGATGCGTTCTTTCCTTTCCGCGATGGGCTCGATCAGGCCGCAGAAGTCGGCATCACGGCGGTGATTCAACCCGGCGGCTCGATGCGGGACCAGGAAGTCATAGCCGCCGCTGATGAGCATGGCATCGCGATGATCTTCACCGGCACTCGGCATTTCCGCCATTGATCGCATAACACATTGACTCGCCTCGGCTGAATCGCACCATCGCCGGCCATGAGCATCCACCCCACTGCCATTATCGCCGCCGACGCGGAGATTCACCCGAGCGTCACCATCGGTCCCTATTCCATCATCGAGGCCGGCGTGCAGCTCGGCGAGGGCTGCGTGATCGACAGCCATGTGCTCATTTCCGGTGCGGCCCAACTCGGCCCCGGCAATCGCGTCTGCCACGGCGCCACCCTGGGCACGGAGCCGCAGGATATCGGCTTCAGGCCGGAGCACTCAAAGCCACTCATCATAGGCGCGCATAACCATTTCAAGGAGTGCGTCAATATCAGTCGTGGCATCAAGACCGATGCCGGCACCCGCATTGGCGATCACAACTATCTGATGGCCTTCTCGCACATCGGCCATGACTGCCTGGTTGGCAACCACAACACCCTGGCCAACACCGCCACCCTTGCCGGTCATGTCTCCTTGGGCGATGGTAACTTTCTCGCCGGCCATGTTGCTGTGCATCAGTTTTGCCGCATCGGCGACCTGTGCATGATCGGCGGCATCACCGGCGTTGCACAGGACATCCCGCCTTTCGCACTGGCCAACGGGCAGCGCGCGCGGATTCTTGGGCTCAATACCGTCGGCCTGCGCCGGGCTGGTTTCGACTCCAAGGCGCGCGGGCACATCAAGGCGGTGTATCGGCTGCTGTTCCGCTCCGGCCTGCGCTTGAGCCAGGCCATGGAGGAGGCCGCAGCCGCCTATCCAGGCGCGGAAACCGAGCGCATCCTCGCTTTCATCCGCGCTGGCGACTCAGGCCGCGGCATCGCCGCCTTCGGCGGAGAGCGAAAACCCTAACCTGAAGCAACCGCTTCGTCCTCCGGGCTGGTGACTCACTCTGAGCACCAGCTTGCAGGTTTCCACCAACCCCTAGTCAGTCTTCACTACCCACGATTCCCGAAACACCATGAATCTGCTCATCATCGGCGGCGGCGGGCGCGAACATGCCCTCGCCTGGAAAGTCCGGCAATCGCCCCTAGCCGATCAGGTCTGGGTCGCACCCGGCAATGGCGGCACAGCGCGCGAGCCCGGCATCGAGAATGTCGACATCGACGCCGAGGACATCCCGCGTCTGATCACCTTTGCGCGCGACCATGGCGTCGAGCTGACCATCGTCGGCCCGGAAGCACCTCTGGTGGCCGGCGTGGTCGATGCCTTCGCGGCGGCCGGGCTGCGCTGTTTCGGCCCCACGGCGGCGGCGGCACAGCTCGAAGGTTCAAAGCAGTTCACCAAAGACTTTCTCGCCCGCCATAACATCCCGACGGCCAACTACCAAAGCTTTAGTGATCAGGCGAGTGCGTTTAAATACCTGGAGGCCATCGCCAATGGCGCAGGCAGTCGTTCACCCTTTCCCTTGGTCATCAAAGCCGACGGACTCGCCGCCGGCAAAGGTGTGGTGATCGCCGAGACTCTGGACAGCGCGCGCGCGACCGTTCAGGCCATGCTCAGCGACGGCCAGTTCGGCGCCGCCGGTCAGCGGGTGGTGATTGAGGAGTTTCTCACCGGTGAGGAGGCCAGCTTCATCGCCCTGGTCGATGGCGAAACCATTGTGCCGCTGGCCAGCTCCCAGGACCACAAGGCGCGCGATGACGGTGATCGCGGCCCCAACACCGGCGGCATGGGTGCCTACTCCCCCGCCCCAGTGGTCACCGCCGAGTTGCACGAGCGCATCATGGCCGAGGTGATGCGCCCGAGCGTGCGCGGCCTGGCGGTCGAGGGCTTGTATTACCGGGGCTTTTTATACGCCGGGCTAATGATCGGCGAGGATGGCGTGCCTCGGGTGCTGGAATTCAACTGCCGCTTGGGCGACCCCGAGGCCCAGCCGCTTTTAATGCGCCTGCAAAGCGATCTGGTGCAGCTCTGCCTGGATGCCTGCGACGGACACCTAGACGAGAACCAACTCGCCTGGGACCCGCGCGTCGCTCTGGGCGTGGTGATGGCCGCTGCGGGCTATCCTGATTCGCCACGCAAGGGCGACGAGATTCAGGGACTGGAAACTGCGGATACCGCCGAGTGCAAGGTCTTCCATGCCGGCACCCGAGTGCAAAAGGGAAAAACCCTCACCAGCGGCGGGCGCGTGCTCTGCGTCACCGCGCTTGGCCCTGATATCGCCAAAGCTCAGGAGCTTGCCTATGCTGGTGTCGCGCGCATCCAGTTTCATGGCGGATTCTACCGCCGCGATATCGGCCATCGCGCGCTTGGGCGCTAACGCTCGCTCAAAATCCGCGGGGCCTGATGGGGACATGCAACAAGCCCGGCTCAGTCGCCCACCAAACGCCGATAGAGCGATCTTGGCTCCAGAAAGCTGAATTCATAGCGCCCGAAAGCCAGCAGCCAACCGTCGTGAAGCTCCTTGAACTGCTCGCCGAGCGGCTCGCCATTGAGCCGGGTGCCATTCTTGGAGCCGCAATCGCGCATGAAATACCCTTGCGCGCGAATCTCAATCAGTGCGTGCTTCTTGGAAATGGCCAAGTCAGGAATCACCAGATCATTCCCACTGATGCGCCCAATCGCGAAAATGTTCTCGGCCCGAATGGCATCCGGGGCCTTGATCAGAGGGTAGACGGCATGCTTGAGCACATCGGATAAGGATGCCTCACCAGAAGACGCGGTCATCTGACACACCAGCGTGGCATTCGGGTCGCGCGCTTTTTTGTCCTGCGGATCCACCACCATCCCCTCCCGCACCGACGAGCCCGCCAGCACCGGACGCTTAATGAAACGGGTAAAATCCCTGCTATCGCAGGACTTTGCAAAACGCGCCAGAGATGTCAGATTGACCCGACCAGAGGGCGTCAACAGGGCTTCAATGACTCCGGTCAAATTCGTTCTCCATCGCGACTGGTCTGCGATTCTAGGATATCTTATTGATGCGCCAATAGTCCTCAGCACGCCAGGTCCTGAGCAACCTTCGCGCTTGCGCTCAGACGCTCCGACAGTCAAAGATAGTAGCAGAACCAACTGACAACCGGTGACGCGGCCCTGCCGTGCAGCAGACGCTTGATGGTCAGGGGTGGTCGGGACCATCCGCGTCACCCTGAATCACCCGGATTTAACCACCTGAGGTGGCAGGAAACATGGTCTTCAGAGCAACCATCACGCTCGATTCACGCTAAGCAGGTAACGTTATGTCCAGAAGCAGCTGGTACCTCGAAGGTTATGTCGGCGAATCCAAGCGCCTGAGACGCGTGCATCTGTATCAGTTCCCCTTCCAGGTCGGCCGCCATCAGCAATGCGAGCTGACGCTCGACAGCACCGAAGTCTCCCGCCGCCATGCCGAACTCGACATGGCCGAGGACCAGCTGCTGCTGCGCGACCTTGGCTCGACCAATGGCTCTTTCATCAACCACCAGCGCATCGACAAAGAGCAGGCTCTGCTCGCGGGTGACGTGATTCACTTTGCCGACCAGGAATACCGTCTGATCGAGAAAGCTCCGGACAACGAACACCTGTTCGACCGCACCAATGTGCGCGTTGGCTCCCTGCCGGCGAACCTGCCACGCGGGGCGCGCGAATTTCAGATACTGTTGCTCAAGGGCGCCGTCACCGCGGCCTTTCAGCCCATTGTCGACGCCAATGGAAACCCCTTCGCACACGAGATGCTTGGACGCGGCGCCACGGAGGATCTACCCACCGCACCCTTGCCACTGTTTCAGATTGCCGAAAGCCTGGAACAGGAAGTGCATCTCAGCGAAATGTTTCGCCAAAAAGGCCTGGAGATTGCCCATCGCCAGCATCCCAACGGGCTTTTTTTCTTCAACATCCACCCACGCGAGCTTGCCGATCCGGAGCGCCTGCTGCGCTGCGTCGAGAGCATCCGCACACACTTTCCAGCACTCAGACTTGTGTTTGAGATGCACGAGGCCGCAGTAACCAAACCAGCACTGATCCGACGCATTCGCGATGACCTACAGGCGATGAACGTGGGCCTCGCCTACGATGACTTTGGCGCCGGCCAGGCGCGGCTGATCGAACTGACCGAAGTCCCACCCGACTATGTCAAATTCGATATCGCCTTAGTGCGCGACATCGACAGCGCACCCGAAGCCAAGCGGCAGATGCTCGATATGTTCCAGCGCTTCCTGCTCGACATGGGAATCGCAACCCTCGCCGAGGGGGTGGAAACCGCAGCGGAATTTCAGGTTCTGCACGACCTTGGCGTGCAGTATTATCAAGGCTATTACTTTGGCAAGCCGAGCCCGGACATCGACACCAGCGCCAGAATGCCGGCTAGTTGAACATCCCCCTCAACGCGAGCCCGAGTCATGCACCGGTTCTTCTTGCTTGAAGAATCCACCCATCCGCCCTAATTCCGGAATAACCTTAATGATTACCGGAGAACCCTCATGCGAATGGACAAGCTGACCAGCAAGTTTCAGATGGCACTTGCCGACGCGCAGAGTCTTGCCGTTGGTCGCGACCATCAGTTTATTGAACCCATCCACCTGATGATCGCCCTGCTTGACCAGGATGGCGGCAGTGTGCGGCATCTGCTTGCCCAGGCGGATGTGAATGTCAACCGCCTGCGCTCAGGTCTGGGCGAGGCGCTTGAGCGTCTGCCCCAGGTGTCGGGTGCCGGCGGGGATGTGAGCATTTCCAACGGCCTGAGCCGGATGCTCAATGTCACCGACAAATTTGCCCAGGCACGCAATGATCAGTACATCAGCTCGGAGCTGTTCGTGCTGGCTTCGATTGAAGACAAAGGCGAACTAGGATCGACCCTGCGCGAGGCTGGGGCCACCAAGAGTGCCATCGAGCGCGCCATCGATAACATGCGCGGCGGGCAGAAGGTCGAAGATCCGAATGCCGAGGAACAGCGCCAGGCGCTCGAGAAATACAGCATTGATCTGACCGAGCGCGCCGAGCAAGGCAAGCTCGACCCGGTGGTCGGGCGCGATGATGAAATCCGCCGGACCATTCAGGTGCTCGCGCGGCGCACCAAGAACAACCCGGTACTGATCGGCGAGCCCGGTGTTGGCAAGACTGCCATTGTCGAGGGGCTAGCGCAGCGCATCGTCAATGGCGAGGTGCCCGAGGGGCTCAAAACCAAGCGCCTGCTGTCGCTCGACATGGCGGCACTCATCGCCGGGGCCAAATTCCGTGGCGAGTTCGAGGAACGCCTGAAAGCGGTGCTCACTGATGTTGCGCGCCAGGAAGGCAACATTATTCTGTTCATTGATGAGCTGCACACCATGGTCGGCGCCGGCAAGGCCGAGGGCGCCATGGATGCCGGCAATATGCTGAAACCCGCCCTCGCACGCGGTGAGCTGCACTGCATCGGCGCGACCACGCTCGATGAATACCGCAAGTATGTCGAGAAAGACGCCGCACTTGAGCGTCGCTTCCAGAAAGTGCTGGTTGTGGAGCCGAGCGTTGAGGACACCATCGCCATCCTGCGTGGGCTAAAGGAGCGCTACGAGGTCCATCACGCGGTCGAGATCACCGACCCGGCCATCATCGCTGCGGCCACGCTGTCGCACCGCTACATCGCTGACCGCCAGCTCCCTGACAAGGCCATCGACCTGATCGACGAGGCGGCTTCGCATATCCGCATGGAGATTGACTCCATGCCGGAGGAGATGGACAAGCTCGACCGGCGCTTGATTCAACTGAAGATTGAGCGCGAGGCGCTGAAAAAAGAATCCGACGAGGCATCGAAAAAGCGACTGGACGATCTTCAGGGCGAAATCACCCGCCTGGAGCGCGAGTTCTCGGACCTGAACGAAATCTGGCAGTCCGAGAAAGCTGCCGTGCAGGGCACCGCGCACATCAAAGAAGAACTCGACCGCGCCCGGGTGGAAATGGAAACTGCCCGCCGCGCCGGCGACCTCACCCGCATGTCGGAGCTGCAATACGGCCGCATCCCGGAGCTGGAAAAGCGCCTGACCACCGCCTCCGCCTCAGATACGGATCAGAGCGGCAACAAGCTACTGCGCAACAAGGTCACGGAAGAAGAAATCGCCGACATCGTGTCCAAATGGACCAACATCCCGGTGTCCAAGATGCTCGAGGGCGAGCGCGAGAAGCTGCTGCGCATGGAAGAAGCCTTAGCCCGACGCGTGGTCGGTCAGCAGGAAGCCGTCAGCGCGGTCAGCGATGCCATTCGCCGCTCCCGCGCCGGGCTGTCTGATCCTAACCGACCGATCGGGTCTTTCCTGTTCTTAGGCCCCACGGGTGTAGGCAAGACCGAACTGTGCAAGGCGTTGGCGCAATTTTTGTTTGACACCGAAGAATCCCTGGTGCGCATTGACATGTCCGAGTTCATGGAGAAGCACTCGGTCGCACGCCTGATCGGCGCCCCCCCCGGCTATGTCGGCTACGAGGAAGGCGGTTATCTGACCGAAGCGGTGCGGCGGCGACCTTATAGTCTGATTCTGCTCGATGAGATCGAAAAAGCCCACCCGGATGTTTTCAACGTGCTCTTGCAGGTGCTCGACGATGGCCGCCTGACCGATGGCCAGGGCCGCACGGTGGATTTTCGCAACTCGGCCATTGTGATGACTTCCAATCTGGGCTCGGATATCATCCAGCAGAAGGCTGGCGAGGCCAACTATGGCGAAATGAAAGACGCGGTGATGGAGATTCTGCGCCACGCCTTCCGGCCCGAGTTCATCAACCGACTCGATGAGATCGTGGTCTTTCATCCGCTGGGACAGGAGCAAATTCGCGCCATCGCGCGGATTCAGCTGGAATATCTGCGCGCACGCCTGGCCAGTCGCGAGATTGGCATGCAAATCAGCGACGCGGCGCTTGACCATCTCGGTGAGGCCGGCTTCGATCCCGTCTATGGCGCCCGACCACTCAAGCGCGCCATTCGCACCCAGATTGAAAATCCGCTGGCGCAGCAAATTCTCGCCGGTCAGTTCAAGCCCGACGACCTGATCGACATCACTCTCGAGGACGGGCAGCTTCGCTTTGATTCGGTCGTCGACGGGGAATTGGTGGGCTAAAATCCATGGGGTCAGGAAGAACACGCGATACTTGTTCGCTGCTTCTTCCTAGCTTCGCGGGCTCTCACCCCGAGCCAATTCCAAGCGATGGCTCTTCTTCTCCGGTAATATCCATTTCAACTTCAGCCCCCCAGAGAATGACCTTGTTCAGCTACAGATTTCTCAGACAGATTACCTTTGTCTTGCTGATGCCATGCCTCGCGGGCGCCTCCCTCGCGCAGAATCAGCCACCCCCGCATGATGTGCCCGGCGCCCGCGCTGCTACCACAGCAGTCCCGCCCGCAGCCTCAGGCACACTCGCCAGCATCACGGCAAGGGAGACCGCCGAGGCCAATGGCAACGACACCGCCGGAGACAACATCCCCTCGAACCCGCTCAACGATCTGGTGCGCATCCTGGCTGGACTCAGGGTAAGCGAGCAATCCCGCTACGCCGATCTAATGGACTCTGCCGCCTGGCAAAATTATCACCAGCGGATTCAACAAACCTGGCAGCGCTACGATACACAACAGCATGAAAAGGTCGAAGCCTTCCGCGACCAATGGCTTCCGCCCGAGACCCACCAGGGCCGCGACCTGCTCTACCCCTTCGCCGGGGCCGATTTTCTCTATGCCGATCTATTCTTCCCGCAGGCCACCAACATTTACATGTTCGGCCTTGAGCCGCTCGGTGAAATCCCCGGGCGCGAGCGCCTCAACAGTGCTTATTACAATGGCGTTATTCGCTCCACCGAGGATCTCTTGCGCCTGACCTTTTTCCGCACCAAGGCCATGCGCGAGGACTTTCGCCACAATGGCACAGTCCCATTGCTGAGTTACTTCATCGTCCATCGCGGACATAGCATCCAGGACATCACCTATCTGCGCCTCGATGAAACCGGCATGCCTTACCAGGCCCAACCACAGGACGCCAGCGGCGCGCGCATCGCCTTTTACGACGCACGCAGTTCACGCATGCGCTACATCTGGTACTGGCGCGGAGACCTCAGCAATCAGGGCCTGGCCAGCACTCCCGGCCTTGCCGCCTACATCACCGGATTGCCGCCATCGAATCTCTACATGAAAGCAGCAAGCTATCTCTGCCATCACCAAGGTTTTGAGAACGCCTGCACCCTGTTTCGGGATCGCGCACTGCTGAGCCTGCAAGAAGACTCCGGCATGCCGCTGCGTTTCTTCCCCGAGGAGGACTGGAACCAAACCTTCTTTGGCCAATACCGCGACCCGATCTCCGTCTTTACCGACGGTCTCTACCGCCAGAACAACGCGCTCAGAAACGCCTTCGCCACCGCTGATCGCGTCCATGACCTGCCCTTCCCGCTCGGCTACCACGCCTCAGCCCGCGCTGATAATCTGATGCTGGCAGTGCGCAGGGATCAAGCGAACGAAGCGACACCAGACTCAGCACCAGCTAAAGAACGGGTTCCCGAGCAGGAAGTCGCGCCTCAAATCACAGACCAGGCACCCGCCGCGACACCGCGACCGGCTGACACCCAGGAAGCACCCGCGCTCCCGAGCCCAGAGCAGCCACCCGTCGCTGCAGCAGCTCCAAAGCCAACAACAATTCCAGCCCCTGAGCCAACCGTCGCTGCAACACCTCCAAAGCCGAGCCAAGAAACCCGTCCTGAGATTCAGCCGGTCGTCGCCAACGCTCCCCATCAAGACAAAGCCGTCAATTTGCAGCAACAACTTGATGCCGCCGGCATTACCTACAAGATCAACGAAAGCGGCACCATCTGGCTGATTCAGCCCGTCGACAACAGCCGCACCCAACTCACCTTTCTTGCGCCAGACCCCAAACCCGTTGGCGGGCTCGCAATGCGCGACATCTGGTCCGTAGGCTACCTGTCGGAGGACGATGCCTTGTCTGTCGACACGACCACGCAGCTACTCAAAGACAACGCCGCCACCGATGAAGGCGCCTGGGAACTCGGACGTTTCCTTGGCAAAGCCGCTGGTATCTTCCGCACCCGAATCCCCGCCGATGCTGACTGGCAGACAATCTCCCAAACCTTGCGCATTGTCGCGACCACCGCTGATCGCAAAGAGCGCGTCCTGATGGGCAACGACAACCTCTAACCGCCGCAAGCCCCCAGCCCGCATCCTGGGCCGCCTGGGCCCACCTGGATGTTCCAATCATGACATGCCCACCGCGCTAATGATGGCGGGTAGTCCCGCCATGGCTGCTATCCGGGCAAACACAATAAAAACAATAGCTGCTCACATCCAAAAAGCTCTTAAATTAGATTGGTGAATCTCTGATATATTGCCACTTCGTGACAGGATGCCAATCATCAAATATTAGCGCCAGAGCGAAGGGGCCTCTCAAGGGGCAGTCGCGCCACTATCGCACCAGCTTGAGCTTCCCGCTATGCTCAAAAAGATTCATGTTGATCAACTAACCGCAGGAATGTTTCTCAAGGAACTCTGCGGTTCCTGGATGGAGCACCCTTTCTGGCGCTCCAGCTTTCTGCTGACTGACGACACAGACATCCAGACCCTGCGCACCAGCAGCATCCGAGAAGTCTGGATCGATACCAGCAAGGGCTTGGACGTCCCAGACGGAGTGGAAGCAGTCAACGAGGCCGAGAACAAAGCCAAGGTCGAGCGGAGCATCCAGCAGGCGGCTTTCAAAACTGGCGAGAAGGAATCCACACCCATTAGCGAAGAATTGAACCGGGCTGCGAAGATCTGCGAGCGTTCAAAAAAAGCTGTCACAGAAATGTTCTCTGACGTCCGCATGGGAAAAGCAGTGGATGCCGCTCAGGTTCGGGTTCTGGTCGAGGAAATATCTGAATCGGTTAACCGCAACAGCGCGGCATTGCTGAGCCTGGCGCGTCTGAAAACCGCAGACGACTACACCTATATGCACTCGGTCGCCGTCTGCGCACTGATGATGGCCCTTGGTCGACAAATGGGCCTGAACGATAAGCAAGTCCGCCTCGCAGGCATGGCTGGTCTGCTTCACGATCTCGGCAAGGCTAAAATGCCGCTGGAAGTGCTCAACAAACCGGGCAAGCTGACCGACGAAGAATTCGCCATCATGAAAAGCCACCCGGTTGAAGGTCATCGCATGCTGCTGAAAGCGGCCGAGTCCATCGACGCTATCACGCTAGATGTTTGTCTCCACCACCATGAAAAAACAAACGGCTCCGGTTACCCGGACAAGCTGACCGATAAGAAGATTAGCCTGTTTGCAAAAATGGGCGCCGTCTGCGATGTCTATGATGCCATCACCTCCAACCGGCCCTATAAAAGCGGCTGGGACCCAGCCGAGTCCATTCGCAAGATGGCCGAGTGGGCTGATGGGCATTTTGATCCGCGCGTGTTCCAAGCCTTTGTCAAGAGCCTGGGGATTTATCCAGTTGGCTCCCTGGTGAGGCTCGCCTCCGGAAAACTGGGCGTGGTCATAGAGCAGTCTCAGGCATCCCTGCTCAAACCCAAAATAAAGGCGTTCTACTCAACCAAATCCCGTGCCCGCATTGCGCCCAAGATCATCGATCTGTCGCAAGCTCATTGCAACGACAGCATCCAATCCCGCGAGGATCCTGCCGAGTGGGATTTCCCGGATCTCATCGAACTCTGGTCTGGTATGTCCGGACATACCGGCTAAGCCGACAACAGGCACCGCCAAACCAACAAGTCACGCCAACAAGTCACAGCGGTAGTCTTTTGGTATAAAAACGCAGGGCTGGCGCCTTTGCTTTACCAAATGGCCTTGATGTCATCCATGAGCTGATCGATCACCAACTGTTGGTTCTGATCCAGGCTCTCAAACATCACGCCGCATTTCGGGCTCTTTTCTTTCGTCATGCTCTTGATCCTCCCCGGCACCGTCTGACTGCCTGCGGTTGCGGTTGAGATATCCAGCGAGATCTCGCGCTCAAGCCCGACTCCGAGCTCGGCTGCATCCCCGCCTTTACTGAAGGCGATGCGACAACCGCCCGAGGACAGATCCGTGATGACCACCTCGCGACGCAACTCATTGCAGATCAAACCCGCGTTCAAGAAACAAGGGACTCGTTCGTGAACTCGCAGCTTGACTGATTTCACATCCTCCGGCCATTTGACGAAGACGATCGACGGGTTCTCCAGGGTGCCCAAAATTGGCGACTTGAACCCATAAACGTTGCCTTCAGCAGCGAAGCGCATGATCACATCAGGCCAGTTGTCGCGGATATCTTTGAAGATATCGCTCGGCGCCACCCGCACCATGACAACCTCACCTTCGCTCACGCCGACGATGCGGCCCATCACACGTTCCGAATCGTTTGAAATCTGAATCGTCGAGCGAATACCGCAAGAGACAGAAAAATCCTGATCACCCTTTTCAGAGCCAGACGCGCTTTCGAGCCTCGCCAGACGATTATGCTGAGCACCAGCACTCATACCTGCACCCAATGTGGTTTTTTTATCTGCTCGGGATCATAGCAGGGATTCAACACATAGCGCACGTCCATGTCGGCCGGCCATAGAATTAACCCGGCAGGAAATAGACAAGAGCGACCGAAAAGGCCGTTGCCTGACCGGACCCGTCCAGAGTGATTTTTCTGCACTCGGCGTAGCGCTAGAGATGAAGCGCCGTGATCGATCTTGGAGTAGCGCGGCCGGGGAGGAAGGAGAGAGATATAAGGGGGGGGGCGCGACTGGAACTCAGTCGCGCCTGCCGGTAATACTTGCCACCCTCAGGCTTACGCCAGCTGGTGTGAAGGCCGTGCATCCATGCACGGCATCAAGGGTTATCTACCCAAAGAACTTGAGGGAATAACTTTAGCGCAAACCCGCAGGCAACCAAGCGGAAACGCGGTCGCGTTCTTCGCTGACGTCGATGTCGAAATGTTGGTTTAGCACGTCCAGTGCTTCGTCGAGATCGGAACAGCCCCACTCGTCCATCACGACGTGGTTGTCACAGTCCTCAACATGGTAGCAGTGCTCAGGGTCGACCGCGTCGTAACGCAGGCGAAAGCCGGAGCCTGAGGGTTGGTCCCACTTATAGCGGACCACTTCGTTTTGTTCGTCGTACATTGTTGGTCTCTCGAATTCGGTCAGTGGCAAAAGCGTGATTGGCACTCGGGGCTTTGCCTGGGTTGCGTTACGGCGATGATTTGGTGCTGATTTCTGGCCTTAGCTCCAAAGCTGACGGGCAAACCTGAAACGGTACCCCGACACTAGCCCAGTGCACGACCTGAAACGGACACAGGCAACCAAAACGTCAGACTGTCTCCATCGAACCCAGTTAGCAACCTAGGGAAGACCCCAATCGGGCAAGCCCCAAGTGGCGAAACCGACAATGTTGCATCGAGGTAACATCGCGATCTCATGGCTTAAGTTTAGACCGGACCACCGACCTTGACAACAGGGAAAAAGCTCAAACTGCGAAGAAAATCGCAGTCAGTATGGCACCCGATAGCTGTCCAGGAAAAAGCCTGATGCCTGTCGCAAAAAGGGCACAACTTTTGAAAAAATGCGACTACTCACCTGCGCAGACACTAGCAACCCAGGTGAGGCACCCAACCTGCCGCATACGGGGCGATGATCAGCTCACCAGCTTGAGCGGATCGCTAGGGTCCACGCTGTCCATGAAGGGGATGCATCTGTCGTTGTGTGTCACCCGATAGATCAGCCCCATCCAGTTGCCCACCACGCCCTCAGCACTGTCGTGCCAGGTATTATCGAGTCCGGCGGCAATGCGCGCCTCGGGGAACTCAGGCGGAGAGCGACCACGGTCCAGATAACGATCAACCAGATCGCGATGCTCGCGCAGGATGGCTTTGGCCTTGAGGTTAAAGAAATGCTCCGGGAAGGGCGGATAGTCCTTGCGCGCACCGCTGATGTAGCGCCCCACCTCGCGCTTGTATTCCTTAAGCAGGGAGATGAGGTCGTATTCCGGATGGCCTTGGAACATCACCAGCCGAAAGCCGTCTTCGCTCACTGCCAGATGCACCCCGGCCTCCGGGCTTTCGACCAGCACCCGACAGCCGGCCGCATCGAACTGGGCACGGCTGATCTCATTAAAGCGGGAGTGCGGCACATCAAACAGGGTATTCACCGAGCTGACCAACGGGTGGGCGCGCTCGACCACCCGATGGGCATAGACACCCCAGCATTTCTCCGGCAGGCGCTGACGGCGCTGGTTGTGGCGGAACTGCATCACCGCATGGGTCGCCAGGCAGGAGCAGAGGGTGGAGGTGACATGTTCACTGGCCCAATCCATGACTTCAATCAGTGGTCCCCAAAAAGGCTCATCGGCCAGATTGGGCCCGGTGACATTGGCACCGGTGACGATCAGGCCGTCGAGGCCCTCGGCTTTCAGCTGACTGAAAGGCTCGTAGTAGCGTTCGATGTACGCCGACGCATCAGCAGAGCGCTTGAGTCCATCGAGGGTGAAAGGATGCACATAGAACTGAGCGATCTGATTGCTCTGGCCAATCAGGCGCAGGAATTGGCGCTCGGTCGCGCGCAGGGCGGCGTCCGGCATCATGTTGAGCAGGCCGATGTGCAGCTCGCGAATGTCCTGCGCCACCGCGTGCTCGGCTGGCAGAATGTTCTGGCCTTCTTCGCGCAGGCGGGCAAAAGCTGGCAGGTCGTTATGGGCAACCAGGGGCATAGGCGGGCACCTCAGTTGTCGAGTGGATCGGGGTCGGCATCGGGCTGGACCGGCTTGCGGGCGATGGCGGTGGCGAGCAGCTCGATGAAGTCTGGCTCGTCGCGCACTTGCGCGACCTCCTTAGACGTCACGGTGTAGCCATGGGGCCGGGCGATGGCCTCGTAGCGCGGCACCCGCGAGTGGAACAGCCGTGGGAAGACCCAGCGGGTGAAGTCGTTGGGGGCGATGTCGGCGACATAGTCGAGACCATGCTCGGCAAGGTAGTCCTTGACCGCCGAGAGCAGAAAATCCGGGCGAAAGTACAACGGCTTGGGATCAGCCTGGGCGCGCTCAATGAGTTTAATTTCGTCCTCCTGCGGCACCTGGATGTAGAGAATCAGCGTATGGCGCGCCAGCAGCTCGATGATCTCGGGCTCCTCGAGTTCGCACAGGCTGCCGCCGACATCGTTGACAAAGTGCTGATAGCCGTAGATTTCCTCCGCCTTGTCGATAAAGCTCGGCACATCGCGCATGGCCTGAATCTCGGCCTCACGATAAAGCGCTTGGCGGCGGGTGAATTCCTTCAGGCCCATACCGCCTTTTTCCGGATCGCCAAGCTGGCCGACAAAGCTCAACACCGGCCCCAGATCAGAGATCTTGATGTTGTTCTTAATCGCAATCCAGTCGCGCCGCAGCAGATCGCGCAAAAAGGGCACCTGCATGGCCTGGCTTTTAATCAGGTCCAGAATAGGTTCGTCGAGATAACGGGTGCCGATGCGGTAGTCGCCTGAGTAGTGAAACCAGTCATTGCGGCGCAACAGGGCGGAGAGATAGGTCTTGCCAACGCCAGACATGCCGAGCAGGGTCACCCGCCGGTTGGGCCATTGGAGAAAAGAGTCGGGGGTAAATTTCACGTCGAAAGTCCTGGGGCAATAGTCAGTGTTTGCGAGTCAGTGTTTGGAAGTCCGTGGTCAGTCCGGGTTGCAGGCGGCCTGTTTTTCTTCCAGCAGCACCCAGCGTTCGTAACATTGGGCCAGTTCCTGGCCGACCGCATCCATGCGCGCGCTGGCCTCGGCGACGCGGGTCTGGGCATCGCCAAGCTGATAGAGGACCGGATCGGCGAGCTGTTGTTCCAGCGCCTGCTGTTCCTGCTCCAGTGCCTCGATCTGGGCCGGCAGGGCGTCGAGTTCGCGCTGGTCCTTGTAGCCGAGCTTGGTCGGCGCGCGCTTGGCTGGCGCTTTGGGCGCGACCGGGGGCTTGTCCGCTGATTGCGCACTGGCGGGCGCTGCCGACGCCGGGCGCTGGCGCAGCCAGTCCTGATAGCCGCCGACGGACTCGACCACCCGCCCTGGGGCCTCGAACACCAGACTGGAGGTGACCAGATTATCCAGCAGCTCGCGGTCGTGACTGACGATCAGCAGGGTGCCGTCGAAGGCGTATAGGCGCTCTTCGAGCAGCTCCAGCGTCTCGGCGTCCAGGTCGTTGGTGGGTTCGTCGAGCACCAAGAGATTGGCCGGCAGGGTGAACAGCTTGGCCAACAGCAGGCGGTTGCGCTCTCCACCGGACAGGGCGCCGACCGGTTGGCGCGCGCGCTCGGGCTCGAACAGAAAATCCTTCAGATAGCCCAGCACATGCTGGCTGCTGCCGGCGATCTCGATACGCTCACGCCCGCCGGCGAGGTTGTCGCAAACACTCAGATTGGGGTCGAGCTGCGCGCGCAGTTGATCGAAATAGGCCACCTGCAGCCGGGTGCCGCGACGAATCTGTCCGCTATCGGGTTCCAGCTCGCCGAGCAGCAGCTTCAGCAGGGTGGTTTTGCCGACACCGTTGGGCCCGATCAGACCAACCCGGTCGCCGCGCAAAATCGTGGTATCCAGCCCAGTGACGATGGGTCGATCCCCGAAGGCGAAGCTTAAGTCCTGGGTCTCGACCACCAGCCGTCCGCTGCGCTCTCCGCTGTCGATGCGCAGACGCGCCTGACCGCCGCGCTCGCGTCTTTGCTGGCGCTCTTGGCGCAGGGCTTCCAGTGCACGCACCCGTCCCTCGTTGCGGGTACGCCGCGCCTGCACGCCTTGGCGAATCCAGACCTCCTCGGCGGCGAGTTTTTTGTCAAAACGCGCGCGCTCCAAGTCCTCGGCATGCCAGCGCTCCTCGCGCCGGCGCAGATAATTGGCATAGTCGCCTGGCCAGTCAGTCAGCCGACCGCGGTCGAGTTCCAGAATGCGCGTCGCCAGCCGTCTGAGAAAGCGCCGGTCATGGGTGATGAACAGCAGCGCGCCGCGATAGCTCAGCAAAAAATCTTCCAGCCACTCGATGGCCTCGATGTCCAGATGGTTGGTAGGCTCGTCGAGCAGCAGCAGATCCGGCTCGCGCACCAGTGCCTGGGCCAGCAGCACCCGCCGTCGCCAGCCGCCGGACAGAGACGCGTAGCGTGCCTCGGCATCCAGCCCCAGGCGGGTGATGACCCGCTCGGCGCGCTGTTCCAGCTCCCAGCCGCCCTCGGCTTCCAGTCGCTGTTGCACCACCGCCAGGCGCTCCAACTCGCCCGCGCTGGCGCCCTGACCGACCCGCTGGCTTAAGCGATGGTATTCCCCGGCCAGAGCCCCCAGATCACCCAAGCCGGCGGCGACCACCTCCAGCACATTTTCCTCGCCACCGGGCGGTGCCTCCTGCGCCAAACGCGCGACCCGCTGTCCGGGGCCGAGACGCATCTCGCCGCTATCGGCCTGAATCTCGCCCGCGATGATGCGCATCAGGGTGGATTTTCCGGCGCCATTGCGCCCGAGCAGACACACCCGCTCGCCGGTCTCGATATCGAGATCGACGCCATCGAGCAGTGGCTCGGCGCCATAGGCCAGGGACAGGGCGCGCAGGGATAAAATGGGCATGGGCGTCAGTCAGAGCTTTTTGGGTGGCGGGTTCCGCGCCTTCGCGACAATCCACCATGATAGCGCAGGATGACACCCATGCCTGACAACAGCAGCGGCAAAATCCGTTACACTTCTGCCCAAGCACCCGGCCGGCGAGCCAGCAACCACCAAATTGCAATGACAGGACGCATTGCCAGCCTCGGCTGACCACAAAACCAAGTAACACATCCTCCGGGATGGCAAGGCGCCATGAGCGATGGCACCATTATCCAACACCAATACAGGGGCCGTGACCCGCATGAGCAAGCCCATCACCTTTCACGAAGCCTGGGCCGGAGAGGCCGACTGCCGCAGCTGCGCCCTGCGGGAGTCGGTGCTCTTTGCCGGATTGCAAGAAACAGACTTCGAGACCATTCACGAGCCGATCGAACAATCCAGCATTAAACCCGGCACCACCCTGTACCAGACCGGCGATCAGGGCGAATTCATGTTCACCGTGCGCTCGGGCGCGCTCAAACTGGTACAGTATCTGGCCGACGGCAGCCAGCGCATCGTGCGCATCGTGCGCGCCACCGATGTACTCGGTCTGGAGGCGCTGCTGGGCGAGGGCTACCAGCACGACGCCATCGCGCTGCAACCGACCGAACTCTGCCGCTTCCCGACCCGCACCGTGCAGAAGCTCTCGCAAGACAACCCCAGCCTGCATCGCGAACTCATGGCGCGCTGGCAGCATGCCCTGAACGAGGCCGATGCCTGGCTGACAGAACTCTCCACCGGCTCCGCCCGGCAACGCGTCGCCCGCCTGCTGCTGCGTCTGGTGCGTGATCGCGAATCGAGCGAGTGCCAGTTGTTCAGCCGCGAGGACATGGGCGCCATGCTCGGCATCACCACCGAGACCGCCAGCCGCACCATCGCCGCCTTCAAGCGCGAGAGCCTGATCGTCGAGTCGCGCATCAACAACTTCCTGCTCGACATCGCCAATCTGCGCCGCATTGCCGAGGATTGATCCGCCCAGCGGCGAGCATTGCGCCTTTTCAATGCGGCCCTTCGCGCCGAGCGCTAATCTGCGCCGAACGCCCCATGCGCGAGATTGCCACTCAGCGTTAACGCCCCCCCCGCTGACCAGGGACCACCCCATGACCACCGCCTCCCCAATCGTCGGCAATCTGCTGGTGCCTATCGGCGGCGTGCCACACGTCTGAACACCATTGTTAAAACCACTCAGAAAGCCACGGGCTGCCACAGCGCTCTCCCGGGCGCAGGACGCACACAGGCGATGAAACACCAATTACTATTCGAAAAATATCCGCTCTTCGTGATGGAAATCGGCCGCGACGAGACCGACTTCGACTCTGTCGACGCCATCTGCGACTACCTGCACGAGCGCATCGAGGCGCACCGCTGCGCGCATTTCATCGCCGTTTTCGATCACTACGCCCATACCTGCCGCCTGCCAGAAGGCCAGGTCGACAGCGACATCCTGGCCGCCAAGAACGTCATCTTCTGCTTCGGCCTCGCCCTGCCCTGCCCCGAGGTCCTGGCCGTGCGCCCACGCTCCATCGGCGTAGCCGAAACCACCCGAGGCTTCATGATCAGCTTTATGGAAACCCCCATGCCAATCGCCAACACCGCCATGGAAGACTGGGCCGAAGGACTCCGCCGCGCCGACTCCGACAACCCCAACCCCCAGCAGGCCGCCTAATGCGTATCGCCGTCAGCAGTCAGAACTTCCGCACCATCACCAGCCATGCGGGGAAAAGCCGCCGCTTCATCCTGTTCGACATCAGCCCCGACGGCACCATCACAGAGCGCGATCGCCTTGACCTGCCCAAAGGCGAAAGCCTGCACGACACCAGAGGACCGGAACACCCGCTATTCGAACAGGGCCTCACCCACCTACTAACCGGCGGCGCTGGCGAGCGCTTCATCGAACGCATGGCCACCCAGGGCATTACCGTCATCCAAACCAGCGAGACCGAGATCGACAAAGCGCTAAGCGCACTGGCCGCAGGCCAACCCCTCCCAGCCGCCGCGCCACACGAGCACTAAATCGCGCCAGCGAGGGAAGCGAGCAGTTTCTATGCAAATTGGCAATTCAATTGACAATCTGCATAAATCCGCCTTGCCAATTCCATTCGACGCTAGCTGCGAAGCCGCCAACGTCCACAGCCCCAGACTTTTAAGAAACACTGCAAGATGCTGCCGCATTGGCCGGCGTAGCCCAAGTCCGGCTATCGCTCATGACGCGCGCTATAATGATCGATAAACAGCACGGTTTTCGATCATGGCTTGGAACTGGCAGCACGCGGATTGGCCAAACTTTGCTTGGACGCAGGACAAACTGCTCCGGGCTGAAAGGCTCTTTGCCGAGGGCGCAGGGATAATGATCGGCGCATCTCGACACCTCAGCCCGGAGGGCCGTGATGCGCTCGTTGTCGATGTTCTAAGCAGCGACGCCGTAGACACATCGGCGATCGAAGGCGAAGTGCTCGACCGGGACAGCGTCCAATCATCGATACGCCGACAATTCGGTCTTGCAAGCGATCAGCGCAAGTCGGGCGCCGCAGAGGCCGGCATCGCCGAGATGATGGGCTCCTTGTATCGCTCCCTCGCTGATCCACTCGATCAAGCTTGCCTTTGTGACTGGCACCGCATGCTGATGAATGGCCGGCGCGATCTGGGAACCATCGGCCCATACCGCACCCACCCTGATCCGATGCGCATCGTTTCGGGAGCCGTCTATGCGCCAAGAGTGCATTTTGAAGCACCGCCTTCGGACCGGGTTCCCATGGAGATGGAGCGCTTTCTCGCGTGGCTCCGGAACACGGAGGTGGGCGGAGCCTATCTCCAACCGGTCACGCGCGCCGGCATTGCGCACCTGTGGTTCGAGAGCATCCATCCATTTGAGGACGGCAACGGTCGTATCGGCCGGGCCATCGCCGAGAAGATTCTCTCATCCGGAACCTCCGAACCAGCGCTGGTTCCGCTTGCCAGCACACTGTTGACGCACAGGAAGGCCTATTACGCCGCGCTTGAAGCCGCCAGCCGAAGCCTGGAAATCACCGACTGGCTGTTATGGTTTGCCGCAAAGGTGATTGAAGCGCAACGGCGGAGCCTCGCGCTGGTTGAATTCACCATCGCGAAAACGCGGCTGTTTGATCGCGTGCAAGGTCAGTTGAATCCACGCCAGGAAAAAGCCGTGCTCCGCCTTTTTGCCGCCGGCCCCGATGGGTTCACTGGGGGACTCAGTGCGGGAAACTATCGCCGCATAACAGGTGCCACGACCGCCACGGCGACACGCGATCTGGCTGATCTCGTCGCCCTGGATGTGTTGAGCCGAACTGGTGAGCGCAAATCAACCCGTTACCACCTTAAGGTACCAATACAGCCGGTGCGACCGATAACAATCGCCGATATCACATGAGTGTCCTATTATTGAATGGAAAATAGTCAAGACTATTCATCGGTCCACTGGAAGATAGTGAGGCCCAATACTGGCACCCGCGCCATCGGCCGACGCCTGATCAGCACCAACCAAAAAACCACCGCCCTCACGGGGAACAACCACGACCGTCGGAACTTTTTCTTGGTATCCTGCTTCACCGTCCCGCTAGCGACTGATTGATAAACAATGCGTTGGATGGCTCGCGGGGACATCCGGTTGTACGCCCACCAATCTGCATGAGCGCGAAACAATTGGAACTTGACGAATCACAGTTTCAGGCTCCTGAGGAACGGATGCCGCACTATCAGCCCAGCGATGGTGATAGAGACCTGCTCAGGAACCTGGTAGCAAACATCCGTCAAGCTGGCGAATTTTCATCGCTGGCGGACGTAGATTCGCTGTTTGCTAGCTCCAACTTTCCCAAGCGCTATCGCCAACTCACCTTGGTGCTCTATGCCCCCGGCCACAGCCGGATTCTCGTCAGCCGCAGCGCGACAAACATCGGCCCACCGTTATTTTCAAACGTTTTCAGCCGGCTTCTGAATCACCCCCGACTGCCTTTATTAGCAGATTCTGAATTCCGGCTGCAAATAGACTTCACGATCAAACCACCCCGCCCTGTCGATATATACCGCGTCGGCATGGCCCAAAGCGGCGACCGGCATTTCGAGATTGGCCTGGACGGCTTACTGTTCAAAGACAATCAAGGCAAAGCCCAGATTTTTCTGCCCGGAGACGCCTATGTGCGCTCCATCATGGGCATGGGGCAACTGCGCGATTATCTTCGCCTGTCGCACAGCGAGGAGCACCTGCGCCGCACCAAGTTTCTGCGCTTCCGGACCGAAAGTTATGTGTCCTGCCACTCAGGCGAGCACTGGCTGCGCCTGTATCGCGGCTATCCGCTGGTCGGGCCGCTGACCAAGGACAAGGTCGAGCATGCGTTGCAACTGGCGATTAAGCACATCAAGCACACCCAACAGCCGGACGGGCGCTTTCTTTACTACTACGATGCCGCCCGCGACTCGCGCCGCGACCACGAGCACCCCAAACGCGACCCGGACAAAAATCCCTTCTACAACATCCTCAGACACGCCGGCGGCGGTCTGACCTGTATCTATCACGAGAAAGCCAACAAGACCGGCGACACCCTGCCGAATATCGTGCGCGCGCTCGACTACCTGGTCGCCAGCACCCGGTTTGCCGAATACGAAGGCAAAACCGGCGCCTTTATCTTCAGCGAGAAAAAGGCCAAGCTCGGCGGGACCGGCATCGCCCTCTATCTCGCCAGCGAATACCAACTACTCACAGGCGACACCCGATACCAAGGCTGGATTCATCAGCTCGCCTGGCACCTGCTGCACCAGATTACCGAGACCGGCGAGTTCATCTACTACAACATCTACCTCGACCGCCCCGTCACGCCCGCAGACAACCATCAGTACTTCTCGTTTTATTACCCGGGAGAAGCCGTCTGTGGTCTAGCCAAATACCTGCACCTCGCCGCGCCGAAAGACCGCGAGCCGTTCTTCAGCGGACTGCGCAAGGCACTCCATTACCTGCTTGTCATCCGCCCGCGCGAGCGCGCCGAGGAATACACAGCCGTCCCGTCCGACTCCTGGCTGATGATGGGCATCATGGAGCTGTGGGACTTCCCGCAGATGCGCAATGCCTCTTACGCCGAGTTCGTCTTTGCCGACGCGCGCAAAATGGTCGACCGGCTCTACACTGTAAAAGACGCACCCTACCCCGACTACGCCGGCGCCTTTTACTACCAATTCGGCGACTACCCATACTCCGACGGCGCCCGCTGCGAAGGATTGCTCGGCGCCTACGAACTCGCCGTCAAAATTGGCGAGGACGCACTCGCGCGTCACCTCTGGATTGCCATCCAACTCGCCGCCTGGTCGGTCATGCACCTGGTCAACACCGAAGACGCCATCTACTCCGCCCCCAACCCCAGCCTGGCACTTGGCGGCATCCGCTTCAAATACACCCGGCAGTGGTTCCGCATCGACACCATTCAGCATGTCGCCTGCTTTTATGCCAAGCTGCTGCCACATTGGCCAAACTAGTCATCAGGACGGCCCCCGCAACACACCGCAACCAAACCGCCCGCTTGCCGGCTATTCAATCGGGAATGAACCGCCCTAACTCCGGCACCGCCAGCGCCGCAAACTCCCGCAACCGCCGGTCGCCGTCTTGCCAATCCTCCCAAGGCTGAACCGCCGTGGTCAGCCGCACCAACGCCCCATCGGTGCGATTGCGGGTTAGCGCGTCCCAGAACAAGAACCACTTCACGGCATATTCATTAGTCAGCACCCGGCCGCGCTGCTGGAACCAAAAATACACCAGCTGCTTATCTTCGCCGCGCCAAAGGACCGATTCTGCCGGAAACGTCCACACCAGCACGGTTAGCAGCAGAATCAGCGAGACATGCACCACCAGGTATCATCATGCCGTTGTCATTCAGTGACCTGGTGTCGCGGGAATCGCGGTTAACCTTGAGGACCAGCGCGACACCGAGCAAAAGCGCGCGGCGCTGTCACACCGCTGAATCCTGTCATGGTCGCGAGCACTGTCAAAGGCGCTAGGGCCGGACAAGCCGGCGCGCGTCCTTGAGGAGCAAAATGAGTTGTCGGTGTTGCAATGGCGTTGGCTCGAAACCGAACCGGCGATAAAAAGCATCGGCCCGAGCATTGATGGGGTGTGTCAGCAGCGCCCGAATCCCAGCATGTTCAGCGACAGCAATTGTACGAATGATAGCGTCTTGCAGCAGGCTATAACCCAAACCCCGCTTCTGATAATCCAAATCCACGGCGAGCCTCGCCAAAATGATCAAGGGAATTGGGTACTGCCCCATACCACGACGAATCCGCTCGGGAGCTTCCAGCGTGTCAATCTGGCCGACAGTCAGGCTATAGTAGCCAGCCACCCGATCTTGATCGCAAGCGACAAAGGTTCTCGCCGATCCGCTCCCTTGGGCCTGGCGCGCATATTGGCGCAGCCATGTCGTGAGGGCGGGCTGCCCGCAATCAAACGCCTCCAGCCGATGCGCCACACCCAACGGCTGAGGCGCCGACAAACTCAAGTATCGGCCCACACCGGACGGCGTGAAAGCAGATCCGCCAATCGTTGATTGTCCGTCTCGGGCCGATCCAACATGTCCAAGAGTGCCTGGTACTGGTTGCCCGAAACCATGAAGAGGCGTTGATCGAGCAGGGTTTGCTCCGCCGCCTGGTAGGCTGCGTCAAGAATGAAGTCGGTCAGCGACTTGTGGGCGACTTCAGCGGCGCGCCGCAGCACGGCCTCCTGTGCGGGGGTGGCGCGCAAGCCAAGACGGGAAGATCGGGCCGATGCGATGACAGAGGGCATGTCAAGAGTCCCAAAAGCAAACAATTGACGACATGTTAGTACAATCGGCAAACGCCCGTCCACCAACGAAAGACTCTCGGCTCTCGCGACTTTAATGGTCGCGTGAAATGCCTCTCCAATCAGTCCGGAATAAACCGCCCCAACTCGGGCACCGCCAAAGCCGCAAACTCACGCAACCGCCGATCGCCATCGGCCCAGTCTTCCCACGGCTGAATCACCGTTGTCAGCCGCACCAGCGCCCCATCGGTGCGATTTCGCGTCAGCGCATCCCAGAACAGGAACCACTTCACCGCATATTCATTCGTCAGCACCCGACCGCGCTGCTGGAACCAATAATACACCAGCTGCTTATCCTCACCGCGCTGAATCTTTAGCCGGTTGACCCGCAACGGCTGCCCCGTCACGAACAAGCCATCCAGGCTGATCCGCTGCAAGTCCTCGATTCTCCAACCGCCGCCCGGGATGCACGAGCGCGGCGAATGGGCCGATTCCCCAGCCCCTTGAGAATCATAGAAGGCGGCGTAAAAATTCACCCGCCGATCACCGCCACCGATGAAATCCCCGATAAAATAATCGGTCAGATCCAGGCTCTTGAGGATGTTGTCCTGCAAGATCTCCGGAGTCCCCTCCCACTGGCCAATTTCCTCGGGAAACACCGTCAGCGATTCCCGCGCCAACGACTCCACCGGACGCGCCTGCAGAAAAGGCATGGTCGCAGCCGTCAGCGCCAACAGCGCCACGGCCGCCCAGAAGGGTTTAGGCACCGAGCGCTCGGACGGCACAAAACCCGCCGGCAACGGCTCCGGCCAGTCCAGCGCTAGCGCCGCGCCAAAAGACCGACTCTCCCGGAAATGCCCGCTGAAGCGCACGAACAGCCACACCTCCGCCAACAACAGCGCCGTGCACGCCATAAAGATAATCCAGCCCTCAAAATCGTGCAGAAAGCCCTCGGCGGCGCCGATGCCAAAATACTCCACCAGCAGCCCCGTCACCCCGATTCGGAAACTGTTCATCGCCACCGTAATAGGCACGGTTGAAGCAAAGACGATCACCCGCTGCCACCAAGGCGCCCTGAAGAAGTAAGCAATCAAAAACCCAAAGCTCATCAATGGGAACAGATAGCGCAGGCCGCTGCACGCATCCACCACCTGCAACTGATAACTGCCCAGGTCGATCACATTGCCCTCAAGGAACACCGAGATGCCGAACAGCCGGATAAACCAAACGCCGATCTCGGAGGACAGCAACTGCAAGCCCAGCGACATCTGGTTATGCAAAAACGGCGGAAAGGGGATCATGAACACCAGGTAGATCAGCGGCACCCAGAGGATGCGCATCGCCCCTAGCCCAGTAAACGCCCACACCAGCCCGGTTAGCAGCAGAATCAGTGAGACATGCACCACCAGGTAAATGGTGCTCAGCTGGCCGATCAGCAGCAACAAGAGCGCCACGATAACCAGGCCCAGGCCGTTCCAAGAGCCAGAAAAGCGCAGCTGTGCCAGCGTTGGCCATTGTTGCCAAACCAGCATAAGGCTGACCAGGGGGATGAAATAGCCGTGGCTGTATTCTTCGCGGGAGCTCCAGTCGCGCAGCAGTTCGGCGATGCCTGGCCAGTAGAGGATCGCGATTGCCAGCAGGGCAGCCCCGAGGGCAATCGCAAAATGTGGTAAAAAGCGCGCGTTCTTCATGCTTGGTCCTCTAACGTATGATCAGGATTCAATCGAAACGCGGATGACGACTCAGCCATTAGGTCGGCGCCTTGGTCTCGAAAACACAATCATAGGACGCCAGGAGTTTTGGGGCTTCATAGTCCCATGCGAGTTCGTTTTCGATGCGCGCCATGCCAAAGGCCCCCATCCGCTCCCGCGCATGCGGATCATCCAGCAGTTGGCGGATTTTTAATGCAAAATCCTCGATATCATTCGGTTTCGCATACCAAGAGGCATCCAGTGCCGAACGTCGCCCCTCGGTCAGATCGTACTGAACTATCGGTTTGCCAAGCGCCATATACTCCATGATTTTATTCATGGTCGACTTGTCATTCATCGCGTTGGCTATATCCGGATTCACGCAGATATCCGCTGTGTTCAAGGCTTCCAGCAATGTTTTGTCGGGCACCCGCCCCGTGAACGTCACAAAGGAACCAACGTCAAGCTCCCCCGCCATGGCCTTGAGCGAATCCAATTCAGTCCCGCCGCCTACAATCACAAAATGCACATCCTCCCGGCCGAGATCCGCCACCAAATGCCGCACCGCGCGCAACAGATGATCAATGCCCTCCTGTTTGCCGATGACACCCACATAGCCCACCAAATAACGCCGCCCATTCTTCCAAGACGGCACGGGTGGCAACCGCTTCAGCCGTGACACATCCGGCCCGCTGCGCACCACGAAGACCCGCTCTGGATTCATGCCGCCGCGCGAAATGGCGATCTCTCGATAGGATTCGTTGGTCGCGATCGAGACATCGGCGGTGCGAAAAGTCCAGCGCTCCAACAATAGCATCAGACGATAAAAAACGTCACGCCGGTTAAACTTCGCTTCGTACAACTCCGGGTTGATATCGTGATGATCGAACAGAAACCGCTTGCCGAAAAGCTTAAAGAACCCGCCAATCAGAAAAATGGTATCCGGCGGATTGCAGGCATGGATCACATCAAAGCCGTGACGAAAAAGCACCTTGAGACTGAGATAAAATTCCCAAAAGAGCGCGCTCCCATACTCCAGCGCATACCCTAGCGCCCCATCGGCCTCGAGCGGCAGCGCATGGCGATAAATCCACACCCCATCAATCCGCTCCTCGCGTTGCTCATAACCCTCGCCAATCGGACAAATAATGGCAACCTGATAGCCCGCGCGCTGCAGGGTGGTGGCCTCTTGCCAAACACGCCGATCAAAAGGCGATGGCAGATTCTCAACGATCATCAAAACGCGCCGCTGACGCTGCTTCGGTTCCTCGCGCATCTTACGTCTCCGAGACAACGCCCATAAGGCGCCAGCTTTTACCAGCAGATACCGTCATAGGAGGCCACATCGCTGCGGCCATCGCTGATCCGCACCAGATCCACAACCACCTGATCCGGCTTGAGTTGACCGAGCACCCCTTGAAACTCCGCCGAGCCATTTCCGACAATCAACACCTCGCCATGCGCAAGAATGTCGGAGAGGTCCTTCACCATCAAGCGCGCAATATGCGGAATGCGATTAAGGATATAGTCACGATTCGCGCCAACCAAACTCGCGAGATTCACATTCTTGTCGTAGATTTTCAGCTCATAGCCCTTGCCCAGCAAGCGCTCGATCAGCTCCACCACCGGACTCTCGCGCAGATCATCGGTCCCCGCCTTAAAGGAAAAACCCAGGATGCCAACCTTCTTACGGCCCTTGGCCACCACCATGTCAAACGCTTTCTTCACCTGCAGCGCATTGCTCGGCAGAATCGCATCCAGGATGGGCACCGGAATATCCATGCTACGTGCCTTGTAGGTCAAGGCGCGCACATCCTTCGGCAAACAGGAGCCGCCGAAGGCAAACCCCGGCTTCATGTAATAGGGAGAAAGATTCAGCTTAGTATCCTGACAAAAAATGTCCATCAACCGATGCCCATCAATCTCCAACGCCTTGCAGATGTTGCCAATCTCGTTGGCGAAACCCACCTTCAGGGCGTGCCAGACATTGTCCGTATATTTCACCATCTCCGCCGTTTCAATATCGGTGCGAATCAAAGGCCCCGGGAGATGCCCGTAGAGTTCCGCCAGGATATCGCCGCTGCGCGTATCCAGCTCGCCGATCACCGTTTTTGGCGGCTGATAAAAATCCTTTACAGCGGTGCCTTCGCGAAGAAACTCCGGATTGTGGCAAATACCAAAGTCCTCACCCGCGCGTTTGCCGGAATATTCCTCTAGCGTCGGAATCACAATCTGGCGTATGGTCCCAGGCAAAATGGTGCTGCGAATCACCACGGCATGAAAACCATCCTTCCGGCGCAAGGACTCGCCAATCTGCTCACACACCGTCCGCACATGCGAGAGATCCAAGCTGCCGTTCAGTTGGCTCGGTGTCCCGACACAGACAATTGAGACATCTGTCTGCTCGATGGCTGACGCGAAATCCATGGTCGCGCTAAGCTGCCCCTTCTCAACCGATTCCTGAATCAGTGTTCCGATCTCCGCCTCAATGACCGGCGTTTGACCCGCGTTAATCAGCTCGACCTTGGTCGCGGAAGGATCGACGCCAATCACTCGATGCCCATCGTGTGCCAGGCAGCCCGCCGACACAGCGCCGACATAGCCGAGTCCAAAAATATCAATATTCATGAATGACTTCCCAAGGATAGTCGAAGCAAGAGAGCCGAATGCAAATTAAGTGTCTAGCAAATTGATCGCAGAAGTCACGCCTTGTTGGGGAATGCGACCAACCCAGGAAATGCGCGTGGCCGGCAGTTTTATACCAAAACGAGGGGAAATCCAGCCTCCACCCTCGCCGAGCTCTCCGCCCTGCGCTAAACAGAGATCGCCAGGCGTATCAAAGGCCACTGTGGCAATGTCACGCCCGGCGCGCCTGATCAGGATCGCGTCCCCAACGCTGCGCGCCTCGCAGTCCATCGCCAGTTGAAACACGATTTCCGCCCGCCGCGCTGGCGCGATCAGGCCGCCCTCCAGTCGATCATGAATGGCAAAGCCCTGATCGGTCGCGGACAGGGTGCGGCGGTGGAGAACGCCAAAGGGCTTGCGATAGCCGTCATGGGCAGCAGTGATCGACCAATCGGCTCCGTCGCGTGCGGACTCCAGCCTCGCGCGCGCCTTGTGCGACCAGTTGAACGGCCCGCTGATGCGACTCTGATCCACACCGTCGACATTAACCGTGTTGTGCGCACGGGTACCGCGAAACCAATCCCGCCAGGCGCCACCGGAATGATACAAATAGGTGCCCGGATCAACGAACAGCGGCTTGCCATCGAGCGTGACAAGAATCGCCAGCGCATCAGCATGGCCATGGGCGGCGATGGTCAAATAACCCAGGGGCCCGTGATCGAAGAGCAACGCCAGCCTATGCCCGGCGCGTTGCTCGCGAACAACGGTGTAGCCGCCCTCGGTAAAGGTATGAAGACCTGTTGGCGACGTAGCCGCTGGCAGGGCGAAGCGCCGGCAAACGCTGACCGGATAAGACGGCTCGGCGGCATCCAGCCACAGCACCCGACCTTCATCGTCATCACCGATTGCCGGTACTTGGCCCTCGGCATCCTGCAGCCAGGCGATGAACTCGGCGAAAGCGGCCAGGCGCGCATCGACGACGGCCGGCAGGGGGCGCCCAGCAGCGCTCGCCGACGCTTGCGCGCACCACAGCAACTCGGCACTGAAGGCGCCATAGGTGGGCGACTGTTCCGCCGGTACGCCATCGGCATGGAACTGACGCTCGGCCTCGCGTGCCAATACCCGGCGATGGCGTGCTTCCAGAGTGGCCGCCTGCGGCCACTCTGGCAGCGCGAGGGCGATCAGAAATTCCCCGGCTGCCTCGGCGATGCGATGATTATTCGCCGAGGAAAAACGCGACGGATAGCGCCCCAGCCACAGCGCATGGGCGCGCAGCAGCGCGCGCAGCCGCGCCACCGTCGGCTCGGAGAGATGCGACCCGCACAAGCTCGCCGTGATCAGCAGCGTAATGGCGCGCAGCGCCAGCTCAATGCCAGAATTCCAGCCCAGCCCGCGAAAGGGCGGATTGGCCTCATACCAACTCGCAATGGCCTGTTCGATGGCCGCCAGGGCCTGGGGATCTCCGGTGCGCGCCACCTGCGCCGCCAGGGTTTGGAGAAACTGGAGCCGGTTGATTTCCCAGACGTATTTGATGTCGCCCAAGCGGCGCTCATGGCGATAGGGAATATCGAAGCAATACGCATCGGCCCCGGGCCAGGAGGCACCGGTCACCGGATCCAGTCGCCACAGCTCCGCAGGGAACAGGCATCCGGGCGCTCGTGGCGGCCAGGTTTGACCGAGGGCGGTGAATTCACCCGCCAGCAGCGCGGTGGTTCTGGCGTTTAAATCGTGCTCCGGCACAGCGCGCGCTAGGCTGTCCCAGGGGCCGGGCAGCATAGGCACGGGGCCAGGATTGGCATAGCGCTCCCAGCCCTCCAGGGTGCCCCGTGCGGTCGATTTCCTAACCTTTTCCACCACCCGATGGGCGATCTCGGGTGGACTCATGGCGCGCAGGCGATGGAGTTTCCAAAAGAAATTGTTCATTTTGTATGCTCTATGAAAGGCGCCAACCCATCAAGACGGGAAAGGCCCCTTCAGTGATCGCGGCGCAGTTTGGCCAGCCAGGCTTCGATGGTGGCTGCACCAAGCCCAATGCCGTCAACTTTAGACGACCCGCTTGTACGGGATATGGTATCCCGCCTTGCGCTGCCCGGGAGTGTGGCGCGGGAAACTCCGCCCCGGGCGCACTTGCTCAGTGGTTTGTGACAAGCGTTGGATGATCCGTGTGATCAGCTCCGCGCAGCCGCTTGGTGAGGCGTAGAGGAGATCAAACAACTGATCGCTCAGGTGGGACAAGGCGCTGGTCATGCGCACCTTGTAGTCAAACCGGCGTGTCTCGTACAGGCGCTTTGCCACCAACTGGGCCACCGCGCGCAGCATGGCCGCCAGATTCATCGCCAGCACCTTCGCATGCATGTCCTGGCGCACCGCCAGCGACGTGCGCCCGGAGAGATTCTCCATCTCCGCGCGCACCTTGGTGACCTTATAGCCCCCTTCTTCCACTCCCCAACGCCGGTGGTAGAGGTCTTTGAACAACCGTGCCGGCAGCCGCGTCTCCTCCAGTACCGATCGGGTTCGGCCCCCTGGTCGCGGCACGCGCGCGCTTGTTGCGCGGAGGGATGCAAGGTGATCAGCGCACTGGGCGCATCACTGTGCCAAAACGGCTCGGCTTCCTTGAACTGTTTGCGCGCCAAGCGCATCACGCAGTCGACCCCCAAGGTCCGGTGCAAAGCAAACAGCCAAAGCGCCGGATACCCGCGATCATAAATGACCAAATCCCCCGGCGCGGTCGCCTTGAGATGATCGACCGCCAGCTCAAGTTCACTGACACAGTAGGCCGCCACGGCGAAGTCCAGAACCATCTCCAGATCCAGGTCATAGAGCAGCGAACCGCGGGCCAGCACCGGTCCGCTAGACTGAGCCCCAAAAAACCGTTCAATGTCCTCGCCATCGGGCAGGCGAAAGGTCGTCCCATCCACCGCCCGCAAGCGGAACCCATGCCAGGTTGGGCGACCGAAACCAGAGAAAAACCCCGCCACGGCCTGGCGGTTGAGCGCCTCGAACACCGACGCGGCCAGCCCCTTGCGCGCCTTACTCACCGCCGAGCGCGTCGGCACCTCCGAGGCCACGGCTTCGCCCTCAATCGCGGCGAAAAAACTCGCCAGTTCGGTCTCGGTGCTCCGCGCGCGGGGTTTCATCAGGAAGGCCACCAAGCGTTCGAAGGGAAGATCGCGTTGGCGGGTGAAGGCGCCCGCTTTCAGGCGGTGCTCCGCGACAAAATCGGCGCTGGAAAGTGAACCATTAATCCCAGTGTACACATTTTGGAATACACTTTGTATGCGCAACTTCAGCTGGCTTTAGCTCAATTTGTGTGTGGCGCTTCATTGGTTGTACTCCATTGGTTGAAAATAGGGAATCGAGGCGATAATTTTAGCAAAATCAGCGCGATGGCGCTTAAGTCAACGACATTGGCACCAAGCCCCCGGCGCCGATCCTCGGAATCAAACCGCTTGAGAATCGCTTCGGGATCGTTACGGATAGCCTCGTCGATGACCATCTCTCCGTCTCGCGCCTACCTATAGCCCCAGGCCAAAAGCGTATCACTTAGATCAGATTCTATCTCTTCTATGACTCGAGGTGGTATTTCACTTTTCCAGGAATCAATCCTGCCTTTTCTGAATGTATGCTTACCTTCACCAAAAAGCTTATCTGCAACAGAATCAAAAGAATCTAGTGTTATGCCAATATGAGCACAAATATCAGAGATAGTTTTGATTTGATCACTATCGTTACCACCACCTTTCGACCCAATTAGATCTTCAAACTTCACAAGCAACACATCCTCATGAAAAACCCAACCTTGAATTGCATTACAGCGAACACTCATCGACTGGTAGTTTAAATTCAGACGATGGACCCCTTTCAATGCTGCTCTATACCTGTCTTCTTCAGCAATCGAAGTATAGTATTTATAGAGAATATGCCTCTCTCTACGCATGACGAATGGCACGAGAGACGCGATGACTGCCCTTGGATCTCTAATCACGACAATAGGCCTGATACCGTTATCCAGGCAAAGATTGAGAATGTCATCAGTATAACCCAAATGACCAGTGCAATATGTGGTACCGGACATTGAAAGCAACCTGTTCTGGACAACCTTCCGTGACATTTCAACAGGAGAATCTAGACCTACAAGGTAACCTTGCTGCAAGCGAGCACCCCAAAGGACTCTCCTAAGCTTAGCGGCTATAGATTTCTGCAATACCGCGCTCGAAGAAAGCGAAAATATCTTATTGGTTGTAGACTCGGTCACAGGAGAATAACCGATTATATCAAGACACTTCGCAACTAAATTCGTACCTGATTTCGGCAGAGAATTGATAAGAACCGGCATTGATTTGTTCATTATCTTGACACGAATTCCCTTAGAGCCTCCTCAATGATTTATAGGCAAACATAAAATGCAAGACGGAAACGTGAGTCCATATCCCACAGTATTTATGAGCGTAGAACAATGACAACAAGTTATGAATCAACTTTGCGAGTGACGCAGCTATCGCAGCGCCAAGTATTCCGAAATACTGGATCAAAACTACCCCGAATAGCACGCTGATCAAACCACTGGAAAAGGTAATTTTCATCAATATGTTATGATAGCCATACATCAATAAAATCTTACCGCATGAGCCTGTTAAAACATTCGCCAACGCCCCGATAGAAAGCATTAGCAGAACAGACGATGCCGAAGCATATTCCTTTCCGTATACAATCGTCATAGCCAGATCACCGAAAAAAACAAACACTGTCAGAACGATTAAAGCTGGCAAACCCACCAAAGAGGAAATCCCTCTGACGATTTTTTCCGTCCGCTCATGATCTCCCGTCGCTTTTAACTCACTAATGAATGGGGGTATCACCAAGTTCACAATCAGAAGTGGCATAGCTACCAAGTTGACCAGCTTCTGAGCTGCCGCAAACAACGCAACATTCTCGGATCCCATGAGATTCCCGACCAGCCATATCATTGATTGGGCTAAAGCAAAGACAGACAGGTCGGTCACATATAGAACCATGGCTGCTGACATCAGCGAAGGCTTATCGTCGTGATCGACATCCACCGAATCAGAACCCTGTCCAGACGTTGACAATGGAACAGGAAGGAGCACGGCGGATACCAAAAAATTTATCGCGTAGACACCCAATACCAGAAACAGAATGAATGCTAGGGTCAGCGACGAATATAGTATCATTAGGATTACCAAGGCAGCCATCAATACGACATTTGTGAAAACACTATCAAATAACGTCGCTTTGAAAATATCACCTAAACCACGATAAATCTCGATAATCACCAATCGGAAAGCCATCAGCGCGATCCATACGGGCATCACGACAGACAAATCTACTTCGGACAGGGAGGAAAAAAACAAATGCGTCACGACATCATCGATTAAAAACACCCACAGTAAAGCAAGCACAAGTGATGCGATGAAAACTATCTTGCCCGCGAAGGCTATTACACGGTTAATACAGTGATATTGTTTTTTGGATGAATAATCTGCAACCCATCTCAGCACAGCCTGTTTCAGGCCAACTTGACCCAACAGACCCAGAAATAGCGCCAGACTTAAGATCAGCAGATAGTTACCGTATTCTTCGGGTGTCAACAGTCGGGCCAGTGCGCCATGCACGACCATCCCCGAAAGCATTGCGAGCATCTTTCCGATTAATGCCCATACACCTCCTTTTAATAATCTAGATTTTAGAGACATAGTATTAATCAACGGTGTCCGGTTCCTTTGCACAGGTACGCATTTAATAATCTCTGCAATTTATCCTCATAAAGCGCAGGAGACGCCGGAGAGAGAAAGGAATGTTTGAATAACCTCAGCACCTGACGGCTAATCTTAGATGTATAGCGAAACGGCGGGGCCGTCCAGGCCGGACGCCCGCTGCCATCGGGTGCACCGGTGGCTTTGCGCTGAAGCTGGTCCTGTGCGCATTGCCTTGTGATCACGCGCGCCCCCGGCACCGAACTGGCGGTGCAGCAAGAGCGTTACGAGCACATGGGTGATAATTGGCAATGAGACTTGATTATCGATAACCACCAGGCTTTTGCCCCACGCATTGACATGGGCAAAATCATTTTCCAGGTGTCAATGCATTTTTCCTCATTCAATCTGCGGACAAAGAGAAACGGGATAACGCCAGCCAAAAGACGGATATCATGGGTAAAAAACTCCAAGCGTCGGTTCTGGCGCGTGCGAAAGGTGATCAACCGACACTCCTGGGAGGAACTAAACAAGGTGATGCGCTCATCGCCCAGCACGCTGGCAAACTCCTGCGTCTTGACCATGGGCATGGCTACGCGAGCCCCCCCACCAGATTGAACTTCATGCGTGTGATCAGGGTGCTGCCCAGGGTGCGTTTGTTGCGGTCCCTGGAGGAAGCATCACTGAGGCCGTGATGAAGAGGCATCGCCTTGGCAAAGGTGACGATCAACGCATCCATCAGATTGGAGTAGACAACTGTTCGCGCGTGCCCACGACCCCGGAACCCGCGTGGTCTCGCTACGACCCTCGGAACGTATCCGCAGCAGCTTGGCCTGCAAGTAAGCTTCGTACGGTAAAAAAGTACAGATGGCGCCACTGTCGAGTCTCGGTAGCATGCACCGGTTGGCGCTCGGCCTCGCAGTGCGGGCAGGCAAAGCGCGCCCCACGCCGATAGCCAAGCTCCAAGTGCCCCGTGGCGGGGTCGATGGGCACACCCCTTACCGAATAGTACCTCGCACCGGATTTGATCCAGATAACCAAGGCCAGCAAACCTACTGATTTATTGACACTTTGGGTCGATCAGATTATCCAGGACATTATCGGCGCGCGGTCCTAGGTCGCGGACAAGCCAACGGCAGCAGAGAAAAGCGACGTCGTTTCCGTCATCATGCCTCATAATTCTGTGGATAGGCGGACGCGTGCTGCGGGCCGGCACGAGCCCCGCTCCGCTGGGCGTCGCGCCCACATTGTCCCCAAAAACCTGTTACAAGGTAGATACTATTATCTGCGGGGAGGTGATGCCGGGCGCATCGGCTGTCAAGCTGGAGCCCATAGAAGACGTAGGAGACCCATGAGCGTTTCCTAACAAGAGCTCCTAATTGACTAGTCTCAGACTACTCGGGCTGGATAGTGAGTTTTCGTTTTTTAACTCTAGTAATGTTAAGGAGTATGGCGCAATCTCGACATCTGATAAAGATTTTGGCGTTTCATCGACAACTCTGACCCCAGATCCAATCACTAAAACGGTGCGCTGCCTTACAATAGTTCGAGGCTTCGAATCAGTAAAATCATAAGATGCCAGTGAATATGGAGTCGCATCACCATTTAAAACTACCACGTCATGATTTTCGGAAGCTGCCTTAATAAATGTTGCAGCCAAAACGCGATGGCTTTCTGAATCAGCCTCAGCACCTGTGGTAATCACTGCTTCAAGAGGCATTACATTCGCGGACACGCCTTCCTTAACCCCTGAAGCCTCTCCAAGAAGCCCAAATATGGTCTGAAATGCGTCCGCTGCATAAAAACTCTTGACGTCATCCGTCATCCACAGAAGGCTGTGATAATTTGCATAGCCTATAGAAGGCTCAAGCAACATGTTTAAAAGACCTGCAGATGCAAAAAGCGCAGCAAAACTGCTTTGCTCAAAATTTGACTCTATCTTGGTTCCCGAAACCCCCCACTCCGTTACCCAAATATCTTTTTTCTCGTCACCTAGTGCAGTCAGATAATTAACCGCTAGTTTGAAACGTGCTTGAAAATAATCGAAAGATCGTTCAAATGCCGTCTGGTGGGACATCAGGTCAGTACCGTCCCAGCCTGTTTGCGCCTGGCTATACCAATGCACAACAAGCCCGTCGGCCAATTCAAAATCCGCAGCAAAGTTATCGAATGCCGTGTCATCGGTGGACCACCAATCAGGTGGTGTGCCGTCTGCGTTCGGTAAACTGTTTGCATTGAAGTTTAATGCTGATACTAGAAGCCCTATTTTCGTGTCCGGTAACTCAGCCCTAATTTTAGGCGCGATCTCTGCGACGATTTCAGAATAAGCTTTCGCATCTGGGACCAAAAACTTCCATCTGTCATAATAAAGTTCGTTCCCGAGTTCAATCAACGCTGGCGACGATCGTTCTGCTTTCAGGCGACGAAGCAGATCAAGCGTCTTTTGCTCTTCCTCACATGCGATATTGAGGACGTAGCTGTATGACAACCTTGAATTTTCGACGACCGCCAGGAAGTCTGACAAAGAATATTCATCTTGATCGTTTTCCGCAGGGGAATTAATTTTTGCGGAGTTATTATATTTATCTATGGATTCCTGAATGTCTGCACCCAAGGGCTTATTGCATCCAAACAGTCCAGTTTCTGCTAAATAGTAATTTCCCAAATTTCCGCCAGGAAATCTGATAAACTTTATCGCGCTCGACTCTATAGTGTTCGCAACCTCGTTATTGCGGAAGTGGCTAGATGCCCACAGAATTTCACCGTTCACACCAAACTTGTTTTTATTTACCGGTATTGCGACTTCATCGCCCCCCCGTAACGAAAGTTGATCAGCGCCAAGCAGCGACTGGGAACCTAGTAACCCACAAAAGGTAATGAATGCAGCGCTCTGAGATAAGAATCTTGATGAGATGCTCATTATATAATCTCCACTCTCAAATGTTAGCTCTTTCATACGTTTCACAACGGAAGCGCCCGCAAACACGCAGGTTATCAAATCGTACAACCCTTAAAATAGAGCCACTACAAATTAGTCACAATTGAAAATTTAGTCATAGAATTGGGGCGACTTCCTTGTACAAGGCACCTGGACGAGAGCCTGCCTCCTCCAGCCAAGTCTACGGCTAATGACAATACTGCGCTCAAGCAGTTCCCCCGTCAAGCTTCGGGGGCGAGGTCACTCCAACGCACCCGCTCAACAATGGGACTGTCGGCACTGGACTGTGAGCTTCCGTGACTTCAGACAATTATCGCTGAACGGCAACTCCAGATTGGCAAAAAAGAGATCGGCCTCACCCAGGGCTAATGCAAGTTCGGGCGCATAAAGACCGCCGCCCGCCTTAAGCTGTCGCCCCGGACTTTCCACAAGCATGACATCACCGCCGAAAACTAAGTTTAAGTCGCCCATCAGCCAGCGGCCTCGACTTGCTGGATAAACAGTTTGGTCTTTCCGGAGCGTGTCACCGGGATATCAGTCACCACCTGGCCAATGAGCGCCAGGAACTTACCATCCATGCGCTTGCGAATCTCGGTCACAAAGCCCGCCACAGCTTGCTCGCCACTGACCCCGTTTGCAGGCATAACATTGACATGCAGGCTTCCCGGCGCATTCTGCACACACTGCAGCTTGTAAACCAGCCCCCAGGTACGGCCATGGATGCCTGCGAGCAGGTTATGGAAGGGCACGCGCTCGCCATTGGCAAGCAACACAAATTCCTCGGCGCGGCCCATGATCTTTCTCAACATCAGAAAGTTACGCCCGCATTCACAACCGTGGGCCCCGCGCACGGCGAAATCCCGGGTTCGGTAGCGGATCAACGGCATGACGAGATTGTCAAACCCCGTGGCGATTATCTCGCCTTCCTCGCCCTCGGCGGCCGGGCTGCCATCCTCTCGAATCACTTCGATATGTCCGTATTCTGGATGGATATGATATTCATCGCATAACCGGCAGTTACCGCCGAACACCAGGCGTTCCGTATGCCCGTAGTAATGGCATACAGGACAGCCGAGAAACTCCTGGATAGTACGGCGGTGATCCTCATAGATGTTTTCTGATTCCAGTATCACGCATTTCAGTCGGAACGGCTCAATCCGATGCTGGATCATCAACTGGACCAGTTTGAAAACCATAAAGGGATAACCCCGGATCGCCGCCGGCTTCAGTCTCCTGATCCGCTCGCAGGAGGCCACCACAGTCGCGTCGGACAGCCGGTAGGAGGACAGGATCAAGTTGCAGTCCACTGGATCGTAATACCAGGGACGGTCTCCATCGATCACCTCGCCTCGCAACACAACGACTCGATCACCCTTGCGGAAGCCGAAATCGCGGAAAAGGTCATGCAGAAAGGCGCGCTCCTTGGGCCGGGTTACATCCTTATGGTGGTAGAGTTCGAGCGGGACGCCGCTCGAACCACTAGTTGATGTGTACAACCGCTCGTCCTCCGACAGGTTGTCGGCCAGCATATCGGTCTGGTGATTCTTGATCTGTTCGCGGGTAAGGGGGGGGAATTTTTGCAAATCAGCAAGCGACCGGAAATCGTCCGGGGAGACACCCGCAGCCCGGTATGTTTCGCGATAGAAAGACGCATGGCTATAGGCATGCTCCAGTAGCTGCTTCAGCTTGCGGAACTGGTATTCATCATGCTCCTCCCGATTCCAGCCACGGGCGCTAGCTGCAAGTCTGCGGTAAACATCGAAGTTCCTGCCATAGCGAACCCGGTAAGGTAGCATGCCATAGCAGGCCCCGACCGTCTGCTTTACCCAGGGCGGCGACTTCTTGTACAACCCGAGAAACCTGTAAAGTCCGTCTTCCACTAACGCCCCCCACCGATAAAGCTCTCTATCAGTCCGGAAATCTCATCGGCCCGGAAATACCAGGTATCCCCTCTGACCTTCTCGACCCTCTGGCGTTCTCGCTCCGGCGAATTGTTCGCCAGTTCCTGTTCCAACTTGTCGACAAATTCATCCGGCGTGGCCGCGATCGCAACCACATCGCCCATTGTATTAACAACCTCGGGAATCGGCACCGAAACCACCGGCTTGCCCATGGCCAGGTACTCCTTAGCCTTGACCGGATTACAATATTGCATCCATTCGTTCATCACCCAGTTCATGATGCATACATCGAAATGCTTTCCGTAGGCAGGTATCTCCCCGAGTTCCTTCTTGCCCAGGAAGTGCATATTCGGATACTGCTCGAGCCGCGAATAATCAGACACTACCTGACCGATCAGGACCACATTCCATTCCGGGTGCTTTTTAAGAATCGCTTCAAGAATATCCTTGTCATTCGACTCGGTAACGCTTCCGAAGTAGCCAATGACCGGTTTGCGGATATCGCGCATATCCTCAGGCAGCGGCAGTTCATCAGTAACAGCCGTGTGGAAAAGCTCGAAATTACTGCCATGTGGGACATAATAGCAACGAGGGTTATCGTTAATATAAGCCGCCTGAATCTCTTTTGACACGCAGACCAACAAGTCGGCGGTCGACACCATCATGCTATCCATCGGGGAGATCAGGTTACTGCCAGCGATATCACGAAATTTATCGAACTTGTCGCACAGGTAATATACGATCACCCTGACCTTGCTCTTTAAGACAGGCAACACCAGCGCCGCAGCCGGGGTTGAGGAGATCACCACGGGCTTCTTGCCTTTCCAGCCGATTGTTCTCATAGCAAAGCGGATCTGCCAAAGCAACAAGCGTTCATTAATATACTGTATCTGCTGATGACCAAATCCGGGTATGGTGATGGGCGTCAGCACCCAGATGTTGTCTTCCGCCTGCTTCAGAAACTTGGCATAACTCTTGAACTTGTTTCTATACCTGCACCAGCTCCCGCTCTTGCCCGGTTTCGGCATCCGCAACGGCACGGAGTTCACGTAAAGCGCCTGATTACCACTGGCGACCATCTCCCGCAGCAACTGAATCCCCGATGATGGATTGTGATACCACCAGTCGCTCCCGCCGAAAAACAGTATATTTTTTCCCTGCATCATGTCAGGTCAGCTCTTTGTATAGCCTTTCCAAGGTGGAAAACTCGCAGCCCTCGTCACGAAACATTCTGAGCGCATCGGCAATCAGCTGCATATGCTCGGGACGGCGGTGGTAACGGTGATGAACGGTCACGCCGATAACTGTCTGGCCGGTCGCACGGATCCTGTCCAGCCGCTCCTTCAGGTAATCAAGCGTCGGAAACTCGCAGTCGTCATCCGAGAAATAGCGCTTGATCAGGCTCATGCTCATGGAAATATCCATTAGGCCCGAGCCAGGTATGCGCTGCATGTGGTGGGACACCCGCTTACCCAGCAGGTGGGTGCGGCGAAGCAGGTGGCCGACACCGTAGAGAATCTTGTTCTTAGCGTATACGTTGTGATAAGAGGAAAAGACCTTGTAACCGGTTTCATCCATACAGCGGATGGTCGCCTGGTTATGTCCTCCGCGCGGACAGGTAAACGCGGCAAAAAAATCGTCCCCGAAGTTTTTGTCCATGAGTTCGCGGCCCGCGCGGACATCTTTTATCTGATCCTCGTAGGTGCGCCCACCGAACTCGCCCATACCAGGGACCTTGTCGACATGGTCGTAGCCATGGGTGATGATCGAGATCTGATCGGGATGGTTCTGCTTCAGTTCGCGCAGCCAGCTCACGGTCTCCGCCACCACGTTGGCAGGCTCCACCGCCATGTCCGCACAGGCCCGGTTTTCGCAAACAATTCGCCAGAACTCTAGGAGTTCCGCATCCAGGTTGTTTACATCATCGTTTCTCAAAAAAATCTTCACAGCTGACATATGCATGTCTCCCGACGAGTCGCAGCTGGCAGGCCTTAGTGTTGCAGATGATATTGAATGTAACGTTTTAAGAAACCGCCCGCGGTCCTGGCCAAATCCAGCAACAGGTGCTGTGGGATCAAGAGTCTCGGACAATGCCTGAACGTCAAGCGCCACTTGATGATCAGATTGTTCGGCGAGCGCCTGGAAAACAGCGACCTGAAGAACTCGCCCAGCACCGGCCGCGTGTGGCGGGTCCCGATCCCGGTAGCCTTGTAATCACTTAGCACCCGGCCATCGAAGTTCAGCAGCACCTCGTAACCCGCATTGGCGGCGCGCATGGAAAAATCCTCGTCCGCTGCATAATGCGGAAATGCATGGCGGTCGTAGACCCCGATATTCCGGAACACCGTTACCGGTATCAGCACTCCCTTACCGCACAGCTTCGGCACGGACGTTAGCCCGTGATGACGGTCTGTAACCGGCTCGCCGAACCTGTTGGCGTAACCTTTTTTCGCCGTGGTCCAGTTATGCACCGACTCGGCGGTCTCAATCCGCCCGGGATCATCCTTGAACACGACCATAGAACCGATCAGCGCCCTGGGCCGCGCATGGTGCGCCTCAATCATGCGGTCAAGGAATTCAGGACCAACCACGACATCGTTATTAAGGGTGAGCACCAAGTCTTCATCAGCCGCCAGGGGCAGGATATATTCCAGGCAGCGGTTGATGCCGCCAGTCCACCACAGCTGCCCGTCGCCTCGCAGTACCTTCACATCAGGATGATGTTCGGCCAAATACTCACCGGTGCCATCGGTAGACCCGTCATCGCAGATGACAATCTCAAAATCCCGAAAAGCCGAGCGTTCCAGTGACTCGACGCATTCCCTGGTCTGCTCCAGTCGGTTGAATACAGGAATTGCGATAAATAGCTTCATGGTCTTGCCCGGGAGAGAATTCTTGTGAAATTTACCCACCAACATCGCTGGTTGCATTGGGTTTTCGCTGTTGTTCAGCAGCCGTCGCCAGACCAATGAGGTAGACACCGGCCAGCATCCAGAATACGAAAGACGTCCGGAAATATGTGAAAGTGGCATTCATCAGATCGATAACGAACAGCATGATCATCGTCAGCAAAAAGCGGTGCTTGTCTGCATCGCCCACAGCATTACGGAGCCTCTTGCTAACCCCCCCCCTGAACAGCACTCCCCGGATTAGCAGGGCCAGCCCCGCACCTATTGCGCCCTCCTTCGCCAGCAGGCGCATGACAAAATTATGCGGGGACCACTGCATGCCTTCATTGTCTTCCTGAACCGCCGCCACGATATCGATGGGACGAGCCACCCCTACTCCGAGCACCGGGTTCTTCAGGAAGGTCTCGAAGGATATCTTCCACATGATTTCGCGCCGCGAAACATTAAGATCTTCGGTATTGAAGGTATCGGAGTAGCGGGTCACCACCTGCCCCAGATAATCCGGCTTGACGAAACTCACGACGGTTATCGACACCGTTGTCAGCATCAGCATGCCGATGGACCCAAGCACCACCCGGCTGACCGCGCCACGCCGCAATAGGATAACCAGCGCGTAGAACAATACCAACAGCAGGGCCACGAAGGCCGAGCGGTACTGGGTCATTACCATGCCCGCGATCATATAGGCGATCACCAACATATTCATTGCATTGAACCGGAAACCGACCAGATGATAGATGATCACCAGCATGTAGAGAATGTTGGCACCGATAAAGAAAGTGCGCTCGGTGCCCGAACTGGTATACCAGACTGCGCCGCTTGCCAGCATATAAACCTGGAACAGAGGCAGAACCAGCACCAGGATGTAGGCAAAGCGGGCGAATTTCGCCAGCCGAGCACGATCGAAATACAAAAAGATATAGAACATGTAGATGCATACCAGGTATTTCACGCCCTCGCGCACCACGGTATCGATCGGCACGCCTGTAAAAGCACACCACAGCATCTGACCTAACTGATAAAGGGAAAAAACCGCCACCAATTTGCCGAGCGTGTTATTCAGGGCGCGCCGGAAGGCAATCGGCCTGGTCAACATCCCCAGCCCGATCAACAGGGCAAACATGGCAAAGAACAGATCGTTCGGTGTTACATTTACCGAACCTACTGAGAGCTTGTATGCCTCGACCTTGTCTCCGATGTGCGGCAAATACATCGTCCATTGATAAAAAAAGAACCCCCAAAGCAGTGAAGCAGGAAACAATAGAAAGACAATGCCTACCAGCATTCCAGCCACGATCATGGCTGGCTTGATCACAACACCTATGCCTGCCAGCACCACGGCCAGCCCCACTAGAACTCCTCCGATTATCGGCGGCACATCGATATTTCTCCTGTTCAGCAGAAACTTACTCATGCTATTCCTCGTATCCCATTTCCGGCAGTAATGGGCCAAGGCTGTCATTCAGCATCGCCAGGTGCTGCGGCGGCAGTTCGCTGCGCCAGCTGTCGATCCGCCCCTTGCGAAAGGTGCTGGTCGAACCGAAGATGCTCGCCTGGACGTGCGCGGCGAGTGCCGCGTCCTCACCGTGCCCCAGAAACCCCAGCGTCTCCTTGATCGCAATGCGCTGCCGGTCCGCGCAGCCGCCGCCCTTTTCTCCGACCAGGTCCTCGAACCGCACCATCAGCGCACTGCCGGACTCTTTCCAGTCAAGGTACTCGCGGTAGCGATCCGCCAGCGAGCGCAGTGTATACGGCCCAAGCTGGCCACCGAGGATGGACATCTTCAGGCGTTCATTGTCATCCCCCAGCGCCATGAAAAATGGGTGAAAGAAATGACGCGGAGTTCGCTTAATGTAATCTAGGTGCGACACCGCAATCGAACGCGGATCCCGCAGCATGCAGACCACAGAGACATCACTGGCCGCCAGCAGCCGGCGGATCGGCTGGGAATAAAGGCAGTGCGCGCCGAACACAGCGCCGTCCGGCAACTTGTCGAGCCTGCGGCGTAGCCAGTTGACGCCGATCTCGACCGGCACCTCGCTCCCGATGGTGATCCGCTCCCGCGCAAAACCACCGCGCGTCACACGTCGCAGTAGCTCGAATCTTCCACGAATGAGATCGGCACCGATCCAAAACGGGTTTTCCTCGAACCCAGCCAACGAAATGAGCCTAAATAGCAGATGCGTTCCACCTTTGGGTATCGAGTTCGCCATTACCTTCATGCAACTCTCGTCCTGTTTCGTCCCAATGTCTCACCGGTGCGAATGCACACGAAACCAGCGTTTTGCGGTTCGCAGCTTGTAGGCGACAATCGCTGGCTCGAACAGGCAGTACACGATTCCGTACGTTCGCAGCAGTACATCCCAGCCCAGATTCTTCATCTGTTGCGGAATCGCATCCAGCTCCGCCATGATGCTATCGTGGTCATAGCCCATGGTGCTCAACCGCTCCGTACCGAGCCAGCGCAGGTAAGAACGTGCCCACTGCTTGCGGACCGGATTGCAGAATCCTTTTTTCCATTTACTCAGAGGCTCATCGCTCAGCGCAAAATATTGCCGAGTACCGGTCGGATCGCCCATGCGGCCACTAAGCTTCACTTCCGGAAAGCTGTCAACCATTTCCTCTTCGAACGGCAGCTCAAGATATTCCATGATCGACCTAAAGGTCGCCTCCGGCTCGGAAACCATATCCTCGTAGCGTATCGAGAGGGCGCGGTTGGCATGAAGCTCATAGCAATCGACCAAATTCTCCAGACCGGTATAGAGATCTATCTTGTAGGCGTGCAGCTTCCAACGCCCGCCGCCCCAGGTCTCCATAATTGACGCGGCCACCGCCAACGGGTGACGCCACAGGAAAATGAACTTTCCGTCCGCAAACATCTCCACGATCTCCTCGGCCACCAGATGGTAGCGGGGCGTCTTGTCCAGGAAGTAGATCGCCTCCTTCCCCGCCGCCCGGCCATAGAGCCGACGAACAAACCCGGCCAACTCGACGCGATAGGCCGCTTCACCGCCCGGCAAAATTTCGCAAAAATCCTGGACTGCCTCGACTGTCCGGCCATGCCAGTATTCGGAAAACTGCCCTCGCTCCCTTAGCGTGTAGAGAAAGGGCAGCAGTAGCCACGGCTCGGACGCCGACGCCACCGCCGACGAACGCGTCAATATGCGCTGCGCCAGCGTCGAGCCCGATCTCGGTAGCGAGAATATGAAAACCGGTTTCGTCACATCAGACCTCCCAAAATCGACCGGAATGAGGCCGCTATTTTGGATACTTGGACCCCAAATCACCGGGGGTTCCTCGTGCACCACTTAAAGCAAATCAGCTGCTTATGCGGTGCAATCTATCAACCAACTGCTCAACTTTCTGAATTATCTAATAAACTTAACAAGATAGAGTATTTTTAGAGACTCGACCTCGGAGGTCTGTACAAAAATACCTATTCACCTTCGTCCAGCCTGAAGCCGTCATCGTGCGCATACGATTCGATGGTCGCAGATACTGTTCCGGCAGCCCGCCATTGCATGGCTCAGCTACTTGGGCCGTCTGTGCATCCCGGAACCAGAATCGACGCCACAGCCGTTTGCCCCTCTCTTCGATGCTTTCGTTGAGGATTTGCAACACGGACGCGGGTTGTCGACAGCAACGGTGGCGAATTACCAGTGGCATGTTCAGCGCTTTTTCACTGACTTCAGCGCGCGACAGTGCGCCTTTGCAGACGTGCGCGTCGAGGATGTCGAGCCTTTCTTACCCGCCAAGGGGCGCATTAGTGTCGCGTGTCGATCGCCAGAATAATTAAAGGGTCCATATATGGTCCGCCCCGCGATGCAAGAGGAAAATCGCTGATCAGCAGAAGGAAACGTTGCAGCCATATATCCGGCATCGTTGAAGGATCATCGTCGAAGTCGATCCCGTGCCCTAATGGAATGCGCGTACCTCACCGTCCTCAATCAGGTTCTCAGTCTCAACGTACGTTGGCTTTGGACCCTTCCAGGTTTTCGGCGAGGCGGTCGTCCCTTTCATGCCATCACAGTGAAATTCACTCTTCGCAACTCGTGGTGTGGAACTCGGTTATCGCCCGTTCAAGGGCTGGTTAAAGATGATTGTTCGTGGCCGGCGCGGCGTTAGGCCTTTACGGCGGCCGGCTTCGCGAGCGCCCCGCGCGCGGGATCGAAGCGCTTGCCGGTGGTCATCACCGCCCAAGCGATGCGCGCGAGCTTATTGGCCATCGCGACAATGGCGACGTTGGCATGACGGCGCTGCTTGAGATCGCGCGCCCAGTGACTGAAAGCGTCCTCCTTTTTCTCAACCCAACGCATCATCGCGCGAGCGCCATGGATCAGCAGCTGGCGCAGATAGACATCGCCACGCTTGCTGATGCCAAGCAAGCGCGCTTTCCCGCCGGTGGAGTGCTGTCGTGGCACCAGCCCAAGCCAGGTCGCCAGCGCCCGGCCATTGTTAAACAGCTCCCACTGATCGCCCAGGGTGGCGAGCAAGGCGGTGGCCACCAGCGGGCCGATACCGGGAATGCTCATCAACAGCTGGGCCGGCTCGCTGGTGTCGGCGACAGTTTTGATGTGGGCATCGTAATGGGCCACGCGTCCATCGAGGTGACGCAGTTCCTCGAGCAATCCATGGAGCTCGGCGCGAAAGCGCTCGCTCAGTCCATTGTCGGCGTCTTCCAGAATCTCAGGCAGCCGACGCATGGCCGCCGCTCGTCCCTGCGGCATGACGATGCCATATTCGGCCAACAACCCACGCGCCTGATTGACTAAGGCGGTACGCTGGGCGATCACCTGGGAGCGCATGCGATGAATCGCTTGGATGTCTTGCTGCTCCACGCTCTTGATCGGCACAAACCGCTGCCGGGGACGTCGGGCGGCTTCGCAGATCGCCTCAGCATCGGCGGCGTCGTTCTTGTTCGTCTTCACAAAGGGCTTCACATGTTGCGGCGCGATCAGCACCACCTCATGGCCGAAGCCCCGGAAGGTGCGCGCCCAGTGATGGGCGCTACCGCAAGCTTCCATGGCCACGCGACATGGCGGCTGCTGGGCGATGAAGGCACTCAAGGCATGGCGCGCCAGCTTGCGGCTGAAAACGACCTCGCCTTGGGCGTCGACGCCAAAGACGTGAACGCTGTTTTTGGCCAAATCGATACCGATGGTGGCGACGGGTTGTTTGCTAAACTTCTTCATGGGTCTGCTCCGTTCTTGCTAGACGATAGGTGGGTTTTCCATCGCCTATTTTGCCCGCTTCCGGGTCGTTTTAGGAGCGGGGCGGACCATCCCATTATGTTCAAATAAGTTTTTTGGAGTGACAACCGCAACCGATCAGCATGAAATCGAAGCCGGACCATATAAACAATGTGTCATTTTTTTCTCTGATTTCCGCCTCCGATGGTGGATTGGAATTCAAAAGGAAGTCGATAGAGAACCAGTTCTTTCCCCTGCGCAGGCGCTAGATGAGGTTATCGGCGCGGGTGCGCCGGTCGCCCGTTACACGTCGCTGTCTCCAGTTATAACGCACAAGGGGTGCTTTCGCCTTCAGCCGATAGACAGGATTGGGGATCACCTGCGGCGCGCAAGACGGCCAGCCAGCGTTGCTGCCAGGGCATGCGACAGATCTGTCAGCAAGCTCTTCGAGCTGCCCGGCCTGGCTGATGCGCTCCAGAAGCGATCATGCCCGAGCGTCAGTTCCGGCAACTCATTATCTCAATAAGGATTGGTCAAAAAAACAACGGGACGTCAATCACCGGTTTTTCGCTATTCATTATGGCGATAGACAGCATAGCCTTCACGACTGCAGAGGGCATCGCGTTCTGCTTCTTTCAAATCCTCGCGCATCATCTCGGCCACCAAGTTGGCGAAGCTGATCTCTGGCTCCCAACCAAGTTTCTCCTTGGCCTTGCTCGGGTCGCCGAGCAGGGTCTCGACCTCGGCCGGGCGGAAGTAGCGCGGGTCGACCTCCACCAGACAGGCGTCGGTTGTTTGGTCGTGGCCTTTCTCCTTGACGCCCTCCCCTTCCCACCGGATATCGATGCCGATCTCGCGCGCGGCGCTTTCAACAAATTCGCGCACCGAGTACTGCTTGCCGGTAGCGATGACGAAATCCTCGGGCTGCTCCTGTTGCAGCATCATCCACTGCATGCGCACATAGTCCTTGGCGTGACCCCAGTCGCGCTTGGCGTCCATGTTGCCGAGGTAAATCCGCTCCTGTAGGCCGAGCTTAATGCGCGCGAGCCCGCGGGTGATCTTGCGGGTGACGAAGGTCTCGCCGCGGATGGTGCTTTTATGGTTGTAATGCCGTTGCAGGAGCTTTGCGCGGCTAGGTTATAGATTTCATCCGGTCGCACCTGCTGCATGATGCGGATCAGGCTCGAGCTGTCGGTCATGTCGCCATGGTGCAGCACGAAGCGCCGGTCCACTTGATGCGGGTCCTGATACAGGTGGTCGATGCGGTCGGTGTTGAACAGCGAGCTGCGCCGCTTGATGCCGTGCATCATGTAGTCCTTCTCGAGCAGAAATTCCGCCAGAGTAGGCGCCGTCCTGGCCGGTGATGCCGCTGATGAGAGCTGTCTTCATGGGCGTGTTGTCGCAGGCTTTCTTCAATCGTAGTGCGTTAGGCGCGCAGGCTGTCTTGGTGTTCGACAAACCGTGCATAGGTCTGGGCGAGCCCGTCTTCGAGCGGGACGCGCGCGCGGGTGGAAATTATCCCCCGGACCATAGAGATTGGTCGGCATCACGCTTCTAAAATCCGAGCCATATCGCCGATTACGGGGAAAGGATCTCAATGCACAGTTCAGGGGCTTGTGGGTAGGGTGTGGTATCGCCGTGACGCCCGAGGAATGCCGTGGACATCCAGGCGACATCGGTGACTTTGACACCTTGGTGCGTGCCAATGGAGCATTCTGATGCGATTTCACCAGTATCAAGCCATTCTACCAGCAGACGGACAAGGCGCGCCTGCTGGATGGCGTGACGGTTGGATGCCGGGCTCATCAAAATTTTCCCTCGGGCATCTAGCTCAATATTATAGGGGAGATTGCCTAGGCTTGGGTCGCTGATCACGTCGGACCATTGCATTTATCGGGTTTCCGAGCGAGGGGTTGTGGCTTTGGTCTATTGCCGTATCCTCATAAAGTATAGTCGCAATCACCGGAGTCGGTTCAGCCGCCGTCGGCTTTGCACGGCTCGAGCCTGTTTGACGCGAGGATACGCACTCCCTCGCTGTCCTGGGATTGCGGGGACTGAGGTTTCTCACGGGAGCCGAGGCAAGCGCTATACTCCTGTCAAACAATCAAATATGGAGGCCACGATGTCTGCCGCACAGCCCTCGCTCGATGACGTTTGGCGCTTGTTTCAGGAGACAGATCGGAAGTTTCAGGAGACTGGCCGGCTGCTGAAAGAGCAATCACAGGAGACCGATCGGAAATTTCAGGAGACGGACCGCAAGCTGAACCAGCTCGAAAAGCTGTTCACCAGTCAATGGGGCCTGTTGATGGAATCGCTGGTGGAGGGCGATCTGGTGAAAATCCTAACCCAGCGCGGCATTCCCATCGCCGACACCACGACCCGACTGAAAGGCAAACGGCCAGACGGGGGAAACTACGAATTTGATATCCTCGCGCACAACGGTGCGGAGATGGTGGTGGTGGAAGTCAAGACCACTTTGCGCCCGGAGGATGTGAAAGACTTTATGCGCAAGCTCGATCAGCTAAAAACATGGCTACCACGCTATGCTGGGAACCGCATCTACGGAGCGATGGCGTGGCTGAGTGCCGATGCGGGAGCGGAAGCCATGGTGGAAAATCGCGGGCTGTTTAGCATCCGGGCGACGGGCGATTCGGCCTGCATTCTCAACGCGGCGGAATTTCTCCCGCGCGCTTGGTGAGTATTGGGGCTCGGTGGGCATGTAAGCGATGCGGCCTTTTTGAACATGGCCACCCAGGATAGAGGATAGGTTCGGCAGCCGAAAGGCACTGCGCGAGCTTGTCCTCCATGGGAAGCGGTGACACGCTCTGACACGGACATTGATCGATGCTAGCCCCGCAGAGGCGCTGGGGCTTGGGTGAACGCTGATTTCGCGCGGGGGCCCTCGGCGCCAAATGAGGGAGCCTCGATTAGTAGGCATCCGCGTCGGCTAACACGCGGATCGCGGTCAGTGCGATGATCTTTAGATCGAGCCACAGGGACCAGTTGCGGATGTAGTCCATGTCGTACTCCACCCGCCTGCGCATTTTCTCGGTGGTTTCTGTTTCACCGCGCAGCCCGTTGACCTGCGCCCAACCGGTGATGCCAGGCTTGACTTTGTGTCTCAGCATGTAGCCGGGGATGAGCCGGCGATACGCTTCGTTGTGAGCTACGGCGTGCGGCCGGGGCCCGACGATGGACATGTCCCCGCGCAGCACATTGAGGAACTGGGGCAGCTCGTCAAGCGAGTAGCGGCGGAGAAATCGCCCGAGGTTGGTGACGCGCGAATCGCCCTTGGTGGCTTGGGTGACCTGCGCGCCGTCTTCGCACACCCGCATGGTACGAAATTTCAGCACCGGGATGACACGGCCATCGCGGCCATAGCGCTTTTGCCGGAAGAATATCGGACCAGGGGAATCGAGTTTGACCGCGATCGCGATCACGGCCATGGGCAGGGCAATTAGCACCAGAGCGATCAGCGCCAGAACAAGGTCCTCAAGGGACTTGAGCCAGCCATCGGCGCCATAAAAGGGCGTCTCGCGGATGCTTAGGGTAGGAAGCGGGCCGAGGTAAATCCACCGCGAGTGGAGCAGGTCGAAGGTCATTCGGTTGGGGACATAGTGGATGGAAGCGGTGGTATCGGAAAGGTCGCGGATCAGATCGGATATCCTTTTCTCCGCCTTGAGCGGTAGGGTGATATACACAAGATCGACAACTCCCGTTCGGGCAGACCCAATCAATGCCTTGAAGTTGCCACGAAAGAGATCCTCGCGCGTTTCCTTCTCGCTGTCTCGATTTAGGTTGCGATCATCGTAAATGCCCACCAGGCGCAGGCCGAGATCGGGGTTGTCCTCGATGACGCGAATCAACTCGGCGGATTCGTCGATGGACCCGGCAATCGCGGCCTGCTTGATATTCCGGCCAGACTCGTAAAGCTTCTTGGAAAAATGAATTCCGGCGTAGCGCCAGGCAAACAGAAGCAAAGGTACCGCGAGAAACCAGCAAAGGGTAACAAGGCGTGAGAACTCATTGGAGGTTTGGGTGATAAAGGCGACAGCGGTAAGCGTCGCCGCAGTCGCTCCCCAGGCAGTGGTGATGGGCCAAATGAAGCTGTCGGCGGGTTGCCCCCGTCGGGTGCCAATGGCTCCCGCGGGTTGCGCGTAGATGGCAAAAATCAAACCGCCAAGCAAGGCGGCCATCCAGTAGTGGATGTCCCAGCTCGCGTTGAGGAGGGCCGCGAGAACGACGAGCGAGAGCATGATGATGCTCGCGTCGGCCAGCCAGAAAAACAGCGTGTTGGTGGGGAAATCGCCCCGCGTATCTCCGCCGAGTATCGGGGGTTGCGGGGCGGTCATGGCAAAAAACTAATCTGGGTTCGTAGGGCGGAATCCAACGCTAGAGCTAAGACCTCACTGCCGGGGCAAAGCGCGTGCCACTCAAACCGCTGGCCAATGGAAGCTGTTGACGCGAGCATCATTGAAGTTCGCCATTCCTTTGGGTTCCGAGTCGCTGCGAGAATGTTAAGGGAAATTAGCACGAATCTTGAAAAAAATAAAACCTGGCGTCAAGGTCGGATAAAGCCTAAAGCGCGAAAAACCGCTAACCATCGACATGGCTTTCGCAGGGGATGGGACTGCTGGACAGTACCGGGATTTTTCGTCATTCTTGAGGACTGAATCCACACTCGCACGGAGAGTTCCTAACCATCCGGGCCGGGGGGCTGATCCGCCCACCTGATTCGGCGCGGCTGAACGCGCACCCTCTGAATGCATCCATGGAATCGCTTGAAATGAAAGCAAAGATAAAAACTGGCCACTCGCTGCGCACTCCGTCAGTGCTCGCCACCCTAGCCGCCGCTGTGTCGGCGTTGTTGATCGTCGCCGCGCTCTCCGCTTGCAGCGCCGAGGAGACCAGTGCGCGCTATGTTGAGCGGGGCATGGCGCTGTTCGAGGAAGGCAATCTCGAGAAGGCGCAACTGGAGTTCAAGAACGCCCTGCAAGTCGAGCCCAAGAACGCGCGCTCTTGGTACATGCTGGGCCGCGTCCAAGAGGGACTTGGCGAGTGGCGCAAGGCCTTCGGCAGCTACTCGCGCGCGGTGGAGATCGATCCCAACCTGGCCGAGGCGCGGGTCCGCAAGGGCCTGCTGTTGCTGGCGGCCAATCGCTCCGAGGACGCGCTGGCGGAAGCCGAGACTGTGCTTGCCTTGGATGCTGAGAACGCCGAGGCGCTAATGCTGCGCGGCGCCGTGGCGCGGCGGCAAGGAGACTTGGGCGCGGCGGTTCAGGATGTAGAGGCCGCGCTGGCGATCAATCCCGAGCAACGCGAGGCATTGGCGCTGCTGGCGCAACTTCGGCTCGCGCAGGATGACCCGGCGGCCGCGATCGCGCTGCTCGAGCGGGCGCTCGCCGCTTACCCGGATGACCTGGAAGTCCAGCTCATGCTTGGCGGCGTCTATGAGGCGCAGGGCGATGTCGCGCGGGCGACCGCGGTACTGGAGCGAATCGTCGCGAGCGAGCCCGAGGTGCTCTCCCACCGGGTGCGCCTCGCGGGCTACCTGGCCCAGCACGAGCAGCCAGACAAGGGCGAGGCGGTGCTGCGCGAGGCGATCACGCTGATTCCCGATGACAGCGCGCCCAAGATCGCCTTGGCGCGTTATCTGGCGGAAGTGCGCTCGGCGGACGCCGCCAGCGAGGCGTTGCGCGAGATGATTGCCGAGTACCCCGATGAATTCGACCTTGGCCTCGCGCTGGCCGAGTTGCGCGCGCAACAGGATGATATCCAAGGGGCGCGGCAAGCCTACGAGGACGTGGCCGAGCGGGCGAGGCTGAACGCCGCCGGGCTGACCGCCCGCGCCCGCCTGGCGACACTCGCGGTGGCCGAGGGGCGCATCGACGAGGCCCTAGCGCTGGCCGAGGAGGTGCTCGCGGAAGAAAGCCAGCACGAGCAAGCCTTGTTGGTGCGCGGCGCCATCGCGCTGGATCGGGGCGACACCGCCCAGGCCTTGGCCGATACCCGCACCATCTTGCGCAATCGCCCGGAATCCCTTCCCGCCATGCGCTTGTTGGCCCAAGTGCATCTGGCCAAGAATGAGCTCGCGCTGGCGCAAGAGGCCCTGCGCAATCTCATCGCCGCCGCCCCGGATGAGCCGCGGCCCTACTTTCAGCTGGCCGAGCTACAGGCCAATAGCGGCGATCTCGAAGGGGCGAAAATGACCCTGGATGACCTGCTCGCGAAGGTGCCCGACAGCATCGAGGCGCAGAGTGCCCTGGCGCGGATTCAGCTCAGCAAGCGGGATTGGCGCGCGCTCGGCGACACCGCGGCGATGCTGCTCGAGCAGCGCCCCGACCACCCGCTAGGGCACTATTTGCACGCACTCAGTCTGCAAGAGCAGGGGGATCTGGAAGGCGCCAAGGCCGAGTTGGACCAGGCCTTGGCAATCGCGCCCAAGGCGCCGGAACCGCGCCTGGCGTTGGCGCGGGTGCAGATGGCGCTCGAGCAGCCAGAGGCGGCCGAGGCGACAGCCAAGGCGCTGGCGACCGACCTGCCGACCAGCATTGCCGCCGCCGAGCTACTGGGGCAAATTCAGGCCGCGCGCGGGCAGGACGAGGCGGCCGCCGCCACCTACCGGGACATTATCCAGCGCCATCCACAATCGCCCACGGGCTATCTCGGGCTTGCGCGCGTGCAGGAACGCGGCGGCGATCTCGACGCGGCCACCGCCACGCTCGAGCAGGGCGCCGACGCGACCGAGCGCAATGCCTTCCTGCTCTACAATCTCGGCAACCTGATTCAGCAATCCGGCGGCGATGCCATTGCTGTGTATCAAGAGGTGCTCGACAAGGCGCCGAACGCCGATGTGGTCGCCAACAATCTTGCAATGGTGCTGCTGATGCAGCCCAATCTCGACGAGGCGGGAGCCGCGCGCGCGCTAGAGCTTGCCAAGCGCTTCGAGGATTCCGAGCAGCCCGTGCTGCTGGATACGCTCGGCTGGGCCTACTACAAAAGCGGCGACCACCAAGCCGCGCTCGCGACGCTTAAGCAGGCAACGTCGCTTGGCGAACCCTTCCCGGAGCTGGAATACCACCTCGGCATGACCTACCTCGCCCTTGGGCGCGACGATGAGGCACGAGCCGCCCTTGAGCGCGCCCTTGCTGATGGCAGCCGCTTTCCTGGCATTGAAGAAGCGCGCGCCACGCTGGAGCAGATCTAACGCCCGTGGTCAGGGCCAACCCGGAGGATGAAGCCTGTTGTTTCACGGTAATCGCCGTCCGCGCAAGCGGCGAGGCATTTCGGTCCGCTTGCCAGGCGGAATTCTCAGGGTGCTGCCGGCACAATCCGGTAGAAAAGCGCATCGTCCGCCGGGAGCTTCAGCACCAAGGGCGCGGCGCCCTTTTTCATGAAGGTGGCGCGCTCCGCGTAAGGTCCCAGCGGCTGGAGCGCGCTTTCGAGTCGATAGCGCCCGGGATAGAGTGCGTGGGTGGTGAGGTCCCAGTGATCGGCCTCGGAGGCGTTCTCGGCCCTCTGGTGGTCAATGCGATAGCCGCCGTAGGGCCGCGCCAGCGGCTCGCCGATGAAAATGCCCTGGCCGGGCATGGCCACGCTTTTCCAATAGGCCTCGATGGCGGTCGCGCCCTGGAGGTAATTGGCGATCAACACCGCTGGGCTGGGAAACTTGGCCGGGAAGTTGCAAGGCTCCGCGACGGCGCCGTAACTCGCGGTGGCCCCCGCCTCCAGCCAGCGCAGGGCGCTCATCTGGCGGCTGCCAGTCAGCACGCCGCCGGCGGAGGTGAGGTGATCCGCGATGGCCCCTGGCCGATAGGTATTGGTATCGATGTCCGGCACCCGGGCCAGGCCGGTGAAATAAAACAACACATCCGGGCGATAGCGAATGGCATTGGCCTCCACCTGGCGCAGCCGCACGATGCCGCCAAGACTGTCGATCATGCGCCCATATTGCCGCGCCCGCACGTTGCGGGCCACATCATCGGTGCTGACCAAGTAACCCGTCCCCGTTGGTCGGGTCGCGTCGGAGGCGATACCACGCTCGACCAGTCGCTTGATGTCATCGAAGTTCTCCCCCGCTAGCGCCATGGTGGGTCGCCAGCCATAGTCATCCTTGGGCGCCCGGCTATTGGTGGCGAAGTAGGGGTTCGGGCGGGTGAGCTTGCAGCCCTTGGCGCAAAACGCGCGATCAAAGCCAGCGGCGAAGGCGGTGGTGATGGACATACATTCGACGCGGTAGGGCTCGGTCCAGGTCAGAGCGTAGGCTTGAACCTGCTCTGGCGTTTGTTGTTGGACCTGTTGATAAATCTCGCCAAAGGTGTCCGCATCCAGAACCGGGCCGGGCGGGATTTTAACGCGAATCAGGTTAGCCTCGGGTATTCCGCGCCGCGCCGCATAGTAATCCCCGACATGGCGGCTGAGAGGGTCGAGTTCATTGATGACGAGCCCGAGCTGGTTCGGGGTCAGCGCCTGAGATGGCAGGCTGATTCGCGGCGGCTCCGCCGCTTGTGCAATATTGGTGGCGGTTATGAGCAGGGCCGTCAGCGCGAGGCGCAAGGCTCGCTGAATGGACCACCGGGTGGGATTCGGGAAGACGTGGTCGTGGGTCAAAGGGACAATTGTCTCGCAAACGAAAACGGCCCCGATTGGGGCCGCGGATTAAGCGTGCTGGAAGACGACGACTCAGGCTTTCCGGCGGCGGTAGCCAGCAAAGCCGAGGCCGGCCAGGGCAGACATGAATAAGGGGAGCGCGGCAGGGATGGGCACCGCACTCGCGGTGATCCTCACGCCCATGTCATTGAAGTCAGTGTCAGGCCCCGCGCCGCTATCATCAAGCCAAAGTACAAGTAATGAACCGTTGTCTTCTGTGGCGGAAAAGAAAATCGGAGCGGGTCTTCTGTCAAAATTCGAAAGGTTTGTGAAATTCGTCACTGTAACTTGGCTTCCGCCGTTAGCAAGGAATTTAAAGCCAAATTCCCCACTGTTTAACGAGGTGGTTACCGTCGTGCCGGTATCCGTTGAGTTGTTTGTGAATATCGAATTACCGATCGCAAACTCGAATTCGTTGTTCCAACCGGCATTTTCCCCGAGAAATTCGACCGTAAAGGCGGTCGTGCCTGCGCCGGTCCAAGAGACGTCAGCGCCCACCCAGCCACCACTGTAGGAATGTGAACCGATGGCCGAATCACCTGAGCCGCCGGACACAGTTAGGGCTCCATTATTTACGCTACCAAAGTTTTGCGTCGCCGAGCCGTTTGTATTCAGCACAAAGGCCGCGAAAGCAGGTATCGATGCCGCAAAAAGTGCCGCGCCGCCAAAAAATTTAAGAGCTTTTTTCATAGTTGGGTCTCCCAATCCGTGCGACCGCACTTTGCGCCAGCGCTCTTTTGGTGCGGCTGAAGCAGCCCAAGAAAAACCGATATTGAGGTCGGCTCAGCTTCGATGGACTTTATGAATGGTCTCATTGAACCCCCGGCTGCCGAATTTTTGATCGAAAAACAAAGGCTCTGAAGTGCCGTGGCAGGTTGAAACGTTGTTTCCGCTGCCCCATCAGTGACTCACGCCTGCGGCTGAGAAGACGATCAGATTAGCGGTTTCTGCTGACACTGTACTAAACGGCGCATTTCTCTTAATTATAGTGATGAAGGTCACATGTTCAATGCCGCTCGTCGGATAGCGCCCCCGGCCTCGACAGCAGTCGTCAGATAAAAACCGGGACACTGACGTGGCATCACCCTTGCTATCCTGGCGGCTCCCGGCCGGTGCGATCATTAATCACGGCCTCGACGTGGGGGGTATCGATCCGTTTCGCGCTGTCCCTGTAGCCGTAGACCAAGGCCATGTCGCAGAGGACGTTGATCAGACGCGGAACACCACCGGAGTGCGCGTGAACCATTGCCGCAGCGGCATCGGTAAACAAATCCGGGTTTCCTCCCGCGTGTCTGACGCGGTAACGGATATAGATGGGGGTTTCTCGGTCTCTCAGCGGGCTGAGATGAAAACTCACAACCACACGCTGTGCCAATTGCTGCAAGTCCGGGTGCTCCAGTTTTTGCTTGAGCCCGGGTTGGCCGACCAGCAGAAGTTGCAGCACCTGGTCTTTGTCCGCGTTGATGTTGGAAAAAAGGCGCAGCTCCTCGAGTGTCTCGATGGAGAGATTTTGCGCCTCGTCCACAATCAGAATTGTGTGTTGACCGCGGGCATACTCGCCGATCAGAAAGTCCTCCAGGGCCTCGTGCAGCTCGACGGGCCCCATGTCCCGGTATTCCTGGCGAAAGGCGAGCATCACTCGCTTGAGCAAGTGTTCCCGCATGTTGGCGGTGTTGGTGATGAGGCCGACAGTGGCGCGCTGAGTCAGCTGGTTGAGCATTTGGCGAATGAGCGTTGTTTTGCCGCAGCCAACCTCCCCCGTGATGACCGCAAGCCCCGCATTGCTGACCACCGCGTACCCCAACAAGGCGAAGGCCCTGCTGTACTGGCGACCTGGAAACAGAAAGCTCGGATCGGGCAGCAGGGAGAAGGGCTTTTCCTTGAATCCGTAGAAATTCTCATACATGGTGGGCGCCTAAGACATCGCTGCGCTGTTTAGCATTCCGGCTCATGGGCATTGCCGCTAATAATACCCGTCGCCGGACGAGTCGCCGTCCGCCTTGTTTAGCACCACGCCAAGAATGCGTTTGCCACCGAGTAAATTCCATGCGCGCCTGAGGTCATCGCGGGTTGTCCCACCAGCCTCGACCACGAGCATGATGGCATCAATGTAGGGGGAGAAGGCCAAGACATCGTCTCCGGCCAGCAGGGGTGGCATATCAAACAGGACGATGCGATCAGGATAGCGGGTCTTGAGTTCGGTGACGAGACGGACCATTCGCGGCGTGGAGAGCATCTCGGAGGAGTTGGTGAAGGAGCTGTGCCCTGGCAATAACACGAGACGCTCGATACCAGGATTGACGAGGATCTCGGCGAGTTCGCGCTGTTCGAGCAGGTAGTCGCTGACTCCGGGCAAGTCGGCGTCGGTGAAGTAGCGAATCACCGATGGGCGGCGCAAGTCGAGATCGACAAGGAGTACGGTTTGATTCACCTCCCGGGCGAGGCTAATGGCGAGGTTGATGGATGTGAGCGTCTTGCCACAACCAGGTCGCGGGCTGGTGATGGCGACGGCGTTCCATGCGTTGGCGCGAAGCCGCTGCAAGATGCGCGTGCGCAAAACATTGTAAGCATCCACAATGGGGCTGCGGACCTCGTTGAGCAACACGCGCTTTGCGCGAAGCTGTTCCGGGTCAAGGCTCAAGCTGCGCGTTTCTGTATAGGACACTTGCACGCCGGGACCGGCGGGCTTGGTCTCCTGTTCTTGCGCAATCACTTTCTGCGTCGACAGTACAGGGACGTCAGCCAATTGCGCCGCCGCGCGCTCAGCCCGAGCGCGCTCTAATGCTTGCTTGATCCGCTCCATGATCGATATCAGCTCGGGTTCGGTGTTTCGGTATGCAACAGGCCAGCTCGATCAAGGACTTTGATCCAGAGCACATCGAGCGGCATCACGAATTGATGGACAGCGGCTGTTGCTAGTACCACACCCAGAATGCTGCCGAGAACGGCGATCAGTCTCCGCCTGGTGCGCCGATGGACGTCGGCTTCGGTCTCGATGAAAGGGATCACGGCCAAGGGCGGCCCCATGGTGATCAGCTCCACATCGCGGGCGTTGTGCACGCTCTTATCCAACGCCTCCTGGAGCGCGAGATTACCGACGCCGCCGCCAAATGCAAGCACCAGCCCAAGGAAGGCGATCGCCAGCCGGTTTGGCTTCGCCGGCTGCTCAGGCAGTCGCGGTGGTTCGATGAGGGAGAAACGCTCCCCTTTGCGCTCGGCCTCCATGGCCTCGCCGAGTTCGGCCGCCACCAGACGTTGCTTGACCTCGCTATAACTCGACATGGCGTTTTCATGGTCGCGCGTCAGGGCCTGGTATTCAAGCTCGATTCTTGGGCCCTTGGCGATGCGCTCTTCCAAATCGGCAAGCTTGCTGCGGATCTCCTCGCGAGATTCCTGAAGCGAAGCCAGCTCTACGACGGCCGCTTGCAATTGGGCTTGGAGTTGAATGTAGGCGGGATTGTCAGCGTCGATCACCCCGGGAGAGTTCGCCGAACCACCCTGCCTTGCTTGCGCGAGCTGCCGTTGGGTAATCGCGATGGCGCCCGTCTGCGCTTTCACGTCGGGATGCTCGGTCGAGTAGCGCTCGCGCAGGCCCGCCAACTCCTCCTGCTGCTCTTTCAAGGACCGCTCCAGCTCCGCTCTGGCATTCGCGGATTGCCCGACTTGCTGGCGAAGCGTGGCGATCTCCCGTTCGATGCGCATGCGCTCGGGATGCTGACTGGAATAACGCGCGGCCACCGTCGCATACTCCGCCTCGAGCGCCTTGAGCCGATCCGCCGGCCCAAGTACACGCCTGCCATCGGCAGAGAAAAGCTCGCTGTATGGATCGATCTGCGCGAGTTGTCCCTCCAGGTAAATTTTTCGCTCCACTAAGGTGCGAATCGACTGTTCGGTATCGCGCAGTTGATCTTCACTGCGCTGGATGAGTTGCATGTTCAGCGATTTGAGCTCCGGCAGGCTCTGGCCGTGTTCTTCTTTGAATTGAGCGAGTCGCGCCTCAAGCAACGAAAGCTTATCGGTTAGCTTGGCCAGTTCTTTTTGAAGGAAGGCCGTCGTCTCTTTGGCGGATTCCTGGCGGTCTTTCAAATTCTCGCTGAGAAAAAGCGAGGTAATGTCATTGGCGACGCGCTGCGCCACAGTGGGTGATTCGCTCTCGAAAGACAGCGAGAAGGCGATGGTTGCCTCGCTTGGGCGGCCACTGCGTGGATCGATGACATCGGCACTGATCATCTCAAGCTCAATATCTTCACGCATCTGCTCGACGGCAGAAACCAATCCATAGCGCTGCATCAGCTCGGGATAAAGTTGATAGCTCTCGATGATTTTGCCCAGATTCTCGGTGGTCATCACCCGCTGGCTGATGGTCTGCACGCGCTGGGCGGCATAGCTGGTGACGGTCGAGCGAACCAGTTCGTCGGGGATCTCTTGCTGTTCGATCAGAATGGTGGCGGTCGAACGGTAGGTCGGCGGGAGCACGACTGCGGTGATCATACCGACAATGGACAGCAGCACCGCAGGGATGATGAGCTGCCACTTGCGGCGCTTGAGGATCGCGATATAGTCGTCAAGGCTGAGAAGCTGCTCTTCCATAAGATGGGGGGTCGGCGATCCGGGCGCATCCAAAACCTGAAATGCAGCAGGGGTTGCCGAAGCAACGGCAGACTTCCCTTCACTGGCGGCGAACATAGACACAGAACTAGCGGCTCGATGGGTCCATCAGGAAAGCCGAGCCCTTCAGGCGATCCATTCAGTGCACCGGCGGGGTGTAGCCCAGGTTGAGAAAGACGGCGTTGGAAAGGGCATCCTCTTGTCTTTCCGTATATTTCTGATAACGTAACCGGTAGCTAAGGTCAAGCTGCAACCATTCCCCGAGCTGATGGCGCAAGCCCGGTTGGACCGATACGTAGTCGCGGTTATTGCCATCTTGCTCGCCGCCGGGATTACGATTGCGGTAGGCATTGGTATCAAGCAGCAGTGACCAACGCGCGCTGATCGGATAATCCAGCGCCAAACCGGCAGATGTGGTGTTCACCAGATCGCCGCTGCTACTCGGCAGGAGCGCCTGGGAGCCCGAAAGCTCCAGTTTACCGACGTTGAAGCGCTTCTCGACTGAAAGGTCAATCAGGAGCCCGGTGCTGTCCTGACTTTCCGTGCCGCCGAGCGGGCTCGGCGTTTCATACCTGGCGAAGCGCGGGCCAACCAACGCCTCATCACGGTAGGACGGCCAGTTACCCGGCCGCCCCCGTACAGATCCCGGCGTGCGGAACTACCGCACCGGGCTCCTCGAAATGATTCGCTTCGCACGCGGCAACATTGCAGAATACTCAGAAGCTGTGGCAGATTCGTGGTCGCTCAAGCTTGAACACCTTGATCAGTTCGGCAAAGCCCTTCCAGTTGTAACTGCGCCGCTGACTGCGGCGATTCAGCTCCCGGTAGAGCATGCGTGTGACATGGTAGAAAAAGTCACCCAGGCTGTCGGAGTTGCCTCGGATACCGTAGTAATTGTAGTACCCGCGCAGCTTCGCATTGAGAGCCGCGAAGAACTTGTCCTTGTGCATCCGGCAGTGTGCCCGACACCAGTCTCGAAAACTGGCCAGGGAGGCGCGGTATTTCTTCCGTGCCGTGCGCCGTTTGAGCGCGGGTTTTCCCCAACGCCCTCGTCCCCAGCGAAACTCGAATCCGAGAAACTCAAAGGTGCCGTTACGCGTCCAGTCCTGACGCGAGAACCGCAGCAACTGCGTTTTCTCTTGCGCGACTTCCAGCCCGAACCGCTCCATCCGCAACCCAAGCACCCGATAAAAGCGCTGGGCGTCGAACTCACATTCAAACGCGCACACAAAATCGTCGGCATACCGACAGAGGTACGCTTTCCCTTTGCAATGTGTCTTGACCGTGTTCTCAAACCACTCATCTAGCGCGTAGTGGAGATAGATATTCGCAAGCATCGGGGAGATGATCCCGCCCTGGGGCGAGCCTGTCTTGGGATGCTGAACCGCGCCATCTGGCTCCAAAACGCCGGCCTTTAACCACTTGCGAATCAGCCGCAAAAAGGGTTCATCGTCTATCCGTCGCTGCAACAGTTCGATCAGTGTATCGTGATCGATTCGATCAAAGAATGCGCGAATATCCGCCTCGACCAGGAAGTGATAACGCCCGCTTCGCAGCTCGGCGCTCAGGTCTCGCACTGCATCCAGGGCACCAACCCGAGGTCGGTAACCATAGCTACAGTCCAGAAAGTCCTGCTCATAAATCTCTTCCAGTATCTTGGTAACCCCCATCTGGAGCACTTTGTCCGCGATGGCCGGAATCCCCAATGGCCTCAACTTTCCGTTGAGCTTGGGGATGTATCTTCTCAGTACCAGCTTGGCCCGATACCATCCCCCTTTGACCGCCGCCGCCAGTGCTTCTACATTGTCCTGAAGGTTGGCTTCATAGGCGCGGGCATCCAGTCGGTCGACACCGCTGGCCGCACCTTTGTTAATCAGCCGCCAACAGGCCAGAAGATAGCTGACGTTGAGCAGGCCAAAGAGGTTGCGGAATCGATGGGCCTTGTCCGATGCCGCCTTTTTCGCTATTCCCAACAGGGAGGTTTGCTTCATGGTCCAGCCCGTCGTGTCTGGGTGAAGTGTCCTTTGTTGGCTGCATCACTTCGCCGACCCCTTTCCCATGTACGCGGCTCTCCCGCGCTCGGAGTACTATGAGTCGGTCTGACTCCCCATCCGCTTCCGGCGAACCTTCCTTCTCGGTCAGTTGCGCTTCCCCGGTCGGTCGGCTCTAGGCTTCGGTCTAATTCCGTTTCGGGGTTTCCCCCTGTGTGTCTCAATAACCGCATGCCTTACCTCTCCCGCCGGGAGCTGATGGGGTCTCCCAAGTTCTCGACGCTTCTGTGCTTGCATGCCAGGCGCTCGGACCCCGACAGACCCTCGGGACTCTCGCCGTGAACGACCTTAGGGCAACGTTTGTTTTCTCTGTTTGCTGCCTGGTTTCCCGGCAGTGCCACAATATCTTGCCCATCGTCGTTCTATTGAGTCCTCTGTGTTGGCTTCCAGGTCGTTAACCCTGTCGCCGTCTGCTTTAATGCTTTTAACGAGGCTGAAATCGCTTCAGGGTGGTGCGTACACCCCTCTGGCCTACAAGTTTCTCTATGTACGCTTCACCTCTTTTGTTCACGATAGCACCAGTCTCCTGACCAGTGCGTCGCTATCCGCCAGAGGCGCAACACGCGATACGGGTGGGTGGCTAGCCCTTACCCGACCGGGACTTTCACCCGGCAAGAAGCGCCAAGCTTCGCTTGGCGCACTAACGACATACGCTCGGAAATCGCGAAAGCGCCGCCGGTCAGCAAACCGATAGTATCGGAACTCGTCCCTAACCCATCGGCCTCATAGTGGTCGTAGGCCAAGCGGGAGATCAGCTGCGCGCGTTCGCTCCAGAGATAGATCCCCTCAAGGCTGCCGCCGGTCATGCGATAATTATACAGGGGAATCTGACCGACATCCTGGTAAGAAACATCTGTATAGCTGGCGCCGACCCCAAGACTGGCACGGTTGCTGAGCGAGTAACTCCAAGACGGGGCGACAAATAGACGTGTGCGGCGTTTGTTCGTTTGCACGTAGCCCGAGGTTTCCACCTCACTGGTAAGGGTGGAGTCGTATTCGATCAGGGTACTCAGGCCGAAGCGGCTGCGCTCGAGTTGATAAGCCGAACTCAACCCGAGAAAACCGTCGGTATTGTTCAGCTCTGAAACCGCGTCGTAGCGGTGAGAGCTGACTCCGCCGTTGATCGCGACCTCGCCGGCCTCGGTGCGCCGGCCCAGTTTGACCTCGGCGCGGGCGACCGCGCCAACAGAGCTTTGCGCGTCAATGGTTGTCAGTCGCACATTATCGTCGTAGAAACTGTCGACGCTGGCCTTCGGCTGCAGATACCAGTCCTGCGCGGATGCTGATAACGACAACAGCGTGGCAATAACCAGAAGCCCGAACCGGTTTGGTCGCCAGAACCAAACACTTCGGCCCCCAACCAGCTCCCCGAGCCTAAGACGCAAATGCACTACAGTCTTATTTGACAACGCTATCAACCCTTTTTTTCAACTAAATATTAGTTTACACCTCCAAGAATATGAGAAATTGAAATTTTTGCCAAAATATTTTCCGAAAAAACCCGCACGCGAGTCCTTCGGTCAGGGCCGTCTAGGGGACGACGACGACGTCACCCGCCTGCAGCGGAATATTTTGCTGAAGGTTTTTCCCGCGCTCGACTTCCTTGTAATTGAAAGGAATCTGCACCTGCTTTCCATCGACGGTGCGCAGCACCTTAATGTCTTTCCGATCCGCGAAGGGCGTCAGACCGCCTGCCATGGCCAACGCCTGCATCACCTGCACGTCGCGGCCGATCATGAAATCCCCTGGCTTATTGACCCGCCCGAGGACATAAATGCGATTGCCCGGAATGTCTTGCAGACTGACGGTCACCAAGGGATTGGGAACATATCGGGAGACGCGCTTGGCGATAATGCCAGTGAGCTCCTCGACAGTGCGCCCACCAGCTTTGAGGTTACCCACCAGCGGAAAGGAAATCCGCCCGTCCGGGCCAACCAGCACTGGCCGATCCAGCCCTTCCTCGCCCCAAATCGAGATGAGAATGATGTCGCCCGGGTGGAGACCGTAACCCGAGGACTCGAACGTGTTTGCTTCCGGATCGGCCACATCCTCAGCCATCGCAGCCGGGGAAGCCAAGAGGATCGCCATCCCGCACAGACCTAACCCGAGCCAAGTCGCCCCTGGCCCCCATAAACAGAACTGAAGTCTCCGCATAGTGTCACTCCCTGCTATCTGTGGCCCCTTGAAAAGCGCGAACTTGGCCTGGGCTTTGGGACATTTAAAGTTTAGCTTGCGCAGCACTCCGCCGCTTAATCACAGCCCTGGTGCTTACACAAAGCATTATTAACCAAAAATCCGCCTTTGAGAAGGCGATGAGCGTCGCGCAAGGTCTCTGCGTATACAGCGAGTTATCACAAAGCACCGCTCACTCATTTCCTAGCGCCATAAATTCAAGGCGACACAGCGAATCGGTGAGCCGCTCTCATCCACCCATCTGGGGTGCTTGGGAATGTCGGCGGCATGGAGGAAGATCGCGATGCCAAACACGTCCCGCTCCGGGTGTTCTTCCCCGCAGCGCCAAAGTTTGCCGCTCAGATTTTACCGCGCCTTGGCTGAGCGCTGGGCTTGGAATTCGACCACATAGGTCGGCCCGTCATGACCGTCGGGTTCAACCAACCCATCGAGCCGGCGTTCGATGTCTTTGATGGTCAACGAGCAGGCGTTATAGGGGCCTTGCAGTTCCATCCCGCCGCTGAGCACCCGAAAGGCTTCGGGGCCACTGCGCAGAAACAGGTAGATGGGGTGATCGGTCTTCATCGGCGACCGGAGTTGGGCGTTTCGGTCTCGGCGGTCATTCGGGCAGTTTAGGCGATTCTCTGGCGCGGACGGGAGGGCTTAGCCGGTGCCTTTTGCGCCTCGGAGCGCCTTCTTGAGGTGGCCGGAAAAGCGAATTCGGCCTGGTCCCAAAAGTTCAAACACGCTGGCTACTCAATGCAGCACCTCGTCGATACTGCGCGCATCGATGGCACGATCAAACCAGATGAGTAGCGTGTCCGAATCGGCTTCCGTGATCTGGGCAAGGATAGGCTCACTGGGCGGGCCGAATTTGCGCTCGATCAGTCGCAGCAGCGACCGCGCCTGACCTCGCTGTTCGCCGCGCTGTTCGCCACGCTGTTCGCCACGCTGCTCCCCACGCTGCTCGCCACGCAGTTCGCCTTGGGCAATGTATCGGTCAATGAAGGTTTCCATCAGCGGTTCTCCGGGAAAGGTCTGTTCAATCAGGCTGCGCGCCTGATGCTCGTCGAGGCGGCCGGTGCCTTGGACATAGTAACGCAGCAAGGATTCGAGGATGTCCAGCGCGGTGGTATCGCGCCTGATTTTGGCGATCAGCGCCAGCAGTTCCCGCAAGCGCTCCTCGGGCTGATCACTGTAAATATGGCGCAGCGCCAGTTGAATCAGCCGGGACAACACCCCGCCCCTGATTTCCGTGGTGCTTCTGGCTGAGATATCATGCAGCGCATAGCCAAATTGCGGCACATAGGGCTTGATCGACTCAGGCAGCGGGTCGATGAGGTCATGGAAGTACGCAGGGGCGCGCCATTGTTTCTGGCCGTGATAAAGCACCAATGGGTAGATGGGCGGCAGGTGCCTGGCCTTGGGGTTCTGGTCGCGATACAGCTCGCCGCTGGCAACAATGTAGCGCAACAGTTGCAGCAACACCCAATGCTCTGGTTGACTTTTGTGCTCAAACAACAGGTAAACCGACAAGGTACTGCGGCGATAGGGAATTTGGTAAATCAGGTCCGAGTAGATCTTGCGCAGCGCCTCGGTCACAAAGGTGTCGGGCGAGATGACCAGCCGCTCCAGATCAAGATCAGCGAGCAACGCCGGCGGCAGCGTCTGCGCCAGGAAGTCACGCGCGATGACCGGTCGCACGAAGTTCTCGCGGAAAAAGCAATCATGCGGTGTGGGTGTGCTGGCCATATTCGCTGGTTAACACTTGTTGGTTCGCGGATGAGCCATTGGACCGCCGGGCGGAAGCGGCCTTAGAGATGCCTCATCATTCTGTGTTGCCTGCAAAACAATTTCACCCTGGCCCCATAAACACCGCCGGAAAAAAGAATTCGAGCCTGGCCCCAAAAGTACAATGGTTTCGCATCGAAACCATTCAGCATATAGCCTGCATTTTTGCCAAGCTGCTGCCGTACTGGGAAGATTAAACCGCATCCCGTTCAAGATACGTATTTTGACGGCGCCAGGTTCGAAAAAACTACATTCTCCTATTGCGACGCAGTTTAAGATTAAACATTTGTCATTTCGGCGAGAAAATATCCGAACCAGCCCCCTTTTCTCCTAGCTTGTTACCATCACTTTGCGGAGTTGCCATCCCCTATTAGTGATTCTAGTATGATGGGATTGAGCCGATTTTGCTTGTGTAGCATCACAGTAATGTAATGATCCGGCTCGTTGTAAGGAACGAGCCGGATGTTTGATTGTTTGGGAAGACGTTGTACATGAGCATTATCCGGCGGTAATGCGCTGCTATAGTGGATGATGAATCGGGTCGAATTGTTTTGGTGATGTTCGAACAAACGTCCAAGGTCCAAGAATTCAGGATTGATACCATGGGGAAGCTGCCGCATTAGGGTATGCCACCGCTGCTCCCGATGGTGCTTTCGATTTGTCTCATCGAGAAAAACTTGCGGCGAAAAAGCCAGCACCTCGTGAACGAGCCCTTCCAGCAAACAGCCCAGAAGCAATGACATATAGGCTCCCATTGAGGTGCCCATGCAAATCACCTTCTTATAGGGCTTCGATGTGATCAAGGAGCGTAGAAAGTGAATATTGCTTTCCATGTCGCAGGTGAAGGGGCGAATTCCTTTGTGGTACCAACTGTTCTCAGGATCCATAATAAAGATCTTATGGGTATCGACAGTTTCGATAAGCAGCGGGAACTTGTTATAAAAAAGCCCACCCAAATTGCCATAAGCCCCGGAAAATGAAAGAACAAGTATCTTAGCATCCGCAATCTCGAAATCGAAGAGCGAAGTCAGCAGCTTATTGTGTGTTGACCGACCGAATAGCGTATAATCATGTGAAGGTTTCTTAACAAACTGAAAGGTTGGTAAAACTGAATGGTTCTTGAAATCGCGCAATTCCAAAATGTTGCGGTGAAAATCAGAATCGGGGCTCGGCTTGAATCTATATTGCAGATGCGCATCGCACTGCATGACAAGATAGTGACCATCGGTCAGCACGTTCTTTAAAGCGCTGATGTCATTTAACTCAGAATTGCCGTACAGCTTAATCGTAAAATACTGATCCCCCCATTGCTTGGTTTTAAGGGACCGGAGGTTTTCGAGTCCTTGAAGCGTGGTTAAGCGGTTGTAAGACAACGCGAGAACTCCGCCCACGCGCTCAAGGCTGCTCAACTCCTTTAGTGAGCTGAGTCGGTTGGCAGAAAGAGACAGGCTGCCGCCAACCTGAGTTAGCGCCTGAAGCCCGTCGAGTTGATCCAGTCGGTTTTGGTGCAGAAACAACGACGATGCAACACAGCGGACTCCCTGCATGAAAGTGACGTTGGTCAGGTGATTACGAGTGATCTTGACCGCCCCACCAAAGTCTTGGTTGTTGCCGAATAGGGTTCGTAGAAAATCTGCCTTGGTGAGCGCCGTATTGTGAATCTCAATTGATTCTGCTGCGGCCAGCATCCCAAACCCAGAAACCGTACTTAATGTCGGTAGGTTCAGCAACTGCAATGCAGTCCCTGCATTCTCCAACTGGTTCAGTCCGCTCACGTGCTTAAGTTGTGGCAAATTTGAAATCTCCAGTCTGCCAACTGTGCGTAAACAATTGAAGCCCTTCAAAGATGCTATGTCCAATCGACTGAAAATTATCCCTCCCTCAATTAGCTCAAGATTTTCAAAACCACTCAGTGTTACCAATTCTGGACAGGACTCCAGCCGAAGTTCTCCAATGAAGCGCCGCAGAACGCCGAAATGTCGCACATCATCTTTCTTAATACCGGAAACCCGTAGTGCTTTAACTGACAGCGTTCCTGTTATTGGGTCAAAATAGGACGAATGCAGTACCCCATTTGTCTCTTTGACCAAGCTGGCATCCAATCGCTGAAGAACCCGCAGAAATGCTTGAACATTCCAAGCGGTATAAGCCATTTCTCTAGCGTAAGCTTGCACCCGAATCAAAGCGAGAAAGTTTTCAAGCGCGCGCGACGGTTGAGTAACCGACTGCTGCGCACTCGCTAGAATGGCTGCAAAAATAAATTGGTTATTGGTTGGGGAACGCGTCGCCTCCCGCGACCAGTAATGCGAAGCGACCATATCCTTTCGCCAGAGTTGCTGCTCCATTTTTTTGCAGGCACCTTCGCATGCTTCCAGCAATAACCGCACGTAACGCGCTCCGCATTTGTTATTATTGGGGAGTTCTGAACTTTCAGCCAGCACCTCCGGTATATCAAACGCTGGCTGTGGATCGCATAATTCGACCAGGCGATTCCAGAAAAATTCAGCGTCATGCTTGCGGTTTAGCAGCACATCCAAGGCTTCAATATCCTGCGGCAGCTCCTCGGTTTGACCGGTTCCATCCTGCACAATGCTTTGAGCCCATCGCGCAAGCCCTTCCATGAACCATGGGTTATTGAAATGCGCATAGCCATACTGGAACAAATGAAAAAGTTCATGAATTGGAGTTGCGGTTTTCGAGATCAAATTACGATGGACAACAATTCTCAGTGACTTCCCCTGATAGACCGTACCCTCCAATACTTCATGGACATCGTCACGCACTATTCCAGATGCGATACCATACTTCTTGGGAATATCATCAATTGCAATATCAATAAACTTCGCGCCTTGGCGATGAAAAAAGCCTTCCTGCAGCGGGTCACGCAGATTAAAACTCTCGGTTAAGAGGATCCGCGCAGTCTCAAATTTCAGTAGAATACGTGCGACATAATCGGGGATGCCACGCCCTGCTGTGTCAGTTACGTCCAGCGGAGCGTATTGTCCTCTGAGCGCGAAAAAGAACCGCCAACATCCATACGTCACTATACGATCATACGCATCCTTTTTTGTTGGCTCGATGCAGTATTCATTGCTATTTTTCTCGATGAGTTCTAGCAGCGGCGCTTTGCCATCAGCTTTAGTGTTAATCGGCATTGACACCTCAAGAAGAAGGTTTATTCGCCACGGTCGCTACCAATTTTTTTAATAATGGCTCCAATGTTTGAGTATAAAAGTCATTATTCAAGGGATCACGTAGTCTGCAGAAATTTTTTGTATTGATTGGGTCAATCCAGGCTCCACAATCGTAAGAGATCCAACCTAGCCCCCAGTCACGCGGCAAGAATCGAAAAGTTAAGTCCGTTAGTGCAGTGAATCTTTGAGCGGCACTACTTCGCTCAGCTGCCGTCATTCTCACAAGGGTACGACCAGCTTCTTCATTCTCATCATTCTGCCGCCAGCTGACGAAACCCAGATGTAAATTCGTTGTCGCGACCTCGATATGCAATAAGTAGGCTTCGTTGCCATAGTCGTAAAAACTGCCAAACAACTGTTTCTTTTTTAAATTACTTTGTTTTGTAAAGTTTGCAAACCAACGTGAGCAATAATCTTTGGAATAAACGTAGCTCTCAAAACCGCCTGTTTTCATTGCTTCATTGACATTGACCAAACTCCATTGGTTCGTTAATGCCTTGTCAATCTGGGCGAAGAAATCAAAGAGCATAAATCCACAAGCTTGTTCAAATGTTGGGTAGAGCGCTTGAAAAGCCGCAAACGAATGCTCGGGTAGGCCCGTCTGGTACAACGCCTGCTCCAGGCTCAAACCACGATCAACCTCGGCCTGTGTCACCAGACCTTGGTAGAATTCAAACGTCTCCTGGCTCAGCGACTGATCAACAATGGCTGGGTCAAAGCGGCTTTCGTCTTTAAGCGCAAGTAAACGCTCGGAGACGCGCCCGAGATACAAATAGGCATTGCCAATGATGAAGAGCAGATCGCCGCCTCGCACTTCATTGAACAGATTTTGCGCGAGCGCATCCAGGTCATCGCAATGCCTGACAAAGATGGACGGATCTTTGAGTCGTTCGGTGACGTAGTCCATGTAATTGCCGGTCGTGTAGAGCCGGGCAATGCGGCTATCGTTGATCAGTTGCGCCAGCTCGGTATGGGCTTCACGCGTCCAGTCGGAATCTTTCTTGGTGGAAATCCCGCCCACCAATGCCACGATACGGCCATCGATTCGAAAGTTTTTCATATCCGCAAAGGCGGATCGCATGCCCTTGATGGCGCCGCGTCGGCTTTGATCATAAAACAAAACCTTGCCCGAGCGCTTGGGAAACTCAAGGATACGCCCCATTGTTTCAAAAGGTATCAGGCCCGCGTAGTCGCGCGCGGCACGCTGTATGTCATGGCCCAAGTATTGAATCGCGAGCAAAATGCCCACGCTGCCAAGAGGGGCGTGCTGCTGGAACAACGGAAGAAAATAGCTCAGTTCCTCACCATTGATCCGTGCCCTGACATTCCATCCAAATCGCTCGGGAACAAACGTCTGAGTGAGCAGCACGCCATTGTTCAACTCACTGGTTCCATAGGTGAGAATCGGCGTTCCCGGTCGGCGCCGATCAATCTGCGCGATCAGCTTGGGAAAATGATGAATATCGGCATTGACAATACATTTTCCTCCGTCGCGCAAGCCTTCAACCACGGAGGATTTCGCGATAAAGATATTGTCGAGCGTCTTGTGCATGTCCATGTGGTTGGGCCCGACATTGGTAATGAAGCACAAGTCCGGATTCACCATGCGCGCGCGCTCGACGCGCAAGGCTTCGTCGCTGCCAACGGAGACTTCGTTAATTTCGACCTTATCCTCCTCGCTCAACTCAATCAGGGAACGAAGAACCGGAACTTCCGTATTGGCGCTGTTGAGAACGGCATGGGTTTGCACTTGCTTGCTCAACAGATGATGAAACTGTACCTTGGCGCCAGTTTTTCCTTCTGTCCCCGTCACCAGAACGGTCGTGGGGTTTTTCTGCTGGCGTACCTGTATGGCGCAGTTCTTGAATGCAGCGGTTATGTCATCGACCAGGAGGACCGGCACCGGCCATCCGGTTGCATAACGCATGTCGTCGATGACCAGTGCGCGCATGCCTTTTGACAAGATTGCGGCCAATTCACATCTGGGGTCTTTTTTGTCCGTCCTCCAATCTCCAAGAGCCAAGGCGAAATAGAGGTTTCCCGGGCGATGGGTGCCATAGGTTCCAACACCTGTGAACCGCAGATTTGGGTCACAGGAATCCATCAACCACCGCCCCGAGGTGAAATCCGCCAAACGCTCTGGGGTCAGATAAATCTCGCGATGATTGTCGAGACAGCGGTTCACCTCGGATGCCATCTCCAGGAAACGCTTGCGATCACCGGATGCCATGTCTTGGATCGAGAAATCAAATACCCGCATGTCCGGATTAGCGGATAATGCCTTGAATCGCGCCATGCCTTTCTTGACCTCTCCAACCCATTGGGCGTGGGAGACTTCATTGTCGAGATTCGGATTTTCCAGCAAGGTCGGGCTGAAACCATGCCAAAGCAGCAGATGGGTCAGGGTAACGCAACTAAAAGTGCGTGAATTACCATCCGGGAACGGGTGAAGCAACTCGAGTTCGCGCGGAACCAGGGCAATCGTCGCCAGTTTTTCCTCGTCGTTCCTGGCACGCCGAATGTCGCGATTGTAGCGCGCGAGAATCTCCTCCATTTTCGCCACCATCAGCATTTGGACGCTATGCTTGGCGCTGTAGAATTCTTGCAGGGAGTGCCGCCCGTTGATCGCCTCCTGCTGGCGAAGATCAAGGTTGGGATACCAGTTGCGGTAGTTGAGTCGCCCCTCCTTGAGCAGTGCCGCCCAGACGTCATCAAGGCTTAACTCGTCGGCCGGTTTGGCGAAACGGCGGTTATTGAACATGGCGGTGCCATCGCCACGGCGCATGGCGAACACCTCGACGAGATGCTCGTAGGTGGTTGAGGAGGCGAAGAACGGGATGCCTGAATTCAGATAGCGAATATCGCCGGGACTGGATTTGATGTTGGTGGTTTGCACGCCGAGCATGGCACGCTTGTGCAATTCCCGCAAATAGGTCCCTTTCAAACCGGATGACAGATCGAAGTGATCGAGCATGTAGGCAAAGGCACTGAGCCACGCCCGCACCGACCCGCGTTCGCCGGCTTCGTAGCCGACCCAGCCACCATATTTTTTGTGGAAGCGTCCATCGACAAATAACCGCCAAAGCTGGGATCGATCAAATTGCTTCAGTGCCTTGATGCTCGACATGTGTCATTTTCCCGGTTGTACCCGCAGGATCCGTCCTGTCTCGGCCTGCAACTCATCTCGCCGCCAGTTGTTTTCATCGACGATTTCCATGCCCATGCCGAAATAAAAATCCCCGTTCATTTCCTCGAACGAGCGCGCGAATGTGGGGTAGTCGAACACCAAAATCCGCCGCCATGGATGACCTGCATCCTCGGTCGGGGAGTAGAGCGATGTCAGTAACCCCAAAATCTTCGGCCGTTTTTCCTTCGACAGTTGATCAATTTCAACGGCCAACACCTGATTTCGTGTCACAGATCCCTTGGTGGCACTCGCGAGAAGATACACCTGGTCGCCACGAAGCAGCAGATCCCGAGGCGTCAGTTCCTCGGGCAATCCGATGCGGACAAAATCCAGTTGCCCCTCGCGCAGGATGGCGAGATAAAGCCCAAAGGGCTGGATTTGATGATCGTTGTGAACATCAGCCCCCAAGTAAAGGACATCGTCACCGACAGGAGTCAAGCGCGTCATGCGCGCCTGGTTATCGGTGAAATCCGTTCGTGGAAAGACGCGTTCCTTGGTGTATCCAAAAACGGGCTGAAAGCCATTCCCGGGCATAAGTCGCGCTATCCCCGGACGGGGAATCCGGGTTTGCCTGAAGGTTTTAATGGCAAAGAGTTCGCCGCCAATCGAAAGCAGGGCATACACCCTTCCGCGACCCAATGCCTGGATGCTCCAGTCACTCCCGCCATTTTCGGAGGACGCAACCGCCGCCGCGCCGCGGATTCCCAGAGCCGCATGGAGTCGCTTGCCATGCAGGACGATGTCGTAAACATGAAGCGCGCCGGGAATCGTGCGATATTTCTTCCACTCGCCCTTGTCTCCGCGCCGATAGAAGTTGCCCCAATCCCAATTTTGCGTGGCATCATGACCCGGGATATAGAGTTGGCCATCAAGAACCCGGTACAGGTCAATCTGCTCCTCCGCGACCTCGCCTTCGGTGACGAAAGTCGCCAACGCGGGATCATAGGCGATGATCGGCACACGGCCCGCGTTGGCCGCAGGGCCGCGATTGCTGCTATTGCCCGCGCCGAGATAGATGCGCCCGGCATGCACTTGCATATCCCAGATATTGCGCGCATAGATATCCTCGCCCCGAGGATAGCGTTGCGCGAAAGGGCTACCCATGTCCTCGACCGCCTGCCCGCCCTCGCTGACCGTACCGCAACACAGTAACAACGGACATAGCAGCTGAACCGCGCCGCCTTTCAACATGAATGAGGCGGTGCGCTCACCGTTCCGTTTCCCGCAACAAAGTCCGTGATGCGCTGATAATCCTCGATATAGTCCACCTCGGCCCAGAACTGACCGGCAATGTCCTGGATATGCACTTTGGCGCCGGACTCAACTGTGCGATAGATCACATCCTCCCACCAGCAGTTGTAGTCCTCCTGGTTGATCCATTCAATCATCATTTGCTTGAAAACACCGACATACCGCCGGTTCAAGGTGCAAATGCCAACATATTCCCCGGTGGTTTCCTCGTCAGTCAGCTCCTTGCCGTAACGTCGCAGCAATCCGTCACTCCATGACAGCCGGTAATCGGCATCCTGAATTCGGCTACTATCGGCAATGACCACGGGTGATCGCTGTTCGGTCAATAAGGTATCGACAACGCTGTCTTCGACAAAGACATCGGCGTTCATGATCACCAAATCCGTTTCGCTAGCCAGGAACTCCCGTGCCATCCACACCGAGGCAATGGAATTGGTCACACGAAAAAAGGGGTTGAAATAGCGGCGGAAAGCCATACCCTCCAGGGCCTGTAGAATGTGACGCTCTTGATACCCCGTGACCAAAGCGATATCGCGAATGCCTTTCCTAGCCAGCAGATCGAAGGTGTAGCGAATCAAGGGCGTGCCGCCAACTTCCACGCAGCACTTGGGTTGACCATGCAGGTGACGGCTGATGCGATTGCCAACACCAGCGGCCATCAACAACGCTTTCATCGCACAACCTCCGCGCACTGGCTAGCGAGGATTATTGAAATAGGCATGGAGCGCGACGAGCAAGGCCGCGAGCCGGTCATGCCGCTGCTCGCCCATGTGGGAGACACGAAAAACTCGCGCAGCCAATGCGCCCCCATTGGGCGTTAGCACCAGACCATGACGCTGCTTGAGCGCGACCACCAAATCGCGGGCGTCGCCGCCGTCGGTGCGCTCCAAGGCCGTCATCGCATTGGGGGCGGGGCTGGCATGGAGGCGCAAGGGAAGCCCCCTGATGCCGGCGCGAAAGTGCGCCGCAAGCGCCCGTGCCTTGTCGATATGGACGCTGACACCTTCGGCATGGATCTGCCGCAGGCGCTGCAGCAGGGCAAGCAGAATCCCCACCGCGGGCGTGAAGGGTGTCTGACCGCGAATACCGTCGTTTAGATAGGGGTGAAAATCGAGATAGAAGCTGGGAACCCGCTCCTTAAGCACGGCAAGCGCGGTGGGTGCAAGCACCACCATCGCGAGCCCAGGCGCCAAGGCCAACCCCTTATGCGAACTAAGAACGAGCACGTCGATAGCCTGTGACGCCATGTTTAACTCATCCGTGACGAACAGACTGATCGCATCGACAAGATGCAGCATCCCGTGACGCCGGCAATAGGCTCCGCTTTCGTCAAGATCGTAGCACCGGCCCGTGCTGGTTTCATGGCCATTGAGCAAGAGTGCCCGCGCGCCGGTCCCCGGATAGGGGACAGGGTCGGAACCGCTTAGTCGCAGTTCACGATGGGGGATGCCGTGACAACGGCAAATATCGCAAAAACGCTGCCCAAAACTGCCGCCGTTGACCACCAGGGCGCTGTCCGTGGAGCCCAGCAAGTTGATCACCCCGGCTTCCATCGCCGCCGTGCCGGAAGCGGTCAGGAAAACGGCGCGACTGCCGCTTGGCGCTCCCACCAGCGCCACCAGCAGACGCTCGCACTCGAGCACAACCTGTGAGAATTCTGGTGTGCGAAAATAGGGCGTTTGGGCACCGAGGATTTGTCGCGTATCCTCGGACATCGGGACAGGACCCGGCGTGAAAAGCCATTGCGGCCGCATGAGAGGTGAAACCCATTAAATGCCCAAAAACGCACGGAAACCAGCGCCGGTCGCGCCCAAGCAGGCTGGCGCGCCGACTTCCGGCTTGATCGGCGGCCATACCGCGCACCCTCGAACAAGGACATCTCTCGCAGTCCAGGATTGTTCATCCTTCAAGATAGCACAGGGGAGCAAATTCGCACGCGATTTTCAGGCTCTCGGCGGAACCCTCACCAGAATTCGCGCTCCTTGGGCTGCTGAACCAGGTAAGACCTGGCACTTTACTTTCGCGAGCGATGCCTGCTAAACACCACAAACATGCACCCGCGACTATCCTGATCAAGTCACCCGCAGAGGCAAAACTGACAGGATTTGCCTGACACCCGGTAACATATTCTGCCAAAACAGGCATGGCCACTGTAGGTGGTGAGAGTATTTCCCGCGAACCACACCGGTGTTTTCTGTAGCTATTTCGCGCCTGGCGCGATGGCACCGGAGCCTGGCACGATCACACGAGCCGGGAGCAATCGCCAAACCATCCCGCCGTTTCCGCTCGATGCCACCATAACCAGGCACGCATACCTGGACCCCGTCCCGCCACGATCCGACGAGCGGTGTTGAAATTTGTGAGCCCAGTCACTATTCTAAGAATTAAGTGGCGCGTAGTGGGATCTATCGAGGCTTCCCCGCCTCAGTCGCTGGAAACCCCTTACTCGATCACAAAAATTTATCGATCACAAATCCTGTCACCAAACCCGAAAGCCAAGCCAAGTGTTCGCCGCTTGAGGATAACCAAGGTTTTCTTTAAGGTTAACCGCATCTCTACAAGGTCTGGAGAATTCCCTATGAAAATGTTCTTTCCACTAATCGCCGGCCTAGCGGCTTGCGGAGCCATGTCCGTCGCGTCAGCCAACCTTGTCACCAACGGAAGTTTCGAAATTGGCGACAACGCCGATGGGAGTTGGTCACACGGGAACGGCAACGGAACCTGGGACACCTACGAACGCATTCGTGGCTGGACCGCCGTTGGGGAAGGCGCTGCAATCGAGATTCAGACAGGGCAGCCATATCCAAGTGTTGACAGCCCCTACTACACCCCAAAAGCTCCTAATGGCGACAGCTTGGCCGAACTAGACGCACACAATGATTCAGCTAATTCGGGCATGAAGTCTGATGATATAAATGTCACTGGGGGGACGTACAAGCTGTCGTTCCAATATACCGGCCGCACGGAGAATGCCGAAACAAACAGAATCGATTACGGCTATATTTTCGGCAACGATACGTTACTCCAGGATCAGTGGACTATATCCGGAACCGTCAGCGAAGGCTGGCAACTCATCACACAAACGTTCACCCTCGACAGCGCAGACACCCTCAACCTAACATTCTTTGCGCTCGGGGATGATGACACCCTTGGTGGTTTCATTGATGATGTCAAGTTGACCGCCGTCCCCATCCCCGCCGCTTTACCTCTGTTTATGTCGGCCCTCGCCGGCCTTGGCTTCGTCGGCTTCCGACGCCGCAAAGCTTGATTTCCGATGAGTTCCTAGAAGCGCGCGAGCGAAACGGCCCCAACTGGGGCCGTTTCGCGTTGCGCAAGCAACAAAAACAGCGCAGTTGACTCAGTGACGCCGTTGCACCAAGCCCGCTCGCGCTAGCTAAATACGTTATGTGAAGCACCGCCAACCTTGGTGCTGCTGCCTACCCTAGCCATTAAGATTAAGCGAAGCGCCCAAGGGTGCCGAGAAAATCGAGGTGCAAGATGAAAAGCTTCCAAACAGCGATCACCGCAGCCTTCCTGAGTATTTCCGCCGTTGGTGCGGCGCATGCCGCACTGCTGGATTTCACGGATAGCACCGGGTGGATTTCAAAAAGCTCCCCCACTTTCGATGTTGGCGAAATTTCAGGAAAACTCACTGCCGATGGCGGAAGTCTCAATTTCACCCCTTTCGATGGCACGTCCGATGACGTAAGTAGCGATCTGTACGCCCATGATAGCTCTGATGCATGGGACGGAATCGGAATCCAAGACGACGAGATCGGAGACACTGAACAACTTACGATCACCTTCAACTCCTCTGTCAATGTGTCACGAATCGACTTTCTTGACTTATTCAAGAAAACCGGTGGTGCCGAGAGCATTTTGGTGACAGCCTTCAAAGGGGAGAATCAGCTCCACAGCGAGACATTTACCGGAAATGTCTTCGAAGCCGCTGGAACCGGGTATTTCAGCGGAACAACCGCTTTCAACGGCATTGATCGCTTGGTTTTCAGTTACCTAGACGGAAATGACACAAGCGGTATCGGCGATGCCGCGCTGGCCGCCGTTCAAGTATCGGCTGTCCCAATTCCCGCCGCGCTGCCGCTGTTTGCGTCCGCTTTGGCCGGCCTGGGGTTTGTTGGTTATCGCCGCCGTCGTAACGCCTGAGCCGTCTCCTTCCTACAGGCACAATCCACGGCCCCAATTGGGGCCGTTTTTGTTTGGGCGAAAAATGCCCATTCATTTTTTTAAACAACCAGTTCTCTACGCAAATTCGGATTGAAAACGTACCTGATCAACCAAGGAATTGACGGCGACGAAATAGCGGCTTCCCACCGATTTAGCGAAGGCGTGCTCCAACCTTGAGGTGACGCTTTGACTCGGCGCCTTGCAATCGTCTCTAAAGAGGCGCTCGGTATAGAGGGTCTGTAAAATACCGCGCTTGACTTCAGCGCCAAGCATTCTCACCGCGAAGGTTTCTTCTTGGATGCGCCCCACATCCATTCCGTGCGTAGCGCTTTATACACCAACAAACTACCATCTGGCGCCTGCGAAAACCCCAAATCAACCCTATCAAGAACGGCTCCCACAGGCGCGCCGCCAAAGTGTGCGATAGGCATGTTCAAGTTGCCGGACAAAGCCCACGTGATCAAGCAAGGGCGAGGATGCCATCATTGGGCGCAGACAATGTCGCAAGGCGTTAAGCTGCTCGACCTGGCTAGCAAGATTGGCGGCGATGCGCACGTACGCTTCCCGATCCTTGGCGATATGGGCTGACAGTCCAACTTGCTGTAGCAAGCTCATGCCCATTCGGGATACATGGGCAGCGCCCTCAAGGGCAACCACGGGCACGCCCATCCACAGCGCCTGGCAGGTGGTGGTGGTGCCATTGTATGGGAAGGGGTCGAGCGCGATGTCCAGCTCCCCGTAAAGCGCTAGATGGGCGCGCCGTGAGGGTACATAGTTGCGCAGATCCAGTCGGCTGAGATCGTGCAGGCCCGCGTTCGAGAACGCCATGCGCAAGCGCTCCCGACTCCCTTCGGTGGTCAATCCGTTGCTTTTCAGCAGCAGACGCGCGTTTGCCACGGATTCCAGCAAGGCCGCCCAGGTCTCGATGGTCGGAGGGGACAGTTTGGCGATCCGGTTGAATGACCCGAAGGTGATATAACCACGCGCCACGGCCGGGCTTTCGGCTACCGCCGGGGCGTCCGATGGTGGCTCGAAAGCAAGAAACCCGGGCGCCAGACGAATAAGCTCTTCGGTGGCCAGGGCATCCGCTCGCCCCGGAGGATCGCTGACGGGGTCGACCAATCGGTAATCCATGGCGCGCAGGCCGGTGGTGTTGGGATACCCAAGATATGTCACTTGCACCGGCGCCGCCCGGCAGGCGAAGACATCCAAACGATTTCCGGTGAAATGGCCAGCCAAGTCCACCAAGATATCCACGCCGTCCGCGCGAATTTGCCGCAGGAGCCGGTCCCGCGACCAGCCTGCCACCTCGCGCCATTGGTCGGCGGCGGCGCGAATTCGTCTGCGCACGCTATCGCTCGCCTTGGTTGTTGCATAGGCAACGACCCGCACGTGATCGCGCCGGTGCCCTTCCACCACGGGGAGAAAAAAATAGGCAACCGGGTGCGATCGAAAGTCAGGCGACACATAGCCGACAGTAAGCGGCGACTTGTCGGGGTTCGCTGCTCGCGGGTTAGCCGCCGCATTCTCGGCGGGAGCCGCGTACAAGTCGGCCCAGCGCCGGTGTTCTTCGGCGACCTCCTCGGGAGAAAGGCTAGCGCTTGAGTTCATCGCCAGCAGGAGGCGGCGGTGGGTTGCTTGGTCGGGCCGGCGCGACAACAACGCTTGGTAGACACTGATGGCCTCGTCAATCTCGCCCCGCAGTCTGAGCGCATTGCCGAGAACCCGCCAGATCCGCGCGTCTTCCGTCTGACAATCCAGGCTCTGCCGCAATGCCCAGATTGCATCGTCCAGCCGATCTTCGTCGAATAGGGCGAGCCCGAAATGGCCCCAAAGAACGGCCGCGCTTGGGGTATTTGGCGCAGAGGAAACCCGCCCCTGTTGATTGGCCGACCCATCCCCCGCTTGCGCCAAGGTCGCGAGGATCTCTCTTGGCGTCGCGCTACCCTCTTTACCGGTTAAGGAGAGCAGGCCGGTCACCACTCCCCGCGCACCCGCGACCGATGACGCTTGACCGCGCAACTGATCGAGGACGCTCAGAACCCTTGGGCTCATGGAGCCCGAGGACAACTGGCCAGCCGACAACAAAAAGCTCAGGGCATCGGCAACGGGGTCAAGCGCCTTCGGCTGCGTCTCCCGCGCGAAACTCGCGGGATTGACAGTCATTCGACCCGCCAATTCCGCGAGACACCAAGGAACCTTCCCGAGCCCGCATCAGATATGAGCAAAACAGCCTTGTTCCAGAGCAGGTTTTGACTTCTTCGTGGCATTGAAAACCACCGGCGTGAAAAGACCAGTTACGTCACGGGTGGCCAGGTTTAGTCTCCGCACGGTCATGCGTGGACGCAGTGCCCAAAAAGTCAATCTTGGCGAACCAATCAGACGAGCTAGCGCATTAGACCTCATCGCCTCCATCCCATTCGATTGCCTCGATATCCTCGAAACTGATGTCACTATCATCATCAAGGGTGATAACGCCTGTTTTTCCGTCTAAATCTAGACCATCGACATCCTCGGGATTATAGGTCTGCGCGTCTCCATCAACTGCCAAAGTCCAATCATCGCGAGACATCTCAATGATGTCATGATCCGTAAGATCATCCCCATCTCCGCCGTCAACTGTCGCATGACCCGAGAAGCCCTGATCCACAACAAATTTGTCAATCCCCGCGCTACCTTGTAGGTTATCATCAGCGTTGACGTTGTGAGTGTCATACTCGCCAGGGTAGTTAATCCCAACGTCCGATACATCATGCGCATCAGTATCCACCCCATCAGGCACGTCGCCAACTGTTGTGTAATCCTGACCACCCTTGATGGTGTAACCGACAACTGTCCAAGAACCGCCAAACTGCTCCCCGGCAACATGTTCCGCAAAACCTGCCAGGTCATCTGCAGCTTGGGAAGTTTTTATATCACCTGTCCAGTTATCAACCTTGACGATCTTGGACTCTCCAGAATCATTCTCGGCATAGTACCGCACGTTCGAGATACCGTGGTTTAAATCGTCGTCCGTATCGGTATCCGTGTCGGTATCCGTGTCGGTATCCGTGTCGGTATCCGTATCGGAATTATCAGTTTGGCCCGAAGGGACGGGGGTATCCGTATGCATGTCAATCACAACCTCGACATCCGGACTGACGTTACCTTGCTCGTCGGTTGTCTCGTATGTGTATAACGCGTCAGGCAATTCCTTGAATTCGATCTCTTGGACGTAATAGTCGCTGCTATCGGTACCTCCATTACCTGGTTCGCCGTCAGCATACTCCGTCGCCGTGAACCGTAGTTGGTCGAAGACCACACCCTCCAATGTAAACTGACCACTTCCGCTACCAACACCCTCGCTGGTATCGATTACATAATCAACATCCTGGCCATCCAGTGTTAGGCCGCTGTTATCACTGAAGGTCCATGAGCCGACCGAGACGCCATCCAAATACGCCTCGACTTGGCCAATTTCTCCCTTCTCGACCAAGCGGCTGACGGTTATGTTGGCTTCTGTCGATGGTTTATCGAAATCGATAATTAGTTCTTCTGAATTACCGCCGCGGTAGGCCAATTGGTTTGGCACTTGGTCGTGATCAGCGTCTCCACCGACGCCCATTCCATCTCCGTCAAACGTGAAATCATCGATCTTCACGCCATCCATGTCGTAGGCGTGTATTTCTGCTCCATGTTGCTCCCAATCAGAACGGACTGCTCCTGCGCCACCAATGGTTTGCGTTACAAAACCAGCATCCTCGAAGCCTTGGTCGTCAAGGTCGCTGAGTTCTTGCTTTGTAACCGCCCAGTAAAATTCGCTTGTCGTGTCGAATTCTGCTTGCGGATCATCGGTGCTTCCGATCTTAGTGGCAGTGCCGTCCTCCATTCGGTACAAACTCCCGTAACTCGGCAAGTTTGTCAGATTAAAAACGAGGTTCTCCTCAGTAGTACCAACGTTTCCATCCTCGTCGATGTCTTCACCGCCCATTGTCGCTCGATCTTCATCGACTGTCGGCGCTTGTTTACCTTCCTCTTCGTCGTCTACTCCCCCGCCGACTTTGATCTCCTTATAGAACACCACGCCATCTGGTAATTCGTCCGGACTGCCCAAGTCCGCAGTGGTGCTAACTGGATCCGCGATTGGGGGTTCTCCGGTATCGTCATCGGAGTCGCTGTCCGAGTCGCTGTCCGTGTCGGTATCGGTATCCGTATCCGTGTCGGTGTCGGTGTCCGTATCGGTATCGCTGTCCGAATCGGTGTCGGAGTCCGAATCGGTGTCGGTGTCCGTATCGGTATCCGTATCCGTATCCGTATCCGTATCCGTATCCGTATCCGTGTCGGTGTCGGTGTCCGTATCGGTATCGCTGTCCGAATCGGTGTCCGTATCGGTATCGGTATCGGTATCGGTATCGGTATCGGTATCGGTATCGGTATCGGTATCGGTATCGGTATCGGTATCGGTATCGGTATCCGTGTCGGTATCCGTGTCGGTATCCGTGTCGGTATCCGTATCGGTATCCGTGTCGGTATCCGTGTCGGTATCCGTATCGGTATCCGTATCGGTATCCGTATCGGTATCGGTATCCGTATCGGTATCCGTATCCGAGTCGGTATCGGTATCGGTATCGGTATCCGTATCGGTGTCCGTATCCGTATCGGTATCCGTATCCGAGTCGGTATCGGTATCCGTATCGGTATCCGTATCCGTATCCGTGTCGGTATCCGTATCCGTATCCGTGTCCGAGTCGGTATCCGTATCCGTATCGGTATCGGTGTCCGTATCGGTATCCGTGTCGGTATCAGTATCCGTGTCCGTATCCGTGTCGGTATCAGTATCCGTGTCCGTATCGGTGTCGGTATCCGTATCCGAGTCGGTATCGGTGTCGGTATCCGTGTCGGTATCAGTATCCGTGTCCGTATCCGTATCCGTATCCGTATCGGTATCCGTGTCGGTGTCTGTATCCGTATCTGTATCCGTGTCGGTATCTGTATCCGTGTCGGTATCGGTATCCGTGTCGGTATCGGTATCGGTATCCGTGTCGGTGTCTGTATCCGTATCTGTATCCGTGTCGGTATCGGTATCCGTATCGGTATCCGTATCGGTATCCGTGTCGGTATCCGTGTCGGTATCGGTATCGGTATCGGTATCGGTATCCGTGTCGGTGTCCGTATCGGTATCCGTGTCGGTGTCCGTATCGGTATCCGTATCGGTATCCGTATCCGTGTCGGTATCCGTATCAGTGTCCGAGTCGGTATCGGTATCCGTATCCGTGTCGGTATCCGAGTCGGTATCCGTATCGGTATCCGTATCGGTATCCGTATCGGTATCCGTGTCGGTATCCGTATCAGTATCGGTATCGGTATCGGTATCCGTATCGGTATCCGTATCGGTATCCGTATCTGTATCCGTGTCGGTGTCAGTATCCGTATCGGTATCCGTATCCGAGTCGGTATCGGTATCGGTGTCGGTATCCGTGTCCGTATCGGTATCCGTATCCGTGTCGGTATCCGTGTCGGTATCCGTATCGGTGTCCGTATCCGTATCCGTGTCGGTGTCTGTATCCGTATCCGTATCCGTATCCGTATCCGTATCCGTGTCGGTATCGGTGTCGGTATCCGTGTCGGTATCAGTATCCGTATCCGTATCCGTATCGGTATCCGTGTCGGTGTCTGTATCCGTGTCGGTATCTGTATCCGTGTCGGTATCGGTATCGGTATCGGTATCGGTATCGGTATCGGTATCCGTGTCGGTGTCCGTATCGGTATCCGTATCCGTGTCGGTATCCGTATCAGTGTCCGAGTCGGTATCGGTATCGGTATCCGTATCCGTATCCGTGTCGGTATCGGTATCGGTGTCCGTGTCGGTGTCGGTATCCGTGTCGGTATCCGTGTCGGTATCCGTGTCGGTGTCGGTATCCGTATCCGTATCCGTGTCGGTATCCGTGTCGGTATCCGTGTCGGTATCCGTGTCGGTATCGGTGTCCGTGTCGGTATCCGTGTCGGTGTCGGTATCCGTATCCGTATCCGTGTCGGTGTCCGTGTCGGTATCGGTATCCGTATCGGTATCGGTGTCCGTATCCGTATCGGTGTCCGTATCGGTGTCCGTGTCGGTATCGGTATCCGTGTCGGTATCCGTGTCGGTATCCGTGTCGGTATCCGTGTCGGTATCGGTGTCGGTATCGGTGTCGGTATCGGTATCGGTGTCCGTGTCGGTATCGGTATCCGTGTCGGTATCCGTGTCGGTGTCGGTATCCGTATCCGTATCCGTGTCGGTATCGGTGTCCGTATCGGTGTCCGTATCGGTATCGGTATCGGTATCGGTATCGGTATCCGTATCGGTATCGGTATCGGTGTCCGTGTCGGTATCGGTGTCGGTATCGGTATCCGTATCCGTATCCGTATCCGTATCGGTATCGGTGTCCGTATCGGTATCCGTATCGGTATCGGTATCCGTGTCGGTATCCGTATCGGTATCGGTATCCGTGTCGGTATCCGTATCGGTATCGGTGTCCGTATCGGTATCGGTATCGGTATCCGTGTCGGTATCCGTGTCGGTGTCGGTGTCGGTATCAGAGTCTACGGCGTCAGTTGGCTCTGCACCGTCGTCTTCTCCGCCACCGATTGGATCTACGACCGGGAAGTCGAGCGGTTCTGGCTCCTCTGGGGCATCCGGGGAACCGGATGGGAAGCCGACGCCGCCTGCTGGAATGGGAAAGCCAACAGGGGGGGCAGGATCTTGTTCACCAGCGGAGGTCGTGGGGTCAGGATCTGGAGAGACATCGCCGCTGGATTCTGTCGGCGGGACTTCTGTGTCGGTCGCGAACTCGCCTAGATCCTCGGAGTCGGAGTTTTGATCCTCGCGTTTGCCGACGACGACGTTTTCGTTGCCCTCGCCCTGGGCGCGTTCTGGGGGAGCAGCCAATTCCTCAGGGTTGTCGGACTCGTAGTCCGAAACATCCTGCAATACGGTCAATTGATCCAAGGTAACGCGATCATTACCGCTAGCTGGATTTTCGGGTGTTTGATCCGCTTGGGAATTGGTTTGCTCGGCCATGACTGCCCTGCCTTGAAAAGATTCCTAACTGCTAGTAAGGATAGGGTGCCCTGTCACCCCTGACTAGCTGGCCGAAGGTTATAAGCGGGCTGGACCCGCCCTTGAATCTTACCGCTCTCTGAACGCACGAGACATTCCGTTGACAACAGGTTTAGCAAGATAGCCAAGCAGCGTCTTCTTTCCGGTAATAATCTCACCGTCAACGGCCATACCGACCCGCAAAGGGTTTTTCTCGGGGTCTTCGCCAACGTAGGGCTTATCGAGGGTGACCCAGCCGAGAAAGTAAGACTGACCATCTTCGGCCACGACGCTTGATGCTGAGACACGCTTGAGCGCGCCGTGCGCGAAGCCGTAGCGGGAGAAATCGTAGGCACTCACACGGAGGTTGACATCCAGACCAGGCTTGACGTAGCCGATGTCGCGCGGCTGGATGCGCACTTCGGCTTCGAGGGGGACATCATCGGGGACGATTTGCATCAGGATCTCGCCGGGCTGAATCACCTGGCCGATGGTCTGGACCTTGAGCTCAAGAACGTTTCCGTGGATCGGAGCAACTACGTCGAGGCGCTCGACTCGGGCATCAAGGCGCTGAAGGGTTTCCTGCACTTCCGCGATTTCCGCGCGCACGTTGCCAAGCTCGCTTGCGGCATCGCGCTTGAGTTGATTTGCGGTATCGAGCAGACGGGTCTCGGTTTCCGCCAGTTCTTGCAGGACCAGATCGATTTCCTCGGTCAGGCGGGCAACCTCTCCAATGGCGGTAACCTGCGCGCGGCGGGTCTCGAGCACGGTCGTTCGATCGACGAGCTTGCGATTGCCGAGATCCTCGCGCATGGCGACGAGTTCACCGGTCAGTTTCTGGTGCTCCTTGGCGGTAGCGAGCGCGTCTTTGAGTTGGTCGATACGCCGCTCGCGTTGTTCAACCTGGCGCTTGAGAATCTCCAGGGTGGAATCGCGCGTCGCGGTCTGGTTGAGGAAGATAGCCCGCTGATCGGCAACCAAGCCTGGGTAGCTTTCGGCATAGGCAGAGAAATCCGGTTCGGTTTGATTCATAAAGGCTTGCAGCCGTTCAGCCTTGAGGCGAAGCGCGACGAGGCGCGCGCGCATCTGCAACATATCCGCCTCAGCTTGGGAGCCGTCAATTTGCAACAGAACCTCCCCCGCCTTGACGCGCTGGCGCTCCTCGACGTTGATGGAATCCACGACACCCCCGTCGAGGTGCTGAACGGTCTTGATTTTTCCCGCTGGGATGATACGACCGGGAGCGATGGCGACCTCGCTCAAATGAGTGGTTCCAGCCCAGAGCAGAAAGACGACCACCACGGCCGAGATGACGTAGAGCACCGGGCGGAAGAACTCGGGGACCAGTTCTTCCTCGATCCTTACGGTTTCCGACAGCAGCCGACGTTCCCGTCCGCTGCGCTGGGCTTTGTCGGAGGCTGCCTGTTTTTTTGCAATGTCTGTCCCTTTGTTCATCAACCTTTTCCTGCCTTGCTACCGGCAACTTGCGTTTTATAAGAACCGATGGACTCGACGCGCCCTGTGCGCATGGTGACAACGACATCGGCGAGTTTCAGGTGACTGGGCCGCATCGTCGCGACGACCAGGGTTGACCGTCCACGCAGCCATTGCAGACAACGCAGCAGTGCGGCTTCGCCGTTTTGATCCATGCCGTTGCCGGGCTCGTCCATCAGGACTATGGAGGCGGGCTTGAGCATCGCGCGCGCCAGCGACAGGCGCTGGCGGAAACCGCCAGATATCTGACTGATTTGAGTACCGGAAATGCGGGTTTGCAGCCCTTCTGGAAAGCCATCCGCATCAGACATGAGTCCAGCCATCTCTGCGGCCCAGTAGACTTCTGCGCGCGTCGCCCCAGGATGGACCAGCATCAGGTTCTGGAAGATGCTGCCGTAGAAAATATCGCAGTTCTGCGGCATATAGCTGATGCGACCGCGCAGGTCGGCGACAGTGAGTTGGCGAATATCAATGTCGTCAATCAGGATACTGCCCGCCTGCGGGGTATACATCCCTAAGAACATTTTCAGAATGGTGGATTTGCCCGAGCCGCTTGCCCCTGAAAGCGCGACAAATTGGTGCGGCTTGATCTGGAAATCCACCCCAAGCAAGGAGGGATCGGCATCATTGGAATAGCGGAAGGACACCCGCGAGACCGTGAGACCGCCGGGGCTTTCTGGTCGCAGGGTTTGTCGCACGCCGCGCTCGTCCTCGGTCGGCAGCCGCATCAAGTTCTCTAGCTGGCGCACGTTTTCCTTGACGCGCACCGAAGCAGTGGCTGAGACAAAGACGTTCTGCAGGGGACCGGTGGTGCGCCAAATCAGGATTTGGGTGGCAATGAGCGTGCCGTTAGTAATATCACCTCTGACCGCTAGCACTGCGGAGGCCACCAGCGCCGAGAGGCCAGTCAAGCTGGCGATGATCTGGCCGAGAGTGCGAATGTAATGATTGAAGCGGTTCTCCTGAGCGCCCGAAAAGGCGCCACTGCCACTCGTTTCCCGCAGACGCTGTAGCCACAGATTCTGGGCGCCGGCGCGACGGATGACCCGCATAGAGCCGAGTACCTCATCGAGAAATTCCGCGCGCATGCCAGTCTGTCTTGATGTCCTGGTCAGAAGGTCCCGGCTCTTGCTGACGCTCAGCCAGCCCGCCAGCGCGAAAGCGATCACCGAAACCAGCAACACGATGCTCATCCAGGGATTGATGACCACCAGAGCCAGCACAATAATCAGCGTGGCCGGCAGGTCGAATACCAAGCGTGCCATCGGGCCAACAAAATACTGGCGCAAGCGGCCAAGTCCGCGCACACGCCGGACCTGCCGGGCCACCGGAATCTTGTCCAGAGCGGCCGAAGGCAGGCAGAGGAGCCGCTTGGTCAGATTAACGCCGAGGATGTAGTCGGCTCGCCCGCCGATGTAGGCGAGCAGACGCCCTCTGGTCAAACTGACGATCCAGCCGAGCAGGATAGCGATCAACACGCCAACGACAAGGTTGACAGCAACCGAAAAATCTCGCGCCGGGATGACGAAATCCCAAGTGGCGCGCACAAACAAGGGTGGCGACAGACTCAGAACCGTCGCCACAATGGTGGCAAACAGGATGATCCGGCGATGATGCCTGAAACGTTTTGTAATCTGCGCAACCCATTGTTTGTCTCCAGGCTGCTCGGCTGCCTTTTCTTGCTCGGCCGCGAAGGAATAGTACTCTGCGGGCTGGCGGATTTCATCGACCAAGGTCTCGGTGCCGGTGTCGCCGTTGAGTAACCGCAGGCGCCCATCCGGTTCCCGCCCCAGGATAACGCACCCGGCCGATTTCTCGGGTAACAAGAGGCACGGCAAGAGCCGGTCATCAGGAACCTGCCTGAGTTTCCCTATGGCGGCGGGCCAATACCCCAGCTCCACCAACACGGCAAAGAAACCTGATAGATCGAGCCGTTGATCGAAATGCGGAAGTGCCTCTGAAAGCTCACGCTGGCGCCCATGCCACCCCAGCGCGCCGAGCAAGGGCAGTAGGCAGCGCGACAGGTCGTTTGGCTCACTGAAACGATCAGCGACGATAACGGCGGAGTCGGATACCGACTCCGGCCTTTGCAGGGCCGGCGCGATGGTCTCTGGCGCCAGCGCCTGCTGTAAAGCGCCTTCAACGAGTGCGCCATTCTCGAAGTGATAAATCTTGTCGGCCAGCGCCAGATAGGAGGGACGCTGGGTGACCATCACAACCGTGCGCTGGCGTCGGCACTTCTCGAGATAACGCCGGACGGTCTGGTCGGTCTCCATGTCAAGAAAGCCGTTTGCTTCATCAAACAGGATGACCTCCGGCTCGCGCACCAGCGCCCGAACGATACTGATCAACTGAAGGGTTCCGCCAGACAGCATCTCATTGGCCGTCTCACCAAGCCGGGTCTCGTAGCCGAATTTCATGCTGGCAACGAAATGCTCGAGGCCCAACTCGTGCGCGATGGCAAGCGCCCGCTCGTTTAGCTGATCATCGAACATGGTCAGGTTTTCGAGGATGGTCCCCGCGACCACAGCCCCTGCCTGCGGCAGCAAAGCAATGTGCTCGGGCACCGAGCTGGCGGCATAGTCCGAGAGCGGACGACCGTCGACCAGCACGTCTCCGCCATCCGGCTGCTCAGCACCACTCATCAGGTTGAGCAGTGTGGACTTGCCAGATCCACTGTCGCTTTGGATGGCGATAAAGGCGCCCTTGGGCAGCGATAGATTGACACCCTCGAATAACCGGGTCTCGCGAAAAAGGACTTGCACATCCCGCAGCTCGATTCCCTGGCTGATCGGCGGAAGCGACGGCTTGCCACGTTCTTCTGTCGCCGGCAGGTCAAACAGCGACTGAAGTCGCGCATTGGCGCGTTCAAAGTCGTCGATCTGATTGCGAACGTTCAAGCTGCGACGCAGCGGGCGCATGAGCCGCACTGACAAAATCAGGCAGGCGGCAAGCCCTCCCGGCGTCATCTGGCCGCGAATCACGAACAGAGAACCGACAAAAATCACACCAACCACCATGAGCTGCGAGAGGTAGTGGCCGACGCGGTCGAGGCGGTTGGAGAGTTCGGCGGACTTCTCACCAGCTTCGGAAGAAGATCGCTGCAAACGCTCATAACGGCGCAGCATCAGATCCTCCATCATCATGGCTTTGACGGAATGGATACCAGTGAACACCTCGAACAAAAAGCCGGAACGGCGTTCTTCCTGTCCATCGCGGCCCTCGCTCAAGCGGCTGCCATCGTGGCCATAGCGGGCCATGACGATCAGGAAAACAACAATGATCGCGAGTGGAACACCAACAACGGGGCCACCAATGAAGCCGATCAGCAGCAGAAAGATCGCAACGAAGGGTAAGTCCAGCAGCCCCAGAACCGCCTCGCCGGAATAAAAACGGGCGACACGATTGGCGTTGCGGAGTTTTTCGGCATAGGCGCTAGGCTCTTCGCGTTGATAGACCCGCAGGGGCACGCGACATAAATGGTCGGCCAGGCTCATGGTGAGCTGGTGCTCCCGACGCGCGGTCAACCAACCGGTAATGACGCCATTGGCGAGCCGAAGTGTTTGCTCCAGCACTATGGCGGCAATCAGGCCAATGGTGAGAAAGGCCAGCGTGGAGAACGCATGATTGACGATGACGCGATCGAGAATCTGCAAAATAGCCAGGGGCAAGGCCAGGGCAAGCAAATTGGAGAGGAATGAACTGACCGCCAGGCCGGGCAGAACGCGACGTAACTCCGGATTCTGCAGCACCATTTTCAGCGGCGTCGGCTGGTTCGCTTTGCCCTGGCTCGCTTTGCCCTGGCCCGCCTTCGACTGGCGCGGCTCTGGGGGGAGGCTTTCTGCGACAGAAGTCGTCCCGTTCATAGTTGCTTCCTTGTTAAGTCCTTAAATAATCCGCCAAGCTGGCCGCGTGCGATCAGATCAAGATCGAAGCAATCCCTCGCTGCATAAGAGGCTTTGAGAAGCGGATAAGTTGATCGGTTCCTGCAAGATGCAGTAGACCCGCGTCAACCGCCACTCGCACGCTCTGATCAACATCCGTTAGCGGCAGGCCAGTGAGGCTCTGAATGCGGCTCGGCGTCGGCTCTTCGGTCGATTGCACCAAAATTCGCAATACTCGCCAGTCCAGGGGATGCTGGTCCAGCTCGGTGGCAATGGCGAGCAACACCGGTAATGTGATGCTGTGATGAGAGTTTTTACTCAGCTCCAGCAAGAATAGCGGAAGCCCCTCGGTAAGCTCCAGCAAGACAGTATGATCCTGATTCTCTGCGCGAGAGGCCGTGTTGTTTTCATCCCCACCCAGGTGCGGTCTGCATGATAACAAGAACCCTTCCAGATCATCCGAGTCGATGCCTTGCACCCTGATGGACTCGGCATCTTTGAGAATTTGGGTACGCGCTGTAAGGATTACCAGACAGCCTTGGGCCAAGGCGGGCTGCAATCGATCCATCAAGTCTTGTCGCGCTTCCTGCGAGTCAAGCAGGTCAATGTCGTCGATCACCAAGATATTTAGCCCCGGTCCCGGGGGGGCATCCAGGGCCTGAATGGCATCTTCGACTGAGACCGGCCTGCCGGTATCGGCATCCCAGAAACCTGCTGCGGGCGCAGCGGGCATCAGCCGCAAATACCGGGTAAGGCGCCCCTGCATCCGGGCGCGGGCGACCAGATACCGGCAGAGATGCGATTTGCCACTCCCCAGAGGCCCCACCAATTGCCGCAGCTTGCCGGACGGGGTCTCAAGTTCTCCTGCCTGATTTGGGTACAAAAGCTCACCGGGTACCGAGCCCAAGTCCGCAGCAAAGGCTTTATTGAGCGCCCCGAGCGGAAGGCGGCTACCGGCAGCCTTGCCATTGAATGCATGGAGGCTCTCAAGCAGGTGCCGAGCATTCACCCCGAGCGTCAGCATGCCCCCCGGGCAATTGCCCAGAAGGCGCCGTGTCATGGAAATGACCGGGGTGGCTACTGTGTCGCCGGACCAGCGTCCGCGGGCGTTAATGCTGATAACGGCCATTCCGCCGTCGAGGGCGGCCGCCATGGCACCTGTGTCGCACAAACCCTGCCCCAGCGCCTGCTTGTGCAATTGTTGCAGCAGAAGCAAGGCCTTGATTGCATCCCAGACTGAGGGTCTGCGCACACCAAACAGCAGGATATTGATCTCGTCCCCGCCAGGCAGGTGAAACGCCCCCATCTCAGCCGCCAAAGCCTTGACCAACTCCCTGACCTGCGCTTGTCCATTCGCATTCAGCGTGCGCGAAATGCGAACAGCAAGCACGACGCAGGGACGACGGATGAGCATAATATCATCGGCCCAGTCGGCACCCGCAACCGCTGACCCGCTATCGCGGGCAGCGGAGTCATCGAACATATCTTTACCCTGAGCGACCGCCATACTGCGGTTCTGGACCTGCATCCGCTTGAACAGTGCGGCGATATGCTGCTTGACGGTGCCGAGGCTAATGTCTAGCTCGTTGGCAATTTCCTTGTTCACCTTCCCTTTACACATCAAGCCCAGAATCTGGCGCTGCCGCGGTGTCAGCGCGAGCGCGCGCGGGGCTCCGTTCTCTCCATGAGCGCTGGATGACTTGCTCATCGGTTCAAGGCGCCTTCTTCATGGACTATTTGACGTTCAAATCCGGGCCCTTGCCGGCAGCCGGTAACTCGCGGAGCGGATCGGGCCAGGGGAAACGTCCGGCAACGGCTGTCTCCGGCTGCTCATTCTCGATGACATCGCAACGCGTCTGTTGCTTGCGTAGGGCACTGCACCAGTCTCTCGCCTCTTGTTTTGTCGTAAAGACTTCCACCGCCAGTTTGTACCAGGTCGCCGCGCGGCCCTCGGGCGCGACTGTCGGGATCGGTTGCAAGGCGAGCAAGGCATGGCCATCGACAAGCTCCGGGAAGCGATTCATCAGGTCGCGCCATGTTGCTTCCAAACCCTCGCGCGCGTGGATACCGGACAGGCTGACGAGCCACTCGTTCGGGTCCTCGCCCAGTCTGCCTCCACCCTTTCTTGGGGGTTTGTTCTCGTACCAGCCGTCGCTGGGCGGCCACTTGGTCGTGATTGTCAGAGGCGGCGCCTTACCGCTGAGCACGCTAGCCAGCTCGAGCTTGGGACGATCACCATCGCCAGGTAGCGGCGCCCGACGAGGCGCCCCGCCCCCCAGAGAGGCAAACAAATCGACATAGCTGCGGTAGTTGTCTCCGTTGAAGATATACAAGTCATCCATGTAACGATGATAGGTGCGGGCAGTATCCAGCCATGTCAGGTAGTCGATCCCACCGGCAAGGTAGGCCTCCTGACTGTTGGTCCAGGCGCTCCGTGCGGCCTTGGTTGCCTCGCGCTGCAGCCCTAGTCGCTTCTCGGTCTTCTCGATAGAGGCAAGCGCGCCCTCGACCTCAATACTGGCGCCGTATAGAACCTTGACATAGGTTTCGAGGAGTTCCTCGTAGACGGCTCGCGAATAGTCAACTTCGCGCTTTCTGCGGCCAGCGTCGAACACTGTCGCCGATAGGTTGGCGATAAAGCGCGTGAATAGGGTGTGAGGCATGAAGATCTCTTCGATGAACTCACTGCCGTAACCGATCTCTCCGGTGAGATCCAGAGGAGGCAATATCCGTGCACGCGCCACGTCGATATCCGCATCTGCCGCAAGCAGGCCCGCCTCGACGGCTCTGACATCGGGCCGCTGTAGCAGCAGAGCCGCCGGAATGCCCGGTTTCACGCGTGGCTTGTCGAGCATGTCCAGACCATATATGGGCAATTTGACACTGTCCGACATGGCACCAACCAGCACAACAATCCGATTCCTTACCCGTTCTCGCTCAAGAGCGATGGCGGGCTTGTCCGCTTGGGAACCTTTGACGGCGGTGCGCTGCTTTTCAACATCAATCAGGGTCGCGTCGCCTGACTCAAGGCGTTTTGCCATGCCATTAAGCATTTGCCCGAGAACTTTTTCTGTATCGAAGGCAACGCGCATCCTGTCGTTCAATACCAGATAATCGATAAAGGCTCTGGTCACATCGCTGGTTAACTGACGCACGCGCTCGTCGTAGTCAAACACCGCCCGCCACAGATCATAGTCAGCGGATTCGGACAGGGACTTAAGCTCTCCCCAGAGGTCGACCCGCCAGTCAGCGCGCAAACCCGCTTGATAGGTCTCTCGGGTTACCAGGTCCTCGCCGCGCGCGCGCGAGCCGGCACCTCCGTCAGGAGATTCATACTCGTATCGAGCTGGCGCCGACACCTCCGGCAGGCGACCACCCTCAGCCTGCGAGGCTCTGGCCAGCGCCTGCATGACGCGCTGCGAGGCAATGCGAAGGTCGGGGTCGTTGGCGATGGCGCGATCAATGAGCCGGTTAAGATCCTCGTTGTCCAACAAGCGCCACCAATAGGCAAGCGCTGCTTCCCCGGGCGTCGGCTCCCAGACCTCGCCATCGCGCAGCAAGGGGTTTTCATAAGCGTCGGTCAGCGGGATATCTGGTGTGTCATAGCGGGGTCGCTTGATAGCACAGCCTGACAAAAGCGCTACAACCAGAACCAGCAAGGTTGCGCGCAACGCCCATGAGAACCGGGCACATCGGCGACCGCCTGCCATGAATCCGGTGGGGGGGCACCGAAGCAGCGGCGTCAAACCCTGCTCCTGAGTCAAGATGCCCATTGTTCGTAGCCGTCCCATCTGCTTTCCCTCCAGGCGCCATATGACGCTTGCAAAAACCGCTAAGCAACTACTGTAACAATAGCCTGTATTGACCTGCTTTTCAAAGTTTTTTTGAAAAAAACAAGATTATCAGCGGTTCTCGTTGGGGTGATGCAGAGCGCGCCGCCGTGCGGCGACGCCCAGAGATGCCTCCACGCCATATCTGCCGCGTTCGATGGGTGGGATGGGCAGTTACAAAAAAACGACGCCAACTTATGTCATTTTCGTGACGCAAGCTATCCGTATTTTCACTCTGGGCACCTACGGAGTTTGGGTGCAAATCCTTCGGGCTGATGGCGATACGTCAGCGAAGAACATCCTGCCCGCCAAGGTAGGGCTGTAGCGACTGAGGGATGCGGATGCTGCCATCGGCTTGTTGGCCGTTTTCGATCAGCGCGACCAGGGTGCGGCCAACAGCAAGGCCGGAGCCGTTGAGCGTATGCAGGAGTTCGGGCTTGCCGGTGTCGGGGTGGCGGTAGCGCGCGAGCAGGCGGCGTGCCTGGAAGTCACGGAAGTTACTGCACGATGAGATTTCTCGGTAACACTGCTGGCCGGGCAGCCAGACCTCGAGATCGTAGGTTTTTGTGGCGGAGAAGCCGAGGTCGCCGGCGCACAGGGTGACGACGCGATAGGGCAGCTCCAAGCGTTGCAGGATAGTCTCGGCATGACCGGTGAGTTGCTCGAGTGCGGCCATGGACTCTTCGGGGCGCACGGCTTGCACCAGCTCGACTTTCTCGAACTGATGCTGGCGGATCATGCCGCGCGTGTCCTTGCCGTGGGAGCCGGCCTCGCTGCGGAAGCAGGGAGTGTGGGCGACGAAGCGCTGGGGCAGATTGTCTTGCTCCAGAATACGGTCGCGCAGCAAGTTGGTGACTGGCACCTCGGCGGTCGGGATGAGATAAAAATCCCGCTCACCGGGAATTTTGAATAGGTCCTGCTCGAACTTGGGCAATTGCCCGGTACCCTCCAGGCTGGTGGCGTTGACCAGGTAGGGGACGTAAACCTCCTGGTAGCCATGCTCCTGGGTATGGATGTCGAGCATGAACTGCACCAGCGCCCGTTGCAACCGCGCCATGGGGCCGTTGAGCACGACGAAGCGGGCGGCGGCAATGGTGGCTGCGCGGTCGAAGTCCATCCAGCCACCAGCGGTGCCGAGGTCAACATGGTCGCGCGGCGCGAAGTCGAAGGCTGGCGGCTCGCCCCAACGGCGCTCCTCGCGGTTGGCAGACTCATCTTTGCCGTCGGGCACGCTGGCATCGGGCAGATTGGGTAGGCCCAGAGCGATGGCGCGCAGTTGCTCCTGAATGTCGCCAAGCTCGGCATCGAGTTGTTTGAGCTCTTCACCAAAGGCGCTGACCTCGGCCTTGAGCGGTTCGATGTCCTCGCCAGCGGCACGCGCCTTGCCAATAGCCTTGGAACGCGTATTGCGCAGGTTTTGCAGCTCCTGCACCCGCACTTGCACTTGCTTGCGCCGCTCTTCGAGCGCTTGAATGCCGGCGGTATCGAACGCGAAGCCGCGGCGTGCCAGTTGCGCGGCGACTTGATCGAGTTCCGCGCGTAACAGTCGGGGGTCTAACATGAGTCTTTAAGCCTTTTGGTCCAATTGGACTGGTTCCACCAGCACATTCCAAGACACCAGATGTCCTGTGTCGACAAAATCGCGAATCCGCTCGATGGCCAGGCGCACTCGCTCCGGGCGGTCGAAGAACTCCAGCACCAACGGCAAATCGGCGGACAGATCAAGCAGGCTAGCGCTGTGCACCACGCCTGAGGTGCCAAAGCCAGCCACACCCCGCATCACGGTGGCCCCGCAGATGTGCAGCTCATCGTGCAGGCACTTGAGCAGAGCTTTCAGTTCCCGGTCGGATTCCGACAGGTACACCCGAACCATGGTGGCTTCGATCAAGGTCATTTTTGGCACCTTTTTTAGTAGTCCGTGGTCAACCGGTCGCGGCGAATTGGTTCGCCACAGACACTTGCGCTTTTCCGCCGGCCTTCACAGCGCCCTCGCCGCGATCATGCCAAGCCAGCAGGCGCCGAGGCACAGCAGCACACTGACACTGACGTTCAACAAGGCACGCAGCACCTCGCCCTGCTCCACCAGCGTCAGGGTTTCGAGCGAAAAGGTAGAGAAGGTGGTGAAAGCGCCAAGAAAGCCGATGAGAATCGCCGAACGCCATTCGGCCGAAACCAGGCTACGCTCAAGAAAAAGCACGAAGAGCGCGCCCATCAGCAGCGAGCCACTGACATTAACGGCCAGAGTGCCCCAGGGAAACTCTCGGCCAAGCAGGCGATACACGCCGGTGGAGACGGCAAAGCGGGCAACCGCACCAAAGGCACCACCGGCAGCGATGGCACTCAGTTGCAAGATGGCAGGCATAACATCGGTCGCATCTCGGCGGATGATTCAGGCGCTTGTATTACTCATGGGGTGATCGCTGCATGAAGCCGATTGGCTTGACTTTCGCGAAGGGGCATTATACCCATTCCTCTTGTGACTCGCCTGCGATCAACCGCCACAAACAATATAGCGAACCCCTTTGAGAGTTCGGCTGGTTCTGGGCCGGGTGACGGCCACGGGGGACGCCGTAAATACCTCCCTGTAGGCTTCCCGGCGGCGTTCCTGATCCGATCAAGGGCCGCCGAGCCCCCCCGTGACCGCCACCCGACCCAAACAGAAAACCGACAACAGGTTTTGACAGAAACCCTGGCGGCGCTAAGCCAGGCAGCCCGGCGTCTACAGGCGACCCATACTGGACTCGGCGCGCGCTAAGGCGATCGATCAAGCCTCTGCAAGAAGCATGGCTCGTACTGGGGCCGGGTGACCTTCGCAGGTGCGGCTTGGCTCTTTGGGATCGAGAAAATCGGCCAGTGACTGAAAGCGCATCCACTCGGTGCTGCGCTGCTCGGCGCTGGTGGTAGGTGTCAGATCGACCAGTTCGATATGGCAAAAGCCGGTCTCGCGCAGCCAGGCATTTAGGCGCGTCACACTCGGGATAGCATAGACATTGCGCATCTGCGCATAGCGACCGGAGGGCTCCAGCAGCGCATCGCCCGGCGCATCCAGCACCAGGGTTTCCAGCAGCAGCCGTCCGCCTGGGCGCAGCAGGCGGCGCAGAATATTCAGATGCCGCAGCGGGTCGCGGCGATGGTAGAGCACCCCCATGGACAGCAGCAGGTCTACACCGGCGGTTTGATCATACAGATCCTCATCGGCCAGGGGCAGCACGGCGAGTCTGTCGCTGCGCAGAAAGTGATTGACCGCGAGAAACTGGGCGACAAAGCGCAAGCCGGGGTCGATACCCAGCACCAGCCGTGCGCCGGCGCCCAGAGCGCGATAGCCGTAGTAGCCGTTGCCGCAGCCGAGATCCAGTACCAGGGCATCACGCAAATCGCCGAGTGCCCCAGCTGCGCGTGCCCATTTCCAGTCGGAGCGCCATTCGGCGTCGATCGTGACACCATGCAGGCAGAAGGGGCCTTTGCGCCAGGGATGCAGGCCCATGAGGGCGTCGCGCAGTTCGCCGTGGGCTGCCGCATCCAGCGGCTGCGCGGACATGACCCCGACGCAGGGCTGGTCGAAACATCGCTCATGGGGCTGAATGTCTGGCAGGCGCGCGAGCAGCGCCATCCACTGCGACCAGTCCCCGTGCCGGGGTGCTTGCAGACGTTCTTGCGTCAAGGCGCGCAACCGGGGCAGCCAGGCGCCTGCAGCGCTCTCTTGCCAGTGGGCGAAGAAGGGAGCAAAGGGTACTAAGGCGCTTTGCGCGAAATCCTGGACCACCATGTTCTATTCCAATGCAGCGCAGACCTCTCCCAGTTGAGCCAATACAGTCGCCTCTGCTAGCGCACTGTTGGGATTTTGGTCAGATAGATCACCTAAGCCCAGGCGGCCCAGGCCATGAAGTTGAGACACTGAAACCAGGGCACCACCTGGGTGAAACCGGCTGCGCGCAGCCGCTCGGCATGCACCTCGGGCGCATCCAGGCGCATGACCCGTTCCAGTGCGGCGCGCTTGCGGCTGATTTCAAGCTCCGAGTAGCCATTGGCGCGCTTGAACTCGGCGTGCGCCTCGGCGAGCAAGTGTTCGGCATCTGGATTGGCGCATTGCACCTTCTCGGCCAACAGCAGCCCACCGCCCGGTTGCAGGCGCTCGCGCAGGCGTGCAAGCAGCGCCAGGCGCTGCTCGGGCGCGATAAATTGCAGTGTCAAATTCAGAATCAGCAGGCTGGCGCCGCTGGTGTCAACCTCCGTTAGATCCTCGCAGCGCGCTTGCAGCCTCCCGCCTGCGACCTCCTCGGCCAAGCGTTGGTTCAGGCGGTCGATCATGGCCTGGGAGTTGTCCACCGCCACCACTCGCAGCCCCAGATGGCGATACTGCCCCAGCAGCGCCGCGCTCACTGCACCAAGCGAACAGCCGAGGTCGAAGCAGCGCGCGTCGGGGTGCAGAAAGCGCCTGGCCAGCACCGCCATCAGTTTTACCAGGTCGCAATAACAGGGCACGGAACGGCTGATCATGTCGGGAAACACCCGCGCGACCGAGTCATCGAAGGCGAAATCTCCGGGCGCCGCCTCCATGCCTGCGTAGAGACGGTCGCGCGTATTCTGCTGAAAGTCTTCGGTCATCTGGTCAATTTACGGCAACACAAGTGCGGCGAAAGGCTGCTAGCATAACGCGTTTACCCCGGCTAGACGCCAGCCTCCCGTCGCTGTTCCACACTGCTGATCAGGACACACCCATGACGTTTACTGATACTACCGATGCTCAGGATTCCGCCACGCCGCGTTCGATGGACCCCGAGCCCAATGAGCCAAAAGCCATGGATTCGGGGCCGAGCGATCTCAACCAGCCAGAACCCGAATCCGCCACTGCCCCGGCGGCGGAAGAAATCGATCTCGATGATCCGGCGCTCTATCTGAACCGCGAGCTGACCTGGCTGGCCTTTAATCGACGGGTGCTACATGAGGGCGAGGACCCGCGCACGCCGCTGCTGGAGCGGGTGAAGTTTCTGGCCATTGTCAGCAACAATCTCGATGAGTTCTTCATGAAGCGCATCGGCGGGCTCAAGCAGCAACTTGCCGCCGGCGTGCATTCGCGCACCATCGACGGGCGCACACCAGAACAGCAGCTGGCGGAATGCCGCGAGGTGATCGCCCAGATTCAGGACGATCAGATGCGGCTCTTCAACAGCCTGATGGAGGAACTGGAGGCCCAGGACATTCGTCTGGTCAGCATCAGCGCCTTACCTGACGATGCGCGTGAGCGCCTGCGCGAGCACTTCCGCACCAACATCTTTCCCATGATCACGCCGTTGGCGATGGACCCGACCCATCCCTTCCCCTTTATCTCTAATCTGGCACTCAATCTGCTGGTGCGCCTGCGCTACCCCGGCGGCAACGAGACCTATCTGGCGCGCATCAAGGTGCCTGTCAGCAAGGATGTGTCCAAGCGGCTGATTCAGGTCGATGACGTTAATACCTTTGTGACCCTCGACGATTTGATCAAGCACAACCTCGACATGCTCTTTCCTGGCATGGAGATCGAGAGCTGTGAACTGTTCCGTGTCACCCGCAACGCCATTGTCGAGCCCGAAGCCGAGGCGGCCAACGATCTGCTGGAGATGATCGAAACCGAGCTGCGCGAGCGCCACTTCGCGCCCATTGTGCGCCTGGAGGTGCAGGCCGGCATGGACCCAGTGCATCGCGGCATGCTAGCGGCGGAACTCGGCCTGAACGAGGCCGAGGATGTCTTTGAGGTCGCCGGCATGATCGCCAAGCGCGATCTATTCGAACTGGCTGGACTCAACCAGCCCGAGTTGCATGACAAGACCCATCGTCCCGGCGATCACCCGCTGCTGGCCAACGACAGGCGCAACATCTTTCATGTGATCCGCGAAAATGGACCACTGCTGCTACAGCACCCCTATGAGTCCTTCTCAACCACGGTGGAGCGGTTTCTGTCGACTGCCGCAAAGGATCCCAAGGTACTGGCGATTAAAATGACGCTGTATCGCACCTCGGCCGGGGCTATTCTGGATGCCTTGATCGCAGCGGCACGCAACGGCAAGCAGGTCGCGGTGCTAGTGGAACTCAAGGCGCGCTTTGATGAAGCGGCCAATATCGGCTGGGCGCGGCGATTGGAGTCCGAGGGGATTCACGTCACCTATGGCGTGATGGGATTAAAAACCCACAGCAAGCTGATTTTTGTGGTGCGACGGGATTACGCTCAGCTGCGCCGTTATTATCACATCGGCACGGGCAATTATCATTCCGGCACCGCCAAGCTCTATACCGATCTTGGCATGCTCGGCTGCGACGAGGACATTGCCCAGGATCTGACCGAGCTGTTCAATTACCTGACCGGCTACTCCCCACCGCCGAGTTATCGCAAAATTCTGGCCGCGCCCTACACCCTCAAGCCGGGCATTCTGAGCCGCATTCAACGCGAGATCGAGCATCATCAGCGCGACGGTGGCGGCCTAATCCAGATGAAAATGAACGCGCTTGAGGATCCGGATATTACCCGCGCGCTCTACAAGGCCAGCCGTGCCGGAGTGAAGGTGGACCTCATTGTGCGCGACACCTGCCGCTATCGGCCCGGCGTGCCGGGTCTGTCCGAAACCGGCCGGGTGGTCAGCATTGTCGGGCGCTTTCTGGAGCATGCGCGGATTCTGTACTTCCGCAACGGTGGTGAGGAGGAGTATTACTTCGGCTCGGCCGACATGATGCGGCGCAATCTGGAGTCCCGGGTGGAAGTCCATGCCCCGGTCGAGAGCCCGGAGCTACGCCAGGAACTGCGGCTGATTCTCGACGTGCAGCTCGCCGACACCCGCTCGGCCTGGGACATGCAGCCCGATGGGACCTATGTGCAGCGCCAGCCGGCCGATGAAAACACCAAGGGCGCGCAGGAGTTGCTAATTCAGGTTGCCGAAAAGCGCCTAGCCGCAGCAGCTAAGCACAAGGAGAAAAACTTGCGCTCGCGGCTGCTGAGCCATTTCGAGCGCCGGCTGGCGGCGAATCAGGGATGACGCGCCCGTGAGGACCTACCAGCAATGACCTACCGGTGATAACGCGCCGGGGCTGATCGAATCAGACTCGGTTGAAATCGGCCGGCGCTCCCCGCGCTGCCGGTTCCGATCACGCCGGATATCCGGTCACACCAGAGACCTCATCACACCAGATCTTGTCACCCAAACTTCTTATCACCCAAACTTAGGCCGCTTCCGCAGCGTGCTCTTCAAGTTTGCGGATCAGCGGATACAGGTGCTCGGTCTCGCGCTGGATGCGATCGAGCACCAGGCCGAACATCTGCTGGGTCTCGCTCAGAAAATGCTGATGGTCGCGAATTTGCAGGCGCCGCTGCGGCTCTGAGCACCATTCTTTGAGGTACTGGTTGAAAATCCGCTTGATTTCCGTCGAGCCGGACAAAAACCGGTTCGCGGTGTTTTTCACCGCCTGATCCGGGTAGGAAATCAAACGGCCGCAGATTTCCCGATCAACCAGCTCGATGTGCTCCTTAACCTTTGTCGAGTATTCAAAAAACACATCACAGGCGGTTTCTGTATCGCACATTTCACGATTTTGCACCAGATACAGAAAGATATTGGACAGTTCCGTGATTTTATGGTTTTGCGCGTGTAGCTGAGAGAAGACGATCATCGCTGAATCCTCCGGCGACTTGGTGGCAGTGCTGTCGACTTTTCACAGGTTTTGGGCAGTGGTGGCCAAAAACCAGGAAGTCGGCTTTTTTTTAGTTTATACCGAACCCCCTATGAGATTCAGCTCGTTCTGGGTCGGGAACACATTCCCCAACAGATTCGACGCGAAAATGAAGCCCATCCTTGACCCTAATTCTGACACAGATTGCTCCGTCCGAACAGCCGTGAAAATCCCAAGTTGACAGCTGTGGATTAAGCATTCACCGCTACTGCTCCTTTGCTCCTTGTGGTCCCAGGCAGATGCCAGGCGGTACCTAAGCTTTTGGGATAGACATCAGGCGGCATTCGCCCCAGCAGCAGGCGTGACACTGGAGGCAATCATGGCATCAAGCTTCTTGCCTGGCGGCACCATGGGTAGCACATCTTCGGCCTTGTCTATCCACACATCCACCAGCACGCTGCCGTCTTGATTGAGTGCCTCGCGGATACTCTCGCGCATGCCGAGCGGGCCACGAATGCGCTGGGTTTTCAAGCCCGGATACACATGGCTCAGGCCAGTCAGGTTGGGGACTTGCCGCCGACAGGTCTGGTCGATGGTCATGCAGTCAGGCTCGCAATCTTCGTTGCGCGCCAGGCAGGTTTCGTAATGATGGCCGCCGTCCATCATGTCCTCCCACTGGCGCACCATACCGAGAAAGCTGTTGTTAAGCACAAACATCTTCAGCGGAATGCGGTGGGCAACCACGGTGGCCAGCTCCTGGATGTTCATCTGAAAACTACCATCACCGTCGACCAGCACCACGGGCTTGTCCGGATTGGCAAACCAGGCACCAATGGCCGCCGGCAGACCAAAGCCCATAGTGCCTAGCCCACCGGAGCTGATCCACTGGCGCGGACGCTTGAAGCCATAGTATTGCGCCGCCCACATTTGATGTTGACCCACGCCTGTGACCAAGGTTGCATCGCCCTTGGTCAGCTCCGAGAGTGCCTCTATGACCGCCTGGGGCTTGATGTAATCGCCCTGCGCATAAGGCAGGGGCATTTGTTTGCGCCACTCGCCGATGCGGACCATCCAAGCGGAGTGTTGCGCGCGGCGATTGGTACCAAGCGCATGGGCAAAAAACTCATCGAGCGAGGCCACCAGTGCCAGATCAGTCTTGATGGTCTTGTCGATTTCGGAGGGGTCTATGTCCACATGGGCAATGCGCTTGCCGTCGGCAAAACCCTTGACCGCGACCCGATCATCGAAGCGACCGCCGAGCGTGAGGATAAAATCGGCCTCGCGCAGAGCATAGTTGGCCGGAATGCTGCCATGCATACCGGGCATGCCAAGCGCGTGGGGCGCATCCATGGGCACCGCGCCCAGCGCGTTGAAGGTGGTGGTGACCGGGGTATCGAAGCGCTCGACAAACTGGCGCAGCGCCCCGGAAACACCGGCATGAATAATGCCCCCCCCGGCCTTGATCACCGGACGATCAGCGGCGGCAAGGGCATCGAGAATGCGATCAGCGGCGGCGGGATCAAAGGGCAGCGGCTCGCGATGGCGCACACGTGGCGGATTGGGATGATCGAGCAGCGCGATTTGCGCGTCCTTGCAGATATCGACCACCACCGGCCCCGGACGCCCCGAACCAGCCAGCACAAAAGCCTCGCGCAGCGTCCACTCAAGGTCCGCCACCGTCTTGACCAGATAATTGTGCTTGGAGATAGGCCGGGTCATACCCAGGGTATCGACTTCCTGGAAGGCATCGCTACCAATGGCCGAACTCGGCACCTGCCCGGTAATGAAGACTGTGGGCACCGAGTCCTTGTAGGCATCGGCAATAGGGGTGGCCAGGTTGGTCGCGCCCGGACCGGAGGTGGCCAGCGCCACACCAACCCGACCGCCCGCGCGGGCATAGCCTTCGGCGGCATGACCCGCCCCGCCCTCCTGGCGACACAGAATAAAGCGCGGCACCCGCTCGCCGCGACGCATACGTTTGTTCAACTCGACATGCAGCGGGATGACCGCGCCTCCGGTGTGACCGAAAATACAATCAATGCCCAGATCGTTTAGCACATCGAACAGAATGGCCGCACCGCTGCGACGCGTCGGAACCGAAGCAGTCATGAAATACCTTTAAAAAGCTGAATCAAACAAGTGTTCTGTTTTGGGTCGGGTAGCGCTCACAGGGTTCCCGGCATCCCCGCTGGGCATCGCCCCGCCCGAAACAAGTCAAACGTCCATGTCCGCCGAGTACAACCCTGCAAAAAATGTGTGAGTTGTGAGCCTGTGCCGCACGCTGATATATTAAGCGCTTTCGCCCGTTTGGCACAGAATAGACCTTCAGGCGGTCTCGGCGCTGCCGCGCAAGACCGCCTTGTCGTTTCTGTGATGCACAAACGCAGGGCATAGTGAAAGACTAACGAGACTCCCTGACACCACATGGGCCAATCCCTGATGCCGACCTATTCCCCTTTGCCAGTCACTTTCGCTCGCGGCGAAGGTCTCTGGCTGTGGGACACCGAGGGGCGCCGCTATCTGGACGCGATTTCGGGCATCGCCGTCTGCGGGCTCGGGCATGCGCATCCGGGCGTCGCCGCAGCGCTGTGCGAGCAGGCCGGGCGCCTGCTGCATACCTCTAACCTGTATCAAATCGAGGCGCAGCAACAACTCGGTGATCAGCTGACCCGCCTTGCTGGCATGGACCGGGTCTTCTTCGGCAACTCGGGGGCCGAGGCCAACGAGGCGGCGATCAAGCTCGCCCGTTTGCATGCCCATCAGCGCGGCATCAAAGATCCCGTCATTGTCGTGATGGAGTCGAGCTTTCATGGTCGCACCCTGGCCACACTAACGGCCACCGGCAACCGCAAGGCCCAGGCCGGATTCGAGCCTCTGGTGCAGGGCTTCGCGCGCGTACCCTACAATGACCTCGAAGCCATCGATAAGGTCGCCACCAGTCCCGCCAGCATTGTTGCGGTGCTGGTCGAGCCCATCCAGGGCGAGGGCGGCGTCATCCTGCCGACGCCCGACTATCTGCGCGGTCTGCGCGAGCGCTGTGATCGGCACGGCTGGCTGCTGATGCTCGATGAAATCCAGACCGGCATGGGCCGCACTGGCCAGCTGTTTGCCTACCAGCATGCCGGCATCCTGCCCGATGTGATGACCCTGGCCAAGGGGCTGGCCAATGGGGTGCCCATCGGCGCCTGCCTGGCGCGAGGACCAGCGGCCGAGGTTCTGGGCCCTGGCAGTCACGGCTCCACCTTCGGCGGCAATCCGCTCGCCTGCAAGGCGGCCCTGGCGGTCTTGCAAACACTCGAGCAGGAGGCCCTGCCGGAGCAGGCCGCTCGCCAGGGCGCGGCCCTGCTGGAGCAACTGCGCACGACCATTGGCGACCTGCCCGGCGTGCGCGACATTCGCGGGCTTGGCCTGATGATTGGCATCGAGCTTGAACGCGACTGCGCGGAACTCACCCGGCAGGCGCTCGATCAGGGCCTGCTGATCAATGTCACCGCCGGGCGGGTCGTGCGGCTGCTGCCACCGCTGATCATCGACGACGAGCAGATCGGCTTACTCGTCGACGGGCTGGCCACGCTGATTCGCCGTTTTCTCGCCCATCAACCGACTGAGGCTTCGGGGTAGCGCCATGGCACAGCGAAAAGACCGCCCACTGCGGCATTTTCTCACCCTGCTTGATCTCTCCACAGAAGAAGCGCGGGCACTGATTGATCGCGCCTTGGTGCTCAAGCGCCTTCAGCGCGAAGGCACTGCCTATCTGCCGCTGCAACAGCGCACGCTGGCCATGGTGTTTGAAAAATCCTCCACCCGCACCCGGGTCTCTTTTGAGGCTGGCATGGCACAGCTCGGTGGCCACGCGCTTTTCTTGTCCCCGCGCGACACCCAGCTTGGCCGCGGCGAGCCCATCCCCGACAGCGCCCGCGTGCTCTCGCGCATGGTCGATGCAGTCATGATACGCACCTATGCGCAGGACACTATTGAGACCTTCGCGGCCTACTCCCAAGTGCCCGTCATCAATGGCCTGACAGACCGCTTCCATCCCTGCCAGTTGCTTGCCGACATGCTGACCTATCAGGAGCACCGGGGGCCGATTTGCGGGCGGCGCGTCGCCTATATTGGCGATGGCAACAACATGTGTCACTCCTACATCAACGCCGCCCGACTGTTTGACTTTGAGCTGCGCATCGCCTGCCCGCCAGGTTTCGAGCCGGATGACGAGCTGCTCGCCGCCAACGGCGACCGCTGCCATCTCTCGCACGACCCGGCGACAGCCATCACCAACGCCGACCTGGTCGTCACTGACGTCTGGGCGAGCATGGGGCAAGAGGATGAGGAGCGCGAGCGCCGCCAGGCCTTCGCGGGTTTCTGCATCGACCGCGCGCTGCTCACCCAGGCCAATCCAGAGGCGCTGTTCATGCATTGCCTGCCTGCCCATCGCGGTGAAGAAGTCAGCGCAGATGTCATCGACGGGCCCCAATCGGTCGTCTGGGACGAGGCCGAAAATCGCCTGCATGCCCAGAAGGCACTGCTGGAATTTCTTCTGGTCGGTCCGCCACCAGGCCAGGTTTGACTGGAGTCTTAATCAGCCATGTTCAAGCGAGTTGCAAGTTGTCATCCTGCCCCTCATCGCCGCCAATGGGCGCCCAAGCTGATCAGGGCTCTGATCGCCGTGGGGCTCTTGGGAGCAGCCCTGGTCGCCACGGCCGACACTGCCTATGTCACTGATCAGGGCGAATTCAACCTACGCAGTGGCGAGAGTACCAGTCATAAAATCATTCGGGTTCTGCCAAGCGGCGCCTCGGTCCAGGTGTTAAGCAAAGACCGCGAAACAGGCTACTCGCGCGTGCGCACTGAGGATGGGACCACAGGTTTCTTACTCACACGCTATCTCCAGGATGACCCTGCCGCACGGGTTCAGCTCGCGGAAACGCGTGCACGGCTCGATGAGCTACAACAGGAACCCGATCAACTCGCGGCCAAGCTCAGCCGAATCGAAGAAGAGCATCAGGCGCTACAGCAGGAACACCAGACGGTTTCCGAGCGCAATATTGAACTCGAAGAAGCCTTGGCGGTATTTGAGCACACATCAGAGAATATCGTAAACATAAATGAGGAGCGCAACCAGCTACAGAAAGACGTCGCCAAACTCACCCGCACTGTGGGCGAACTTGAGCAGGAAAACCTCGACCTGCGCAGTGGCGACGACCGACGCTGGTTCCTGACCGGAGCCGGCGTCGCCGGCGGCGGTCTGATCATTGGGCTCTTCCTGGCCAGCGCCGGCATCGGACGCCGGCGCAGTGGATCGCGCGACCTGTTTTAGCCGCCAACCCGCGTCACATCTCTGACCGCGCCATGCGCGGCGCTGGTCGTCAATGCCGCATAGGCGCGCAATGCCGTGCTGATGGGGCGTTGGCGTTGCGCCGGCATCCAGGCTCGATCAGCACGTGCCTCCATTTGAGCGCGGCGTTCACCTAACTGCTGCTCCGAGACATCGAGCTGAATGCGTCTGGCCGGGATGTCGATTTCGATCCGATCCCCCTCCTCCACTAGGCCGATGAGGCCTCCTTCGGCTGCTTCTGGTGAAACATGGCCAATCGACAATCCCGAGGTGCCGCCGGAAAAGCGCCCGTCGGTGATGAGCGCACAGAGTTTGCCGAGCCCTTTGGACTTGAGATAGCTGGTGGGATAGAGCATCTCCTGCATCCCCGGGCCGCCTTTCGGTCCTTCGTAACGGATCAGTACGATATCCCCTGCGGTGATGCGGTCGACCAAAATCGCCTGCACGGCATCTTCCTGGCTCTCGAAAACGCGCGCCTGCCCGGTGAACTGCAGAATGGACTCATCGACACCGGCGGTTTTGACAATGCAACCGTCCTCGGCCAAATTGCCATAGAGCACGGCCAGGCCGCCATCACGGCTGTAGGCGGACTCGAGCCGGCGAATGCAGCCCCGATCCCGATCCAAATCCAGCGCCGGCCAGCGTTCGTTCTGGCTAAACGCCTGCTGGGTGGGCACGCCGCCGGGCGCGGCGAGATAACGCTGCACCACGGCCTCGGCATCGGTGCGCATCGGGTCCCACTGATCAAGCGCCCGCGCAAAGGACTCGCTATGCACTGTAGGCACCTCGCGATGGACCAGGCCGGCACGGTCGAGTTCGCCCATGATCCCCATCACTCCGCCGGCACGGTGGACGTCCTCCATGTGATACTGCTGCGTCGCAGGCGCCACTTTGCACAGGTTTGGCACCTTGCGGCTGAGCCGATCGATATCGCTCATCGAAAAAGGCACTCCAGCTTCAAAGGCTGCCGCCAGCAGATGAAGCACGGTGTTGGTTGAACCGCCCATGGCGATATCCAACGACATGGCATTCTCGAACGCCTCGAAGCTCGCAATCGAGCGCGGCAACACGCTGGCATCGTCCTGCTCGTACCAGCGCCGCGCCAGGGACACCACCAGTCGAGCCGCCTCCAGAAACAGATCCCGCCGTGCCTGGTGTGTGGCCAGCAGCGAGCCATTGCCGGGCAGACTCAGACCCAAAGCCTCGGTTAGGCAGTTCATCGAGTTGGCCGTAAACATGCCCGAACAGGACCCGCAGGTCGGGCAGGCGGAGCGCTCATACTCGGCCACCTCGGCATCGGATCTGTTGGAATCGGCTGCCGCGACCATGGCATCGACCAGATCAAGATGCTGCTCGTTCTCGCCACGAATCACCTTGCCCGCCTCCATCGGACCGCCAGAGACGAACACCGTCGGGATGTTCAACCGCAGGGCCGCCATCAGCATGCCAGGGGTGATTTTGTCGCAGTTTGAGATGCACACCAGCGCATCAGCACAATGCGCATTGACCATATATTCAACCGAGTCGGCAATCAGATCGCGCGACGGCAACGAATAGAGCATGCCGCCATGCCCCATGGCGATGCCGTCATCAACGGCGATGGTATTGAACTCCTTGGCCACGCCTCCGGCCCGTTCAATCTCCGCAGCAACCAATTGCCCCATGTCCTTTAGGTGCACATGACCTGGGACAAATTGGGTAAAAGAATTGGCCACTGCAATAATTGGTTTGTCGAAATCACCGTCTTTCATGCCAGTGGCGCGCCAAAGCGCGCGGGCACCGGCCATGTTGCGACCATGAGTGGTTGTTCGAGAGCGATAGTCAGGCATCAGTATGTCCAGAAGTAGAAATAGCGAAAAAGGTCTGCCTGCTTAGCGACAGGCGGCAAGGACGCTCGCGATGATGCGGTCCTGATCCTGCTCCCCAAGGTAAGGGTGCATTGGCAGGCTCAAAACGCGGCGCGAGACTCTGCGCGATACCGAGAGATCCTGGGTCACCGGGTAACTCGCGAACGCCGGCTGCTCGTTGAGCGGAATCGGGTAATGCACGGCGGTTGGAATCCCTTGGGCGCTCAGCGTCTCAATCACCGCATCCCGGTCATCGACTTGCAGGGTATATTGCGCATACACCGACCGCTGATCCTCAGGAACAAAAGGAACCAGCAGCCCCTGTTCAGCATCACGGCTCGACGCAGCGCCTCCCGCGATCAGGCCCTGGGTATAGCGCTGTCCAATGGCTGTGCGACGTTCGACCTCCTCGCCAAAGCCATCAAGCTTGGCCAGAAGAATCGCCGCCTGCATGGTATCGAGTCGGCCATTCAACCCCAGCCGTGCATGATGGTAGCGCCGATCTTGCCCGTGATTGCGTATCTCGCGCAAGACGCTGGCTAGCTCGGCGTCGTCGGTAAAACAAGCCCCGCCATCGCCATAACAACCCAAGGGCTTGGAGGGAAAGAAAGAGGTACAGCCAATCTCGCTCAAGCCGCAGGAAAGCCGTCCGCGACTGGCGGCACCAAAACTCTGGGCACCGTCCTCAATCACCGCTACTCCCGCATCGCGCGCAATGCCGCGCACCTCATCAACCGCAAAGCATTGGCCATAAAGCGACACCGGCATAATGGCGCGGGTGCGCTCGCTGATCGCCGCCGTGATCGCCCCTGGGGCAATGTTATAGGACACCGGATCAATATCGACAAACACCGGAACCGCGCCAAGGAGCGCAATGGTCTCGGCCGTCGCCACGAAAGTAAATGGCGTGGTGATGACCTCATCCCCAGGCCCAATGCCCAGCGCCATCATGGCCGCAAGCAATGCATCGGTTCCACTTGATACCGATACGCAATGCGCAACGCCAACAAAGTCCGCAAGCCGCTGTTCCAGCTCCAGCACTTCTGGCCCCATCACGAACTGACCATGCTCGAGCACTCGCTGAATTCCGCGATTGATCGGCTCATGAAGGCGTTCGTACTGGGTTTTGAGGTCAACAAAATTCATCGTTTATACAGCCTCGGCAAACAGAAAAACTCGCATTGTTTTAGCAGATCAGTCACCTGTGGTGGCAGCTGGCAAAGGCTCACGCCAAGGTGCCCCTCTTGCTTCGCTCAAACACCGCCAAAGACTCAACATGGGCCGTGTGCGGAAACATATCCATCACACCGGCAGCCTCAAGGCGAAAGCCATGATTGGCCACCAGATAACCAGCGTCGCGCGCGAGGGTTCCAGGATAGCAGGACACATAGACCAGGCGCCGGATGCCGGTTGCTGCCAGCGCGTCGAGCACCTGCAAGGCGCCGCTGCGGGGCGGATCGATGAGTGCTAGGTCGAAGGATTGCCGCGACCAGTCCCAAGGCCCAGCCGCGTCCTGATCCGGCGTTTCGCTATAAAGATCAGCGCGCTCAAAGCGCACGCGGCTGTCATCGAGCCCATTGCGCCCGGCATTGGCGCGCGCGCGCTCGACCAAGCCGGCATCGCCCTCAACCCCGAGAACCAAGCCGGCACGGCGGGCGATGGGCAGGGTGAAATTGCCAAGGCCGCAGAACAGATCCAGTACCCGATCACCGGGGCCAGGGTCGAGTTGTTCGAGCGCGCGCGCAACCAACAGGCGGTTCAGTTCCAGATTGACCTGGGTGAAGTCGTTGGGCTCGAACGCCAGGGTGACATCCTGCGCCGGCAAGGCATAGCTCAACTCCGCCTGCTGCCCGGGCAGGGGCGCAACCGTCTCGATGCCGCCAGGCTGGAGATAGACATGCAAACCAGTGCGGGCGGCGAAGGCTTGCAGCAGGTCGATATCGCCCGGCGTCGGTGGCTCGAGCACGCGAAAGATCAGCACCACCGGGCCGTCGCCCTGGGCCATTTCGATCTGCGCGATCCGCTCGCGGATGCTTAAGCTCCCGATCAGCTCGGCGAGTTCGGTCAGGCGCTCGCCGACCGCCGGGTGCAACACCTCGCAGCGCGCGAGATCGGCGACGAAGGACGAGCGCCGTTCGCGAAAGCCGACCAGCACCCGGCCCTTTTTGGCGACATAGCGCACGCCAAGCCGCGCCTTGCGCCGGTAGCCCCAATGCTCGGCCACCAGCTGCGGCAGCCAAGTCTCGGGCCGCACCTTACCGATGCGCTCCAGGGCTGCGGCGAGAACCTCCTGCTTCATGCCGATCTGCGCGGCCGGATCGAGATGCTGCAGGGCGCAGCCGCCGCAAAGCCCGAAGTGGGCGCAGCGCGGAGTGACGCGGTCTGGCGATGCGCTGAGCACCTCGACCACCTCGCCCTCGTCATGGCGCCGTTGCCGGCGCGTTAGCCGAAAGCGCACCCGCTCACCGGCCAGGGCGCCCTGCACAAACACGGCCTTGCCGTCGACATGGGCGACACCGCGACCGTCGTGACTCAGGTCGCCAATCTCGGCCTCAATGGGCTCCTGGGGAAGCGGTTTTTTCTTGCTCAAATGTGGCTCTCTTTGATGGCCCGCGCGCTCAGAATCGGCGCGTCTCAGGCTGGAAACACGCCGGTGGAGAGGTAGCGATCGCCCCGGTCGCAGACAATCACAACAATCACGGCGCCTTCCTGCTCGCGCGATAGCCGCAGCGCCGCAGCAACGGCGCCGCCGGAGGAAATGCCGGCAAAGATGCCCTCCTCCGCCGCCAGTCGGCGGGTGGTTTCCTCGGCCTCAAGCTGGCTGATGTCGATGATGCGATCCACGCGCTTGGGGTCATAGATCTTGGGCAAGTATTCTGTCGGCCAGCGGCGGATGCCGGGGATACTGGAGCCCTCTTCCGGCTGCACCCCAACGATCTGCACACTTGCGCTGCACTGCTTGAGGTAGCGGCTCACCCCCATGATGGTGCCCGTGGTGCCCATGGCACTGACGAAGTGGGTCAGTTTCCCCTGGGTATCGCGCCAGATTTCTGGGCCTGTAGTCTCGAAGTGGGCTTCCGGATTGTCCGAATTGGAGAACTGATCCAAACGCACGCCCTCCCCCTTGGCCTCCAGCTCGCGTGCCAGATCGATCGCCGCCTCCATGCTGCCATCCTTTGGCGTCAGGCGAATCTCGGCACCAAAGGCGGCCATAGACTGGCGCCGCTCGACGCTCATGTTTTCCGGCATAACCAACAGCATGCGATACCCCTTGATAGCCGCCGCCATGGCCAGCGCAATGCCAGTATTGCCACTAGTGGCTTCAATCAAGGTATCACCGGGCTTGATGGCACCGCGCTGCTCGGCACGCTGAATCATACTGAGCGCCGCGCGGTCCTTCACCGAGCCGGCCGGATTCTGGCCCTCAAGCTTGGCGAGAATGGTGTTGCTGGTCTCACCCGGCAGCCGTTGCAGCGCTACCTGCGGGGTGTTCCCGATGAGGGATTCGATGGTTGAGTAGTTCATAAAGTTTAAAAGACGCGCCAGGCGGAAAACAAATCGATCAAAAAAGCGCGGAAAACAACGTCAAGCCGCTTCCCGCGCCTCACACAACTCATAAAGCCGCATCGGCGAAAGCTCCAATCCATTCGGCCAACCCAGGGCTCCGGCGTCGATCAAAAATCGCTGAAGGTAAGACTCGGAGTGCAGTTCATCGAGCAAGGGGCCGCTGCGCGCAGCCAGATAAGCACCAACATCAAAGACGCCAAGATGCCCATCGGAAAACAGCAGCTCCAATCGACAATGGCCGAGATATCGCGCTTCAAGCAGTTTAATCACGATCTGCCCCTGAATAGGTTGAAGAGGCTCGAACCGCTGCGCGCGGTTCCAGTTATGCATCAATTCGTCCTGGTGCACCTGACACCATTCCGCCACAATCGCCGCGACTTTGCGCGGCAAACCCCCTTGACTGATGCGACCTGTGCGAATGTCGACCAATGCCTCGAATCCCTGGTATTCAACATGGATATGAGGCGGCGGATGGTCGTCATGCCACATCCGGATCACAATACCGAAGAAAACTGAAATCAGTGGCATACCAGGCTCTTCGGGTCGTGCACCACCAAAAAACTCAAGTGTCCTCCGACTGCGAAAACGCAGGCAATAAACCAATCGCCTGCTACAACACCTTCGACACCTGCTTGACACTGGGGTCAAGCCGGTCGCTTTCGATACCAAAACCGAGCGATTTGACCAGCGCCAGCATGCGGGTATTGGCCGAAAGCACCTCGCCGTCCATGATGCGCAGGCCTTTGGCACGGGCATTGGCCATCAGCGAGCGCATCAGGCGCGCGCCAATGCCGCGATTGCGCCAGGCGTCGGACACCACAATCGCGAACTCGCAGGTGTCGCCGCCGGGGCGCGACATGTAGCGGGCCACGCCAACCTCGACTTCCTGCCCCTGGTCCACCACCACGCCGATCAGCGCCATCTCGCGATCGTAGTCAATCTGGGTAAAGCGCACCAGCATCTCCGGCGTCAGCTCTTTGATCGCCTGCATAAAGCGGAAATACTTGGTCTGCTCCGACAGCCCGCGCACAAAATCCTGCTCCATCTGTGCGTCCTCGGGCCGGATCGGGCGGATGGTAAGATCCGCCCCGTCCGGCAAGGGCACCCGCTCGATCAAATGCTGCGGATAGGGGTGAATCGCCATGTGACCATACACCGGCATCTGCGGCGGGCGATAGGCGACCTGAATGCGCGCGTCCACCGCGATCACGTCAAGATCATTGCCGATCAGCGGGTTAATCTCCAACTCGATCACCTCGGCCAGCTCGCACACCATCTCCGAGACGCGTTGCAGAATGCGCGCGAGTGCCTGGCGGTTCATCGGCGGCATGTTACCGAAAGCACCCATCAGCCGCGCGACCCGGGTGTGTTCGATCATAGTCTGGACAATAAAGGCATTGAGCGGCGGCAGGCCAAGCGCGCGGTCTGCAAGCACATCCGTGTCGGTCCCGCCGGCGCCGAAGCTGATCACCGGGCCGAAAATGGGATCGCGCACTACCCGCACCATCAGCTCGCGCGCGGCGCGGCTCGGGACCATGTGCTCCACCGTCACCCCTTCGATATGCGCTTCGGGACGCAGGCTGCGCGCCCGGTCCGTCAACTCGCCATAGGCGCGACGCACGCTCTGGGCATCGGTCAGATTCAGCCGCACCCCATCGACATCGGACTTGTAGCGGATGTCGGGCGAGTTAATTTTCATCACCACCGGAAAGGACAACGCCTCGGCGGCGATCAGCGCCTCGTTGGGCGAACGGGCAAGGACTGTCTGGGTCGTTGGAATGCGAAAGGCTGCCAGAATCGCCTTGGCCTCGATGGTGCCCAGCGTTTTGCGCCCCTCGGCCATGACGCCCTCAATGATCAGGCGCGCGCCCTCAACATCGGGGGTGAGCTGTTGCGACAGCGGTCCGGGTGACTGCATCAGCAGCTTCTGGTTACGCTGCTGGCGCCCGAGAAAGGACAGCGCCTCAGCGGCAACTTCCGGCAGGTCATAGTGCGGCACGCCATGCTCGGAGAAGAGCCCATGGGCCTCGGCCACCCGGGTCCCGCCCATCCAGCAGGCCAGCACCGGCTTGCGGGTCTTGGCAGCAGCCTCGATCACCTCGCGCGCCACGGCGGTCGGGTCAACGCTGGCCAGTGGCGCCAGAATCGCCAGCACGCCATCGACATTGGTATCGGCAAGACACAGACGCAACGCGGCGCCATAGCGCGCGGCCGGAGCATCGCCGATCACGTCGATCGGGTTGCCGTGCGACCAGTGCTCGGGCAAAAGTTTTTCCAGCTCGGCGCGGGTTTCATCGCTCAGGGTCGCCAGGCTCAGCCCCAGCTCGACTGCACGATCTGCCGCCAGCACGCCCGGCCCGCCGCCATTGGTGACAATGGCCATGCGGTTGCCAGCGATGCGCCGCCCGGCACCAAACACCTGAGCGGCAGCAAAGAGTTGATCAAGCGAATCGACCTGCACCGCACCGCCGCGCTCCATCACCGCGCGAAACACTTCCGACGAACCCACCCAGGCGCCGGTATGTGACTTGACTGCACGCGACCCGGCCGGATGGCGCCCGGTCTTGACCACCACTACCGGTTTGAGCCGCGCTGCCGCGCGCAGCCCGCTCATGAAACGTCGCGCATCGCGGATGCCCTCAACATAGAGCAGAATGCTATGGGTTTGGGAATCGAGTGCCAGATAATCGAGCACATCACCAAAGTCCACATCCGCCGCCGCGCCCAGAGACACCACCGCCGAATAGCCAATGCGCCGGGGCCCTGCCCAATCGAGCATGGCAGTGCACACAGCCCCGGACTGCGACACCAGCGCAACATGCCCCGACAGTGCCTGCTCATGGCCAAAGGTGGCATTCAAGCCATGGGCAGGGCGCATGACGCCCAGGCAATTTGGCCCCAGCACCCGGATTCGATTGCGCCTTGCCGCCTCGACCAATTTCTCCTGCAAGGCCACGCCGCGCTCACCGCGCTCGGCAAAGCCAGCCGAATGCACCACGGCCGCGCGCACCCCCGCCTCGCCGCACTGATCAAGAATACCGGCCACCTTATCGGCCGGCGTGGCAATCAACGCCAGCTCGACATGCTTATCGAGCGCAGCCAGGTCGGGATAGCACCGCTCGCCCGCCACCTTTTCATATTTGGGATTGATCGGATAGCATCCCCCCTTGAAGCCGCCGGCAAGCAGGTTGCGAAACACCATGCCTGCGACCGAGCCCTCACGGTCGCTGGCGCCAAAGACCGCCACGGCACTAGGGACAAAGAGTTGATCGACATCCGATAAACGCATCTTGGTGCCCTCCCGGGCGCAGGGGCCGATCTATTTGCCCCAATAGACTAACCTGATGACATAAAGCTGCTTCAGGCGAAGGAATTTCCAAACCAATCATTTTCCAGGCGAATCAATTCGCCCGCACAGGCCGAGCACAAAAACCATGAATCTCGCCTTCATCTCTCATCCCGACTGCCTGGATCACCGCATGGGCGCGCACCATGTAGAGGTACCCGAGCGCCTGCATGCGATCACCGACCGACTGATCGCCTCCGGCATCGAAATACTGCTGACCCATTATGACGCGCCGCTCGCAGAGCGCGAAGCCCTGTTACGGGTGCATGATGCCGATTACGTCGAGATGATTTTCGCCAACGCGCCCACGGCGAGCGATGTGCTGACCTGGGTCGATGGCGATACCGCCATGAGCGCCGGCACCCTCAATGCAGCCCGCCGCGCCGCCGGCGCCGCCATGCTCGGGGTTGACCTGGTCATGACCGACAAGCACCACGCTGCCTTCTGCGCCGTGCGACCGCCCGGCCATCATGCCGAACGCCATCAGGCAATGGGCTTTTGCTTTTTTAACAATGTCGCCGTCGGCGCTGCCCATGCAATGGCCGAACATGCTCTCAAACGCATCGCTATTGTGGATTTCGACGTCCATCATGGCAATGGCACCGAGAATATCTTTGCGGGCGACGAGCGGGTGCTCTTTTGTTCAAGCTTTCAGCATCCCTTCTACCCCGGCTCCGGCGCCGACAGCAAGGCGCCCAACGTCATCAACCTACCGCTACCCGCGCGCACCGATGGCGCGGCTTTCCGCAGCGCAGTCGAGCAAAGCTGGCTACCCCGACTCGATGACTTCAAGCCCGACCTGATCATGATATCAGCGGGCTTCGACGGCCATGCCGAAGATGACATGGCGCACTTCATGCTGCGTGAGCCAGACTATGCCTGGATCACCCACGAACTGCACGACCTCGCCGCACGCTACGCGCAAGACCGGGTCGTCTCCGTACTGGAAGGCGGATACGCCCTCTCCGCCCTTGGCCGCTCAGTCGGCACCCATATCGATGAGCTGATTGGGCACGGCTAGCACTTTCGTCACACTCACGAAGATGCCCGCGCCGCGCCACCCAATGGCAGCACCATGAAGACAAGCTTATCCCCCCCTTACCAAGAGCCCTCTCATGCATCTTGATATCGAACTCGATCCCACCATCGGCGAGCGGTTGTTCGCCGTTGCCGAACAGCAGGGACAAAGCGCTTCGGCACTGATTACTCAGGCACTGCAAGCCTGGCTGGCCGAGCGCTCGGACTACTGGCCAGCGGCCGTGGCCAACTTCGAGGGCGTTGCCGACGCGCCGCGTTTCGAGGCGTTCCGCGAGGGCATGCCGCCCCCCACTGAAAATCCGCTTGCATGAGGTATTTGCTCGATACCTGCACGGTGTCCGACTTCGTCAAGGGCGAACCGACGGTGCTGGCCCGCGTGAAGGCCACGGCGCCGACGCTGATTGCGGTCTCGACGCTGACGCGCATGGAGGTGGCGTTCGGGTTGCGCCTAAAGCCGGCGCGCGCCCGTGAGCTGACGCCGGTGCTGGAGGCGTTTTTTGCCTCCATCACGACCCTACCCTTCACCTTGGCCGACGCGGAAGCCGCCGCCGCAATTCGGGCCGATCTGAAAGCCCGGGGCACGCCAATCGGCCCTTACGATGTCCTGATTGGCGCCACGGCGCTGGCGCGCGGCTTAACGATGGTCACGAGCAACGAGGTGGAATTTCGCCGGATCGTTGGGCTGCCAGTGGACAATTGGCGCTGAGCCACTCGCTCAGCGCGTCAGCACGCTCAGCAGCTACCGGTCCATACGCTCGCACAAACCGGCCAGCGCGACCGAACGCACGGTCTCGCGCATGCCAAAGCGCAGCGCGACACGCTGGTTGCGGCGCAGCCGCTAGAGGCCGCGAATGCTCCTGGCTCGCCGCTCGAAGGCGGTGCTGGCGCGGTAGAAGACGCTCGTGCGCAACCGCAGTGCGTTCGGCCACCGGCTCTCGGGAATCACCTGGCTGCGCGCATCCGCAGCTAGAGCAACCCATCCAACGGACTGCGCACCCCCTGACCGCCACGGTTCAACACATGGGTATAAATCATCGTGGTTGACACATCCGCATGCCCCAATAACTCCTGCAAGGTGCGAATGTCATAGCCGGATTCCAGCAAATGTGTCGCAAACGAATGGCGCAGACAATGGCAGTTTACCTTCTTCGTAATCCCCGCCCGTTGCGCCGCGGCCTTCACCGCCTTCTGCAAGCTATTCTCATGCACATGGTGCCGGCGCGTCTTGCCGCTGCGCGGATCAACCGACAGCCGACCACTCGGAAACACATATTGCCAAATCCACTCCTTGGGTGCATGCGGCCATTTGCGCGCTAGAGCATCCGGCAAAAACACCTCCCCATGGCCCGCGGCGAGATCCTGCTCGTGCAATGCGCGCACCTTGCGCAATTGCTCCCGCAAGGGCTCCTCCAAACGCACCGGCAGCGGCACCAACCGATCCTTCTGCCCCTTGCCATCGCGAACAAGAATCTGATGATAACTGAAGTCGATATCCTGCACTCGTAACCGCATGCACTCCATCAACCGCATCCCGGTACCGTAAAGCAAAGCCGCCATGAGATGCTGGACGCCCTCGATCCCACTTAGCAATCGTGCGACCTCCCCGCGCTCCAGCACCACCGGCAGTCGCTTCGGCCGTTTCGCGCGCGCAAAATCCCCAAGCTCCTCCAGCGACCGCCCGAGCACCTGTTTGTACAGAAACACCAGCGCATTCAATGCTTGATTCTGGGTACTCGCCGAGACATTGCCGCGCACCGCCAAGTCCTCCAGGAACGCGCGAATCCGCTCAGCGCCAACATCCGCCGGGTCCCGCTGATCGCAGAACAGAATAAAACGGCACACCCAGGCTTCATAAGACTGCTCCGTGCGAATCGAATAGTGCCGTCGCCGAATCTCCCCCACCATGCGCTCCAGCAACGGCCGATGCGCCTCCCTCACCTGGTCGAGCGCCGAGGTCGCATTCCGCTTCTCCTTTAACCGGGCACCCGATACCGGAGATTCCTCAAACGCAGGCGTCTCCCGTGCCACAGTCGGGTGATCCGCCTCCAAGGTTCGCGCCGAGGCCCGCCAAAAGTCCCAATCCACCTCCGCCGCCACCGGCGCCTTTGCAGTCACCAGCAAATTCTGTATAGCATCGACGATTTGCACAAACTGCCAGTCAGAAATTCTGTCTAGCCGCCCAGCCTGTTGCAGATAGCCGGTCACGTCATCAAGCTTATGTTGCTTCAGGCGCTTGCCCGGAAAGGCCGCAAGATAGGCTTCCGCCCGGCGTACCAGCCATCGAAGCGCATTCTCCTTGACGCCGGCTTGAACGGCTCGGGCGATGAATTGATCCCAAAACCGATCCTTGGCCGTTGGTCCTGTTGCTTGAGGTTTCGGCATGTGCTAACGTCGATCTCACAGGCAGAGAGTGTGGATTTCGTCTAGCGCCGGTCGAACGGTTCGCCTTGGTTCTCCGGGCTAGATGGAATCTATGCTAACGGGGCTAGACGGATTCTGTCTAGCACACCTGACCAACTTTCTGTCTAGTTAACTGTTAGGCGGAATCAGATAAACGCCTTCCATTCGGATCCGTCGTGGTCAAAGCGATATTTTGTGTCAGGTTGACCGCCGGAAAACGTGTCAATTTTGTCAACATCCGGGTATAGATATTGAGCAATCTTTATTGCACCACCCATGTCGCAACAATTCATGTCAGGCAAATCTAAAGCGAGGTGACGGTCGCCAACAACACGCCAGGATTGCCAGCGACATTGCAAATCTTTGTTCCAACAATCGTTACTCATAATTCTCTCCGGTTAAAAATTAACCTAACGATTGCATCCAGCCGACGCGCCAATAGCGCGCGGCTGATGCGGGGCGTTAGGCATGAACATTTAGCATCGCGCTGGCCCATAACTGAATCGCGTCATGTTCCGAATCGATAACTGGGCAATTCGTTTTTGATTAGGCCAGAATCGTTTTGGAAAGCAAAACTGATTTTGATAACGAACCTGGATCGCAACATAACGCATATCGCAATCATGGCGCGTATGTTGGTAATATCGTGATCGATTCATCATTGTGATGTAGTCGCGCTGTTGTGATGTCATTGTGATCCTCTCGATAAAACAAGCCTAACCCTAGCATCCAGCCGACGCGCGAATAGCGCGCGGCTGATGCGGGGCGTTAGGCTGACAAAGCTTTAGCCGCATAGCGCGCCGCTGATTGGTATTCACGGATAAAATCGAAACGCGCTCTGTGCAAGTCATCTTCAGTAAGCCATTTTCCGCACCGAATACAGCGCTGCCGCTGAGGGAAAGTCCAGTTGAAATACAATTCAGGCGGGCGTACTTTATGCTCGCATTGATCATTCATGTTTATCTCCAAAATTAGCCTAACGAGGTGCTGCACCGGACGCCGGAATACGGCGCCGGTGAGCCGGGCGTTAGGTGGAACCGCCGTCAGCCAAAGGTAATGTGCCGTCGTGGACATATTCAGCAGCACGATGCAAGCCAACCATATTCAAGATTTGCATCGCAGGGTGGGCAAAAAGATTGTGAACAAACCAGCTTCTAAACATGAAACCCCCTAACAAGTTGCTCAAGGCGACGCCAAACCGCGCTTTGAGCTTGGGTTAAAAGATCGGGCTTTGTGCCCAGCGCGGTTTGGCGCGCCTTAGCTTGTCGTTAGGCGGAAAAATCACCTGCGGCAACTTTTGCATTGAATGTTTACATCTGTGTGAGATAACGGATTGCATCCGTCATCAAAAAACACTGTGCCGCAAATTGACGAAGTGCAGCCCTTGCGAAAGAAATGGGCTTTACCCATGCTTTCGTATTTGTACCATCCTGACTTTGGCACACGGTTGCGCTGATAGATTCCATACGGGTTTTTCGCATCATCTGGAGCGTTTATCCCAATATTCCATCCTTCATCATAAGCAATGCAAAGTTCAAGTTCCGTTCCAGGGTCATAAATCACAACGGGGTCTTTTCTGTTATGCCCGTGATACCAACCTTCTTTTTTTGCAAGCCTGACTCGCTCTTGTTTTCTTTTCATTTGATCCACCAAACAAAACCGCCTAACAAGCCGCTGCATCCGATCCAGGTTTCGCTCTCGCTCAACCTGGCCGGCTGAGCTTGGGCGTTAGTGCGCCAAGCGAAGCTTGGCGCTTCTTGCCGGGTGAAAGTCCCGGTCGGGTAAGGGCTAGCCACCCACCCGTATCGCGTGTTGCGCCTCTGGCGGATAGCGACGCACTGGTCAGGAGACTGGTGCTATCGTGAACAAAAGAGGTGAAGCGTACATAGAGAAACTTGTAGGCCAGAGGGGTGTACGCACCACCCTGAAGCGATTTCAGCCTCGTTAAAAGCATTAAAGCAGACGGCGACAGGGTTAACGACCTGGAAGCCAACACAGAGGACTCAATAGAACGACGATGGGCAAGATATTGTGGCACTGCCGGGAAACCAGGCAGCAAACAGAGAAAACAAACGTTGCCCTAAGGTCGTTCACGGCGAGAGTCCCGAGGGTCTGTCGGGGTCCGAGCGCCTGGCATGCAAGCACAGAAGCGTCGAGAACTTGGGAGACCCCATCAGCTCCCGGCGGGAGAGGTAAGGCATGCGGTTATTGAGACACACAGGGGGAAACCCCGAAACGGAATTAGACCGAAGCCTAGAGCCGACCGACCGGGGAAGCGCAACTGACCGAGAAGGAAGGTTCGCCGGAAGCGGATGGGGAGTCAGACCGACTCATAGTACTCCGAGCGCGGGAGAGCCGCGTACATGGGAAAGGGGTCGGCGAAGTGATGCAGCCAACAAAGGACACTTCACCCAGACACGACGGGCTGGACCATGAAGCAAACCTCCCTGTTGGGAATAGCGAAAAAGGCGGCATCGGACAAGGCCCATCGATTCCGCAACCTCTTTGGCCTGCTCAACGTCAGCTATCTTCTGGCCTGTTGGCGGCTGATTAACAAAGGTGCGGCCAGCGGTGTCGACCGACTGGATGCCCGCGCCTATGAAGCCAACCTTCAGGACAATGTAGAAGCACTGGCGGCGGCGGTCAAAGGGGGATGGTATCGGGCCAAGCTGGTACTGAGAAGATACATCCCCAAGCTCAACGGAAAGTTGAGGCCATTGGGGATTCCGGCCATCGCGGACAAAGTGCTCCAGATGGGGGTTACCAAGATACTGGAAGAGATTTATGAGCAGGACTTTCTGGACTGTAGCTATGGTTACCGACCTCGGGTTGGTGCCCTGGATGCAGTGCGAGACCTGAGCGCCGAGCTGCGAAGCGGGCGTTATCACTTCCTGGTCGAGGCGGATATTCGCGCATTCTTTGATCGAATCGATCACGATACACTGATCGAACTGTTGCAGCGACGGATAGACGATGAACCCTTTTTGCGGCTGATTCGCAAGTGGTTAAAGGCCGGCGTTTTGGAGCCAGATGGCGCGGTTCAGCATCCCAAGACAGGCTCGCCCCAGGGCGGGATCATCTCCCCGATGCTTGCGAATATCTATCTCCACTACGCGCTAGATGAGTGGTTTGAGAACACGGTCAAGACACATTGCAAAGGGAAAGCGTACCTCTGTCGGTATGCCGACGATTTTGTGTGCGCGTTTGAATGTGAGTTCGACGCCCAGCGCTTTTATCGGGTGCTTGGGTTGCGGATGGAGCGGTTCGGGCTGGAAGTCGCGCAAGAGAAAACGCAGTTGCTGCGGTTCTCGCGTCAGGACTGGACGCGTAACGGCACCTTTGAGTTTCTCGGATTCGAGTTTCGCTGGGGACGAGGGCGTTGGGGAAAACCCGCGCTCAAACGGCGCACGGCACGGAAGAAATACCGCGCCTCCCTGGCCAGTTTTCGAGACTGGTGTCGGGCACACTGCCGGATGCACAAGGACAAGTTCTTCGCGGCTCTCAATGCGAAGCTGCGCGGGTACTACAATTACTACGGTATCCGAGGCAACTCCGACAGCCTGGGTGACTTTTTCTACCATGTCACACGCATGCTCTACCGGGAGCTGAATCGCCGCAGTCAGCGGCGCAGTTACAACTGGAAGGGCTTTGCCGAACTGATCAAGGTGTTCAAGCTTGAGCGACCACGAATCTGCCACAGCTTCTGAGTATTCTGCAATGTTGCCGCGTGCGAAGCGAATCATTTCGAGGAGCCCGGTGCGGTAGTTCCGCACGCCGGGATCTGTACGGGGGCGGCCGGGTAACTGGCCGTCCTACCGTGATGGTGTAATCAATCGGAACTTTCTTTGTAAACACATCCGCAACATCCTTGGCGACGGTCCTGTGATGAACATCATCCTCGTCGGCTATCTCGCGAAATGACTTACCAAGAACGCAATATCTGTAAGCTCTTTCTTTTTTAAGATCAGATGCAGTACTCAAACCGCAAAGCCGTGAGAACTCGTCTTCTGTCAGTCGTTTGTATACAGGCATGAATCACCTAACAAGCTGCTCCAGCCGACCCCGCGCGTCGGCTTGTTTTGTTTTCCTTCAGCACCGTACCAGCGCGGGTCGGCTGAGCTTGTCGTTAGTGCGCCAAGCGAAGCTTGGCGCTTCTTGCCGGGTGAAAGTCCCGGTCGGGTAAGGGCTAGCCACCCACCCGTATCGCGTGTTGCGCCTCTGGCGGATAGCGACGCACTGGTCAGGAGACTGGTGCTATCGTGAACAAAAGAGGTGAAGCGTACATAGAGAAACTTGTAGGCCAGAGGGGTGTACGCACCACCCTGAAGCGATTTCAGCCTCGTTAAAAGCATTAAAGCAGACGGCGACAGGGTTAACGACCTGGAAGCCAACACAGAGGACTCAATAGAACGACGATGGGCAAGATATTGTGGCACTGCCGGGAAACCAGGCAGCAAACAGAGAAAACAAACGTTGCCCTAAGGTCGTTCACGGCGAGAGTCCCGAGGGTCTGTCGGGGTCCGAGCGCCTGGCATGCAAGCACAGAAGCGTCGAGAACTTGGGAGACCCCATCAGCTCCCGGCGGGAGAGGTAAGGCATGCGGTTATTGAGACACACAGGGGGAAACCCCGAAACGGAATTAGACCGAAGCCTAGAGCCGACCGACCGGGGAAGCGCAACTGACCGAGAAGGAAGGTTCGCCGGAAGCGGATGGGGAGTCAGACCGACTCATAGTACTCCGAGCGCGGGAGAGCCGCGTACATGGGAAAGGGGTCGGCGAAGTGATGCAGCCAACAAAGGACACTTCACCCAGACACGACGGGCTGGACCATGAAGCAAACCTCCCTGTTGGGAATAGCGAAAAAGGCGGCATCGGACAAGGCCCATCGATTCCGCAACCTCTTTGGCCTGCTCAACGTCAGCTATCTTCTGGCCTGTTGGCGGCTGATTAACAAAGGTGCGGCCAGCGGTGTCGACCGACTGGATGCCCGCGCCTATGAAGCCAACCTTCAGGACAATGTAGAAGCACTGGCGGCGGCGGTCAAAGGGGGATGGTATCGGGCCAAGCTGGTACTGAGAAGATACATCCCCAAGCTCAACGGAAAGTTGAGGCCATTGGGGATTCCGGCCATCGCGGACAAAGTGCTCCAGATGGGGGTTACCAAGATACTGGAAGAGATTTATGAGCAGGACTTTCTGGACTGTAGCTATGGTTACCGACCTCGGGTTGGTGCCCTGGATGCAGTGCGAGACCTGAGCGCCGAGCTGCGAAGCGGGCGTTATCACTTCCTGGTCGAGGCGGATATTCGCGCATTCTTTGATCGAATCGATCACGATACACTGATCGAACTGTTGCAGCGACGGATAGACGATGAACCCTTTTTGCGGCTGATTCGCAAGTGGTTAAAGGCCGGCGTTTTGGAGCCAGATGGCGCGGTTCAGCATCCCAAGACAGGCTCGCCCCAGGGCGGGATCATCTCCCCGATGCTTGCGAATATCTATCTCCACTACGCGCTAGATGAGTGGTTTGAGAACACGGTCAAGACACATTGCAAAGGGAAAGCGTACCTCTGTCGGTATGCCGACGATTTTGTGTGCGCGTTTGAATGTGAGTTCGACGCCCAGCGCTTTTATCGGGTGCTTGGGTTGCGGATGGAGCGGTTCGGGCTGGAAGTCGCGCAAGAGAAAACGCAGTTGCTGCGGTTCTCGCGTCAGGACTGGACGCGTAACGGCACCTTTGAGTTTCTCGGATTCGAGTTTCGCTGGGGACGAGGGCGTTGGGGAAAACCCGCGCTCAAACGGCGCACGGCACGGAAGAAATACCGCGCCTCCCTGGCCAGTTTTCGAGACTGGTGTCGGGCACACTGCCGGATGCACAAGGACAAGTTCTTCGCGGCTCTCAATGCGAAGCTGCGCGGGTACTACAATTACTACGGTATCCGAGGCAACTCCGACAGCCTGGGTGACTTTTTCTACCATGTCACACGCATGCTCTACCGGGAGCTGAATCGCCGCAGTCAGCGGCGCAGTTACAACTGGAAGGGCTTTGCCGAACTGATCAAGGTGTTCAAGCTTGAGCGACCACGAATCTGCCACAGCTTCTGAGTATTCTGCAATGTTGCCGCGTGCGAAGCGAATCATTTCGAGGAGCCCGGTGCGGTAGTTCCGCACGCCGGGATCTGTACGGGGGCGGCCGGGTAACTGGCCGTCCTACCGTGATGCGCATCTAAATTTTAAGCCATGGGGGTTTTAAAGGATAGATGCCGTAAACGATGAGTGAGGTGAGATTTTATGGCTGCACCACGTCTTAGAAGAGTTTCTTCCATGAAGGAGATGGAAAATCTGATTGACGACTATGTTACTCAAGGATATGAAATCCTTGAGCAAAGCGAAAGAAACGCAATGGTCAGAAAAAAGACATGGGGATCCGGAGGAGGCCATGTCCTTTGGGCGGTTTTGACTGTTTGGTGGACAATTGGAATCGGAAATGTGATATATGCACTTATTGCTCACTATGGTGCAGAAAAGGTCATGCTCAAAGTAGACGCAGAGGAGTAATAAGCGATGTTTACGTTATGAAAATCAAACGGGTCAGGGTCGGTTTAATTTTCAAGACCGAATCTAATCCATCAAATCGCCTACCACGGTGCTCCAGCCGAAGCCGGTTTCGCTCTCGCTTAACCGGCTCGGCTGAGCTTGGCGTTAGGCACGAGGAGGCCGTATGAACTTACCGATCGCACGCACGCTTCCCGATGAGGAAATTCGAGATGCAATCCGCGCAGCTTTCTCTCCCTTGGAATGTTCAATCAACACTCAGGACGACTATGGCACTAAAGTGTCCTTTGTTGTCCATCTTCCGAACGGCAAGAATTTCCCTTTCCAACCCGGGCAAAATACCTCGCGGGTAGACACTGCGTCCCAGCTCAACGTAATCTTAACCGAGGCGCGGCGCCGTATCGAAGACATGGGCTTCGTCCTCGATCATTGGGCATATATCGAGCGTTGAAACCAAAACAGTGAAATCAGTCGCTACAACGAATTCCCAAGGAGACCAATGATGTTTTGTAGAACCTGCGGGAAAGAACTTAACGACAAGGCCGTCGCTTGCGTCGGGTGCGGAATGGACCCGCGTGAGGGAACCGAACATTGCCCTACCTGCGGAGCTCCAACAAAAGAGAGGCAAGTGATTTGCACAGCATGTGGGTCCAGTCTACTGGGGAAAGCAGGTAAAGAGTGGTCTCTTTGGCCTTACATCGGCCTGCTTGTGCTTTCGTTCTTCGTTCCGATCTTCGGCTGGATTTTCGGTGGTATTCATGTCCGAGGAGCTGCGGCAGACTCCAAACGCAAGAGTCAAGCTTGGCATTTTGTTATCGCCAGCTTTGTTGGCCTTTTCTTTAACTTCGTCCTCATGGGCTTGGGCTAGCCGCACGTCGCACACAAATGTGCCTAACTAATGCCTGACCGAAAAGTCGATTTTTTCGCAAGCCATACGCGGCTGCGGCCGAGTTAAAACACGTCCTGTCTACGGCTTTTTTCGGTGAGAGCGGGACCCAACGTCGCTTATTAATAATCAAATTTATGGGGCCAGGGTCCGTTTTAATTCCCAGTAATTGAATTAAACCTAGAATAAAGCCTAACCATGGCTTTCATCCGGGCGCGCAAATAGCGTGCCGGCTGATGCTGGCATTAGGCATTGAAAATCCACTTACTCACTCGCACGAAACGCCGTGAAAATATCGGAGATTTTAGAACGACTCAAAGAAGATGGTTGGTATCTGGCGGCGACAAGAGGAAGCCACAGGCAGTTTAAGCATCCCGATAAACCCGGTCGGGTTACGGTGCCCGGCAAGCCAAATGATGACGTGGCTCCAGGCACAAAGAACAGTATTTTTAAACAAGCCGGCTGGAAGTGAAACCATGCGCTATGCAATTGTCATTGAGAAATCAGAAAGCAACTTCTCAGCATATGTGCCGGATTTGCCCGGATGTATCGCAACTGGCGCTACAGTTGCCGAAGTAGAATCCGAAATCCGGGAAGCAATCGCCTTTCACCTAGAAGGTATGCGGGAAGACGGCATGCCCCCTCCGATGCCACAAAGTCAGGTGGAGTACGTTGATATAGCCGCCTAACGATAGCCTACAGTCCGACCGCTCGCTACGCTCGCGGCGGCTGGAGCTGGCGTTATGCCTTAAAAAACATTTAGTAGTGCCCCTGCTTATATGATGAAGATCAAGCCAAGCTACTGATAACGAAGGCTTGAAGGGTTTTTTCGTCCTATAGGTTGTGGTACTACCCTCAAAATATTATTTTACTGTAGGAGATTATCAAATTAATGAGGCCAGGTTATATTTTAATTCCACCAATCGAAACAAACGAAAAAACGCCTAACGTTGGTATTCAGCCAAGCACGCATATAGCGCGCCGGATGGTGCTGGCGTTAGGCTGGATGAAATTTAAAGCATTTGAAACATTAAACTGTCGTGCCAAAGAAAATTAGAGAACTAAAAGCTCTATTGCTTCGAGCTGGTTGTAAGTTTGAAAGGGCTAAAGGCAGTCACACAAAATGGTCCCATCCAATTTTACCTGACAAACTTGTCTTGTCAGGTAGTGATGGCAATGATGCCAAACCATACCAAGAAAATGCTGTCAATAAATACTTAAAAGATATTTCGAGTAAAACATGAAAGCTCACTACAGTATTGTCATTCAATGGTCTGAGGAGGACAACTGCTATATTGCATCTCTCCCAGAATTTGGCCCTTACGCGTTAACTCACGGCAGCACCTACCATGATGCTTTAAATAGAGCACAAGAAGTGCTGGAATTGCTAATAGATACAACATCTCCATTGCCTTATCCACAAACTTTCCAGGCTTCTAATATGAAAATTGCCTAACGATGGGCTCCAGTCCGACCGCTCGCTACGCTCGCGGCGGCTGAGGCTGGCGTTGGATTTATAAAGTGTAAAAGAACTCGATAACACTGTAACAATTTTCCGCCCGAACAACTAATTCCAATGGCCTCAAGCCGGCAAGAACTTTTCAATTCATGACGGGAAAGTTGTGTGGAATGGGATGGGGGCACGGGCTTCGACCGCCTAGCTTCGGGTCTGGCAGGCTGTGTGCGATCACCACTCCCACCTCATCGCTGCGCCGAGGCTGTGGTCGCGCCCGTTGCCGGCGAATTCACCCCGGTAACCCACCGCCAGGCGCTTCCGCCATTGCCGACATCTGCACGATACGCTCGCATCGACCTTTATATATAGAAATAATATCTATACACTTCGACCAATGACGACCAAGGAAAGGTTCCGCGACAAATACCGGCTGGAGTTGCGCGAGCGGGATCACGGACCCGCGCATGTTCACCTGGTGGGTGGCGAGATTGATGTGATCATCTATCTCGACTCCCTCCTCAGCGAGGGCACATGGCCCAAGGGGCTGCGCCAGGAGGTTCTGAACTGGATCGAACAACACCGGACGCAACTGATGGAGGACTGGAAGCAATGGCATCCATGAAACGCCCTCGCCTGAAAGCCGTCGAAGCCTTGCCGCGATATCGCCTGCGCCTCACCTTTGTTGATGACAAGGTGCGGGAACTCGACTTTGCTCCCCTTTGGCAAGAATCCCCTGGCCTGGCGCCCTTGCAGCTGGCGGAGGTGTTTGCCGAGGCCAGTCTGATCGAAGGCGAAGGCTGGGCCGTGGTCTGGCCGAGCGCGGACATCCAGATTGGCGCCGACACCCTCTGGCTGGACGCCCAAGCGCAAAACGCCCCGGACGAAAATACCCGCATCTTTGCCCAATGGCGCGCTCGCAACCATCTCTCCCTCGCCCAGGCCGCCGAGGCGCTGGGCCTCACAACGCGAACCATCAGCGCCTTTGGCACCGGCGCGCGCCCGGTCCCGCGCTACATCGCGCTGGCCTGTATCGGCTGGGAGGCAGAACACCGGCGCGAAGCGGCCTGAAGTCACCGGTTGCCTGGACGTTTTGGGCGCTCACCTGTGACCGGGGCGGCGAGGATCGGCGGAATTCAATCGAACCTATAATTCTGCTGGACAAGATCAATTGGCATTTCGGCACACTGCCGGCGTAAGACGGGGACGGGATTAACCGGCCTATCGTCACCACACCCACCGGAGCGCGGCAGCGACGTACTGGTTGCGGTCGGAACTGGCGAACTCGCCGCAGTAGCCCAGATCGAGGCGGGCATTCTTCCCAGCGAAGGCCGTGAAGCCGATGCCCACAGCCAGCCGGTCCCGGTCGAGTAACGGACCCTCTGTCGCAAAGGGGGTGGCGGCCGGCGCGCTGGCGAAGGCGGCGTCGAGACTGCTCCGCTGGTCGCCGAATTCATGTACCCAAGCCAGATCGACGGTTGGCTGAAAGCGCGTGCCCTCCCACTGGTAACGCAGGCCCAACATCGTGCGCAGGGACTCATCCCGCTGGCCCTTCAGTTGTAGGGCCGCGCTGCTGCCCTTTTCGGTGAAGCTTTCCCGGTCCACGGCCCCGGCCTCCAGCCCGAAGTAGGGCGTCAGCACCGCCCGGCCATCAGCCAGCGGGCGACCGGTCTCGAAACTCAGGTAAAGGCTGTCGGCATCGTAAGTCGCCTGCGCTCGTTCGCTCAGCAAGGCGATGTCCCGCTGGCTCTCCGTGCGGTGACGGCCATAGCCCAGACTCGCGTTGACGTAAGCTGTCTCACCCTGCCAGCGGCCATAGGCCGCCACTTGGTAGCTGCTCACCTTCACATCCCCCGGGGCGCCCTGGGGGTCGGCTGCGCTCTGGGTATAAGCGAAAGCCAGGCCGAGACGCGTCTCGGGATTCAGTTCGCGATCTGCCCCGAAAGCCAGGCCGGCGGCGGATGTATCCGCCCCGGGCCCATTGCCGTCACTGTCGATGCGCCCTTCGCTGGCCAAGGCACGCACCCAGACCCCCTCGTGCGCCTCTTGCCAGGCAGGGCGGTCGAATAAGCTGGCCAGTCCGTCACCAGCATCGGCGAGCCTGACGCCACTCAGGTTCACCCCATCGAGGCGGGCCGTATCGAAAACGCCACCGCCTCCATTCAGGCGCTGGTCCAGCAGGTCATGGAACTGGCGGGTGGCGCTGAAGGCCAACGAAGTGGCAAAGACATGGGCCGTGCCGGAGAGGCTGTCGAAGGTTGAACCCACTTGTCCGCTGGTCAGATTGAGCACCTGGTCATACAGGGGGTTGCCGGCGCCGAGCCGGAAGGCCGCGTCCGCCACATTGCCCTGGTTAGGCGTCATGCCGGGCAGGCGAAAGGTGTCGATCGAAGGCCCGGGCGCCGGGTCGGGCGCCGGGTCGGGCGCCGGGTCGGGCGCCGGGTCGGGCGTCGGGTCGGGAGTCGGATCGGGAGTCGGATCGGGAGTCGGATCGGGAGTCGGGTCGGGGGTCGGATCGGGAGTCGGGTCGGGCGTCGGATCGGGAGTCGGATCGGGAGTCGGATCGGGAGTCGGATCGGGCGTTGGCTCGGGCGTTGGCCCTGGCGTCGGCCCGGGAGCGGGCGCCAGGGCGCTGGTCAGGTAGTAGCGGATCGAATCGTGGCTGGCGGTGAAGCTCAGATACGGGTAGTCGTCGGTGATTTCTTGCGCACCGCTTACGTTCAACACGCCGGCGGTCAGAATGGTGTATTTCGTATTTGCCGCATAGCCTGGATTGGTGGTGCTGTCGGCGGCGGTTTCGGGGGTGACATGGATGATCGCCCCGTCGGCGATGGTGGCCGTGCCGGAGACGATCACTTGGTCGTTGTGCGTACCTGCCATTTTACCGCCGGATTTCAGTTCAACCTCCAGCGTTGCACCGCTTTTCAGCGTGAAGTTTCCGGCAACGGTGCTGGTACCGATGCTGTTGCCCGGCGCAAAGGTGCCGCCGCTGTTGAGCGTCACCGCGCCACCGAAGCTGACCGAACCACCGAGGATGCCGCCGGAATTCACCGTGACCGCCGAGTTGGTGAGCGATCCGTTCACCACCAGCTTGCCGGCGGAAACCGTGGTGGTGCCGCTGTAGGTGTTGGCGCCGGTCAGGGTCAGGGTGCCGCCGCCGGCTTGTTCCAAGCTGCCGGTGCCCGACACGACCCCGCCATAGGTGACGGGGTCGGAGCGGTTGAAGACGAGCGCACTGTTGTTGGTCACGTTGCCAGTGAGGCTGCCCGCCGTCCCGCCATCGCCGACTAGCAGGGTGCCGGCGGAAATCGTGGTGCCGCCGCTGTAGGTGTTGGCGCCGGTGAGGGTCAGCGTATTGCCCCCGATTTTGGTCAGGCTCCCTGCGCCTCCGATGTCGCCGCTAAAGCTCACGGCATCGCTGCGGTTGAAGACGAGCGTGCCATTGTTGTTTACGTTGCCGGACAAGCTGCCCGCCGTCCCGCCAGCGCCGATTTGCAGGGTGCCGGCGGAAATCGTGGTGCCGCCGCTGTAGGTATTGGCGCTGGTAATCAGCAGTGTGCCGGTCCCGGTCTTGGTCAGGGAGACTGGCGTGCTGTTCTCGCCAAAGGTGCCGGAAAAGGTGGCACTGTCGCTTCCGGCTACCTCAAAGCTGAAACCGGGAAAAGCATCCGGGAAGACCACCGACTCGCTGTTATCGGCACCGTTGGCCAATGTCACGCTGGTACGAAACGTGGTGGCCACCAGGTCATTGCCATCACCACCAGCAGCCGAGAACAGCGAAAAGAAGTGGCCATCGCTGCCGAGCACGCCTGCCGCCGGGCTATAGTTGATCGGATCAGCATCATCATTTTCCAGCAGTACATGCTGGGTCTGGATCGCCAGACCGTCCAGTGAACCCAGGGCGATGACATCAATCTTCGCCCCCGGATCAATCGTCACGGTGCCGTTGACATTGAGGGTGTAGGAATTTCCCGCGGCATCCACCTCAAACTTCAGCTCTGCACCGCTCGCGACATTGAGATTGCCGGTCGTGAGGTTGCCGATCAGGTTTCCCGGAGTCAGCGTGCCGTCGCTGCTGACCGCCACCGCGTCGCTGATGTTGCCCGAGCCGCCGAGGGTGCCGCCAGAATTCACCGTGACTGCCGAGTTGGTCAGCGCACCGTTCACCACCAGCTTGCCGCCGGAAACCTTGGTGGTGCCGCTGTAGGTGTTGGTGCCGGTGAGGGTCACCGTATCCGTCCCGGTTTTGGTCAGGCCCGCCGTGCCGGCGAGGATGGCGCTGATGCTGCCTTTTTGCACGGCGAAGCTGCCCGAGGAGGTGAGGGTGCCGTTGTTGATTTCGCCATCGGTGAGGGTGATGGTGGTGTTCTTGGTCTGGGTCGTGTCGCCCAGGTCGAGCGTGCCGCCATTCACCGTGAGGTCGCCGCTCGTCGCGCCCAGCTTGCCGCCGACCAACAGCTTCAGCGTGCCGGCATTGATCGTTGTGCCGCCGGTGTAGGTGTTGGCGCCGCTGAGGGTCACCGTGTCCGGGCCGGTTTTGGTCAGGCCCGCCCAGCCGACGAGGGTGGCGCCGATGCTGCCTTTTTGCACGGCGAAGCTGTCCGATGAGCTGAGCGTGCCGTTGATGATCTCGCCATCGGTGAGGGTGATGGTGGTGTTCTTGATCTGGGTCGTGTCGCCCAGGTCAAGCGTGCCGCCATTCACCGTGAGGTTGCCGCTGCTCGTCGCGCCCAGCTTGCCGCCGCCCGACAGCTTCAGCGTGCCGGCATTGATCGTTGTGCCGCCGGTGTAGGTGTTGGTGCCGGATAAGATCAAGGTGCCGGTGCCGCTGCCGCCCTTGATAATCCCGCCCGCGCCCTGGATCGTGCCGGAGAAATTGCCTTCATATACTGTGATATTCGTCCCCGCCGCACTGCCGGTATGAAACGTTCCCTCCCCCAGCAGATCGCGCACCGTTACATTGAAATCGTTGAAGTCCAGTATTGCGCCACTGGCGGTGCTGGCGCTGGAGAAATAATCATACGCTGAATTTCCGACCTTGAGCGTCCCATAGTCCACATAAATGCCGCTCGACCCGCCGCCACGAGCTATATCGCCAGGCTCGATTACCACTGTGCCGGTATTGCCTGCCGAGCCAATATGTAAAGGACCGTAAGATGACATCAGCCAGGTGGCCGGACTGAGGGTCAGGGTCTTGTTGCTGGCGACAGAAAGGGTGCCGAGGTTTTGTTGAAAAGTTAACGGTGAGAGGGTCATGTCATTGGTTGCGTGCAATTCAGCAGCTTGAGCGACATAAATCCTGCTGTTCCCAAGCGCGCCGGCATTGTTGATGGCCAGTGTTCCGCCGTCGATATCACAGTAACCAATAGTATTGGTGCCCGTCAGGGTCAGGGTGCCCGCCCCTAGCTTGGTGATACGGCCGCTCCCGCTGATCGTGCTGGAGATGGTCGCCGTGCCATTGGAAACGGTCAGAGTGGAACCAGTGTAAGGATCGGCTGCAGTTAACTCCGTCCCCCCTTCAATCGTATAGCCGGTCACATCAAAGCTTATGTTGCCGACACTTTGGCTACCGCTGAGGGTCACGGTTCCGCCGGTATTGCCGAAGATGGCAGTGCTATCATCGACCCAGGCCTGATTGGTTGTGCCGAGGGCATCGTTGGTCCAGTTGGTGGTCGTGGCGTCCCAGGTGCCCGAACCGCCCTCCGGCGCCCCACTGATGTTCTCGGTGTTCGGGCCATCCCAGTACAGGGTTGCGGCCAGGGAAGGCGGAACGGCGCCGAGCAAGGTCAGCGCCGCCACCATGCAGGTGACGCCCCGGAGTGCCGTCGCGCCAGCACCGACGTTCAGGGTTGTCGATTTGCCGTGCCCTTTCGCGATCTCCGGGGCGACCTGAATCAGGCCGGAGTGGCGGTTTTTGATGAGACGATAGATCTTGTTCATTTCCTCGGCACTCTTTGTTCGCTGGCCGGCGGCTCTAATGAGTGTGTCGAGGGTACTGATTGACCGTTCGCCAATCGTTCGCAGGGGGAAATCGCTGCAAATTCCAGCGACTGGAGGGCGTCAGGGCCATATTCACTTCCAGGTTTTTGCGCTACATTCCCTGTGCTGTTGCTGAGCAGCGCGGATATTGAAGCGAGCCGATATGGGCATAGGAAACAGGGGACGCGCGCTGGCGTTGAGGCTGTTCAACGGGTTCGATATCCGGCTGGATGGCCGGCCGATCGATGGCGTCTCTTACAACACGATGCGCGCCCTGCTCGCCTATCTGGCGGTCGAGCCGCCGCGCGATCACCGGCGCGAGTTTCTGGCCGAACTCTTGTGGGAGGGACAGGACCCGACCACGGCACGCGGCAATTTGCGCCGCGCCTTGTCGGACTTGCGTCGCGCCATCGAGGGGCCCTCGGGCAAGGGTCTGTTCATCGCCGGCAAACAGAGTCTGCGTTTCATCCCCGATCTGTCCATCGATGTGTTTAATTTCACCAGGCCGCTTGCTGCCTGCGACAGGCAATCCGAGCAACAGTGCCGGGCTTGCCTGGCGGAGATGGAGCAGACGGCCGGACTCTATCGCGGTGAGTTTCTGCGGGGCTTTGCCCTGCCGGGGTGTTACGCCTTCGATGAGTGGTTGCTGCACCAGCGCGAAGCGCTGCATCGCCATGCGCTGGCGCTGTTCGAGCGGCTCGCGACCTGTCATGAGCGACTCGGCCATCATGCCGGGGCCTTGCCCTTTGCCCTGCGCTACGTCGAGCTGGAGCCCACCGACGAGTCGGGCCATCGCCGGGTGATGCGTCTGTACGCGCTGGACAATCAATCGGGCGTTGCGCTTCACCAATACAGCAAGTGCGTGCAGCTGCTGAAAAGCGAGCTGGCCGCCTTGCCGGAGGAAGAAACACAACGGCTGGCGCGGCAGATTCGGCGCGGCGACGTCGGCGCGGCTGCGCGACCACGGACGAAGGGCCAGGCGCGGCTGGCAGTCTCGGCGGCACCGGCCGAGCGTCGTCAGGTCACCGTGCTCTATTGCGAGCTGACTCTGAGGGAGGCGTTCGACAGTGATGATCCCGAAGAGGCGTTGGAGCGCTTGCGCTCCCCCCAAGCCCGCTGCCTGGACATCGTTCGCCGCCATGGTGGACACACCGTTCAGGCTCATGGTGGCGGCCTGCTGGTCTATTTCGGGTATCCGCAGGCCAATGAAAACGCGGCACGCCATGGGGTGAATGCCGCGCTCGCCATGGTTCAGGACGCCGGTGCCGTGATCGAGGCCCGCATCGGCGTGCACACCGGCATGATCGTGACCGGGCTGGATCCGTCCATCCCGGATAGCGTCGGCCAGACATCGCGCCTGGCCATCCAATTTCGCCAGACGCTGCCGCCGGGTCAGAGTGGCGTGGCGATCAGCGACGCGACCCATGCCATTGCCGGCCGTTATTTCGAGTGCGCCGAGCTGCGGGACATGCCCACCCCGGGCGCGGCAAAGGCACGGTGCGTCTACCGGGTCATGCGCGCGAACAGTGCTCGCAGCCGGCTTGATGCGGCGACCCGTCTGACGCCGATGGTGGGCCGAGACGCGGAATTGGCGCGACTGCACGGCCTGTGGCGTCAGGCCAAGGCGGGCCAGGGTCATGTGCTCCTGCTGCAAGGTGAGCCGGGCATCGGCAAGTCGCGACTGATCCACAGCTTCCGGCAGGCGGCCGCTGGCGATGGTGCGGTATTCGAGCTGCGCTGTTTCGCCGAGAGCTGCCACTCGTCGTTTCATCCCGTCATTGGCTTGATCGAGACGGTCTTTGGCTTCAAGCGGACAGACACACCGGGGCGGAAATTTCACAAGCTCGCCGCCCATCTGACCGCGACACCGCTCAGCCGCGATGCCGCCGCCGTGTCCCTGCTCGGAAAGCTGTTGGGCTTGCCGCTGCCCACGGGATACCAAGCCCTGGCCATGACGGCAGACGAAGTAAAGCAGCACACCTTTTCCCTGCTTGCCGAGCTGATGCTGTCCATGGTGGCCGGCAAGTGCGCAGTGCTGATCTGGGAGGATCTGCACTGGGCCGACTATTCCACGCTGGAGTTTCTCAGCGGGTTCGTCGAGCGCGCCAACTCAGCAGGGGTGCTGATGTTGCTGACCGCGCGCCCCGGCTTCATCCCGCCGTGGACGTCCACCCAGGCCGATACCGCGACCCTGTCGCCGCTGGGCCAGCAAGACGTCGAACAGATGGTCATGGCCTTGGATGCAAGGCTGCCAAAGGAGACCGTGGCGCGGATCATCGAGAGAGCGGACGGCGTCCCGCTGTTCATCGAGGAGATCGTCGCCAGCATCGCGGATGCTGCAAACGCCACGATCCCCTCCACCCTGCATGATCTCCTGGCCACCCGTGTCGACGATCTGGGCCGGGCGAAAGGGACGGCCCAGCTTGCCGCATGCCTCGGCAGGGAGTTTGACCTGCCACTGCTGCAAGCGGCCTCGACCCTGGACGGGCAGCAGGTTGACGAGCATCTGACGCTGCTGTTTGAAACCGGCTTGCTGACCGAACGGGGGCAAACCACCGCCCAGTTCAAACACGCCTTGATCCAGGATGTCTGCTATCAATCGCAAACCCGTGCCGACCGCAAAGCCGCTCACCAGCGCATCGCGCAGGCGCTGCTGACGGACTTCCCGGAGCTGGTGGCAACACGTCCGGAACTGGCGGCCCGACACTGCTTTGGCGGCGGCGAGATCGCCAGGGCCGCGGAGTATTGGGCGATGGCCGGCCGCCGCGACCTGGCCACCGGCGCCAACATCGAGGCGATCGAGCACCTCAACGCGGCACTAGACGCGCTGCACAGCTTGCCGGCAGATGGCACCTACACCCGGCTGGAGACGATGCTCTATCTCAACCTGGGGGCGGCCTGGATGAGTGCCGGGGGTTATGGCTGTGAGGAGGCTCGTCAGGCGCATCTCAAGGCCATGGAATTGAGCGGCGGAGAGAAAGACGAGGCCGGCTTGTTCGCGACCCTGCGCCGGCTGTGGATGGTCGACTACATGTATTTGGGTAGTCAGGCCGCCTCTGAAATGGCCGAACAGATGCTGCGTCTGGCGCAGCAAACCAAAGACCCGGTGCAGCTGCAGGCAGCCCACGATTCCTATGGCGTCAGTATCGCTTGCTCGGGGGATCTGGCTGGCGGGTTTGCTCATCACACGCAAGGAGCCGCACTTTACCGGCCCGAACACCACAGCGAGATGGTCGCCCGGTTTGGCGAAAATGTTGCCATCAACAACGGCGTGCATTTGGCGATGATACTGTGGTTGCGCGGCTATCCCGGGCAGAGCTGGGCCTGCGTGGAAAGCGCCCTGGCAAACGCCAGGGAGCAGGCCCACCCGCATAGCCTGTGCATCGCCCTTTACGGCTGTGCGCTGGTCAGTCGCTGGCGTCGGGATGTCGAGGTGTCGGCACGCTATGTCGAGGAATCCCTCGCCTGCGCCGCTGAGTTTGAACTGCCGTTCTGGCAGCTGTCGGCCGCGGCCGATTGGGCGTGGGTCAGCGCCATGCGCGGAGATGCGTCGGACTCCCTGGCATTTCTCGACCAACTGCGGGACAACCCCGAGATTCCCGGCGCGGCAAGAATTCTCTTTTACCAGCAGTTGGCCGACGGGCTTGTCCATCTGGCACGCTATCCGGAAGCCCTGGCGGTTCTGGATGATGCGATTGCCCTGGCGGATGAACGCAACGAACCTTACCTGGAGGCGGACTATCACCGTTTGAAGGGCATCTGCCTGATGGAGGCATCGCCGGATGACGTGCAGGAAGCCGAAACCTGCTTCAACAAGGCGTTATCGATCAGTCGTCATCAGGGGGCCTTGTCCCTGGAGTTACGCGCCGCCACCGACATGGCAACGCTGTGGCGTGAAACCGGCCGCGAGCGAGAGGCAACCCGGTTGCTGGACGATGTCCATGGCCGGCTTGAGGAGGACGTCGTTAGGGAACGTCTGATTTGAACGCCTAGGTGAAGCTTCACATAGCGAACCATGGCTGACAATGAGTGCCGACTGCTTCAACGGCTAGAATCGACTGGGATGCTAGAGCATCACCGGATTCTGTCCGGATCAGCGCGTCACATCAAGGTGCTACCGAACCCCATACGTCTGATGGCAGATCAGATTCTCTGCCAATCATCCTACCGTTGTGCTGACGAACGCCTGGATCTTTCGTGGAGGTGATTTTTCGAGGCGATGATATAATACTTAGTGTGATATGGAAGAGGAGTGCAAACGCATCGTGCCTTCTTCGTCTATAGATTTGCCAAAAGTCAGCAAGCCAACATCAGCGTCGAGGAAGAAACAGCATTCAAGAAGGCGGCGCGTCCCGTTCTTGAGATGACGGACGAGCAGCTCTCTGCGCTGATCCAGATGGGGCAATTCTCGGAGGTTGAACAGGATGGCTAGACAATATCGTAGTGAGGCGATGACTTCGATTCACGAGACCATGGAGGCTCTCCAAGAGGTGGGTGCCATCGACAAGCAGACCATGCGCGAATTCGACGACGCTTGTCTGACGCCGGTCGAGCCCCTCTCTCCCGAGGGCATTCGTGCTCTGCGCGAGCGCGAGCATCTCTCTCAGCCAGTTTTTGCCCGTTACCTCAATGTCAGCAGAAACCTGGTCTCGGACTGGGAGCGAGGCGTCAAGCGCCCCGGCGGTCCAGCGCTTCGACTCCTCACTGTCATCGAGAAGATGGGGATTCAGGCAATCGCTTGAGCTTCAGGTCGAGTCGAAAGGAAACTCGCGGTGCTGGTTCCTTGCTCAACAGCAACAAGAAATAAGTGAGGACTAAGGCAAGCAGATACGCGCCAAAACAAAAAATTGCTACAAAGAGAGAGTCTAGCAACATACAATACACGCGGGAAGCGCATAATTTGATAATATATGGATTTGACGAGACTGAATTAATTCGCCTTTCCCTAAGACAACCCCAGAAATTGTATTATGCAGTGTGTAACTATTACGAAAGTGCGAGATTTTTCTAAGCAGCAGGACTATGCTGATTTCTCCGTAGTGCGCCTCTACCCGAGCTGTCGCGCGCCTTGGCGATGCCGTCGGTGACGCTGTTCAGCTGGCTGAAAAAAGGCTGGCTGCAAGCGCGCCAAGTCCAGCGCGCCGGCAAACCCCATTGCTGACATCAATCTGCTTCAGGACGCGGTGCGCAAGAGCATCGAGACCTCGGCTTCCTTCTGTGCAGACCATGGCCTGAGCGACTGGCGCCAGAGTGCCTACAACATCCGTTGCCTGAAAAAGGCCTATCGGCTCGTGCAGCAACGCAAGCGCTCCACCTCCAAAGATGAAGACGAGATGCTCCAGCCGAAGCCGGTTTCGCTCTCGCCAAACCGGCCCGGCGGAGCATGGCGTTAATGCTGAAATGCGTCGTAATGGCCGCCAATCGCAAAAATATAGATATTGGTATCGTCAAATTTATACACAAGCCTATCCTTTTGGCTAAGGCGTCTCGACCAGAATCCTGTGAGGTTCTGACGTAAGGCTTCCGGTTTTCCCAGCCCTTTACTCGGATCGCCACGCAACATTTCTTTTAAAATCGCACAAAGGTTCTTGTGTATCCCTTTGTCTCGCTGTCGCAAATCCTCATACACTTCCCATGATTTACCCTCAAATACCAAGGATCTCATCTAGCTGCTCTTGGGTCGCTGAATATCCGGTGCGGGTGACGTGGGTCGTGCTAGATTCCGCGATCTGGCGCATGAGGCTAGTATTTTGGAGTACGTACAAGGTTTCCTGGTCGCGGTCCCAGTCTTCGGCACTCATCACAACAAAATCAGCCCCGTTCCGTCGCGTAACGCGCAACGGCATGTGTTGATTAACCGCTTGTTCTACAAAGTTTTTCAAACCGTCTCGAAACTTGTTCACACTTGTGCTGTACATCAGCGGCGCCTCATAAAGTACGGTAATGCCGTACAGGATAGAAAAGAAGCCCTAACAGTGCAAGCACCAAGGTGGCCGACCTTGTCCTGACAGGCCGTAATCGAAAAAGCCTAATCGCGAATTGCGTTTAACCGAATGCGGTTTGAGGTGTCCTCAACCGGATTGCACGAGGTCCCGCAGGTACCGAAACAGTTTGCGCGGCCCATCGGGCCGACTGCGTTTGGCATCGCGCTGGGCGACACGGATCAGGGCGCGCAGCGGCTGACGTTCGGCCTGTGGATACTCCGTCACAAACTCACCGAGGGCTGCGTCGCCTTCGGTAATCAACCGCTCGCGCCAGCGCTCGAGCTGATGGTGTGTGGCGGTCGCGACTCGCTCGGCCTGGTCGCGCTTGGCCAGCAGTGCCTTGAGGGGTTCCTGATCCAGACGCGCCAGGCAGTTGGCGATGCGCTTGTAGTGCCGCGCAAGGGCGCGCTTGTCCTTGATGCGCACGGTCTCGTCGATGGCTTCCCAGGTCTTGGCGTCCAGTGCCAGGCGTTCAAGTTCCGCCCGCGGCAGGCGCAGGAGTTGCTCGGCAAGTTCTTGCAGCGCGTGATGCTCGCGCTTAACGGCGCTTTTGCTTGGGCCGTCTTCAATGCCATCGGGCGCCACGGCATAGCCATGGACGCCGTCTGATTCCAGATGTTTATTAGTCACTGACGTTCTGTGCATGCTCCAGCATGAGTTGCGGGTGCCGCAGTCCGCGATAGTCGTTCACGTCCAAACGGTAGGCCAGATGCGCGCGCTTGCCCAGCCCGCTCTTGCAGGCGGCGAGGTTAAAGCCGATGGCATCGATGGCGGTGCCGTCGGCGGCCTGGGCGCGCAGTTTTAGATGCTGCTCCTTGAGTACCCTGACCTCGGAGATGGCGAACTCCCCATCGAAAACCGGCTCTGGGAAACCCTTGCCCCAAGGCGCGGCGACGCGCAGCGCTTCGGCAGTTTGCAGCGACAGCAGCGGGCTCGCCAGCTCGCCGTCTGACAGGATTTCGCGCTCTTGCGGGGCATTGCCAAGCTCCGCCTCCACCAGAGTGAAGAAAAGCTCGCGAAACGCCTCTAAATGCGCCTCGGCCATGGTCACGCCGGCGGCCATGGCATGACCTCCGAAGCGGTCCATCAGCCCGGGATGGCGGTGGTCGATGGCGGCAAGCAGGTCGCGCAGATGCAGCCCTTCGACCGAGCGCGCCGAGCCGCGTAACTGGCCATTATCGGCGCGGGCGAAGACGATCACCGGTCGGTGATAGTGCTCTTTGAGGCGCGAGGCGACAATGCCAATTACGCCCTGGTGCCAGTCCTCGCGAAAAAGGCACAGGCCAGGCGGCAGCGCGTCTTGTTCCAGAGTGAGACGCTCGACCAGGCTTTCCGCTCCCTCGCGCATTTCGGCCTCCAGCTCGCGGCGCTGGCGATTGAGCGCATCAAGCTCGCGCGCGAGTTGCATGGCGCGCACCGGATCGGCAGTGACCAGGCATTCCACGCCGATGGACATCTCCTCCAGGCGTCCGGCGGCATTGAGTCGGGGCCCGGCGACAAAGCCCAGGTCGCGCGCGGTGATCTGCTCGATGCGCCGCCCGCCAATTTCGAGCAGCGCACGCAAACCGGGGCGGCAGCGCCCGTGGCGAATACGTTTGAGCCCCTGTTCGACCAGGATGCGATTGTTGTGATCGAGCAGCACCACATCGGCCACGGTGCCAAGCGCGACCAAATCGAGCAATTCGGCCAGATTGGGCTCCGGGCGGCGTTGATCAAACCAGCTCTGCGCACGCAGCCGGGTGCGGGTCGCGGCTAGCAGGTAGAAAATCACCCCCACCCCGGCCAACGCCTTACTCGGAAAATCACAGTCCGGCTGATTGGGATTGACGATGGCTGCTGCGGCCGGCAGCCGCTCCCCGGGCAGGTGATGATCGGTAATCAGCACCGGAATCCCCAGCGCATTGGCGCGTTCCACCCCGGCGAGGCTGGCAATGCCGTTATCGACGGTAATGATGAGCTCGGGCGCGCGCAGGGCAGCAGCATCGACCACCGAGGGGCTCAGCCCATAGCCATCGGCAAAGCGACTGGGGGTGAGATGATCGACCTCCCCGGCACCCAGCGCCCGCAGCCCGAGCAGGGCGACGGCGGACCCTGTCGCGCCATCGGCGTCATAGTCGCCCACCACCAGGATGCGACGCTGATCGGTAACCGCCTGCGCCAGCAACTCGGCGGCAGCCTGAACGCCTAGCAGCTGATCGGCGGGATGCAGGTCGGCAAGCGCCTGCCCCTGGTCGCGACAGGCCCCGCGATTACGGTAGAGCGAGTGCAGCAAAGCGCTCAATTCTCGCGGCGCACCGGCGCCGTCCGTGCGGCGGCGGATGCGCACCGGCAGACCTGTAGTTGTTGACCGGGAACGGCGACGGAGAGTCGGGTTTGGCATGGCGACAGGGTATCATGAGTCATCCTGACGACAAGGCGGGCGACAACATCACCGGCCTTGCGCGAGCGCGAACCCGGGCGCATCTATGAGCGCATGAAATGGCTCATCCGCTTCCTGCTGATCTTCATCATATTGGCGCTAGCGCCCGCCGGCTGTGCCTGGCTTGGCGACTCCGGATTGGACACGGAGCAGGGCGAGACCACTATCGCCCCTCTGTCCGACAAGGTCCGGGTGAGCGATCATCAACTCAAGATGGATGCTGGGCCACTGCTCGACTACCGGACATTCATACCCATCAGCACGGGCGCGCCAAGTCGCGCCAAGCATCAGGCCGAGGTTGCTGGCAAGCAGCCCTGGGTCATTCTGGCCCACGGATTTTTGCGCGATCAGCGCCATATGCAAGGACTTGCGGTGGCGCTGGCAGAGGCTGGCTTTCCGGTCGCGACCCTCAATTCTCGCCACGACTCACCCATCTCCGGTGGCCATGTGGCCAACAGTCAGGACATGATGGAATTAGCGCGAGCGCTTGGCGCCAAGCGGGTTATTTACGCCGGCTTCTCCGCCGGCGCACTCGCGGCCTTGTTGGCCGCGCGCAACGATCCAAGCGCGACAGGAGTTTTAACGCTGGATCTGGTGGATAGCCAGGATCTCGGTCGCCGGGCAGCTGAGGGACTGGCAGTGCCGTTGATCGCGCTCACCGGCATGCCCAGCAACTGTAATGCCAACAACAATGCCGCGCCCGTCTACCGGGTCGCCTCCGCACTCAGCCTGACGCCAATTCCGCAAGCGAGCCATTGCGACTTCGAGTCACCCAGCGACAGGCTATGCCGATTGGTCTGCAAGCAGCCGCCAAATCAGACCGACGATCAATCCGAGCCAAACGCCGTGCAGGGGCAAGTCATTCAAACCGCCCTGACCGGCATCCGCCAATTGGCGGGTTCATGATTCGAAGGGGGAATCAGGCCCAGGCGCGCAGCTATTTCTCTCCCGAATGGCTCCCTGATGGCTCCATCATGGCCTCCAATCCGGCCATATCCTGACGGGTGCGCAAAAAGTTCTCCGCCGGAAAGCCCTTGTCGCCAAACTCACGCAACCAGCTATCGATCAGCGCATCGCTTGCCTGCGGATCGCGCGCCAGCACCCAGGCGCGGGTCTTGGTGGGCTGACCGATCAGCGCATAGTCATAATCAGCACCCAGACCAATAATCCAGTAATCGTCCCAGAACACATAAACGCCATAGAGCATGCGAAAGCTGATCTGCAGGCGCGCATTGCGGCCATAATCCAACACTCGCGCCACACCTTTTGCCTCGCTGATGCGCCCGTCGCGATAACGACAGCGGTTTTTGACATACACCATGCCGTCCTCGCCGAGGCGATAATCCGCAACCACGTTATCCACACAACGCCGCTCAGTGAAATAGGGCAGCCGCGCCATCTCGTACCAGCGCCCCATGAACCGAGGCAGGTCGACCTTCTCCACGGTTAATGGCGCGGTGAGATACACCTTGGGCTTACGCAGCTCGGTGCTGACAATAACATCAGCCCCATCGGCATCGCGTCGGTGCGGCGGAGCGGCGTAAATATCGCGCTCGCGCACCGTCTCTCGCGCGCGTCCGCTGCGACCCGCCTGACGCCGGCCCCGAGGTTTGCCCTCATCGGACTGTCCGGAAGACTTCATATCACTCCTTAATGTTCATGGTCCCGGCGGCCCGTCCGGAGAATGACTCGGTCTGATGCAGGGCAATGTTCATGGTCCCGGCGGCCCGTCCGGAGAATGAATCTGCTGTTTCACCGCAATGTTCATGGTCCCGGCCATCCCGGAGAATGACTCCGTCTGATGCAGGGCGATGTTCATGGTCCCGGCCCGTCCGGACAATCAATCCAAGAAATTCACGGCAAAAAGCGCGGATGACCACCCGAGTATCGGGCCAAACTTCGCTATACTAGCGGATTTTCCTGGCTCCGATGTCCCGACCATGACCCATGCAACCGACGATCTGCGCATCCGCAACATCACCGAGGTGATCGCTCCCGAGGAACTGCACCGCCAGTTTCCCATTACCGAGGAGGTGGCGGAGACCGTCTATCGCACCCGCACCGAGATCCAACGCATTCTGCACGGCGAGGATGACCGCCTGCTAGTGGTCGCTGGCCCGTGCTCGGCGCACGATCCCGATGCCGCGCTCGAATACGGCGAGCACCTACTGGGGGCGCGGCGCGAACTAGCCGAGCATCTGCTGGTCGTCATGCGCGTCTATTTCGAGAAACCCCGAACAACGGTCGGGTGGAAAGGCCTGATCAACGATCCGGATCTGGACAACAGCTTTGCCATCAACAAGGGCCTAGGGCTGGCGCGCAAGCTGCTGCTCGATCTCAACCGCTTGGGCATCCCCGGCGGGACCGAGTTTCTGGATCTTATCAGCCCCCAGTATATCGCTGATCTGGTGAGCTGGGGCGCCATCGGCGCGCGCACCACAGAGAGCCAGGGCCACCGCGAGCTGGCCTCAGGCCTGTCTTGCCCGGTCGGCTTCAAAAACGCCACCGACGGCAGCGTGAAAGTCGCCATCGACGCCATCCACGCCGCTGCCCGCCCACATGTGTTTATGTCCGTGACCAAACAGGGCCACTCGGCCATTTTCAGCACCACCGGCAATCAGGACACGCACATCATCCTGCGCGGCGGCAGCCGGCCCAACTACGACACCGAGAGCGTAAAGATCGCCGCCGATGCCATTATTGAGTCCGGCATCGCACCCAAGATCATGATCGACTTCAGCCACGCCAACAGCCGCAAGAAACCCGAGAACCAGGTGCAGGTCTGCAATGACGTAGCGCGACAGATCGCGCGCGGCAACCAGCACATCATGGGCACCATGATCGAAAGCCACCTGGTCGGCGGCCGTCAGGACCTGACGGCCACCCAGGACCTCGTTTACGGCCAGAGCATCACCGACGGCTGTGTGTCATGGGACCAGACTTCGCCGATGCTGCATGAACTGGCCAAAGCAGTCGAAAAACGCCGCGCGCAGCATTAGAGCCAACGCGGTTCCTCATCCCGCAACGCGTCGAGAATCGCGCGATGCTCGGCTGTTCCAGGCACCGGCGTGTGCGGCTGACCCTGTGACAATTCCGCAGGCTCTGCCGCAACCGCATCCACGCCAATCAGAGAAATCGGCAACCATAAGCAAAGCAAAACCAGAGGGAATTGCACCGGTGCCTTTACAAAGAATCGCATCACAGACCTCCTTGAGCGAACCAACCACAAAGCCGTTGCCATTGCGGCAACCCTGATTGCCGACAGATTTTCAACGACTGTTGGCCATATCAAACTGCGCTGCCTGCAAACGGCCTGACAGTCTTCAGGGACGATACAACCCAGAAATCCCATGACGTTAACAGAAGCCCTCTACTCCTACACCGTTAACGACCTCAAGCAACGCCGCGTCCATCTCCCCAATGGGTCCGGCCTCAACCGCAAGGCCGATCTGGTCGCGGCCATCAGCGGGCATTTGCTCTCCGATGCACTGGCAACGACAGTCGCCCAGCTGACAGACCTGGAGCGCAATGCCGTGGCGGAGGCGGTGCACAACTGGCAGGGCTGGTTTGATGGCGTTGGCTTCAAGGCCAAGTATGGCTCGGTGCCGAAATCTTTTACCCGATCCTCCTATGGCTATTACAGCCGCCGCGAGGAGCCTTCACCACCGAGCCCGCTTGAAATCCTGTTCTACAATCGACATGTCCCGCCCGATCTTGCCGAGCGTCTGGCGGCGCTGGTCCCGCCACCCGCGCCCCTGGTGATCGCTACCTTAGGGGATGACCAACTCCCGGAGACAATCGCCCGCGGCGCAGAAGACGATCATGTTAGGCTGCGCCGCGCCGATACCGAGCCCCGAGTGCGCCAGGAGCTACCAGCACTGCTGCGGCTGGTAGCGCAGGGCAAGCTGGCAGTGGGCGCCAAAACCGGCCTGCCGAGTGCCGCCGCCATCGGTCGGATCGAGGCACTGTTACTCGACGGGGACTGGTACAGCGCAGAAGACGATGAAGAAGCCCCGCGCTATGCCGGTGGCTCCATCCGCCCGATTCGCCCCTTCGCCTGGCCGCTGCTGTTGCAGGCCGGCGGACTGGCGAAGATCGACGGCAGCAAACTTGCTCTGACGCCGCGCGGCAAGAAGGCGCTGTCTCAGCCGCTGCACGAGGTGGTCGCGCACCTGTTCGAGCGCTGGCAGAGCAAGGGCCCCCCAGACGAGCTGCGCCGGGTGGACCTCATCAAGGGCCAAACCGCCAAAGGCGTCAAGCTCTCGCCACCCCTCGACCGGCGCCAGGTCATTGAGGATGCGCTGCGCGCCTGCTGCCCGGTCGGCCAATGGATGGCGGTGGATGATCTGTTCCGGCTGATGAAGGCCGAGCATCATCGCTTCGAGGTGGCCGGCAACCCCTGGAAGCTTTACTTCGTCGATGCCAACTACGGCAGCCTGGGCTATGACGGCGGCGATGCTTTTGAAATTCTGGAAGCCCGCTACACCCTGGTTTATCTGTTCGAGTACCTGGCCACCCTGGGGCTGATTGATGTCGCCTACACCCTGCCCTACGATGCCCGCCCGGACTTTGGCGGCCGCTGGGGCGTGGATGAATTCTCCTTTCTAAGCCGCTATGACGGTCTGAGCTATGTGCGCCTGAACGACCTTGGGGCCTACTGCCTGGACCTATCCGAGACCTACAGCCCGCGCTTGCCCGAGCGCCCTGCCCTGCTGCGCGTCGAGTCCGACCTGAGCCTGACCCAGCTGCGCCCGAGCGATCCGGCCGAGCAGCTACAGCTTGAACAGATCGCAAACGCAGAATCACCCGAACGCTGGCGCCTGAACGCCGATGAAATACTGACTCAGGGCGCCAATCCCGAGGACCGCGAGCGCATCCGCGACTTTGTGCAAACTGCACTCGAAGGTGACCTGCCACCGGAGCTAGATGAATGGCTCGCCAGCCTTGAAGAACGCGCCACCGCACTGGTCGATGGTGGCACGGCACGGCTCATTCAGTGCCGCGATGCCGCGCTGGCTGCCATGCTGAGCAGCGATCCGGCCACGGCCGCGCACTGCCACCGCGCGGGAGACCGCCTACTCTGCGTGCCAGAGAAAAAGCTCACCGCCTTCCGCAAGGGGCTAGCGAGACTGGATTTTGTGCTGCCTGAACTCAAACCGTGACCGACTTCGAATCCCTTCAGCTTGCCCTCAAGGGCGATCCCGATGGCGCGCTCGCCCTGCTCGAGACCGACCTGGCGCAACTCGACCCGCTGCTGGCCAAGCAACCTCAAGCCGACGCCCTGACCGTCAGGGGCCTGCTCTCCTTCGTGCGCGGCGATTATGCCGGGGCGCTGGCCGGCTTCGACGCTGCCCATCAAGCAGCGCGCAAAGCCACCCGCAAGCGCAACATTCTGCTGCCCGGTCTCGCCGGTGTCCTGCACCTGCTCGCCTTGCTGCGGCGCGGCAAACCCGAGGACATCTCCCTGGCGCAAAAGCAGGTCGACATCGCCCTGCGCGCCCGCGACGCCGACTACCTGCACCCGGTCTATCGCATCATCGGCGAGCTGGCCAATCTGCTGGCGGGACAGTGCCAACCTTCTGATTGCTTCTTGCTCTATAGCCTCAGCGCGACTCGCGACCCCCTCATGCGGCTGTTTCAGGGACTGGCGGCACACTGGATCGGCGAGCGTCTGGATCAAAGCTCACTGTCATCGCTCGCTCGCCTGGCCCAAATCGCAGCAAGAGGCGGACAACCCTGGTACGCAAACGAGGCGGTCGCGCTGCTGAAGAGGGTCAAATTCGACGGCGAGTTGCCGGTGCTCGATCTGATCCCACGCGAGTTGGTCACCATGACCGAACTGCTACAACCCAAACCCAACTGGGAGCGGGCGCTCGATGCACTCGCGCGACTCAAGCCTGACCAACGCGCGGTCGGGGAGACTCAAAGCCCCAGCGCCCTGCGGCTGATCTGGCTGCTGATTATCCACAGCCAATGGGCCAGCCTGGAACCGCGCGAGCAAAAACGCACCAAGGCTGGCAGCTGGACACGCGGTCGCGCGGTCGGCCTGCAGCGACTGGCCGAAGACGTGGGGACAATGCCCCATTTAACCGCCCAGGATCGAGCGATCACGGCCTGCATCGTGCGCGAGGAAAGTTACGGCTACTACGGGCGCACGACCTACCACCTGGATTCCGACCGTGCTCTGATGGCGGCCGTCGGCCATCCGCTGCTCTTCACCAGTCTCGACGACAGCAGCCCGATCGAGCTGGTCAGTGCCGCACCGACCCTGAAAGTCTCCAAGCGCCGCCAGGACATCCTGGTGCAAATCCTGCCTTTTCCAGAGGAAGCACGCCCTGCACTGCCAATCAAAGAAGCCACACGCCGCGTTCGCCTGGTGGAATTCAAGCCCGAGCACAAACAAATCGGAGCCATCCTGGGTCAAGACGGACTCAGCGTACCCAAGGGCGCTTCGAGCCGCCTGCTGAAAAGTCTTACCGCCGTGGCCCCCATGGTGACAGTGCACTCGGATATCGGAGGTGTCGATGGGAGCGACGACGCCAAGATGGTGCCGGCCGATACCCGCCCGCATTTTCACCTGAAGCCCGTGGATGACGGCATCAGCCTGGAACTCTTCATGCACCCCTTTGGCGACGCTGGCGGCGGTCCACACCTGCGCCCGGGCGAAGGCAGCGCCAATCTGTTCACCGAGATTAGTGGTCGCGCCCTGCGCTGCACCCGCAAACTCAAAGACGAGCGCTCCCAGGCACGAGAGCTGATCGCGCGCTGCCCGACCCTCGAAGCCGAGACGGCGGACAACTCTCCCTGGAGTTGGCAGCTCGAGGACCCGGAAAACGCCCTGAGCGCGCTCGAACAACTCCATGCCCTCGGCGATGCCGTAGTGCTGGACTGGCCCAAAGGCAAGCGCATCGGCCTGACGCCCGCCGCTGACCTGGCGCAAGTGCGCCCCAAGGTCAGCAGTCAACAAGACTGGCTCGACCTCGGCGGCGCTCTGCATCTGCCCGACGGCCGGGTGCTGGAATTGCGCGAACTCCTGGCCGCCGCGACCAACAGCCGCTTCGTGCGCTTGGGCGAGCGCGACTTCCTGACGCTCAGCGAAGCGCTGCGCAAGCGCCTTGAGGGACTGCGCGGTCTGACCGACGGCGGGCGCTTCCATCCGCTCGCAGCACCGGCCATCGCCGAGCTGATCGACGGGATGCAGGTGGAGGCATCTAAAGAATGGAAGCAGCGTCTCGCGCATCTTGCCGAGGCGCGCGAGCTGGAACCGAAAATCCCCTCCACCCTGCAAGCCGAGCTGCGCGAGTATCAAATCGACGGCTATCGCTGGCTGGCACGCCTGGCACACTGGGGCGCCGGGGCTTGTCTCGCCGATGACATGGGTTTAGGCAAAACCGTACAGGCGCTCGGGCTGATCCTGTCGCGCGCGCCCGAGGGACCAACCCTGGTGCTCGCGCCAACTTCGGTGTGTGGCAACTGGCTGGAGGAAACCGCGCGCTTCGCCCCCACCCTGAACCCCTTGCGCTTCGGTTCCGGCGACCGCGCCGCCATGCTGGAGCAGGCAGGCCCCTTCGACCTGATCGTGGTGAGTTACGGCCTGCTGCAAACCGAGGGTAAACGCTTAGCCAAAGCAAACTGGCAGACCATCGTCGCCGACGAGGCTCAGGCGTTTAAGAATGCGCGAACCCTGCGCTCGCAGGCCATCATGCAACTCAAAGGCGCTTTTCGCGTCATCACCACCGGCACGCCCATTGAGAATCATCTCGGCGAACTGTGGAACCTGTTCCGCTTCATCAATCCCGGGCTACTCGGCTCGCTGGAGTCCTTCAATGCGCGCTTCGCTAACCCCATCGAACAGCACCAGGATCGCGACGCTCGTGCGCGCCTGCGCCAACTGCTGCGCCCCTTCATCTTAAGACGCCTAAAGAGCGAGGTGCTGAGCGAGCTACCATCACGCACCGAGATCACCCTGACCGTGGAGCTCAGCGACAGCGAAAAAGCCCTGTACGAGGCGGTGCGCCAAGAAGCCATCGACCGCCTCGCCAACGCCGAGGCCACCGCCAATCCCGGTCAGCAGCGCATGCAGCTACTCGCCGAGATCATGCGCCTGCGTCGCGCCTGCTGCCATCCGCGCCTCGCGCTACCCGACAGCCCGCTACCCGGCAGCAAGCTCGACGCCTTCGCCGAAATGGTCGAGGAACTGCTCGAGAACCGTCACAAGGCGCTGGTGTTCAGCCAGTTTGTCGACCATCTCCAAATCATTCGCGAACATTTAGACAGCCGTGGCATCCACTACCAATATCTCGACGGCAGCACCCCCGAGCCCAAGCGCCGCGCGGCAGTGACAGCATTTCAATCCGGCGAAGGAGATCTCTTTCTGATCAGCCTGCGCGCGGGCGGCTCGGGACTCAACCTCACCGCCGCCGACTATGTCATCCACATGGACCCCTGGTGGAACCCAGCGGTCGAAGATCAGGCCTCCGACCGCGCCCATCGCATCGGCCAGGAGCGCCCCGTAACCATCTACCGACTGGTTGCCAAAGACACCATCGAAGAGCGCATCCTCAAACTGCATGCAAGCAAGCGCGACCTGGCCGACGCCCTGCTTGAGGGCACGGATGACAGCAGCCGTCTGAGTTATACCGAGATGCTGGCGCTGGTGCGCGACGGCGGCCTTGCCGGCTAATCCTTTCCGAAGCGGGTAGTTGCCGCTCTTAGATGGACGCCCCATTACCATCAATAGTAATCAGCAATGACCGCGCCCGGCTCATGCCGACGTAACGGTCGGTGACAGATCGATGGACATCCGCTTCACGATGCAAGTCAACCAGGATCACCGCCTCGTTTTCAAGACCCTTAAAGTTGGCGATCTCCGCAAAGCTGATCTGTGCCGGCGGGAAGTCACGCAGCGCGAATTCGTCCAGTTCGACGATCTTGGCGGCCAGCTTGCCCGGCAAGAAATCAAATACTGAGTGGCGCAATGGCTGCGGGGATAGGATAGTAATCTCGGCCGGCGTTAGTCCCGCAGGACCAGTCAGCCGCTCGATCTCCGTTGCCAGCAATTTCGCGATGTCTTCCCTGGTCTCGACCTCGCGGTGCAACACTTCCGGACCATCGCCGGTGCCGCGCACGCCCATATCGGCACCCAGTGCAGACTGGACCTCACTCAGGATTTGGCGCGTATTGCGGCAGTTGCGCTTCAACGGCATCCGCGCTGCACTGTAGGACTCCAGCATGGCCAAAGCGTCGGCATCCGGGGGACCGAAATAGCCCGCCTGATTGTTGACATCGTGAAAGAAACACCAGCGCCCCTGCTCCAGGCCGCCCTTCAGCATACGGTCGAGTCGGTCCAGCGCGTCCATGTTCAGCAGATCTTGACCTTCGTCGACGATCAATGCGTCGAATTGTTCAATGCCGGAACGACGCGCCGTAGTCGCTGCGGCCTTGGCGACACTGACGCTGACTCCGGCGATCGCAAAACGTTTCTCCAACCAGTGTTTCAGCCAGGGTGATTGGCAAGCGAGCAGAACCTGCTTGCCTGCGCCAGCCCAGCGGCGTGCTAGCTCCAAACCGAGAAAGGTCTTTCCGGTGCCGGCTCCGCCGGTGCAGATCACTCGCGGGTTAGCGTCGACGATATCCAGCAGATCCATCTGGTCCTCGGTCAATGCGGCGACCCGCTCTTCCAATTCATCCAGCGTCACATGTAGTGGAACCCCGACGTCAAGCTCCGGGCGCAAAAATCGGGCGACCTGAGTCACCGCCTGCGCAGTTGCTGGTTCGCGCTGACGTCCATCACGCTCATGCCAATAGCGGAACAGCCCTGATAGCCATCGTTCGGTATTTTTTACACCACATAAGTCTGCAACCATCGCCCGATCCCATTCGGCACCGGAGGCGGACCAAACGCAATCCGGAAAGACGACGCCATAACCCCACACGAACTGCGCGCAAATACTGCGCGACAGCGCGGCCTCCACCCGGTTGCGCAAGCCGTGCATGGCGGATTCAGCCTGCCGAAACGGGCTCTCCTTGAGCCTGTGACTCGCCCCAGAGCGATCAGTGGAGTACCAAACCCCGTCATGACAGCCAATACCGCCACCTTTGACCTCCAGCACCAAGATGCCCTGAGGCCCCAGGATGACGAAGTCGATCTCGCCAAACCGCTTGTAGGCATGTCGGGTCAGATTCAGCGAGTGAAAGGCGGTCAACTCCGCGTTTCGATCAGAGTGTTTGCTCTGCTCGAATGCCGCCCGCAGCCGGTCGAAAAAGCGGCGCTCGGCACTGCTGTTGGTGTCGTGCGGAGATGAAGGGATCATTTTCATGGTCGCGGCTCCATGGATTTTTCTCAGAGCTTCAGCGTCTTGCGCACCTTGGCATCAATCCGCGCCGGGATGGCCGTCATCGCGAGCAATTCGAACAAACGGCCCATATCCACATCGGTCGTCACAGCCTTGACCTCGCCGTCAAGCAACAAATGCGCTCCACGCCCGTCGACCTGCAAGCGGTAATCGCCCTTGCCGAGGCTGATCCGCGTCTTCAGCACCTGCTGCCAGCCCATGCCGCGGACCAACTCCAAGGCGCCGTCCTGTTGCCGCTTGGCCCAGCGATCACCTTCGACGGACAAGAGTTCACGCAACAACTGGATCCGTGGCGGCGCTGGCCCCAGGTCCAGCCCCGTGGCATCGGCCTGCTGGGCCAGCATTGCCATGCGATGGGAGGTGGCCAAGGTTAGGCCGGGCACATCCTTCAGGGCTTGAGGAAGCTCCATCCAACCGCCGCGGGCGCCGAACAGGGCTGCTGCGACGACCCGATCCTGATCGGTCAGCAGGGGCTGTTCGAAACGCAGCAATTCCTCGCATCGTTGGCGCAGGAAGAAAAGGATCAACCCGCGAGAAAAGGGCTTTTGGTGGCGCTGCAATAGCTCGGAGACGGTCGCGTCGCCAAGCCCAACGCTCCCCTTGAGGTCGGCGATCAGCCGTGCCAGCGCATCTTGCCACTTGGGTTCGGCGAGCGCCTGTCGCTCCGCCTCCAATCCATCCAGCACCACCTGCTGAGTATCCGGCGGGCACCGTTCACGATCTGTTGCATCGCCAGCTTGGGTCTTGGCGTCGATAATCGCAGTGAGCAGTCGGGCGAGCATACGACCCTGAACGTCCGCATTCGCACGCTCGCTGTCGCGCTGCGCCCAGGCAAGGATGCCGCGCAATACCGGGTCTTGAAGGGGCTCCTCCGCTGCACCCGCGGTGGGGTCAGTCAGGTGCCTGGCTGCTGTGACCAAAGCATCGCCGCGATTGCCAAGCCCGACCAGCAGCCCCTGCACCGCGCCCACCCCGGAGACATGATGCAGCGACCGGTCGCGATCCGGCAGCGACAGTCCGTAGATAGGCCAGGCTACCGTCGACTTGGCCGAGTACAGCCGCGGCTTGACCTGTAACTTGTAGGAATCCAGCGGCACGTTGGCATAATCGGCCGCCTGTTCCAGAACCAGAGCCCGCGCCTCCTTCGATGGAAATAAAATGCCTTGTATCCAAGCAACGGGCAATGGCGCGGGAATCCACAGCATGCGCTCGTCTCCGCGCGCATCCTCTGGCCATTGCAGCGCCCGCAACTGGCCGTGGGTGTCCTGCGCATGGATCAGACCGCGCAGGGCGCTGAGGTCCAGGCTGGCGACGATTGGGACTAGATGACTTTCTTCGGACCTTGCTAGCTCCAGGGCAGCAGGCGGAATCACATCATCAAATAGCGGAACCCAGCCTGGCACCACGGAAAGCGGGTCGGCATAATGCTTGCCGCCAAATCCCTTCGGGCCGGTCACCAGACCCGCTGAGAGTGTATACATCAGATTGAGTTGATTGGTTAGCAAGTGCCAACTCTGTCTTGGCTTCTGGCGCGATGCATCTGCGTTGGCCGTCGCCAGCTCGGTCGATTCCACGGATGGCTGCTTGTGATTGGCCACTGTTATTTTTTATCTCCAGCGTTTGAGGATTGCTTGATCGACCGGCAGGATCGCCTCAATCGGGCAGTTCCGGCCACTTTGCCGCAGCAGAATCACCTGCTCGCGCGCACGCGACACCATGACATAGAAGCGGCGCTTGAGGTCATCCATCCAGTCCTTGTTCTCGAGCTGGTAGGGGTACTCGTCAATGTCGGCCAAGAACACGGTATCGAACTCCAGTCCTTTCGAGGACTGGGCGTTAATCACGAATATACCGCCCTCGGAAAAGCGATGATCTCCTCCGTCACTGTCCGAAGCATAGGTCAGGATGCGTGGGCGTCCATGATCCAGCGTGACTGGACGTTCGCGCAATGATTTGAGCCAACGTTCGCGGCTCTTGTTGTTTGGCGTAATGATGCCGATCAGTTTGGCCGGGTCGCGGTCGGCGAGCTTCAACAGGCGTTCAACCAGGGTGTCGTAATCCCAACGGCAGCCGGGACCATAGTCCACCAGCACCGGCGCGCGCACGCATGGCCTTGCGGTGGGTAACTTCACACAGGGACTGGCCAGGTCTTCGACACAGAAGGCCATGGCCAAGCGGGCGACACTGTCGCAATTGCGGTAGTTCTCGGTCAGCTCGATCCGGTTCTCGGGATCGATGTCCAGCTCGGTTGCAATCTCTCGCAGACTGCTGTGTTCGTCGGTGATCTGCTGATTCTGGTCTGCAACCACGTAAAAATGCTCGAATCCCAACTCTGCTAAGGCATGATAAAAGTCCTTTGGCATATCCTGCCCCTCATCAATGATCACGAAGGGCGTCACGGGTGGCTTGGGCGCGGATGCGTTAAGGATTGCCTCATTGATCGCCGGCCAGTCGAGCCGGTACGGAGTACCATCCACAGGACAATGCTGCGAAAGCGCCCACTTGTACATGGCCTTGAACCTTCGTATCCAACTATCGGCATTGACCGCACCGTCCACCAGTTCCCGGCTCGCCTCCAACAGAAGCTTGTTATAGACAAGAAATACGTAGCCCTGACCGCCTTTGTCCCGATGGTGCCGACGGGTCCGCAGCAGAGCCAGCACCGACTTACCAGTGCCCGGGCCGCCGACAATCAGGTGGCAACCGTCCAGCGGCAACAACCGGGCACGCTCCTGCTCCTTACTCAGGTCCTGGATATTGGGCAGTGACCAGTTGCGCGCCGCCACGGCACTCAATCCGTCGCCGCAAAGGCCAACAAGGATTGGATCTCGCCGCCAAGATCCCCGGCAACGAAGATCCGATCCAGCAGCATGTTGCCAAACTGGCAGCTGGGCTCCGGCACCAGAGCACAGGCGTGACAGGCGGCCCGGTTGAGCTGGCTCGGCCCCTGACCCTCATGCTCGGCACAGACCGGGTCCAACGAGCACCAGTCTGCATGATCGAAGACACTCGCGAGCAGCCGCAGGAAGCGCTTCGGCTCCGCCAACTCTGCAAGGCCGCCGAGGGAACCGGCAATGTCCGTCACCGCCACATAGACCAGGATACCTGCCATTGGCTCGTGGCCGCCCGCGCAATAAATGCGCTCGCGGATGGAGGCCGCCGGATAGCCGGCCTCCGTCTCCAACTGGCGGATCAACAGATGCGCTAGGGTATGCAGCAGGATGAAGCGCGGGGTCAGCGGCAATGGCGGGTCTTCCGGGAAGCGCATGCCGGTTCGCTCGAAGCGACGTTGCAGCATCTCGGCGCGATGCAACAGCTGCTCTTGGCCCTCCCAGCGCCGGAGTAAGTCCTCGTTCAGCGTGAAGAAGATCCCCTCGCCGTAGAGCTCGATCGCCGGCAGCCAATCGAGATGCCCGTCAAGATCCGGAGGCACTAGCCGCGCTGTTGGCGCATCGGCATCGTGCGCGCTGTCGGGCTTGATGCCGTCGTCGAACCATTGCTCGACGCGATGGAAGCCGGTGAAGACGCGGATCTCGCGCAGGCGGGTTACGGCGACCAGTTGCTGCATGGCGTCCCGAACCGCTCGGACTCGAGATGCATCGGGCTGATCCAACAGCAACGACTGCCAAGCGACAGTTTGATGCTCGGTGACGAAGTCCTCGCCCTCAAGCTGATTCGCGATTGGCGTTGTCAGTGCCCGGTGCTCCTTTTCAAGCAGCTGGCCCTTTGTTGCGGTCTCGCCGTGGAGTGGCCAGCCGGCTTCGATCTGCTCCAGTGCCTCCTCCAATGCTCCGCGCGTGCAGCCGAACTCGTTTGCCAATCGTCGCAACAGGCCACCGCGCGCCAATTTGGTCCTAGAGCGCGCGATGTCCATCCGCATGCCATGATTGCGATACAGACGATCCAACACCCCGCCGCGCTCGACCTGCGACTCGGGCGGGATCACCAAACCGCCCTGCAACCGGGTGAAGTAGAGCCTCGGGTCATTGACCTCTAGAATGCGAGCCGGCTGCTTGCTGGGAACGGTCTGACCTCCCGCGTGTTTCTGCCAGGGCTGCAAGGGCGCACGTTGCTCATTCTTAAACTCTTGGCTGGGACTGAAGCGCCCGGAGGAGCAGCAGCGGTCGCAATGCAGAGTCCAATGACCACTACTGCCATCACGCCGCAGGTGCAACGATCGTTGCTCATTGGACTCGCGACAGTCCGCCTGTCCGCCGCGATGGGCGAGCCAGTGCCAGGGCACATCCCAGAGCCCGCCGTCCGGATGGGCGACGACCCAGTCCACCTGCCTTAAACGTGAGCGCTTCTCGCAATGGCAGCGAGGATCCTCCAGTGAAGGATGCTCCTGCCCTTGGGGTCGCCATGGCAGGTAATGGAGCAGTCCGCAGCTCGGGCAGCGCGCCCAGCGCGGGAAGCGCACCGCCGGCACACAGATACCGTCCACAGCGCCGTTATTGATCAACCGCGCCAGCGGCGGCTGCAGGAGCCGCTTGTCGTCGAGGCCAAGGGCGCCCCGCAACAGGTCCACGTAGTACAAAGGCTCGCCAGCGGGTTTGCGGTTTTTGTCGGTCCAATGACTGATGTCCATGACCACAAAGAGATCATTGTCGGCGCGCACCAATGCGCCGACACCGCTGAAGCCGAGCACATGGGACCAACGAGTCGGGATGTAGCGTTTCATAGGATCTTTACCAACGCCTCATGCTCAACATTGCGCATACTGTTCAGCGTGACCCATTCGCCTCGCACGCGGGCGTCGTGAGTGTAAAGCAGACGCTTATCCTTTCGGTCGCGATCCGGTCCGGAATAGACAAGAAGTTCTCGCTGCTCGTTAGCCCTGCGAGCGGTGTCAGCCCAATGTTCGACCAGCCGTCGAATGTGTGCAGCGGTCTCGTTCCCGCGTCCCGGATCGGCGCAGCGGCAACGCTTGATGAACTCTTCAATCAACTTAGCTGTTTCCGGTTTTCCCGGGTCGAATGCATGGGCTCGCTGGTTGGCGGTCAGATCGTCGCTCGCGTGGCGCACCGCAATGACCAAAGCCGCATGCAGTGCACGCAAGCGGGCCTGATAGGTGTATGGCGTGACGCTGGTGGGCTCGACGAAGCGATAGAAAGCCTCGTGATAGGCACGGAAGTCTTCGTAGTGAGACAGGCTGCGGGCCTGATCGCGATAATAGTTGGCCACCACAATGCCAGGCACGGCACCACGACCGACCCGAGAGCTGGACTGGATGTACTCCGCTGTTGTCAGCGGTTGACCGTTGATAATCATTGCAGCAAGGCGGGGTACATCGAGCCCAACCGAGACCATGTTCGTGGCCAGGGCCAGATCGAGGCAATCCGCGGTGTCGCGCCCCTTTGCCAGCCCCTCGAAGCCCCGGGCATTCTCGTCCGCCGACATCTGACTGGTAAGCTGGGTTAGACGCTCGGCGAGCTGAGACCGCCAACGCGGCTCGCTTTTCGCCGGGGGAACCGGTTGGTCTGGCGAACCAACGCCGGCAGTATGTTCGCGCCATTCACGTTGCAGTCGCTCGATCCGCTCCTCGATCTCGCGCAGCGCATTGCGGCTGACGCCGACGCCCTTGAGACTGCCGTGGTAGACCAGTAGCGTCCACCAGGCATCGAGTAGCGCATCTTGGTCCGAGGTGGCACTGCCGAACAGCCCTTCCGGGGCCGACAAAAGAGCCGCTGCCAGCGGAGCGAGGCAGCGCTGGCGATTGCGGGCCGGGGCCAGGTAGCCGACATAGAGTCGCCCCGGCTGCTCACGGGTTGGCGCGATGCTGCGCGCGAAATAGGCATCGTCGGAATTGAGCCCGGGCGGCGGGAATACCGCCGCCTCGCGCCCATAGAGTCGCTCCACCTGCTCGTGTGCCATGCGGATGGTGGCTGTGGATGCAATGTATTTTGGGTACATGCCGCGCATGCGCAGCACGGTCTCCAAGCCCGCCTCATACAGCCCAGCAATGGAGCCCAGGGCGCCCGCAATCAGGTGCAACTCGTCCTGAATAATCAGCTCCGGCGGGCGGTTTCCGTCACGACCGAAAAAGGCCAAGCTGCGTTCCTCCCAGGCGAGGCGAGCGAACTTGTCGATGGTCGCGAGCAGCAGCGTCGGCGGCGCCTTGTAGAGGGCTGCGTCCACCACGTTGCAGGGTAGCGTGCCATCTTTTGTTTTCCCGAAATCGCAGTCGGGATTGGTGCAGCGGAAGCGGAAGTGCTCCCCGCTGGCGTCGAAGTTGTGCCGCACATGCCATGGCGTTCCGCACCAGGGGCAGGATTCCAGCACCATCAGGCTCGGTGGACGGTCTTGTTCATCTTCAATGGCGTCTTCGACGGCTTGCTTTGCAACGGCGAAGTTGTTCGGGCTCGATGCGCCGCCCACCCAGAGCCCCAGCGTCACCGGCTCATGACCAAGTTGCGTAGGCTTGGCGCGGCGCATCAGTTCCATGGCGCAGATCAGCCGCGCCGCGCGTCGGAATTGATCCTTGGTGAGTAGTCGAAGCGTGTAGCGCATCAGCACAGTCGTGCCACCGCCGCTTGCTTGGTACTTGAGCCGGCGCCACCAAATCACGAAGGCCATCAGCCCCAGATAGGCCTCGGTCTTACCGCCACCGGTCGGAAACCAGATCAAATCCAAGACATCGCGGTGATCCGAGTCGGCGTCGGTCGCGGACTCGATGGTCAGCAGCAGGAATGCGAGTTGAAACGGACGCCAGCGCGGGGACGAATAGCGCATCTGTCGAGCCATCGCCTCATTGGCGAGGCCGAAGGCGCGCGCGGCTAAGGGGTCATCACGCAGAAGCAGGACACCGGCTCGCATTCGTGCTTCGGCGTCTTTGATTCGCGCGAGAATGCGGGAGGCAGGTTTCTGATAACGGGATTCCAACCCATCCAACGCGGATACCTGGCTTGCAATCCAGGCAGCGTAGCCATCGACAAAGCGCTCCAGCGCTGTGCAGATCTGGTGAGATTCGGACTCGATGGACGCGAGCCGCCTAACATCAAGCTCCGCGCCCTCGGCTTCTCCCGCTGTGGGGTCGAACCGTGGAATCTCGACCTTGGGCAGAAACTCCGTGCGAATACTGGCAACCCGCCCTTCCCGCAAGGTCCAGTCCACGGCGGCACCGTGCCCGATGGCGTAGATGACGCGCTTGCGGTATTGAAGCTCAAGCTCTTGGTCTTCGTCGCCGAGCAGATGGAAGTCTGCCCGCGGGTAGGGGCCCAGGCAGCCGGTATCGATCACGCATTCGAGGGCTACCTCGAACAGTGCTCGTTCGCTTTCCGCAATTAGAACCTGATTGTGCGTGGCAGCGGTCGCTTTGTCAGCACCCCGTTGCGAAGGCAGTTCTTGAGTGTTGCTCAGGGAGACGGTGACGAGCCAGCCATCGAGTCGGGCGCGCCAGAGGACGTCGAGCCTGGCTGCGCCATTGAAAACCTGGATAGGCTCTATTCTGACGCGGGTTCGACCAGGGGGTGGCGCGCTGAGGTCGCGTACCTCGCTGTCCGCATCGCCGAGCGAGACGCGTTGCCATTGTTCAACATCGCTACGCTTGCGGTCCTTCGGCAACTGATAGCGAACAGCACTCGGAATCAGCTGGATGTTGGCGACGTTTCCCTGGACGAAGAAAGAGAATCCGACGGAGGATGGCGGAACGAAGCGCCGTTTGGGTTGGGCGGCCCCCGACAAGCTTGATGTATTTTGGCCTTCTGCCGCGCTAAGGTCTGATTCGGTCTCCTCATCGGCATCGCTGTCGGCTGCGTCAATGCCGGATTCGTCGCTCGCGAGCGGAAACAGAATACCGGTCTGAAACCGGTCCAGAGGTTTAATGCCGGTCAGGGACGCAATAGCGGTCGCGCCTTCCGACCCGACACCAGAACCCAAGAGCGCGCGCCGCATCCATTGATACACCCGTTCGCGTTCATCCGACCAATTCACAAAACTTGTTTCCTAGCATATCCGACCATGGGACATCTCAAGCACCGCTCACGCCCCGATGATAACAGACAACAACACTCAGGGGGTGTTCGATCATGATGCTAGAAACGGTCGTTAGGCAACTCCCCGGAAATAAGTTGACAGTACTTCCTGATAACTGGTGCAGGTCTGATTAGTCACGCGATGCATCAATGGCATGCTATTTTCCGGAAGTTGCCTTAAACTGCGACCAAGAGACTAAAAGCGAAACCGATTCATTTGCCATGACCGACGAAAATTTAGGACGCCCGACAGATCGGAACCAGCGACTTGAGGCCGCGCTTGAAGCGAACGTGCCTGAGATTTATTTCAATGGATTCACTGCGTCCATTGGTGTTGGTGACATGATCCTCGCCATCGACCGCAACGGCCAACCAGCTGCCGTTCTGAATATTTCTTACACCGTAGCGAAAACACTCGCCCAATCGCTCAGCAGCCTTCTGGCCACGTTAGAGGAAAAAACAGGCAATAGCATCATGACAACAGAGGAAATTGCCGAGCCACTCATGCAGGACGACACCGAATGATTGAGCAAGCTACTCCGCGCTTAGGCACCGCTGATCAGCTCAAGGCAAAGAAGAAGCTACAGCGCTTCCTTACTTACCCCTCGGGCTGGCACTTCGGTGAAGGCATTCCTTTTGTGCAAAAAACCTTATCGAATGCAGATCAACTTATTGATCTCGCGATCAATTACGGCATCGAAGGGACGGATGCCTTTCCTGGCGTCGACGGGGAGATTATGGTCACGCTGTACCATCGTCGCGGTCGGTTATACCAAGAGTTCACCGTTGAGGCCGATGGCCGGATTCATTTTCTTTTTGAAAAAGACGGCAAGGAAGTCCTAGATCAGACCATCGACATGCACGCAGCAAAAGAACACATAAGGCGACTCTGGAGGGAGCAGTGGAGGTTGTCAGACTCATCCACCAAGATCACTACGACCCGCAGCGACAGGAGTTCAAAAGCCTGGCCTTCAAGCCATCATCCAATGGAGGCATTTCCGTCGTTGACCGAGAGTGCGCCGAAGCGAAGAGTGGTCAAGTATGCAATCACATCAGAACCTACTACGACCAAAGGATCTCCGGCGAACCACCCATTTTTTGGCCCGTACCAATTGCCGGGCTTCCTGAGAGCCACTGCGTAAAGCACTCCCCGACGCCTTCTGGCGATGACTGCCATTTCGAAATCTTTGATGTGAGCCGCAAGCAGGCGAGAAACCTGCTCAAGCAAGCCAAGATTTCCGACATGCGCCTTTGCGCCAACGGCCAGGATCGCGCACTCTCTAGCGCCGATCTTGAGCAGCGCTAGCGGCTCAATATTTATTTCCCTCGCCATCCCTGCCCAGTTGGACTGGTTAGCGAGACTTATCCCCCTGCGACCGATACGCAAAAATTGCACATCACCTTACCCGCCAAAGCGACAATCGCATCAGCCCACCGGGACATAGGGTGGTCGCTTCTCCGCCCACCCTAGTCGGTCTACTTTTCCATTCTGCCGATGCTGGTAAAAAGGGGTTAGTCGCCGGAAAACCCCTGTCGGTTAACTAATGCCAGAAGACAATAAGCCCAAGAAACCGTCACTCCGAACGGAGCTATCATCTCGCTTACCACCGGCACAGCCCGCCAGTGTTTCACCAGCCGAGAGGGCTGAAATCTGTCGAGTCCACGACTGCCAAAGTGGCAGCACCGCAAAATAAGAAGGGCTTGTGGCAGGAAATCCTGGAAAACGAGCATTCGCCATTGCGTCATCAGGAAGCGATGAAACGTTTGCCCCGCTTCGTTCCGGCAGAATCTCTGACGATGCCGCAGCGACCATCGCGGAGCCGAAAGGCCGGCAACGAGACTGAATAAGAATTTTTCAAACTGCCGGCCTAGTGTTCGCGGTGGCGAGCGCAAAAAATACGCGCCGATTTTCCCCCGAATTTCACCCACCGAAAAACGGGCTAGCCGATTTCTCAGCTAACCCGTTGTTCTTATTGGCGTCCCCACGGGGATTCGAACCCCGGTTGCCGCCGTGAAAGGGCGGTGTCCTAGGCCTCTAGACGATGGGGACTTAGAAGCGTTTTTTTCTAGGGCCTGCAAGTGAAGGCCCACAATCGAAAGCTTGTTGGCTCTATGTCTGAGCTTTTGTTGGGTCTGAGCTTTTGTTGGGTCTGAGCTTTTGTTGGGTCTGAGCTTTTGTTGGGTCTGAGCTTTTGTTGGGTCTGAGCTTTTGTTGGGTCTGAGCTTTTGTTGGGTCTGAGCTTTTGTTGGGTCTGAGCTTTTGTTGGGTCTGAGCTTTTGTTGGGTCTGAGCTTTTGTTGGGTCTGAGCTTTTGTTGGGTCTGAGCTTTTGTTGGGTCTGAGCTTTTGTTGGGTCTGAGCTTTTGTTGGGTCTGAGCTTTTGTTGGGTCTGAGCTTTTGTTGGGTCTGAGCTTTTGTTGGGTCTGAGCTTTTGTTGGGTCTGAGCTTTTGTTGGGTCTGAGCTTTTGTTGGGTCTGAGCTTTTGTTGGGCCCGAGCTTTTGTTGGTGGAGCCAGGCGGGATCGAACCGCCGACCTCAACACTGCCAGTGTTGCGCTCTCCCAGCTGAGCTATGGCCCCGAACGGAAGCCCGCTACTATATACCGCAAGCAGGACTCTGTCTAGACATTTTTACCCATCCGCACCTACTCGCAAGATTCCGACCGGGACTTGTCGACTGACTACTTGAATCCCATGTTGAGCGAGTGGAAATGTCACGCAACTTCTTGGAGTCCATGAACATGATGAGAGTTTTGCTATTCCTTGGCACCAACCTGGCCGTCCTGGTGGTGCTGAGTATTGTTTTCAGTCTGTTTGGGCTGGGCAATATTCAAACCGAAACCGGCGGCCTTGACCCGGGCGCGCTCCTGGTGGTGGCGGCCCTTTTCGGCTTTAGTGGCTCGCTAATATCACTGGCAATGTCGAAATGGATGGCAAAGCGCTCAATGGGCGTGCGAATCATCGCGCAACCTGCCACGCCTTTCGAGCGCTGGTTGGTGGAACTGGTCCGCCAGCAAGCGCAACGCGCCGGCATCGGCATGCCCGAGGTGGGTATTTTTGATCAGCCAGCCCCGAATGCCTTCGCAACCGGATGGAATCGCAATAACGCGCTAGTCGCCGTAAGCACAGGACTACTGGAACGCATGACCAAGGATGAGGTGGAGGCCGTGGTCGGCCATGAGATCAGCCATGTCGCTAATGGGGACATGGTCACACTGACGCTGATCCAGGGTGTGGTAAACACTTTTGTGATCTTCCTGGCCCGGGTGATCGGTCATTTTGTCGACCGGGTCATTCTAAAAAACGAGCGCGGTTATGGCATCGGCTACTTTGTGGTGACCATCATCGCCGAGATCTGCCTATCCGTTCTCGCCAGCATGATCGTCATGTGGTTCTCGCGCTACCGTGAGTTCCGCGCCGACGCCGGCGGCGCCAATCTGGCTGGACGGCAGAATATGATCAACGCACTACGCGCCTTGCAGCGGGTGCATGAACCCCAGGATCTGGCGGCTGGCGAGTTCGCAGCCTTTGGTGTTTCGGGCAAGATAGCCGATGGCTTCAAGGCGGCATTCGCAAGCCATCCGCCACTTGAACGCCGTATCGCGGCATTGGAGCAGGCGCGCGGTTAAGCTGCGGGTCGTTAAAAGAGCGGGCCGCGGCTTCCGGGCCCGCTCAATCTTTCGCCTATCTTCGCGGCGCGAGTGCGATTACTCCTTAGCCGCCTCTGGCTCGGCCTCAGCCGAGCCGAATTCCGCGATATCGACGCCTTTGCCTTTGAAGACCATACGCAAACTCATATTCTGCAGCTTCGAGAGCACTGTTGGGTCTTCATCGACATCGAACACCCAGGAGGCTTTGCGCCCGTCGGTCTCAGTGGCGTTGGACTCAATCACCTCGGAAGGCGCGACCACGGTCGTGACAATGCGCATGCCGGCAAACATGCCTGCCATCTGCTGCAACATGGCAGCCTCGGCAACCTCGCTGCCGCCGGATGGCGTCGGCGGCATGGCATCCTCGGCACCGGTGGACTGCACCAGCACATAGTTCCCATCGGCGTTCTTGGTCAGACTCATCGCGCCGTCTGAGAAGAATTCGGTTTCTCTCAGTGCCGCGAGGTCATCGAAGGTCAGTTTGAGGTTCATGTATTTCCAGCCATCGATGCTTTCCGAGTTCAGGCTGACCAGCTCAACACCCTCGGGCGCTTCAGCCTCGAACTGCTCGCGAACTTCGGCCTCGTCGAAATCGAACGGGTTCTCGGAACCGGCGTCCTCTGCTTCCTGCCCCATGCTCTCGGCCATTGTTTGCATGGCGTCCATTTGCGCGATGGTCTGCTCGGACATGCCATAGCGCATGTCGAGCGTGCCGGAACCGTCTTTCTTCAGCGTCAGTGTCTGCTCAACCTTGACACAACCGCCAAGGACCAGTGCGACGGCCAGAGCGACCAGCCAGCGCGTTTTCAAGTTCATCACCTTCATGTTTTCGTTACCTCACGTAACATCAGTCAGTCATTACCGTTCTTAACGCCTAAAATGGCCTCAACCGCCTCACGGCAGGCTTTGGCTACCTTGTCCTGTTCGTGGCGGAAAATCAAGCTCCGGGCACACCACCAACGATAGCCATTTTCTTCGCCGCATGAAATGCAAACCAGCTCACAGCCTAACAGAATGCAATAGGCTATCATTCACACTGTGCGACTAGTTAAAGACTGGACAAAGAGCGGAAAACAACAGCTTGCTGGGGGATTTGGCAGCCACGGATGGCCGCCATGGACATCACCTCCCAAAACTTCCGATCAATCGTCCGATGATTCTGATTGTTTGACGGGGCTTACTTTAAACATCGGCTTCACTCTGCGGTGTGACCAGGGCCATAAGCGGTCGCCCCCTAGACCTGACAGTTTCCCGACCCTACTACCGGGTAAGAGCCGTTGGTTCAACACCCGGTTTTTTTTGCCTTAGCCCTCAGCCACAACCAAGATAACGTCTAGCCCAGGCAACCATGGTATCAGCCACATAGAGGGCATCGGCTGGGTCAGTCAGCAGATGATCGGCACGGTCAAGCGAGATGAAGCTCTTGGGATGCTTTGCCGCCTGATAGATGCTAAAGGCTTCCGAGATATCCACTACCTCATCGAAAGGCGAATGAAAGAGCAGCAGCGGCCGGCGCAGTCGCGCGATATGCTCCGCCGTCGCATGCTGGTCGAGATCCTCAAGAAATTGCTTTTTGATGCGAAAACGCCGGTTGGCGATACGCACTTGCGCCTCGCCTTGGATGTTCAACTCCTGCTCCGCACCGCTGAACAGGTGGCGCACATGGGTCGCGGTGGCTGGCGCGGCGATTGTCACCAGGGCTTCGACCTGGGGTAATTGGTGCGCGGCCACCAGGGCGGCCGCTCCGCCAAGGCTATGGCCAATCAGCAACCTCGGCGACGCAAACTCACGCGCCAACATGTCGGCGGCTGCCAGCAGATCAGCCACATTAGAGGAAAAGCTCGTATTGGCGAAATCCCCATCGCTATTGCCAAGCCCGGTAAAATCAAACCTCAGCACTGCAATGCCGCGCGCGGCCAAGGCACGGCTGATGCGACTGGCTGCTGCAATATCCTTTCCGCAGGTAAAGCAGTGCGCGAACAACGCATAGCTCAAGGTACCAGTATCAGATGGCGGCGTCTCGAGCAAGCCGGCCAGACGCTCGCCTTGCTGATTGGGAAATTCGACCTTGATGCGCGCCATTGGTGATATCCGTAAAAGCGAGTCATTATAACTTTCAGCTTGTTTCGGACCGGGCAGCGGTCAGGGGGACGCCGTAAACCCTTCCATGGGGGCTTCCAGGCATCCATGCCGCCGAGAACCCCGTGACCGCTACCCGGCCCAAAACCGAAAACACATTTGTTGCAGCTATCACTCAACCGGGTTGCGGCACCGGCTCCTCAGTTGTCTGCTGTTCGCGCTCGCGCAGTTGCAACTCCCACATGGTGGCATAAGTGCCGCCGGCGGCGAGCAGGTCGCGATGATGCCCCTGCTCAATAATGCCCCCGCTATCCATGACCAGAATGCGGTCGGCGTCGACAATGGTCGAAAGGCGATGGGCGATAACCAGGGTGCTGTGGTTTTCGGCCACCTCGGCCAGGGTTTGCTGAATGGCCTGTTCGGTGCGGCTATCAAGCGAGGAAGTCGCCTCGTCGAACACCAGAATGCGCGGGCGCTTGAGTATTGTGCGTGCAATGGCAACTCGTTGCTTCTCGCCACCAGAGAGCTTGAGCCCACGCTCACCAACAATCGTTTCCCAAGCATTTGGCAAGCTTTCGATGAAGTCGCGGATATGCGCCAGTTCTGCCGCGCGCTCAATTTCCTCGCTGGTAGCATCCGGGCGCCCATAGCTCAGATTGTAGAGAATGCTGTCATTGAAGAGCACCGTATCCTGGGGCACGATACCAATAGCTGCGCGCAGACTCTGCTGGGTCACTTCACGAATGTCCTGACCATCGACCAGGATACGACCGTCAGTCACATCGTAGAAACGAAACAATAGTCGCGCAAGGGTCGACTTGCCGGCCCCGCTATGACCGACCACGGCGACCTTCTCGCCCGGGGCGATAGCAAAGTCCACCGAGCGTAAAATGGGCCGCTCCGGCTGATAATCAAAGCTGACTTGCTCAAAGCGCACGCCGCCGGCATTGAGGCAAAGCGGTCGGGCTGTGGGGGCATCCTGCACCTCAGGCACCCGCGCGAGCAGCTTGACCACCAGGTCCATATCAGCCAGTGCGTATTTGATCTGCCGATAAACAATGCCAAGAAAACCCAGCGGAATAAACAGCTGCAACATGAGCGCATTGACCAGCACCAGATCGCCGATGCTCATGCGCCCAGCCACCACGCCCTGGGCGGCAAAGAACATAATGCCCGTCACTCCAAGCGCAATAATGCTGCCCTGACCGAAGTTCAACAGCGACATGGAACTCTGGCTCTTTACAGCATAGTCTTCCCACTGCGACAGAGTGCCGTCGTAGCGCTCCAACTCCATAGACTCGTTGCCGAAGTACTTTACCGTCTCATAGTTCAGCAGGCTGTCGAACGCCTGGGTGTTTGCGTGAGAATCCAGCCGGTTCATCTGATGGCGATAATCCATGCGCCACTCGGTGATCGCAAAGGTGAAGCCAACATAGACCAGCACGGTGGAAAAGGTGACCAAGGTGAACACCAGCGCGTACTTGGTCAGCAGCACGGCGGCAACCAGGGAGAACTCCACCAGCACCGGGATGACGCTAAAGACCATGTAATTGAGAATGGTCGAGACCGAACGGGTGCCCCGCTCAAGGTCCCGACTGATAGCACCGCTCTGCCGCTCAAGGTGATAGCGCAACGACAGGCGGTGCAGATGCTCAAGAACCCGGGTTGAGAGTCGGCGCATGGCACGGAAACGCACCCGTGCGAAAACGACATCGCGCAGTTCGTTAAACAACGAGCTCGAAAGCTTCAGCGCGCCATAGAGCAGCAGCAGACTGACAGGCAGCACCAGCAATTGCGCCTGCCGCCCCTCAAAGGCGTCCACAATTTCTTTGAACACCATGGGCACGCCAACATTGGCGAACTTGGCCAGCACCAAGGCCGTCAGCGCGAGCAAGGCGCGCCCGCGAAACTCCCACAGATAGGGCAACATTTCGCGCAGATTCCGCCAGTCGCGGCGATCATTGTGAACGCGCTCGGTGGCGAAGATTCTTCCCGGATTCACCATGGGTGATTGAGTCTTGGCGGCAGCGATCCCATGTCCGAACGGTCACCAAGGCGACGCAAAACAGACTGAGACAACGATGAACGAACAGACACCGACAGCCCGCTCGGAGATGGGCTTGGCACTGGACAATGGCGGCTGCGCATTGCAGGAGCCTTTCGCCCTGCAAGTTCTGGGGCCGGACATGGAACCAGAATTCCCCGACCGCTGCGTGGTTATTATCGACCCCGTCAACAAGGTGGCCGATGGCATGTACATCTTCGCCGAGGTTGAAGGGATACGCTGGCTGCGTCAATACCGGCGCGACGAAAAGGGCCGGCAATGGCTAATTGCCTTAAACCCGGATTTTCCCGACATCGCCCTTGATGGACTCGAATGGAGCATGCTCGGCCTGATCATCCAGCGCAACATCCGGCGCAAAATCAAGCACTACAAGTATGACGCAGCAGAGGTGGCCGCACCCACCACCGACCTGACCGGCACCTGAGGCGAACTAAGGCTAATGGTCCCGGCCGCCTAGGAGGATGAATTCATGTGATTCGGCAATCATCAGGCAGCGCAGGAGGCCCCACTGCGGGGCCACCCGCTCCTGTTTGTTACAGGTGCTTGTTAGCAACGGCGCTAGCGATATGGATGATATTGCTGCGGAGGCAGGGGCCCATTTTGCTGCATCCAGCTCGGCATGACTGGCCGCCGCGGCATTGGTTGAGGCGCGAAAGGCTTAACCGGGCGCGCCGGAGCAGCCTTGGGTGGCACAGGCGCAGTCTGAGATTCTGCCGCATCGCCCGAAGCTGGTTGCGCAGACCCCGCTGCTGGTTCCGGCTTTGCTGGTGCTGGCTTTGCTGGAACTGGCGTTGCTGGCGCAAGCGCTGGCTTGTACGCAGCTGCCGGAGGTGCAGCTGGCGGCGCGGGTTTTGGTGCTGGCTTACTCGCGGACTGACTGGGCCGGGGCGCAAAAGGCTTGGCGGGGTCGGGTGCCGGCGCACTTGCTGGATGAGGTGTCCCTGGGGAGCCTGCTTGCGACGCCGGCGCAGCAGCGGCGGGTTTTGGCGCGCTGGTGGATGCGGGTTTCGCGGCACTGGTGGATGCGGGTTTCGCGGCACTGGTGGCTGCGGGTTTTGGCGCGCTGGTAGCTGCGGGTTTTGGCGCGCTGGTAGCTGCGGGTTTCGCGGCACTGGCAGCTGTTGCGGAAATCTCCCCGGCAGACTGATCCGCCTTGGGCTGATTGCCAGAGGTGCCCTTGGCATCCGCCCCAGGTGCCGGCGCATCGGCCGGCACTTCCTGGGCGACCGCGACCTGCCCGATTGGGCTGAGACGCTCGTCGATGGTTTCCCCCGCATGATGATGAGCGGCACTCTTGTGCGAGCCGTAGGGATCGCCAAGCACGAAGATGGAAACGAATATCAGCGCAAGAACAGCACCGACAGTTACGACCTGACCAGTCCCGAGCGTGGCAAAGATGCCGCCGGACTTTTGGTTATGCTGATCTGCATCCACGGACTTGCTCATTCATATCTCCTGTTGTTCCGTTTCACAGTGATGCACATTAGTGCACAGTGGCAAGAAATTGATGTCGTCAAAATAGGTTACCGGGGCTAAGGCTCATGGTCCCGACGACCACCCCGGCAAAGGAAACTGCATTTCACGATAAAGCAAACACCGTTCGCCAGATGCATGCAATCACGCACCAGGCTGGATTCACTCCTACCCTAAAGGCGCTCGGCCAAACAACCACTGATGCGCCCAGAACAGGAACAGCAAATAAACCAGCACGCCAGCGATCAGGACGATCCAGTCGTTCCATTGTCCGGCCGAAGCACCCGGCACGGACTCGGAACCAAGGCCACGGCGTTTCAGCGATATTCGATCAGCGACAGCCCATGCCAAAAAACTGCCAAAGAGCAGCACATCGGCCAGAGATCCATTAGCCAGTAGATGCGCGAAGGCCCAGATTTTGACCCCAGCCAGCATCGGATGCTTGGTGGCCTGCTGAATGCGTCCAGGCAGATAGGCGGCCAACAGCAGCGGAAACACCGGCAACATCAGCAGCAACACCAAATGCCGCAGCCAAGTGGGCGGCTGGTAAAGGATTGTCGGATCGAGGCTGGCCCGCGCATCGCCATAACCCTGGATGATCAACCACAGGCCGAGCAGCGACAGCAGCGCGTAGCCAATTTTCCATACTGCCACGCCCAGGCGATCAATCGCCCGAGCCCGCCAGGCAGGACGCACTATGGCTGTGGAATGCGTTCCCAAAAACAGCAACAGGCCGGTGATTAGTTCAAACATTATAGAGGAAGCTACTGCACTAAGCAGCCGCGCTCGGGCGGGCTGCGCAAATTCGCAATTCGGACGAGGATTCTAACCCATCCACTCGGCTCATGCGCGCCCGGCGCATACCGCAAAGGCGCTGGTGGAATCCGTTGCTGACAGCCAGCATTGGGGGCGAATACCTCAGGAGCTCTCATGCGCATGGCGAGCGCTCTCGTGGCGTTCAAAGAGCGCTTCGAGTTCATCGATCACCTCAGCGGCCGGGCGCCCCTGAAGCATGTGCTCCGACATCAGCAAGGATGCCTCGTTGAGCAGATCGCTAGCGTCAAGCTTGGGATAACCGCGCCGCAGCCGCTTCATCGCGGCGATGACACTCTCTTGCGCCGGTCGCGGCTCGCGCACCTGCGACAAGGATTTGCCATTGCCCTTTGCTTGGGGTTGCCCACCGTCCGGCAGGGACTCGACCCGCGCTCGCCGCTCAAGCAAAAACTCCGCAAAGGCGCTCAAGGTCTCGCGATCTGCGGTATCAAGCGCCCGAAAGCGCTTGATCAAACGACGCTCGCGCGCGTTACCAATTTCAGTTCCCAACATCAGCGCAGTGACCTGACAAAGACATTTTCAAGCTCATAGTACCGGCATCATGGTACCGGCCACCCGGAGAATGAACCCATGTAAATCATGGTGACGGTCAGGCGAGTCTGCGTCGCCCCACACCAACGCGCAATGTCAGGAAAAAAAACGCCGCGGCACAAGCCCCGCGGCATTTTTCCGACAACTTGCCACAACTGGCCACAACTGGCCAGTGGCATGTAAAGAGCGGCTTAGATATAGAGACAGATGTCGCTCTCGCCAGCGAATTCAAAGAAAGCCGCCGCGCCGGCATATTCAACGCCGTCGATGAAATCCTTGCGATCCATGTCAAACAGATCCACCGTCATCTGGCAGGCAATGAGCTGAACGTCGGCTTCCTGGCACAGCTCGCGCAGCTCTTCGACGCTCGCCACGCCCTTATCCTTCATCTTCTTTTTCATCATGGCCGTCATCATGGTCTGCATGCCTGGCAGGGCCATGCCGAGAATCGGGAACCATTTGTCCATACCCATAGGCATGGGCATGCCCGGATTCCCAAGTGGCGTGACCTCAAGCGACAGTTTCTTCTTGAGAAGCTGTAGGCCGTAGAAGGTGAAAAACACCTGCACCTCATAGCCCAGTGCGGCCGCTGTGGACGCCAGGATAAAAGGCGGATAAGCCCAGTCGAGCGAGCCCTTGGTTGCGATAATCGCTAATTTCTTTTCTTCCATCGGTTCCTCTCAGCGGGTGTCAGTCGGTTCCCGTGGTTTGTTCGGCCAGCCAAATTCAGACCGGCCTGTTACCCGGATCACTGTTATCAGGATTTCTTTATTAGGAACAGGAACTTGCCATCTTCTTCACGCGACTCCATCAGCTCGTTGCCAGTCTGCTTGGCGAAGGCGTCGAAATCCTTGACCGAGCCTGGATCGGTGGCAATGATATGGAGTACCTGACCCGATTCCATGCTGGAAAGGGTCTTTTTCGCGCGCAGAATCGGCAAAGGGCAATTGAGTCCGCTTGCATCCAGTTCTTGATCAAAATCGGCCATCGTCAACCTCCAGATTTGTGTTCGCCTCCAAGGCATGCCCCGGAAAGCATTTCAGCAGTTAACAAAACGCAAAGATTCTGATTTATAGGCGAAGCCAGCGCAAAACGCAAGCCGTAAGGACTAGCCGCCCGCCCCCATATCAGAGATACCTGCTGCTTGTTCAATGCGTTATAGCTGCAGCAACTGAGTTTTCTGTGTTAGGCCGGGCAAGGGTCAGGGGCCCGGCTGATGAAAGCTGCTGTTTCACGGCATGGAACCTGCAATTAGCCAGCCTTTTCGAGCACTCCAATCCCGAACCCCTGCCGCGCCCAATCGATGATGCCCCCGCGCAGGTTGATGACGTTGTCAAACCCCTGCTGCATCAGAAACTGGCAGGCATGATAGGAACGCGCCCCGCTGCGGCAGTAGATCACCAAATCCCGGTCGCGCGGCAGCTCGGTCTGGCGCAGGGGCAGCAGGTGCATGGGCACATGGGTCGCCTGCGGAATCACACCCTGAGCCACTTCCTCTGGCGTGCGAATATCGACCAGTTGGAGGTTGTCGAACGCACCCAGACGCAATTTGAGAGAATCCGAATCTATTTCTCGAACCACTGTTTCTCCTACCCGTGAGGCTGAAATCTTCAGTATATTGTTGGACCCTAGCCGCTGCGGCTCAAGTGTTATCAGCCGCGAGCAGTTCTAAGTCGGCCTGATCCCAGTGCCGAAAGGGCGATGCGCTCGCGTCAGTCAGGCTGTCTTATTCGCTGTCATCAGTATTTAAATGGAACAATTACCGATTTTTCTCGAGGTCAAGAACCGCCCCTGCCTGGTCGTCGGCGGGGGTCGCGTTGCATTGCGCAAGCTCAACCATCTGCTGGCGTCGGGTGCTAGCGCGCAGGTGATTGCCCCAGAGGTCATTGACGAGATTCAGACGCTCGCCGACGCGAGCAAAATCACCCTCAGCTTACGCGCATTTGTCGATGAGGACCTTGACCAGGCATCTCTGGTCATTGCCGCCACCGATAACCGCACGCTAAATCGCACCATCGCCGGGCAGGCCAAGGCGCGCAAACTGCTGGTCAATGTGGCCGATCAGCCTGAAGACTGCAATTTCCTCATGCCAGCCATCATCGACCGCTCGCCAGTGGTGGTCGCAGTCTCCACCGGCAGTGCCTCCCCGGTTCTGGCGCGCATGATTCGTGCGCGGCTGGAGTCTCTGGTGCCCGCCGGCTATGGGCGCCTCGCCGAGCTATGCGCGCGCTATCGCGACCGGGTCAAAGCCCGGTTTAATGATCAACGCGACCGGCGCCGGTTCTGGGATCGCGTTCTTCAGGGGGGGGTGGCCGAGCGCGTCTTCTCGGGCCACCTTGAAGAAGCCGATCAAACCATGGAGCGCGAGCTTGCCATCGGCATCACCGACTCGGGCAAGGGCGAGGTCTATCTGGTTGGCGCCGGTCCCGGCGACCCGGACCTGCTCACCTTCCGCGCCCTGCGCTTGCTCCAGCAGGCGGATGTCGTGGTCTATGACCGGCTGGTCGCCAAACCCATTTTAGCCATGGTGCGCCGCGACGCCCGCCACATCTATGTGGGCAAAGAGCGCAACCATCACGCCATGCGCCAAGAGGAAATCAACGCCCTGCTCGCCAGCCTGGCCAAAGAAGGACATCGGGTGCTGCGTCTCAAGGGTGGTGATCCCTTTATTTTTGGTCGCGGCGGCGAGGAAATCGACACTCTGGCCGCAGAAGGGATACCTTTCCAGGTGGTACCCGGCATCACGGCGGCATCGGGCTGCGCCTGCTACGGCGGCATTCCGCTGACACATCGAGACTACGCGCAGTCCGTGACCTTTGTCACCGGCCACCTGAAAGATGGCAGCATTGACCTCAACTGGCCACAACTGGCCCAGCCCCACCAGACCCTTGTGTTTTATATGGGGCTGGTTGGCTTACCGGTGATTGTGGCCAAACTGATGGAGCACGGTGTGCCGCGCGACATGCCTATCGCGCTGGTTCAGCAGGGAACAACCCACATGCAGAAGGTTTATGTTGGCACGCTGACCGACATTCTGGCCAAGGTCGAGCAAGACCCGCCGGAACCACCAACGCTCGTCATTGTGGGGCAGGTCGTCAAGCTGCGGGATAAGCTGGCCTGGTTCAGCGCCAACCCCGACCCCGAGCGCGGCGCCACCACGCCCATTCTGCCGGGCGATTGACTTTGCGTGAGATACTTGCCGTCTTTTGGCCCAGCCTTCAGCCCTGTTTTTGCCCCAGGGTCTGCCTGGGTCTCGCCCTGAGTCTTGGCGGCCCCGTCGCAATGGCGGGTAGCGATCTCGAGTTGCATATCGGCCTTGCCCGCGAGTCCACACTGCCGCTGGCCACCGTCGAGCATGGCGTTCTCAACGGACTCGCCGTTGACCTCTCCAGCCTGCTCGGCGAGCAACTGGGCATGGAGCTTCGACTGAGGCAGCTACCAGAGCGCGACCTGATTCCTGCACTCAAGGGAGGCCGCATCGACTTGATGCTGAGCACCCTCCCCAATGAGGAGTTGCGTGCCCTGCGTCTGTTACCCAGCGAGCCAGTACTGCAAACCGGGCAGCTCGCGCTGGTGCGACAGGCAGATCTGGTGCGCTATACGCGCCAGATCGACGTGCTATCGACCCGCGGCAAGGTCGGTTTCGAGCGCGGCACCACAGCGGCGCGCGCGGTCCACCAGCTCATGCCCCAAGCCGAGCGTATCCCCTTCCCCAATGCCTGGCAGGCATTGGTTGCTCTCAAACGCGGGCAGATCGCCTTGCTGGTGCTCGATGCCCTGCGCGCCTGGAATCTGCTCGCAGACCCAGAGGAGTCCGAACTTGCGGCTCTGCTCGACCCGCTGATCAGCGAGCATCTAGTCTGGACTGTGCGCGAGAAGGACGTTCATCTGCTTGCTCGCGTGAACACCGCCATCGCCCAATGGCGAAACGACGGCACCCTCGAACGCTTGATCAGCCGCTGGATTCCGATGCGGATTCAACCCGCACAATGAACCCGCAATGACCCCAGAATGAACTAAAAAAACGGGCTTGTTCAGCGCAATCGCCATAGGTCACGGCAGCCCTGTTTCATCCAACACCTGCGCCATAGGCAAGCGTTCGATAATCTGCTGGTAGCGAATTCGCCCGCACTGATCAGCCAAGCGCTCGCCCGTCCTTGGGTCGCGCAACTCAGGCGCAATTTCAACGAGTGGCAACAACATAAAGTCGCGCTCGAGCAGACCGGGGTGGGGCACGCACAGGTCCGCGTCTCGGTGCTGTTCGGCGCCGATCAGCAGCAGATCGATATCCATGGTGCGCGCGGCGTTGCGACGGGAGCGCTTGCGCCCGAGCGCAAGTTCAATCCGCTGGGTGCGTGTTAGCAACCTCCGCGCGGAAAGATCGGTTTGCAGCGCCACCGCCAGATTGAGGAATTCCGCCTCGGTCACGCCGCCCCAGGGGCTGGTGCGGTAGAGGCTCGAGACCGCGACCATGGCCACCCCAGGGAGCGCGCGCAACAGCGCAAGACTGCGTCTGACATTGCCCAAGGGGTCGATATTCGAGCCAATGGATAGATAGGCCATGCGCTCGCTCGCCGACTGCGGCGGCGCGAGCTGGTCCGGGCTATTCATCTTAATGGTGGAGCGCCTTGGCCCGGTCCGAGCGCCGGCGATGCCGACCCTCCTGACCCATGGCGAGACTTGCTCTAGAGGTTAGCTGGTGGCTTCCTCGTGGTACTGACGAATGCGCTCGACCTCGTTGCGCGAGCCAAGAATGACCGGCACCCGCTGGTGCAGGTCTTCCGGCTGCAGTTCCATGATGCGCTCCTGCCCGATGACGGAACCGCCGCCGGCCTGCTCGACAATAAAGGACATGGGATTGGCTTCATACATCAGGCGCAGCTTGCCGCCCTGCCCTTTGGAGCGAATTTTCGCGTCCATCGGATACATGAACACCCCTCCTCGAGTCAGAATCCGATGCACCTCGGCCACCATGGAAGCGATCCAGCGCATATTGAAGTCCTCACCGCGCGGCCCCTCCTTGCCAGCCAGGCACTCATCGACATAGCGCTTCACCGGCGCGTCCCAGAAGCGCATGTTGGAGGCATTAATGGCAAACTCCCGGGTATCGGCCGGAATGGTCATGTTCGGATGGGTCAGAATAAACTCGCCGATGTTCTGATCCAGGGTAAAGCCGTTCACACCCTTCCCGGAGGTCAGCACCATCATGGTTGAGGGACCATAAAGTGCATAACCCGCCGCCACCTGTTGGGTGCCAGCTTGCAGAAAATCTCGCACCGTGGGTTTCTCTGCGCCGCCCGGGCACTTGAGGATGGAGAAAATGGTCCCGACCGAGACATTCACGTCGATATTCGACGAGCCGTCGAGCGGATCGAAGGTGAGCAGATACTTGCCGCGCGGATACTCATCCGGAATATGGTAGATGTCATCCATTTCCTCAGACGCCATGGCGCCCAGATGGCCAGCCCAGGCATTGCACTGCAGAAAAATATCATTCGACAGCACATCGAGCTTTTTCTGCGTCTCGCCCTGCACATTCTCGCTACCGGCGCTCCCCAGGGCGCCCACCAGCGCGCCATGATTGACCTGATTGGAGATCATCTTGCACGCTGTCACAATGTCGTTCAGCAAGGCGGTGAAGTCGCCGGTCGCGCCTGGCGCACGGCGCTGCTCTTCGCTGATAAACTGAGTGATGGTCGTTCCGTGTGGCATGGTGTTAAAACCTCTTGAGTGAAACCATAAACGGCCAAAGCAGCCCGCAGGCCATCAGCCGGTGCAAAAACCACGCATTATAGTCACTTTTTCGGTTAGGTTCGACGCCAGGATGCAACGGTGAACCTCCAACGAGGCTGCATCCAACCCGAATACATGTGCATCCGACCGACAATTCTGCTTCGCGCAAGCGCACAACCAGCCCCGACATGAAGAGACCCCGATGAATCACAACAAGACTCGGCATGACCGCCACTTTGACACTGGGTGCGACACTGGGTGCGGCACTGGGCGTCGTTCCGCCCTCGTGCTCGCCTTCAGCGCGCTGCTTGCCTGGGCACCCCTGAGCCTGGCCGGCCCCATTGAGCAAGTGCTCGCAATGGACCAGGCAAGCCTGGTCGTCGGGCCCGCCAGACAACGCCTGATCAGCCGCCACGCCAGCGAGCCTATGATCCCCGCCTCCACCATGAAGCTGGTCACCGCGCTGGCGGCTATCGAGCGCTGGGGGCTGTCGCATCACTTCACCACCGAAGTGCTGGTCGATGGCAATCAAAGGCTGTGGATCAAAGGCAGCGGTGACCCTTATCTGGTCGCTGAGGAACTCGACCTTCTGGTCCAGGCGCTCAAGGCGCGCGGGCTGAACCGGGTGCGCGGCCTCGGGCTCGACGACGGGCTCTATGCGAGCGACTTGCGCGTTCCCGGACGCTCGCGCAGCAATAACCCCTATGACGCGCCGCTGTCGGCTCTGGCGGTCAACTTCAACACAGTCAATTTATCCATCGGGCAAGCCGGCATTCGCAGCGGCGAGCCGCAAACTCCGCTAACAGCCACTGGCCGGCGCATGGGTGCCGGACTAGCGGGGGGCAAACATCGCGTCAATCTCGGCACCCGAGCCAGTGCGCTCAGCTATTTTGGCGAAGTCTTGACCGCCAAGCTGCAACAGGCTGGCATTCAGGTCGAGGGCGATGTGCTCATGGGCTCGGTGCCCGCAAGCGCCAACCGGCTGCATCTGCATGCCAATAGCCGAACCCTGGAGCAAGTCCTCCGCAGCATGCTTGAGTATTCCAACAACTTTGTCGCCAATAACCTGTTCTTGCTGCTTGGCGAACAGGCCGGACAGACCAGTTTTGCGCAGGCGCAGCGGCACATGGAAGATTGGGCGCGAAGGAAGTTCGGCTGGCGGGATTTCCGTATCGAGGACGGCGCCGGGCTGTCGCGCGGCAACCGTCTGAGCGGCGAGCAAATGATTGAACTCCTGGGCGCCCTGGCCGACTATCGCCAGTTATTGCCAGAGCAGGACAATGAGCCCCGAGTGCGCGCCAAGACCGGCACCCTGAGCGCAGTGAGCTGCTACGCGGGTTTTGTCGAGCGCCCGCAGGGCTGGGTGCCCTTTAGCCTGATGATCAACCAGGCCGCGCCCTATGACCTGCGCCGGCGCCTGGCGCAGGCCCTGGCGGACACGCCGACCCTCGCACGCCCAGCACGATGACCCAGCCAGTCGTCGCGGCTAGTCTTTCGGGCGTGTCCGCCAATCGCAAATTGACTGAAAACCCCGCTCGCCGTCGCCTGCGGGCGAAACACACAGGCGTGCTGCTGCTATCATTTCTCGTCTTGACCGCATCCGGCTGCCAAACCACCAATCCGGCAGCCAGCGCGCAAACACCGATGCCGGAAACGTCAGCGGCCCTGTCCGCGCCCGCGCTGATGCCCGACGTCCTCTATCGCAAGGCCCGAGGTGGCTATCCCTCGCTCGCGCCTATGTTGGCGCGCATCACTCCGGCGGTGGTTAATGTCTCAGTGGTCTCGGAGGTCAAAGTCGAAGACCACCCCTTCCTGCGCGATCCAGAATTCCGCCGCTTTCTCGAGCACTTCGACATCCCGCTGCCACCTGCGGGCGGTGGCACCGAGAAACGCGGCAGTGTAGGTTCCGGCTTTCTGATCGACGGCCGTCGCGGCCTGGTGCTGACCAACGCGCATGTCATCGAGAACGCAACCGACATCACCATCACCTTGAAAGACAGGCGCAACTTCAAAGCACAGCTGGTCGGGCGTGACCCTGGCTCTGATACCGCCCTGCTGCGCATTCCACCGGTGGCTATCGACGGGCTGCGATGGGGCGACTCCAAAGCCTTGGAGGTCGGGGATTTCGTCATTGTGATCGGAAATCCCTTCGGGCTCGGTCAGACGGTTACCTCGGGCATTGTCAGTGCGCTCGGGCGCTCCGGCGTCGCTGGCGACCGACTCGGGGATCTGATCCAGACCGATGCCTCCATCAACCCTGGTAACTCCGGTGGCCCGCTGATCAATCTCGCCGGCGAAGTAGTCGGCATCAACTCCGCCCTTCTCGGCCCCAGCGGCGGCAATATCGGCATTGGCTTTGCCGTACCGAGCAATCGAGTCAGACAATCCCTTGCCCGCATCATGGCGCGGACGGATTCGGCGATTCGCTAGCACCCGCGATGCGCTCGAAGGCGCTGCTCATGTGTGCCTGATAACCTGACTCCAAGCGCTCGATGAAAAAGGCCGCAATCCCCTGCTGTTCGGCCAGCGCCAGTCCGTCCTCCGGTCCTAGCACCAGCAACCCGGTGGCCAGCGCGTCGGCGCGCATGCAACTTTCGTCCAGCACCGACACCGACGCCAGCAGATGATCGACCGGGCGTCCCCTGTGGGGATTGATGGTGTGAGAATAAAGCTTGCCATCCTGCTCGAAGAAATTGCGGTAGTCGCCCGAGGTGGCCATGGCGATGTCGTTGAGACGCACCACGCGGAACACCGCGCGCGTGCTGCTCTCCGGGCGCTCGATAGCGACACGCCAGGGCCGTTCGGGATGCTGGCCGGCGGCGCGCAGCTCGCCGCCCACTTCGACCAGATAGTCACCAAAACCGCGCTCTGCCAACACCTCGGCCAAACGGTCCACCGCATAGCCCTTGGCGATGGCGGAAAGATCGACATAGAGCTCGGGCTGAGTCTTGCACAGCGCTGGCGGGTCAGCGCGAACAGCAAGCTTGTGGTAGCCCGTCACCGCCAGTGTCTTGGCAATCGCCTCGGGCGTCGGTATCCGATCCGGATGAAACTCAGGCCCAAAGCCCCACAGATTGACCAGGCGCCCGACAGTGACATCAAAGGCGCCATCACTGAGCCGGCTGATCCGCCGCGCCTCTGCCACCACCTGTGCCAGTTCCGGTGGCACCGCAAACCAATGGGTTGAGCCCGACTGGTTGAAGCGCGACAGGCTGGAGTCGGGGTCATAGGTCGACATTTGCGCATTGATGCGCGCCAGTTCGTCCGCGATGGACTGCTGCAGAGCGGCAGGGTCGATATCTGGCGGCGGATTGGCCAGTTGCACCGAGTAGGTGGTCCCCATGGTCCGCCCTTGGAGTTCCAGCACCTCGGCCTGCTCGTGCCCGCTACAAGCACCGAGCAGCAAGAGCGCAAGCACGATGATCACTAGGCGGATTGTTACCTCCGATGGCGGGAAGGCTAATGCCATCACTGCGCCGCGCCGGGGTTAAACAGGGTCAGCTCAGCGCCGGGATCGAAGCGGCGCGGCCAGGCTTTTGGATATTTGCGGCGCGCCTCAAGCAGATCATCCGACACCTCTTGATTGGTCGAATACAGCCCCTGAATCACCGCGATCATTTTCCCGTTCGGACCAGAACGAAAGAAATACAGCGACTGGCCATCGGCGCTTTTCTCCCGCGCCAGCTGCCGCGCACTTTCCTCAAGACCAAAAGCGCCAAGCTGAATGCCGTAGCGCACGGAGTTCAGCACCAGACTGTTGCTCGCAGGGGTCAGACTCAGCATGTCCGAACCCTCAGAAGGCGTCGAGGCATTCGCATCCATACCCGAGGTGTCGGCGGATGGGACTGGAGTCTCTGCCGCCCCCGCCTGCTGCGCATCAGTCTGGACCGCCTCCTGATTGTCTGGTGTTCCAGTCACCTCGGCGGCGGTGGGCGCGGAACGGAGATCTGCTGGCGGCGCGTTCTCGAGCGGCGGCTGATTCGCCAGCAACTCGGGCGTCCCCGACAAGGGCTCAGCCGGAGCTTGCGGGAAAGCCGGGTTGCCCCCCGAAGAGATGGCAGGCGCACCTCGGTTAAAGCCGGCAAAGTACTCGGTCAGAGCAGCGGCCTGTTGCTCGAGTCGGCTTAGACGCTGATCCACAGCCTCAAAGTCGCCTTCAATGGCAGCGAGGCGGCCTTCAACTTGTTGCACCAGCTCGGGGGTCTGTCCTGACGCTGCCGCACCTGTTGTTGCTGTCGCGCCCGCTCCCGCGCCGAATAACCACCAACCAAGCCCGAATAAGCCCAAGGCCAAAGCGGTGACCGCGCCCAAGCCCATCATCATGTGGCGCTTGAGTTGCTTGAGTTCACCGCTCCAATTCGGGTGAGTAGGCGTCTTGAGTGGCGCTTGGGTTGCGCTCTCGGGTGAGGGCTCGCCTTCCAGGCTAACGGGTGGCGGCTCTTCAGTCAGGCTGCCCGGAGACGGCTCCGAGGAGAAGAGATCCTCCTCGGGCTCCTCGGGAGCTGAAACGACCACGTCCTCTGCGGCAGGCGGTGCTGACGGCGCTTCCTCTGCGGATAACGCCTGGGCAAAGGTCTCTTCAGCCGTCAGTGCTTCAGGGCTCGGCGCATCCTGCGATGACGGATCACCTAGGTGATCCATGGCCTGATCCTGGCCATGGCCCTGGTCCAGATCGGGGACATTATCAATCGGCTGATCCCTGGGCGCGTCATCACGCTGGTCGTCGAGTTCATCGAAAACATCGGCCAACTCCTCGGCCTCGGCGAGGTCAATGGCATCATCTTCTGAAGCCATTGCAGCCGTCATCGCCGAAAGATCTTGTGGCATGCGGCTATCATCCGCGCCCCTGGCGTCGGTGACCTCGTCTTTTGGTTGCGCCATGGCTGCATCCTCCTGCGGCTCGACTTGGGTTGGCTGTGGCATCGGTTCCGGCTCGGATGCGGGCGGGGATAAGGGTGCGTCATCCTGGTCTAATCGCGAATCATCAGGCACCGCCGGCACTTCCGGCTTATCCATGCCCGTCGCGGCAAATAGCGCAGTGGCAACCGAGGCAATTTCTGCCTTGTCAGACGCACTGACGAACGGAGCCTCTGGTTCAACAGTTGCCGTATTTTCTGGCTCTTGTTCTGGCTCTTGTTCTGGCTCAGGCTCAGGCTCAGGCTCAGGCTCAGGCTCAGGCTCAGGTTCGGGCTCAGGTTCGGGCTCCGGCTCAGGTTCGGGCTCCGGCTCAGGTTCGGGCTCCGGCTCAGGTTCGGGCTCCGGCTCAGGTTCGGGCTCCGGCTCAGGTTCGGGCTCTGGCTCAGGTTCGGGCTCTGGCTCTGGCTCAGGTTCGGGTTCCGGCTTCAGTTCCGGCTGGGACTCTAGTTCTGGCTCAAGTTCTGATTCCAGCTCGGCCTCTAGTTCCAGATCGAGTTCTGATTCCAGCTCCGCCTCTAGTTCTGGCTCGGACTCTGGCTCAAGTTCTGGCTCAGGTTCTGGCTCAGGTTCTGGCTCAGGTTCTGGCTCAGGTTCTGGCTCAGGCTCTTCTGCCGAATCTCCTTGATCGGGCGCTGAGCCGTTAAGATACTCTGCCAATTCCTCTTCCGCTCGCTCGCGCAGGGTTGAGAACTCCGCGAGCGTCTTTTGTGCATGAATCAGGCGCTTGTCAAGACGCTCAAAGCGGGTTTGATCCTGCGGATCGGTGGCAAAATCGTCCGCGCCGTTAATCAGCATCCGCACCTCGAGCCGCAGGGCCGCGAGCCCGCACTGCATGCTCGGCAAGGCGGCAATGCCGGTTTCGGACGGCACCGGCACGCCGCTGGCGTCGCTCTCGGCCAGGCCGGCGGGAACCAGTGCCGCCGGCAAGCGCGCATCATTGTCGATGACTTGTTCGAGCGCGCGCTCGGCGGCATCGACAAAGGCATTCAGACGCGCTGTCATGGCATTTTCATTGACGAAAGCGGCTGAATCAGAATCAAATGCCCCGTCCCGGTCGCCACCAGAGGGCTCGGCTCTGGGTAGCTCGGCGCGACCGCGCAGCATATTGAGGCCCGTCATGACACGCGCAACGGTCTCGCCGCTTGTCGCCGGTTGGGCCGCCGCGTCTGGCTCTTGGTTTTCGTCCTGCATTTCAGACCCCACGGGCTTGTCGCTCACTCAAAGCAGTCGCTTGCATTCTATACCGAAACCCTTTGAAATTTCGGCGCGTTTTGGGCCAAGTGACGGCCACGAGGGACGCCGTGAATACATCCCTATTTGCATCTAGAGAGGCTACTTCCTGGCGGCGTCCCTGATCCGATCAAGGACCGCCGAGACCCCCGTGGCCGTCACCCGACCGAAAACCATTCGTTTGCGATTGGTATCTACCCATCATCAATGCGTTTTAGCCCCGATTGTCATGGGCATTGCGAATACAATAGGCTATTTAATGGGCGACTTTTAGCCTTCAGCACAAGGATCATCATCCCATGGATCTTAGTCAGATCACGCTTTTGAGCCTGGCCCAGGGCTTGACCGAATTCCTGCCAATTTCAAGCTCGGCCCATTTGATTTTAGCCCCTTTGCTATTTGGCTACGAACTCCAGAGCCTGGCCTTCGATGTCGCCGTGCATCTGGGCACCCTGTCTGCCGTGATGCTCTATTTTCGCCGTGAGCTGATTGGCATGACGGGCGCCATGCTCGGACGCGCCCAGCATGCCCAGGCGCAGCAGGAGCGCCGCCTGGGTTGGTTGCTGGTGGTCGCCACCCTGCCGCTGTTGCTGCTTGGGCTGCCGCTCAAAGCCTTGCTGGAAGTCTTGCGCGAGGACGAGCACTTGGTCGCCCTGGTGATTGCCGCCACGACCATTGGTTTTGGTCTGCTCCTGTGGCTGGCCGACTGGCGCGGCCGGCGAGTCAAGGACGAATACGCGCTCGACTGGAAGGCGGCATTGGCCATCGGCTGCGCCCAGACGCTGGCCATTATTCCTGGCACCTCGCGCTCGGGCATCACCATGACCGCCGGCCTGATGCTCGGCCTGACACGCGAGGCCAGCTCAAGATTCTCCTTTCTGCTGTCGATTCCAACTATTCTGCTCGCCGGCATGGTGGAAACCCGCGAGCTACTGGCCAGCCCGACGCCAGTGGACTGGTTGGCGTTAGGTGTCGGTGCCATGATCTCCGCCCTGGTGGCCTATGTGACCATTCACTTTTTCCTGCGGCTGATCGAGCGCATCAGCATGCTGCCCTTCGTGCTCTATCGCTTGCTGCTTGGGGGAATCATTCTTTTCCTAATTCTGTGATCCTGCTGTCATCTTGCTGCAGGAACCTCGCAGCTGTGATGGCTGCTGTCATAGCGGCAGCCAAGACACTCAGATTTTCACACCGATGACCAGAACCCCTGTGGACAAGCCGTCAAAGACTTGGCTTTTTCGATAATTATGTGCGCCTTCCAACTGAGTGCTTATTTTTCGATCAAATCGGGACGCTGCCGACTCTTGGGGTTTGTGCCAAACTATGGGCCAGCCAACCGTCAGACCGCAAAAAACTACCGCTAGAGAATTCCAATACTTATGACGCAAGCAAGCGCGAACGTGGATCACGCCGAAATCAGCAAGTTCGAGCAACTGGCCGCGCGCTGGTGGGACCCGGACAGCGAATTCAAGACCCTGCACGACATCAACCCGCTGCGCCTAGCCTTTATCGAACGCAAGGTCGAACTCCAGGGCAAACAAGTGCTGGATGTCGGCTGCGGCGGTGGCATTCTGTCCGAGGCCATGGCAGCGCGGGGGGCCAAGGTGACTGGCATCGACATGGGCGAGATGCCGTTGCGCATTGCCGAGTTGCATACGCTTGAGACCGGCGTGCAAGTCGACTACCGTCAGACCTCGGCCGAGGCCCTGGCCGAGGAAACACCCGCAAGCTTTGATGTCATCACCTGCATGGAGCTACTCGAGCATGTGCCAGAGCCTGCCTCGGTTGTGCGCGCTTGCGCCCGGCTGGTGCGACCTGGCGGATATCTGTTTTTCTCCACGCTCAACCGCAACCCCAAGTCCTATCTGTTCGCGGTGCTGGGGGCTGAGTATCTGCTAAACATGCTGCCCAAAGGCACGCATGACTACACGCGTTTTCTGCGCCCATCTGAGCTGGCGCGTTTTGCCCGCGCCGCCGACTTGCAAATCGATGAGATTAGCGGCATGACCTACAACCCACTGACCCAGGTCTACCACCTTGACTCCAAGGATATCTCGGTCAATTACCTGCTGAGTTGCCAACGTCCGGCCTGAGTTTTTTCTGCCCCCAGCACCAAGGTTTGACCTAGCCTAGCCTAATCAGTCAGGCTCAGGTCCACCTCCATCCACCCATATCCATGACCGCCCTGTCCCGCAAGCCTCTGTCGCAATGAACCCAAGCACCGATTCTTCCCCTTCCTCCTCCAATCTGCTCGCCGAGCGCGTGATTCTGATCACTGGCGCCGCCGAGGGTCTCGGCCGTGCGGTCGCCCTGGCTTGCGCCCGCCATGGCGCCACCGCAGTGCTGGTTGACTACGAGGACACCGACCTCGACGGCCTGTATGACGAGATCGAAGCGAGCGGCGCGCCCCAGCCGGCCAGTTTCCCGCTTGATCTGGAAAAAGGCGACGAGACGCTCTTCACCGGTGCTGCCGACACCCTAGGGAACGAGTTCGGGCGCCTCGACGGCATCGCCCATTGCGCCGCCTTCGCGCCCTATCTGACGCGCATTGATGACTATGAGTTAAAGGACTGGGAGCGGGTGCTGCGAGTGAACCTCACCGCCCCCTTTTTGCTCACTCAGGCTTGTCTGCCGCTGTTGCGCGCAGCACCGGACCCTAGCGTGGTGTTCGCCGCTGATCGCGTCGGCCGCCAAGGGCGGGCTTACTGGGGCGCCTTTGCCGCAGCCAAATTCGGTCTTGAGGGGCTGATGCAGGTGCTGGCGGCGGAGAATCAAACCGAGCAGCCGATTCGTTTCAACAGCCTGGACCCTGGCATTCTGAACACCGCCATGCGCCGGGTGCTCTATCCGGGAGAGAATCCCGGCAACAACCCGCCTCCCGATTCGGTTACCCCGAGCTTTTTGTATCTGCTTGGGCCCGAGAGCTGCGGTGTGAGTGGAGAGATGCTGACCGCACCCTGCCATGCAGGGGCCAATTAACCTGCCCCGACAAGCGCCCTGGCTTTCAGGAATCTTAAGAGCACCCGCAGGACTGGGAGGCCCCGCCAGTCAGCAAATGCTTGATTTGCGCCGAATGCTCCAGCGCGCCCGTCCAGCGGTAGGCTTCGCGCAGGGTTCGGCCCCAGGCATACACACCATGACTAGACACCATAGCAATCGGGGAAGCGCTCAGCGCCGATGACACCCGCCGAGGCACATCGCGGATGTAGTCCTCGAAGCTGTCGGGTATAGGCACGATCGGCACCTGAGAGAAATAGTGCTTGCCCTCAAAATCCACCGGCATGAAGCCCCCCCCGGGGCCGCAACTTGCTGCAATCGAATAAGGACCGTGGCTGTGCAGAATCGCCCTCGCCTCGGGCTGGTTCAAATAAACAAGCTGATGCAGCAGGCTATCAAATGACGCGCCCTCGGGTATGGGGCCACTTAGCGGACAGGCCACCAGCTCATGAGGGGAAAGATCATCGCCGCCGGCACCGGTGGGGGTGATCAGAAACCCATTGTCTGTGCGCACCGAGGCATTGCCCGATTGCGCATCGTTATAGCCATGGCGCCGCAACAGGCCATAGTAAAACACCAATTGCTCGCGCGGATTGGATGGCGCGCAGGCAGGGGATAGGTCATGGAAAGAGCGGGAAGGCGCGGGAGATTCACTGGCGCTCAGACCGACGCGCGGGTGATTCAGAATGAAATCGGCGATCACTTCCGGCTCGCCAAGCGCAAGCTTCGGCAAACTGCCCGGCACTTGTTCGGGCGCGTCGGTCGCCACGGCAATCAGATCGGGATCATCAAAGCGCGAGAACGCCAGCCCAGAGGCAGTCCGATGCACCGCAATGCGCGGGAAGGACGCACCATGCCAGCCTTCAATCAGCACCAGGTCGGTGACATGCGGGTCAAAACGCGACAGCAGGGAATCGAACAGCCGGGGGGCGTCTTGGCCTGTTGCCGAGGCCGCCCGATGTTCTGCCCGCTCACTTTCGGGCAAACCCTCCTGCATCAGGGCCCAGCGCCGGGAGGAAGCGATCAGCACGGCGCTCGCGCCGGCCTCGCGCAACAGGTAACTGTCCTTACCTGGAGTGTCGAGATCAAAGCCATGATGGGCGTGCTTGAGGTAACCCAAGCGCAGACCGCGCGCGCGCAGCACCGGGAGCAGCCGCGTCAGCAGGGTGGTCTTGCCGGTCCCGCTAGGGGCAGCGAAACCGACGTGCGCAACGGCTCGACTCATTCGGAACAATCCCTATCCGTCGCCATTCGCCTGGCAAATGGCATCCCTGGCAAGAGCGTCACCATGCCCTTGAGACGCGTTAGATGGCAAAGGTAGCAACTCAACGAATCCAGCCGCCCTGCGACCAAGGGTCTTGTTGGACCCTTATTTAATGATTGTCTGTGCACCGCTCGCAGGCTGGGACACTTTTCCGCAGCATCACCAGTCCGCTGCACCACTAGCCCCCAGCCAGGCCACCTTTGAGAATTTTTGGCGTCACAAAGATCAGAAGCTCCGAGTTGATCTCCCGACGACCCGTTGTCTTGAACAGATTTCCCAGGACGGGAATATCCCCCAGCCAAGGCACCTGTTCGCGACTAAAGGTCTTATCGCCTTCAAACACCCCACCAAGAACAACGGTTTCGCCGTTATTGACTAAGACCGAAGTTTCCACAGATCGCGTATCGATCGGCGGAACACCGTTTCTTTCTCTCGTGTAATCCGGATTATCTTTGTTGACCACGAGATCCATGATAATGCGATCATCGGGCGTGATCTGCGGAGTGACGTCCAGTTTCAACAGGGCCTCCTTAAAAGCGACGGTCGTTCCGCCGCCAAGACCACCGGCCTCTTGCTGATAGGGAATCTCCTTGCCCAGTTTGATCGTCGCCTGATGCCCATCCGAGGTGACCACCCGAGGGGCGGAAACGATCTCGCCGCGACCTTCCGTCTGCATGGCCGACAATTCGAGCTGCAACAGATGCGAACCGACTTTTCCGAGCAGGAAGTTCACCGCGCCCGAGGGAGTGCCGGCGGGGAGACTGACCATCAACCCCGCCGCATCATTTTCCGTAATGATAGTGGAATTCACCGGTGAGTCAGGCGCTCCGTAAATGCCCATGAACCCTCCCATGTCTAGCGTACCGCTATCATCGATATTGCCTTGCTGCGAACCGGAAATCATCAGCTCGTTGCTCCCAATGTTACCCATCGACCCCGATACACCAAACCGCACCCCCAAATCCCGCGAGAAGTTGTTATCCGCAATCACCACGCGTGACTCGACCAGCACCTGTCGCACAGGGATATCCAGTCGCAATACCAGTGCGCGGATTTCCTCGAGCTTGTTGCCGGTATCCTGCACCAACAGCGTATTGGTGCGCTGATCGACGGTGACGGCGCCGCGCTCAGATAGAAGGTTATTGCCCTCGGATTTGATCAGGGACGCGAGATCTCCTGCCTTGGCGTAATTGACCTGAATGAACTCGGAGCGCAGCGGAGCAAGCTCCTCAATCTGCTGGATGGATTCAAGCTCCAGTTTCTCCTGGGCGGCAATTTCCTGGGTCGGCGCGACCATGACCACATTGCCAGTCTGGCGCATGGACAAACCCTTGGTCTTGAGCACAATGTCCAAGGCCTGATCCCAGGGAACATTTTGCAGGCGCAGGGTAATGTTGCCGCGCACGGTGTCGCTGGCGACCAGATTCAGGCCGGTGAAGTCGGCCAGCAACTGGAGCACGGCGCGCACTTCGATATCCTGGAAATTCAGCGACAAGCGGTCGCCATCGTAGACGACCTTGTCGCGCTCGAGCTGTTCCTTCTCAGCCGGCGTCAAGGCGCGGAATTCGACCGTGAAGAGGTTGTCGCTTTGGTAGGCCAGATAGTCGTAGTCCTCGGTGGTATCGATCTTGACCTGGATGTCCTCACCCTCGGCGCGCGACTCCACCGCGACCACGGGAGTGGCAAAGTCAACCACGTCGAGCCGGCGGAACAACCGCTGCGGCAGCTGGGTATTGCCGATATCCACCACAACAGAGTCACCTTGTTCGCGCACATTCACCGGCGTACTGGCCGAGGGCAGACTGATCAGCACCCGCCCGGCACCATCGGCGCCGCGGCGAAAGTCGATATTCTTGAGCGCGGCACGGCGGTTGGATGCTGCTTCGCGCCCGAAGCGAGAGGTGCGCAAGGCGCCGATCTGGCGCGGCATTTCAGGTGCGACCTCCGCCGGCGGAATTAGGTCTCCGGTGGCCGCGGTGTCGGCTGTTTCTCCTGCTGGGGAGTCACCAGGTCGCAAATCCTCATCGGCAAGATCCACTTCCGTCACGACATCCGCAGCAGGCATATTCAGGCCGACAATAATGCGGTTTCCATCGGTTCTGAGCTTGTAAGGCACCGCATCGGCCAGATTCAGCACCACCCTGGTGCGACTGCCGGCCTGAATAGCGTTCAGACTCTGGGCGACGCCAATCCCGATCGGCACTTCCTTGCTGGTCAGATCGGTGGTGACATCGGGCAGATCAATGGCGATGCGCGCCGGATTGTCGGTGGCGAAATCCGTTGCCGTCGGCGGTGTGCCCGAGAAGATCAGATCGACCTCGACGGCATTGCCCGGCAAGGACGAGAATTCGACATCCTCAAGCAGCGTCGCCGCCCCAGCTGCCAGAGGCAACAACAGGCCGAACAGTAGGAAGGGCCGAAGGACAGGCCGGCTACCATCAAGGCACGCGCTGGCGGCACCTCGAAAACGCCTGCGTTCAAACCCATGGGTTGAGTGTATCTCTGTCTTGCGTCTGGTCATGGCGAAAATCTCCGGTCGATCATTCGCTGAGCTTGATCGAGGCTTGGCGTTCAACCCATTCGTTCACACCCTCGTTGATGAGTTCCATCAACTGGATGCCCTGCTGACTGATACTGGTCACGCGACCATAGTTGCGCCCCAGGTAGTTCCCCACCGTGACCCGATGCAAAATACCGTCCGGAGAGGTGATCAGGCCCCAGTTCGTATCGTTCTGATCCAGGGTTCCGACCATGCGCAGGGAGTCGAGCGAATACTGCTCAAGCACCTCTTTGCTCCTAAGCGGGTCCGGCGCGGGGCCTGTGCCGTTGGCGCTTTCGGGTATGACCGCCTCCGCGCTCTGCTCGTCCATCACAAAGGGACTGCGCCGGCCATCGGGGTCGTAAATAAAGTTCTCCACCTGCTTAATCTGCGGTACCGGCTCCAGCGGCGGTGCGGGCTTTTGTTTGGCATCGTCAACAAAGCCCTGCACTTCCCACAGATTGGCATCACCACAGGCGGCAAGACCGAGCGTGGCACTCAAGGCCGTCGCAAAGACAAGGCGGGCTGGAATCCTCATTGCAGGGCGTTCTCTTCCAGGTAGCGATAGGTCTTGACGGTCGCGCTCAAACTATCGCCGTTGGTGGAAATATTGTGAATGGTCACAATTCGCGGCAAAGCCGCTAGGCCACTGACAAACTCGCCGAACTGGTGGTACTTGCCAGTGACACTGATCTGAATCGGATATTCGGCGTAAAAGTCCCGTTTCTGTTCGCCCGTGGGCTTAAAAAATTGGAATTCCAGCCCAGCAGCAAGGCCCGTTTGGGAGACATCGATCAATAGATCATCCACCTCGGTCTCATTCGGCAGCCGCTTGAGCAGCGCGCCGAAGGATTCGTCCATCTCGGCCAGCTGCATCTTGTAGGCATCGAGATTGGCGGCCTTTTTCTGCTTTGTTTCAAAGGTTTGCTTCAGCTCGCTTTCCTTGCGCTGGGCCGCCTCGAGTTGCTCGATCTGCTTGCTGGTGTTGAAGTGATACCAGCCATAGCCGATGCCCGCGCACAACAGCACAATCAACACTGCCTTGACCCCAATGGGAGCCTCACCAAGGTTGTTGAAATCGATTTCGTTGAGTTGATTGATATCCATGCTGTCACTCGCTGCGCAATGATTCGACGCCTGAAGATATCACCACAGCCACTTTGCTTTGCCCTAACCTGCCTCTGCCGCGTCCGGTTTCTTCCGCTGCTGCTTGAAGCTCAGGCGAAAATGCGACAGACCTGTGCCTGTCTGGTCTTTGTTTTCAATGAGGAGAAGCTGCGGCGAGCCAATCCAGTCGGAATCCTCAATGTTGCGCATCAACGCCGAGACTCGCGCGTTCGACTGTGCTCGGCCACTAATGGTCACAGTGCTGCCATCTTGTTTTAGATCGACCAAAAAAACGCCCTCTGGCATCACGCGCACCATCTCGTCGAAGAGTCGCACGATTTCGGGCCGACTTTCCTGTAGCTTTTGGATGATGTTCATGCGCGCGAGCAGATCCTGCTTCATGGCATCCAGTCGCTCAATTTCTTTAATGATCTCGTCGAGTTTGCGAATCTCGGCGGTGAGAAAATCGTTGCGCCGATTCTGATTCTCGATCATGTGCGAGTACTGCATCTGCACCGCAATGCCCGCAAGCAGGGTCACCACCACGGCCGCGATAACGGCCGAGATAAAGTCGCGCTGACGGCGCTGGCGGCGCGCTTCGCGCCAGGGCAGAAGATTGATTCTGGCCATTTAGTTAAACCCTCGCAGCGCCAGCCCGACGGCAATCATCATGCCTGGTGCGGCGCGCTCCAGGCCATCGCGATCCACGCCACGGGCAAGCGCCATGTCCTCGAAGGGGTTTGCCACCTGCACCGGGAAACCGAGTCGTTGCTCGACCAGATCGGCGATATTGAGCAAACGTGCGGCGCCACCAGCCAGTATGAGCTGATCCGTGCGACCGAAACTGCTTGCCGAGTAGAAAAACTGCAAGGCTCTGCTCACCTGTTGGGCCAGCGCCTCCTTGAAAGGACCTACGACTTCAGTTTCAGCATTCTCGGGTAGCCCGCCCTTGGCCAGCAGGTTTGGCTGTGCCGCCGCCGGTTGATTGAGTCCTGCTAGCGCTTCTTCAACCGACAGGTCATAGCGCCGTTGCAAATCAGAGAGCAACTGATTGCCACCGAAATTCTGCTCGCGCGTGTATACAATGGCTCCGCCATGGAGTACGTGCAGGGTTGTGGTGGTGGCCCCAACGTCGGCGACGGCGATGATTTTGGCTTCCAGTGCGTCGTCTATGTTGGCCAGTTGCAGCGCGCAGGCGTTTTCCATCGCATAGGTCTCAATATCCACCACCTCGGCCGTGAGCCCGGCGAATTCGAGCGCGGCAACCCGGTCGTCGACATTTTCGCGTCGGGAAGCGGCCAGCAAGACATCAACCATGCCCGAGGAGACTGCGGAGGGCCCTAGAATGTCGAAGTCAAGATTCACTTCCTCGAGCGGATAGGGGATATACTGATCCGCCTCGAGTTGGATTTGTGCTTCCATCTCGCTTTCGGACAACTCGGCGGACATAGCGATGGACTTGGTGATGGCGGCCGAGGCTGGCACGGCCACCGCAGCCTGCCGGGTTTTTGAGCGCGAGCGCTGTAGGGCTTTCTGGATAGCGCCACCAACCACTTCAGCGTCGGCGATTTTCTTCTCCACCACAGCCCCGACCGGCAAAGGCTCAAGCGCGAAAGATTCGACCCGGTACATGCCCGAGGAATAACTGCCGGTTCGCGCCAGCTCAACCAGCTTGATTGAGGTGGAGCTGATGTCGATGCCGAGAAGGGCGTGTTTGTTGCGACCTAGGTTGAACATGGCATGCAGCGGCGTTAAAGATGGCAGGCTTTGTTAATGATGCTTCGAGTTTAGATTATAAAACCGTCTTAAACAAGTACTGTGACAGGCTTTTTTTATTTCTTCTCTCGGGTATAGACTAAGTTCCGTGCGCTTGTAACAGCCTTTTCACCCTCCTTGAGCAATCCGCGTCAAGGCCCGACACATCTCAAGCCCCGCTTTGCCGGCTTGCACATTGCTGCTCCCAGGGTGCAGGATGCCACTTAGGCAGACGCCTTGATGGCGCGAACGGCGGCCGTCCCAAGCGCCCACCTCAAAATGATCAGGCCAGCTCCCGCTTGGAGCACGATCAAACCATGGCCCGAAAACACTCTCGCAAGAATCAGACACACACCGGACCAGCGCCGGCCGGCAAGAGCAGAAGCCGCCAGGCAGCGGGCATTGCCGCCCTGCGCCAGCAACTCGCCTATGAGGCGGCACGCATCATGGCGGATGGCCAGATTGGCGAATTCGAGCACGCCAGACGCAAAGCCGCCGAGCGCATGGCCGTGACCAACAAAGCTCTGTGGCCGGACAACGAGGAAATTGAGCAACGCCTGCTCGAACAGCAGCGGCTCTTTGGCGGCCTGGCGCAGCAGCGTGAAAGACACAGCTTGCTGGAGCAAGCACTGGCCGCAATGCAGCTTTTCGATGCCTATGCTCCTCGTCTAGTCGGCTCCGCCCTGGCCGGCACCGCAACCCGCGCGCAGGGAATTACGCTGCAGGTCTTTAGCGAAAGCACCGAAGACATCATCTGGTTATTGATTGACCGTCAGATGCCCTGGAGCGCCGATCAGGCGTCCTTCCGATACGCGGGTAATCAGCGTCTGGACCACCCGGTCGTGCGCTTCTTGGCTGGCGAGGTGCCAGTGCGGATCGATGTGCTGCCGTACAAGGCCCAGCGTAATCCGCCGCTCGACCCGGTTTCCAATCGCCCCAGGCGCGGCGCGAGCCCGAATCGCGTGAAACAACTGCTCACCGAGACCGAGCGCAACATGAACCCACCGCTTGACGACCATAATAGGCACCAAGCTCCCGACTGACCCTCCCCCGAGCCCCCTGTCAAACAACCAGCAATCAAACAAAAGGACACCAAAATGCACACCGCCAAGACCATTCACATCGGTTGCAGCTTGCTTTTGCTGCTCGTCACCGCACAGTCAGGCGCTGCCGATCCGGTGACCGATCAAATCGACGCCGCATTGCGTGCTTACAAGGATGGCGAGCCCCGAGTTGCCATTCAGGCACTACAGTTCGCCGCCGCGCAGATTGAGGAGCAACTTGCCGAACAACGTGCCAGTCTGTTGCCGGAACCCCTGAAAGGCTGGAGCGCCGAGCCGGCGGACAGCACCTCCGGCGGGCTAATTGGTCTGCTGACCGGCACCAACATCTCGCGCAGCTATCGCCAGGACGGCAGCGGCGCGCGAGTTAGCATCACGGTCACGGCCGACTCGCCATTGCTGACGATGATGAACATGCTAATGGCATCGCCCATGCTGATGCAGGCGGAACCAGGCACCAAGCCCTACAGCTTTGGCGCTTACCGCGGCATGATGCAAACGGATGGCGCGGGGGACACCCAGCTCTCTTTGATGCTGGGCACCCGAATTCTGATGCAGATTGATGGCAGCGGCGGGGCCACCAAGGACATGCTCGAAGCCTATCTGAAAGCCATGGATTTAAAGGCCCTGGAAAAAGCCCTGATTGGCTAACCCGAGCAACTGAACACTTTTTACCGCGAAGGCCCAGCCACAAACAGCAACCCTAACCGATCAATCACCGCCATGGATGGCTGCCCCACCCAAGCACCCGCATGACCCGCATGCGAGAGATGGGCAAGCCGGCCCCATCAGGCCATTAAACGCCGCAGATACCTGGAAAACTCCTCCCCAAGCTCGGGATGCTCGAGCGCCAGCTCCACGGTCGCCTCCAGATAGCCCTGCTTGCTGCCGCAGTCGTAGCGCTTGCCGACAAAAGGATGGGCGATCACGAGTTCTTTCTCAAGCAGGCTTGCGATGCCATCGGTGAGCTGAATTTCGCCCCCGGCGCCGGGTTCCGTCGCTTCAAGTTCGGTAAATATTGTTGGTGAAAGCAGGTACCGGCCAACAACCGCGAGATTGGATGGGGCTTGGGAGGGATCAGGCTTTTCAACAATGGAGATCACCTTGAGCGTCCCATCGGCTTGGCGCTCGGTCTCGACAATGCCGTATTTATTGGTCTCGCTTGGCGGCACTTCTTCCACACTGAGCACGCTGGCACCCGTACGCGCATGGACCTCGGCCATTTGCTCCACCACTCCTGGCCCGCCTGGATTGCGGATGAGGTCATCGGCGAGCACCACGGCAAACGCCTCGTTGCCAACCACGGGCTGGGCGCAGAGCACGGCATGCCCCAAACCAAGCGCCTCGGCCTGGCGCAGGTAAATGCAACTGACATGATCTGGCAGCACGCTTTGCACAATTTCTAGCAGTTTGGTCTTACCCGCGCGTTCGAGCTCAGACTCAAGCTCGTAGGCTTTATCAAAGTGGTCTTCAATCGAACGCTTGCTGCGCCCGGTCACAAACACCAGCCGCCCGGCTCCGGCCGCTTCCGCCTCCTCGGCGGCGTATTGAATCAGCGGCTTATCAACAACCGGAAGCATTTCTTTCGGGCTCGCCTTCGTTGCCGGAAGAAAGCGGGTCCCAAGCCCTGCCACCGGAAATACCGTCTTGCCAATCGTTGCCATGATGACTCCTGAAATCTCTGATACTGGCCCAGGCCAGTTGTATACCGAAACCCTTTAAGATTTCGGCTCGTTCGGGGCCGGGTGCTGGCCACGGTGGACACCGTAAATCCATCCATGGAGGCTTCCCGGCGGTGTCCCTGATCTGATCAAGGGCCGCCGAGACCCCCGTGACCATCACCCGACCCAAAACCGAAAACCATTTGCGATGGGTATACGCGTGAATTTAGGTGATGCGTCGTTGCCGCAAGGGCGCCACATCCGTCACCAAGCGGTCAGGCTCGACCGCCATGATGCTTCCCCAGTGCTTGCAACTCGGGCACTGCCAGTGCAGCGCCCGCGCCTCGAACCCGCAATGTTCGCACTGATAAGCCGGCCGCGCAGACAACAGATGCGCCACAACACCGAGGACGATTTCTGCGGTCGGATCGGCCGTCCCGCCCTCTTGTCGCTGCTGACGAACCCGCAAATCGAGCAGGCGCTCGGCTGCCGACAAGTCCGCGTGCCCACGCAAGTAATCGACCAAAAAGCTGACTGCGGCATCTATGCCCTGCTCGCGCTCGAGTGCCTCGGACAGCTCCAACATCAGCGGCGGGCTCGGCTGCGCCTGGAACAGCTGGCCAAGCTCGCCTGCCACGCGTTCATAGCCAAGCCGCCGGTAACAGTCGAGCAGCCCGGGCAGCATCGCAGGAACAAAACGCGGACCGCGCTCAGTCACGCGGGCATAAAGCGCGAGCGCCGATTTTGCATCACCATCGGCCATGTCCATTTCGGCCTGTAACAGGCTTGCCCGAATGCAGTCCGGGGCGGCCCGCTGTGCATCCTGCAAGTGCCGCCGTGCGGCGCGATTATCCTGCTCGCGCAGATGTTGTTCGGCCAGTTCGCAGTGAAATTGTGCGATCTCGGCGCGCAATGGAACCTCTCCGGCCGCTTCAAGCTGGCGCGCGGTTTCCAGACAACGCTGCCAGTCTTTCTCTTGCTGATAGATATCAATCAGCGCACGCAGTGCCGGCTGAACCTGCATCTGCATTTCTGCAAGTTCTTTAAACAAGCTCTCAGCGCGGTCGAGCAGTCCGGCGCGCATGTAGTCGAGCCCCAGCTCATAAAGCCCGAAGGCGCGCTGCTGAGCGGTCAGTTTCGGCCGCGCGATCAGATCCTGATGAATGCGAATAGCGCGATCAACCTCGCCCCGACGACGAAAGAGCGCACCCAGCGCCAGATGCGTCTCGGCGGTCTCGCGGTCGACCTCAGCCAGCTCCAGAAAGACATCGATTGCCTTGTCCGGTTGCTCGTTGAGCAGATAATTCAAACCGCGAAAGTACGCTGAACCAGGACCGCGCTCAGCTGACCGCGCGCCACCCGCGCCCCGCCGCCCAACCCACCAGCCAGATGCGGCGGCGACAGGTAATAGCAGAAACAACCATTCCATCAGCAAACCCCGGCAGCAGTGGTTGAGTCCAGATTGATCGCTGGAGGACTGAAGATTGAGGACAAAGGCAGCAAGGCCCAAACAGGCGAAACACCAGCCAATGCCAGCGGAAACGAAAGATCTCTAATCGCCTGTTTTGAATACTGGCTCTGAAAACAGGCGCAAAAAAAGAATCAGTCGGGCCCAAAGGCAAAGCATGCGCGCGGAACTCACAAGCCTCTATGATACAGACAAGCGCTCCAAGACGCATCGCCGACACCACGGACATCCTGAGTTGACCACCCAGCGCTCAGGCGTACCATAACCGCCAACACAGTGCTGCAAGATCCGTTTTATGCCCATCGCAAACTGGCTTTCGGTCCTGGGGGTTCGGGTGGGCCGCGAGCCGGCGCCAACAGATGAAGGACAGTAATGCCCATGAATGACACAACCAAGAACAACCCCCAAAACACCCTCAAAAACCAGCAAAGCCCGGTGCGGGTGCTCTTCGTTTGCATGGGCAATATCTGCCGCTCCCCAACCGCCCAAGGTGTCTTCCGCCAACTGGTGGAGCAGGCCGGACTCGCTGATCGTATCGAGATCGACTCTGCCGGCACCCATGCCTACCATGTCGGCGAGCCGCCAGATGCGCGCGCGGCCCAGACGGCACGCCTGCGCGGAATTGATCTCAGCGATCTGCGCGCGCGCCGTGCGAGGGTGGAGGATTTCCACGCCTTCGACTACGTACTGGCGATGGATGGTGACAATTTTCGCGATCTGAGCGAGTTGTGCCCGCCGGGGTTGAGCAACAGGCTCAAGCTCTTTATGGATTTTGCCCCCCAGGCGCCGGTGCGCGAGGTGCCCGATCCCTACTATGGCGGCCCCAGTGGTTTCGACCGGGTGCTGGATCTGGTCGAGGCGGCCAGCGCCGGTTTGCTGGACGACATCCGGCGCCGGCTCTAACCCTGGCAACCCCAAGGCTCCTCTGCTCAGGGATGAAACTTCGCTACTACATCCTCGCGCTGCTGCTGCTCTTTGGCCTGGTACCGCTGATTCTGGCGGTACTGATCAATCTGCCGCTGGTGGTGGAGCGCACCGCCATGTTCTATCAGAAAGCCTATCTGCAGAACTTGCGTGCGGATTTTCGCGATCTTGATCAGCATCTGGCCAGTCGCGATGAAATCATCCGGCTACTGGCCAAGCTGCCCGACCCTGAGATTTTGCTCGGCACCCTCAGCAGCGAGCAGCAAATCGAGCTGACGCGCGCGCGTTACACCAGCTGGATCAACCAGATGCTGTCTGATCAGGGCGATATCATTCAGATTCTGTTTCTCGACCATCACGGCCAGGAGCGCTTCTGGCTGGAGCGCAATGCCCAAGATCGCCAGTGGCGCCAGAGCGAGAACCCGCCCGAGCCGCCCAATTTTGGTTTCATCAATGCCGCCGCCAAGCTTCAGCCAGGCGAGGTCATGGTCAGCAGAATTCGCGTCAATCCCTATGCCTCCAGCCGCGATCCGCGCCGGCTGCTCACCCTGCAACTGGCGAGCCCCATCGGCGAACCGAAAAAGCCCGGCGGACCTGCGCTGGGGCTGCTGTTAATGACGGTCGATGTGGGTGGTCTGGCGAAGTTCTACCGCAACACCCTTTGGGTACACCACCGCGGAAGCTATCTTGTGCCCGGACAGCCGATTAGCGACGCCCCCCAGGCCTTCACCGATTTTCCCGGGCTCGAGCAGGTGTTTGCCGAGGGCAAGCTGGCGCTGTCAAAATCCACTGCGGGCGAGCCCTATCTCTGGGTACCCATGTTTCTGACCGAGGACGCGCTGCCCCTGTGGGTAGGCCGGCCGGTGGACTCCTCGCCCATCGCCGATTTTCGCAACACCTTGATTGTGAGGGTACTGTCCATCGTACTGGTGCTGGTGCTGGTGGTCATGGTCATGGCGCGGACCATCGCGCGCCGCGCCGAGCGCTTCGGGCGCGAGCTGACCGCCGGCGTGCAGCACATTCTGCGCGCCGGCGAACCCTTACAGCTCCAATGGCGCGGCCCCTTCGAGGTGCGCGAACTCGGCGAGCAACTCAGCGCCCTGTCGCGCTCCCACTCCGAGCATATCGCAAGCGAGCGCCAACACACGCGTGAATTGGAACGTTCCAACCGCTACAAGTCGGAGTTTCTAGCCAATGTCAGTCATGAACTGCGCACGCCGCTCAATGCCATTTTGCTGCTGTCGAAAATGCTTGCCGACCAGGAATCCGGCCTGGAAGGCGAGCAACGCCGCCAGGCGCAGGTGATTCACGAGGCCAGCCGCGATCTGCGCGGACTGATCGACAACATTCTGGATATCTCGCGCATTGAGGCCGGTCAGGTGGCCATGCATCTGGAATGGGTGGACCTGCCCTCCATGCTCGAGGAACTGGCCAACCTGACCGAGGCAATTTTCACCGCCAAGGACTTGCCACTCGAGCTCGAAATCGCCCCCAATGTGCCCACCCGCATCTACAGTGATCGCGACAAAATTCGGCAGATTATCAAGAACTTTCTATCCAACGCAGCCAAGTTTACCCATCAGGGCCGGGTGCTGATCACTGCCGAGGCGCACAGCGACCCGAAATACCCGGTAGCCATCAGCGTCAGCGACACTGGCATCGGCATCCCGCCGGGCAAGGAGGAGATCATTTTCGACGCCTTCCAGCAGGCGGATGGCTCAACCCGCCGGCGCTATGGCGGCACCGGGCTGGGGCTGTCCATCAGCCGTGAACTCGCCGGACTGCTGAATGGCAAAATTTCGGTCGACAGCGCTCTTGGCCAGGGCAGTCGCTTCACGCTGGCGCTACCGCTGTCACTCGGCCCCGATCAACTCGATGGCATGGAGGTCACCGAGACACACAACACACCCATCAGCACCCATCTGATCCCAATCAATGACGACAGCATGGACGATGACCTGCCAGAAGACATGCCAAAGGACGACATGCGACATGGCAATGACAATCCAGGCAAGCGCCGCACCAAGCGCTGGGACACCGAATCTGCCAGGCAGCGGCTGGCGCAGGCCAATCTTGGCAACCGCTGGATTCTGCTGCTCGAGCGCGACGTCCAGAGCCTGCTCGATCTCACCGCCTATCTAAAGGACTTTGGCCTGCGCGTGCAGGCAGCCGCAGATGTCGATGAAGCACTCGAAGCCCTGAACGAGGAACCCGACTGCGCCCTGATCCTGTTCGCCGCCCTGCCCGAGCCCGGGCGCACCTGTGATAGCATCGCGCGTTTGCGCGCCGATCCGGCTGGCGCCCAGTTCCCGGTGATTGTGATGGGCCCACCCAAAGATGACGCCCTGCAAGACTATCTGGCCGCCGGCGCGACGGCCTTCTTCAGCAAGCCGCTGGCAGCCGATGATCTCATCGAATTGATTGATCGTCTGGTCGCGCAGGAGGCCGAGTCGGATGACCAGCGCGACGCGCCAACGCAGGACAGTCAGACATGATCCCGCCCAGGCCAACTCCCTGTCCCCAGCAGCGAGCCAAGCATTCAGCCCAACCCTGAGCGACAGCAACCGCCATGCCCGCCAAACCTGGTTACAAGGTGCTGATTGTCGATGACCACCAGCACAATCTCTTCACCCTGCGCACCCTGATTGAAAAGCATCTGGACGCGGAGGTGCTGGAGGCCACCTGCGGCCGCGAGGCCATCGACAGCACTCTCGATCAGCGCGACATCGATTTAATCATCCTCGACGTGCAGATGCCGGAGATGGACGGCTTTCAGACCGCCTCATTGCTCAAGCTGCGCAAGCGTACCCGGGATATTCCCATTATTTTTCTGACTGCCGCCTTTAAGTCGGAAGAATTCCAGCAGCGCGGCTTCGCCGTGGGCGCGGTGGATTATCTGCTCAAACCCATTGACGATTTGCTGCTGATCAACAAAATCAGCACCTATTTTCGACTCATCGAGAAAGAACGCGGTCTCAACCGCACGCTCGAACAAAAAGTCGCCGAACGCACCGCTGAGCTTGAGCGCGAAAAACAATACAGCGAGCGCATTATCACCCACATGGGCGAGGCCTTGCTGGTCCTCAACCCGCAAGGCGAGATCAAATTTGCCAACCCGGCCGCCTGCGCCATGCTCGACTACCAGTCCGAGGATCTCATCGGCATGGCCATTGGCGATGTCTTCGAAGAAGAAGGCGACGAGGAAGCTGGCGCCTTCATGGGAACCTGGCTGGAGGCGCTGATCCGCACCGGCGCCCTGAGCAAGATCGACGCCCGCTTTATCGCCAGAGACGGCTCGCGAGTTCCCATCTTGTTTTCGCGCACCGCCCTGCTGGACCCGAGCGGACAAATCAGCGACATTATCTGCATCGCCAAGAACATGACCGGCTACACCCGGGTGCCGGAAGACCAGGATCAGGACCCAGATGCCCTGGTTCCAGCAGAGCCGGCGGCGAACCAAGGCGACAGCAAAGCCATCCGGGTTTGAGTAGCGCCGCACGGAAAGAGAAGATTGACTCTGAATCACAAGGATTCATTGTCCTGGGTCGCCAGAACAATGAGCCAATGGTCTCCAGCACGAGGGCTGGCCGCATGAGCGAGCAACAAACCGAGCAACCAACCGAGCAACCGACCGCCAAGGCAACCACAGAGAACGCCGCCCTGACCGCCAATGCGCTCAAGGCCATGGCGCATCCGCTGCGGTGGAAAATCCTCTGCTCGCTTGGTGATCGCGAACTCTCGGTCGGCGAGATCGTCGAACGCACCGGTACGTCGCAGAGCAATATCTCCCAGCATCTTGAGCAACTACGCAACAAAAATATCGTTATCTCGCGCAAAGATGCCAACCGGATTTTTTACCGCATCCGCAACAGCCAACTACTTGAACTGATCGGAATCATGCGCGACGTGCTCTGCCCCGCCAATCTCGATGATCACTACCCACGCTGACATCGAACCGGCCCGGCGCTCCCTTTTCCCTCAATTATCCTTTAAATACCGATTGCTGGAGACATCATGCTGAATCCCGAGGAATGGTTCACCGAGATCGTCGAAGACTCGGGCAGCGCCTTTTCATTGCGCATCAAAAGCAAGGTGCATGAAGAACAGACGCCCTACCAGAGCATCGAGGTCTATGACACCGATGGCTTCGGCCAGCTGATGGTGATCGACGGCTTCACCATGCTGAGCAGCCGGGATAATTTTCTGTATCACGAGATGCTCGCCCACCCGGTGCTCTTCACCCACCAGGCTCCGCGCCATGTCGCCATCATTGGCGGCGGCGACTGCGGCACCCTGCGCGAGGTACTCAAGCACCAAGAGGTTGAAGTCGCGGTGCAGATCGACATCGACGAACGCGTTACCCGAGTCGCCGAGCAGTTTTTTCCCGAACTGACCGAAAGCAACCAGGACCCGCGCGCCAGCCTGCTGTTTGAGGACGGCATTGCCTGGATTCGCAATGTCGAGAACGCCAGCCTGGATGTCATCATCATCGACAGCACCGACCCGGTCGGCCCGGCCGAGGGCCTGTTCACCGCCGACTTTTACCGCGACTGCTTGGCTGCGCTTGCCCCGGGCGGCCTCTTGGTGCAACAGAGCGAGTCCCCGCTCTACCACATGGAGATCATTCGCGGCATGTACGCCGACTTAACCAGCGCCGGCTTTGCCGACCGGCGCACCCTGTTCTTTCCGCAGGCTATTTATCCTTCCGGCTGGTGGAGCGCCACCATGGCGGCCAAGGACAGCAGCCTGGACGACTGGCGCCGGGAAGCCGCCGAGGCACGCGGCTTTGCCACCAAGTATTACAACGCCGCCATGCATCAGGCGGCGCTAGCGGCGCCTCAGTTCTTTCTTGACGCCATGGCCGAAGCGCCGCCGCCCGTCTGAGCGGCGAAAACTGACATGACTCCGGATAGCACGAATGCGCAGACGCTGGCCCCTAAGGCGAGCCCGGCGCCCGAGGTGCTGACCTTCGCCGCAGCGGATCGCGCGCTGATCATCAGAGTGCTCAGCGGCTATGGTTTGGAACTGCGCGAACTGCCAGCCGATGCCGAGATCCCCGGCTCCTACTGGGGCGCACCCGAGGCCGGTCTGGTCGGCCAGCAGCTGCTGGTGCGTCCCGACACACCGGTGCATTCCCTGCTGCACGAGGCCTGTCACTTTATCTGCATGAACGACGCCCGCCGCGCCAGTCTGCACACCGACGCCGGCGGCACGGTGGAGGAGGAAAACGCCGTCTGCATGCTGCAAATCCTGATTGGCGAGCAGCTGCTCGGCCTGCCGCGCGCGCGCCTTTTCGCCGACATGGACGCCTGGGGTTATTCCTTTCGCCTTGGCAACGCCCAAGCCTGGTTCGAACAGGACGCTGAGGATGCCCACGACTGGCTGAATGATGCCGGGCTAATCGCCCGCGACGCTCGGGTGCTGGTGCGCAATCTAAGCCGCTCAATGCCAGAACCGGGTCACCCTTAGCCACTGAGCTGCGGCTATAATGCACGCCTGTCGCGCGGCTCACCAAAAGCCTCGGGATGTCTCCGCTGCCTTCTTTCGCCGATGCCTGGGGAAATACCGCCAATGACCATCAACACCGTCTCTACCCGCCTGCTGTTCACCACCCTGCTGTGCGCCCTGCCCTTCACCGCCGCTGTGGCGCAAACCCCGCCAACCAATCCACCATCAGCTGCGGCATCCAATCCGGCCAGCCAGCCAGCGCCTGTCGCACCCGCTTATGTGGCCGGTTATGGACCGGGCTACTCCCAAGGGGCACCAGGCACTTATCCCTTGCCGCCCTCTTATGGAAATTTCAATCTGCCGAGCTATCAGCCTAGCTACCCACCAGCCTACCGACCTGACCCGGGATCAGCTTACGCCAGACCCGGCTATCACGGGCCCGGTTACTCAAGAACTGGCTCGCACCCTTCGCGCCAGATGCCAGAGCTGATTCAGGACATCACCGACCAAGGCTATCGGCTAACCATCCGGCTAAGTCCCAACCAGAAGCCCGAGGACATCAAGATCGAGCCACGCGGGCGCGGCCTGCTCATCAGCAGCGTGCGGGAGAGCTACAGCAGCTCCGAGCAGGAGAATCAAAACGGGCGCGGTTATAGCCGCAGCTTCAGCTTCTCGAGCGGCCGCTTCCAGCGCCGCCTCGGCGTGCCGCCCGATGCCAATCTCGGCGCTATGACGCGTTCGGACCAAGACAACAGCGTCATCATCATCCTGCCGCGACCCTGAACGCGTCCTTCCCGGCATCTCAAGGTGCACATCCGACTCGAAACACTCGGCTGTCGGCTGAACGAGGCCGAACTCCAGCGCTGGGCGCGGGAGTTCCAGGCACTGGGGCACAGCCCAAGCGCATCCGGTCAGGACACTGATCGGCCTGTCGATCTTGTCGTGGTCAACACCTGCGCAGTTACCCAAGAAGCAGTGCGAAAATCGCGCCAATTGCTGCGCCGGGTGCAGCGGCAAAATCCGCGCGCGCGCCTGATCGTCAGCGGCTGCGCCACCGCACTGGATGAATCCAGCGGAAAACCAACGGGCATTGACCACAGCGGCATCGATCTGCTCATCGCCAATTCCGACAAGGACCGTCTGGTCGAGATCGCCACCCGCGAGTTGGCGTTGCCGGTCATGCCCACCACTGCCCAGACCAGCCAGGCCAATCCGCTGTTTGCGCGTGGTCGCCAGCGGGCTTTTGTCAAAATCCAGGATGGCTGCCGCTACCAGTGCACCTTCTGCATCACAACCATTGCCCGTGGTCCGGAACGCAGCCGGCCCTTGGCGGAGATCGTCGCCGAGGTGCAAGAGGCCGCCACTGAGGGCATCCAAGAGGCCGTGCTGACCGGCGTGCATGCGACCGGCTATGGGGCCGATATCAACAGCCGGCTTGAGGATCTGATCGCTGCCGTCCTGCAAGACACCGACATCCCGCGACTGCGCCTCGGCTCAATCGAGCCCTGGGGCCTGAGCGAGGGTTTCTGGCGCCTGTTCGAGAATCCGCGTCTGGCGCCCCATCTGCATCTGCCGCTGCAAAGCGGCTCTGATCATATCCTGCGGCGCATGGGCCGGCGTTGCGACAGCTCAGCCTACCGCGCACTGATCGCACAGGCGCGCCAATCCATCACCGATTTCAACCCAACCACCGACATCATCCTTGGCTTTCCCGGGGAGAGTGAATCAGACTGGCGGGAGACAATGACCACAGTCGCCGAAATCGGCTTCAGCCATGTCCATATATTTTCCTATTCGCCGCGCCCCGGCACCCGCGCCGCCGAGATGCCAGAGCAGGTACCGGACCAGATCAAGCGCGTCCGCACCGAGCAATTGCACCAGCTTGCAGAAGAGTTAAGAGCCCGGGCCTTCGATGCGCACCTTGGGCGCACCATGCCGGTCCTGCTCGAAAACGGCTTTGCTGGGGCTCGCGGTGATACCCTTTTTGGCTACACGCTCAACTATCTACCAGTGCGTCTTGACATCAGCAGCGCGGCGGGCAGAATCCATCAGGACTGGCTGAATCAGATAGAATCCCTGACCCTAAACAGCATCAGCCAGGACAGCAAAGCGCTGGTCGGCACGCCGCTCGCGGAGTCGGATACAACGGCGACGCGCGCCGATACCCACCAACCGATGGCAGAGCGCGGCCCAGTGGCATCGTCCCCTTGATGCAATTTCCTCACCGGCTTGTTTCGGGCCGGGAGCGCTACCCGACCCAAAACAGAAAACGCATTTGCGACTGCTATATACTCAGACACGCAGACCTAAGCTAGTGCCGCCAGCCCCGCAATGCGTCAGCCTGCGCACTGGTGTAACCGACCAAAAACTCCTGCCGGAGCATACAGGATGAACGACACGCTGAGTAAAATTCGCCGGAAGGCCAGCCAAAGCGGCGAATCTCAGATGATGGAAAAAGAGTCAAAAGACTCGGACGCCGTCAAGCGCGCCAAGGCTGCGGAGCCGCTAATCAAGGCATTTGAGGACATTCAAAACGAATTCGTCAAGATCGATTTGCTCAAGCAAATCTGGCCCACAGACTTCGATCGCCGCAACGACCGCCTAGGCGGACTGGTGGCGGAGGTGATCGGCGGTCCAGAGAATCCCTGCGGCATCAAACTGATGGTCCCGGGTGGCTTCAGGAGCTTTGTGGTCGACTTAGCCGGCGAAGGGGGTATCCGCTATACCTCGGCGCGCGAGCCGCACAGCGGACGCGCCCAGTACATTAACTTCCAAACCGAAGAGCAATGGATGGAGTTTTTCTATAAAACCATGGCCTACATCCTCGAGGTATGACACTAAGCCACCTCCGGCCATAATTCACGAATCACACTCCCCCTCCATCAAGCGCGCAATCTTTTCTCCATCCGGCCGTTCAATCACACCACGCTCGGTCACTATGGCATCGACCAGCGCGGCCGGGGTCACGTCAAACACAGGATTGCGCGCTTCGGCCGCCTGTGGGGCCAACCGCTTGCCGCCGCAGGCGAGCACCTCCGCCGCCGCCCGTTCCTCAATAGGAATGTCCGCACCACTGGCGACCGACAAGTCGATAGTCGAGGTCGGCGCCGCAACCATGAATTTGACCCCAAAATGGCGCGCCAAAATCGCCAGCCCAAAGGTGCCGATTTTGTTGCACACATCGCCATTGGCCGCGATACGGTCCGAACCGACAATGACCCAGCCGATCTCGCCCCCTGCCATCAGGCTGGCGGCGGCCCCGTCGGCCTGCAGGGTGACGGGAATGCCGGATTCCATCAGCTCCCAAGCGGTCAGGCGACTGCCCTGCATCCAGGGGCGAGTCTCATCGGCATAGACCCGGGTGATCTTGCCAGCGGCGTGGGCGCTGCGCACCACCCCAAGCGCGGTGCCATAGCCACCAGTGGCCAGGGCGCCGGCATTGCAATGGGTGACCACGGCGGTGGGGGATGCGATCAAGGCCGCACCAAGCTCGCCAATGCGCTGATTGGCAGCCAGATCCTCGGCATGGATGCGCTTGGCCTCGGCCAGTAGCGCCGGCACCGGGTCGAGATGGTCGAGCGGCGCCATGAAGGCACGCATGCGCTCAATGGCCCAGAAGAGGTTGATCGCCGTCGGACGCGCGGCAGCGAGCCGCTGCAAGTCCTCCTCAATACGCTCGCGCCAGTGATTGCCAGCATCGGCGACGCGCGCCCGCGCCGCAAGTACCACGCCATAGGCCGCCGCCACGCCAATGGCTGGCGCGCCGCGCACCACCATATCGGTGATGGCCTGAGCCGTGTCTTGCACGCTCTCGCAGGCGACAAAGGCTGTCGTTTCAGGCAACAGGCGCTGATCGAGCAAATACAGCCGCTCATCATGCCAGAGGACGGCGTGATCCGGATGAGCGACCAAAGCTTTTGTGGTTTCCATGTTTCCGACCTTTGTGACAAATTAACAGGCTGATCCCAAAGCGCGCCATTGTCGATCCTTTTGTACCAATCGCAAATGGTTTTCGGTTTTGGGCCGGGTGACGGCCACGGGGGGGCTCAGCGGCAAGGATGCCGCCGGGAAGCCTCCCTGAATGCAATGGGGGGAGGTATTCACGGCGCCCCCCGTGGCTGTCACCCGACCCAGAACGAGCCGCAATTTCGAAGGGTTTCGGTATACTGGTGCTTCTCAAGCCCGTCGCTTCTCCGGCAATCATCCCCACCAGTCAAGCAACCCATAAGAGGCCTGAATGGACGTTGAACTTCTCATCCATGCAGACTGGATTTTGCCAGTCGATGCCGAGGACCGAACGCTCGCACAGCACAGCATCGCGATTGAGCGCGGGCGCATCGCGGCGCTACTACCCAGTGCCGAGGCGCACGAGCAGATCCAGGCCAAGACCACCTTAAAGCTCGAGGGCCATGCGCTCATCCCGGGCCTGATCAACGCCCACACCCATGCCCCCATGGCGTTGCTGCGCGGGCTGGCCGACGACCTGCCGCTGATGACCTGGCTGCACGAGCATATCTGGCCAGCCGAGGGACGCTGGGTCGATCCGGACTTTGTCGCTGACGGCACCCGGCTCGCGCTGCTCGAGATGCTACGCGGCGGCATTACCTGCTTTAACGACATGTACTTTTTTCCGGAGGTCACCGCCCGGGTCGCCGCCGAGGCCGGCATGCGCGCGGTGATCGGCATGATTGTGGTCGACTTCCCCACCCGCTATGCCGAGAATCCCGAGCAATATTTCAGTCGCGGCCTGGCGCTGCACGAGCGCTATCGCGACCATCATCTAATCCGCACCGCCTTCGCACCCCATTCGCCCTACGCCGTCTCCGAAGAACCCTTGCGACGCATCGCGACCCTGGCCGAAGAACTGCAAGTGCCGGTGCACATCCACCTGCACGAGACGCGCGATGAGGTCACCCAGTCGCTGCGCGATCATGGCGAGCGCCCCCTCGCGCGACTCGATCATCTGGGCCTGCTAAGCCCGCTGCTGGTCGCCATCCACATGACCCAGCTCAACGATGAGGAAATCGACCGCCTGGCGCAGAGCGGCGCCCAGGTGGTGCATTGTCCTGAGTCTAACCTCAAGCTCGCGAGCGGCTTCTGCCCGGTCACCAAGCTGCTCAAGGCCGGGGTGAATATCGCCCTGGGTACTGACGGGGCCGCCAGCAACAACGATCTGAATCTACTCGGTGAAATGCGCACCGCCGCCCTGCTCGCCAAGGGCGTGGCCCAATCCGCCTCAGCCCTGCCCGCGGCGACCGCGTTACGCATGGCCACTCTCAATGGCGCGCGTGCACTTGGCCTGGATGAAGAAACCGGCTCGCTCGAACCCGGCAAGGCCGCCGACCTGGTGGCGCTGGACTTGCGCGACCCCCACACCCAGCCGCTCTACAACGCCTGCTCGCAGATTGTCTATGCCGCCAGCAGCCATCAGGTGCGCCATGTCTGGATCAGCGGCCAGCAGGTGATTCGCGATGGCAACCCCCTCACGCTCGAGCCCGAACGCGTACTAAACGAGGCCCGCGCCTGGGGCAAGCGCATCGCAGAGGCAGATTAGCGCTGCAACAGCCAGCCACGACTGAAGCCACTTCCAACTGCGGAGTTTCTGAAGCTGCTGAAGATCTAGCCTTGCGCGCTTTTGTGCTGCTATACTGTCAGGACAGATTGACATCTATCCGACTTGACACTTTAATTCATCTTATCTTAAGTGAGCTACGGGAGCAGCACCTTGGCCGACGCCGCACCAGCTTCATCCTCGGCAAAACCTCTGGCCGTGGTCATCGGCAGCGGCTTCGGCGGTCTGGCGGCAGCCATTCGACTGGGTGCGCGCGGATACCATGTCACGGTGCTCGAGAAGCTAGACGCCCCAGGCGGGCGGGCCTATGTGCATCATATCGATGGCTTCTCCTTCGATGCCGGGCCGACCATCATCACCGCCCCTTTCCTGCTTGAGGAACTCTGGCAACTGTGCGGGCGGCGCTTCGAAGACGATATCGACCTGCGCCCGATGGATCCTTTCTATCGGATTCGTTTCGACAACGGCGACACCTTCGACACCAATGGCGACGCCGAGGCCATGCGCGAGCAAGTGCGCCGCTTCTCGCCCGAGGATGTCGAGGGCTACGAGCGCTTTCTTGAGACAAGCAAGAAGATTTTTGATGTTGGGTTCAAGGAACTCGGCCATCTGCCCTTCACCCACTGGACCGACATGGCGCGCATTGCGCCAAAGATGGTCGCGCTGCAAAGCTACCGCAGCGTCTACAGTATGGTCTCAAGCTTCGTCAAGGACGAACGCCTACGCGTGGCGCTGAGCTTCCATCCACTGCTGATCGGCGGCAACCCATTGTCAGTCACCTCGATCTACACGCTCATCTCCTATCTGGAGCGCCACTGGGGCGTGCATTCAGCTATGGGCGGCACCGGCGCTATCGTCGATGGCATGGTGAAACTGATTAATGGCCAGGGCGGCAGCATCCGCTACAACACCGAGGTGGCTGAAATCACCACCGCCAAGAACCAAGGCCCCGGCAAGGGCAAGCCTCGAACCAACGGCGTGCGCCTGACCGATGGTGATTATGTACCGGCCGAGGTGGTGGTGTGCAACGCCGATGTGGCCTGGACCTACCAGCACCTGCTGCCGTCCATCAAGCGCCGCCACTGGACCGACAAGAAACTCAAAAACGCCAAATACTCCAACGGGCTCTTCGTCTGGTACTTCGGCACCAAGCGTCAGTACCCGGAGGTCAAGCACCACAGCATTCTGCTTGGCCCGCGCTATCGCGGTCTGCTCGACGACATTTTCAATCGCAAGGTACTGGCCGAGGACTTCAGCCTCTATCTGCATCGGCCCACCGCAACCGACCCATCCCTGGCGCCCGAGGGTTGTGACACTTTCTACGCCTTGGCTCCCGTGCCCCACTTAGGCGCCGATGTCGACTGGGACGAGCGCACCGAGCCTTTCCGCGCGGCCATTGCCCAGTATCTAGAAAACACCGTGCTGCCTGGCCTGAGCGACGCCATCGCCGTCTCCCGGGTCACCACACCAAAAGATTTCGAACGACGCCTGCTCTCGACTATGGGTGCTGGCTTCAGCCTGGAACCCGTGCTCCTGCAGAGCGCCTGGTTCCGTCCCCACAACCTGAGCGAGGAAGTCGACCGACTGTATTTTGTCGGTGCCGGCACCCATCCCGGCGCCGGTTTGCCGGGTGTCATTTCCTCCGCGCGCGTGCTCGATAGGGTGGTCCCAGATGCCTCTGTTCATTCGTGATTCCAGCTTTGCCGATCCGGCCGATCTGCTTGCCTGCCGCAAACTGCTAAGCAACGGCTCAAAGTCCTTCTACGCCGCGTCCTTCTTCCTGCCCAAGCGGCTGCGCGAGCCTGCCACAGCCCTCTACGCCTTCTGTCGCTTGGCCGACGATGCCATTGACGACAATCCCGAGGACCATCAGGTCGCCCTCGCCGGCCTGCGCGAGCGCCTCGAGCGCGCCTATCGCGGCAACCCGATTGATGATCCCGCCGACCGCGCCTTTGCCGGCGCCATTGAGCGCTTCGACATCCCGCGCGAACTGCCCGAGGCCCTGCTCGAAGGCTTCGAATGGGACGCCGAAGGCCGGGTTTACCAGGATCTGTCCGGCGTTTATGCTTACTCCGCCCGGGTCGCCGCCGCCGTCGGCGGCATGATGGCCGCCATCATGGGGGCGCGTTCGACATCGGAGCTCGCCCGCGCTTGCGACCTCGGCACCGCCATGCAGATCACCAACATCTGCCGCGACGTGGGCGAGGACGCGCGCAACGGTCGCATCTATCTGCCACTCGAGTGGCTGCGCGAAGCCGGTCTTGATCCCGACGCCTGGCTGCAACGCCCAGTCTTCAATGAGGTGATTGGCGACATCGTCAAACGTCTGCTCGACACCGCCGAGACACTCTACCAACGCGCCGAAGCCGGCATCGCCAAGCTACCCACCACCTGTCGGCCGGGTATCTATGCCGCGCGCCTGCTCTATGCCGAGATCGGGCAGGAAATCGCGCGCAATGGCTACGACTCTGTCTCTCAGCGCGCCTTCGTCAGCCCCACGCGCAAGCTGACCCTGCTTGGCCGCGCCATGGCCGTAACGCCTTTACCCATCAAGGCCGTCTGCACCGCCGCCCCCCTGGAAGAAAATCGCTTCCTGGTCGACGCACTCGCCGTCCCCGATCCAGGCGAGGTGGACGGTGCCGTAAGCGCCAAGGTACTTTGGGTGCTAGAACTATTTCAACAACTTGAGGAACGCGAGCGCGCCGCTAATGCCGAATTCGGCCCAACCACTGCGGTTAGCAACGGGTAATACACCATGCCTTCATTCATCGGAATTAGCTTGACACTCATTGGCGCCTTCTTTTTGTTTCAGGCGCTCAAAACTCGCGGTATTGCACTGAAACTGCACGCAGCGAGAGAAAACGCCGACCAAAGCAGCGAAGAAGCGCCCCAGAGCAGCGAGGGCGCTCAATCAGACGAGGATGCTCAATCAGGCGAGGATGGTCTATCAGAACAGGAGTTGTTCATCGCCGCTCGACGCCGCCGCGGCCAAGAGATACAAAGCGTAGCGAGTGGCTGCGCACCTGTGGCGGCTGCGGGCTTTTTTCTGTTGGCGCTTGCCGTGGGCGCCATCGCCATGGTGGCGAAAGGGCCAGGGAGACTGTCCCTTTTCGATGCTCTGAGCATTCCCTTCTTCGCCGGCATGTTTTTAATGAAAACCTACTACAGCTCGCTCCTCGCCCAAGCCGAAAGCACGCCCGAGGCTGCACCCACGGATAGCAAAGGCGACAGCCAGAACGAAAGCTAGGTCTACAAGGCGAATTCATTCGCCATAAGGCCGAACGCTTGGCACATCGCCTTGCAGATCGGCTTTCAGCACCACAGTACGCAGTTAGCGCCTTGGGTTGATCCTTATTTGATAACCCAAGAGCGCAAATCGTCCGCATTTCCCCCATTTGGCCGAAGACCATGGGGAATGATGCGAGCAATCCGTGCGACTATAAGGTCAGATGCCAGGCCCGAGCGTAACCAAGGCCATCCTCAGTCATCCCTGACCGAGGTCTGGCCCAGATCGGGCCGAGTTCTGAAAGGATTTCAGGAACTGGATCGCAAGGATTTACCAGCGCTCTCCACCACCGCCACTGCGGGGGGCCCGCTCAGCCCGGGGCTTGGCCTGATTGACGCGAATCGGGCGACCCTTCAGCGGGGTCTCGTTCAGGGCCTTGATCGCGGCATCCGCCTCGGAATTGTTCGGCATCTCAACAAAGCCGAACCCTTTGGACTGGCCGGTAAATTTGTCGGTGATCAGATTCGCGCTTTCGACATCGCCATAAGCAGCAAAGGCATCGCGCAGTTCGTCCTGGGTCACGCCATAGGCGAGGTTGCCAACGTAAATATTCATCAGTCTCTCTCATCAAAAAGATGTGCATTGCGGAACGGGCGCCTCCGCCCGGCCAATGCACTCACCGGACGAAGATCGGACTGCCAGATGCGCTCGCCGAGGATCGATGATCCGTCTCCTGTCCTGTTGCGCCCCGCGCTCAATAGGTGAAATGCGCAGTCAGTTCCAACGGGCGAAGATCTGATCGCAGGGCGGCGTGGGACCGGCAGCGACCAAGTCTGAGCGAGATCGAAACGGAACAGATTGAGCGGGAGGGGGAATAAGCCAGGCGGGAGGATCGGTCACCGAAATAGCAGCAGGCGGTTCCGGCGCATATTACGCGAAAACCATGCAGGTGCAAAGGGAATCTTTCTGCCTTTGTCAACTCATTCAAACGCGTGACAGCAGTCAAATCTCCTATTGACGCATCGGTCATATCAGGATGGCATGCTATCCCAGATGGCTTGCCAAAATCCCCGAGGTCGCAGAGAAGCTCTCCCGCGAATCCGGCCCTTTTTACCTAGATCTTCACCTACAATCCAATTGGAACACCATCCGTCATGCAGTTTCGTTCTCACAAAACCAAAATCGTTGCCACCATCGGCCCCGCATCGGATCAGCCGGAGGTACTGTGCCAGATGCTCAAAGCCGGGATGAACATCGCCCGGCTTAATTTCTCTCATGGCGACCCCCAATCCCACGCCGAGCGCATTGCGCGCCTGCGCCAGGCCGCGCTAGAAACCGGCCAGCGGCTGGCCATCATGGGCGACCTGCCCGGTCCCAAGATGCGCATCGGCGACCTCGCCGAAGAGCCGGTTGAATTGGTGCGCGACAACCTCTTTACCCTGACCACCGAGGACATTCTCGGTAACGTCGAACGCGCCAGCGTGACCTTCAAGGACCTGCCTGCGGCGGTCAAGCCCGGCGACCGGCTGTTCTTGAACGACGGCTTCATTCTGCTGAAAGTGGTGGAGGTCAGCCCGACCGAAGTGGTCTGCAATGTGCGCGCAGGCGGTGAGTTGCGCTCGCGCAAAGGGCTCAACCTGCCCGGCATTGATCTTGGCATCAGCGCATTCACCGAGGAAGACCACGACTGGCTGCGCTTTGCCGCCGAGCAGGGCGTGGATGCCATCAGCCAATCCTTCGTCGCCAACGCCGAGGATATGCAAGCAGTGCGCGCAGCGGCGGCTGAACTCAACTACCAGCCCTTTCTCATCGCCAAGATCGAACGCGCCGATGCCCTCGACAAACTGGAATCCATTCTGGAGGCCAGCGACGGCATCATGGTGGCACGCGGCGATCTGGGCGTGGAAATCCCCATCGAGAACATCGCCGTCGCCCAAAGGCGCATCACCGAGATCGCCAATATGCGCGGTAAACCGGTCATCACCGCCACCCAGATGCTTGAATCCATGGTGCTGTTCCGCCGCCCGACGCGCGCCGAGGCCACAGATGTAGCCAATGCCATCCTTGGCGGCACCGACTGCGTCATGCTCTCGGCCGAATCGGCCATGGGCCGCTTCCCGGTTGAATCCGTCGCCATGCTCGCAGGCATCGCCGCCGCCACCGAGCCCGAACGCGACAACCGCGCCCTAGCCGCAGCACTGGGCGCCTACGGCAGCGACGGCAGCCTGCGCGCGGTGGATTTGATTGCGCGCAGCGTTTATCACACCGCCGAACGCAGCGCGCCCCAGGTCATCATCACCCCAACCCGCAACGGCAACACCGCGCGCAACATCGCCCGCTTCCGTCTGCCGCATTGGATTGTCGCCTTCAGCCCCCTGCCCGCTACCGCCCAGGCGCTGGAATTCTCCTACGGTATCCAGCCGATTGATGTGCGCGAGGATCGCGCCGAGTGGGGCGAGTTCGTGCGCGCCTGGCTGCGCGACATGGGCATCCTCGATGGCCTGGTATTGCTGACCCAGGGCCCATCGGATGAGCATCCCTGCGGCAACCATCGCCTGGAGCTGATCGAACTCGACCGAGCTACCGCCCATGCCTGCCAGTAACGTCTTATCCTTCCGCAACGCCGATGGCCGGCGCATTGCCTGGCACGAGTTCGGTCAGCCCGACGGCCGCCCGGTGTTTTACTGCCACGGATTCCCCAGTTCCGGGCGCGAAGCCGCGCTGCTGCACCAGCCAGCAACAGCGCTCGGCCTGCGCCTGATCGCCCCGGATCGACCCGGCTACGGCGGCTCCGATGACCAGCCGGGCCTTGAACTGCGCGACTGGCCAACCGATCTTGCCGCACTGGCCGATCATCTGGGCATCGAACGCTTCGCCCTGCTCGGCCTCTCCGGCGGCGGTCCCTATGCCCTTGCCTGCGCCTGGCGACTGCCCGAACGGCTCAGCGCGCGCATCCTGGTCTGCCCACTCGGTCCGGTGTACCTGCAAGAGGTACTCGCCGCCATGCATCGACCGGCCCGCTCCAGCCTGGCCCTGGCCAAACGCTCGCCCTGGCTGGCCCAGCGGCTCTATGGCGGACCAACCCCCTGGCTGCTCGCGCGCTGGCCCGGGCTGGTTGAGCACGTGCGCACCCTGAACCTCCCGTCCAAGGATCTGACCGCATTGTCCGCGGGCGACAATCAAGCCATCTTGAACAGCACCATCGGCGATGCCATGGCCCGGGGCGCGCGCGGAGCCCGACGCGATCTGCATCTCTACACCCACGACTGGCGCATCCCTTGCGACGCCATCCATGCGCCCATCAGCATTTGGCACGGCGAGGCCGACGCCACTGTCCCTCCGGCTCACGCCCGCTGGTATCGCGACCATCTGTCCGGTGCCAATCTCACCACCCTCCCTGATCAGGGGCATTTCTCGCTGCCGATTCATTTTGGCGAGCGAATACTGCGTGGCCTGATCGCGGATGATTGATCGCCTGCACCCCTTGGGGTCAGAATGCGCCTGAATTGAACCCAACTAACCCCGCCTGCCATGACAGGCGCAGGAGCATTTTATGACCGATATTCGCGTGGCCGTCGCCGGAGCAGGCGGTCGCATGGGACGCACCCTGATCCAGGCGGTGCATGACACTCAGGGGCTGTGCGTCGGCGCCGCCACCGAGCTGGCCGGCAGCGGCCTGATCGGCGTCGATGCCGGAGAAGTCGCCGGCATCGGCCCGGTTGGCGCGCCCATTCGACCCGACCTGGATGAAGTCCTGGCCGATTTCGACGTGCTGATCGACTTCACCTCCCCCAAAGCCACCATGCACCATCTGCAGCTGTGTCGTGATGCCGGCTGCCGCATGGTCATAGGCACCACCGGACTGACACCCGATCAGCGCGAAACCCTGAGCGAGGCCAGCCTTGACATCGCCCTGGTGGTGGCCCCCAACATGAGCATCGGCGTCAATTTGTCGCTCAAGCTGCTGGAACTCACCGCCCAAGTCATGGGCGAGGACGCCGACATCGAAATCATCGAGGCGCACCACCGCCACAAGGTCGACGCCCCCTCCGGCACCGCCCTGCGCATGGGCGAGGTCATCGCCAACACTCTGGGGAGAAATCTCGAAGAAGTCGCCGTCTACGGGCGCGAAGGACACACCGGCGCGCGCGACAGCCAGACCATCGGCTTTGCCACCGTCCGCGCGGGCGATGTCGTCGGCGAGCACAGCGTCTGGTTCGCAACCGAAGGCGAGCGCATCGAAATCACCCACAAGGCCAGCAGCCGCATGACCTTTGCCCGCGGGGCCGCCCGCGCCGCGCTCTGGATCAGCGAACGCGAGCGCGGCCTGTTCGACATGCAGGATGTGCTCGGTTTGCGCGAGCGAGCTTCTGGCTGAGCGTCAGACATTAATCAGGGCGTGCGCGCAACCGCCCAAACATCGACACGCTCGGCGCCTGCCTGGCGCAGCACCCGCGCCAGCTCTCCAACCGTGGCGCCGGTGGTGACCACATCGTCGATAATGGCGACATGGCGCGCCATCAATGGCCGTCGCACGCGAAAGGCGTTGCGCACGTTGCTTTGGCGCTCTTCGCGCGCAAGCGTGAGCTGCGGCGGCGTCGCGACCACCCGCTCGACCCCGCTGCGGTCTGCGTCAATCCCCAGCGCGCGGCCTGCGACCCGCGCTACTTCCAGCGACTGGTTGTAACCGCGCTGGCGCAGCCGTGAAGGATGCAGCGGAACCGGCACCAACAGGTCCGGCAATGATGCATCGGGTTGCCAGCGTGCCGCCTCAGCCAGGAGTTGACCGAACAGTCGCCCCAGGTGCAGCCGCTGGCGAAATTTAAAATCGCCAACCAGCCGAGCCACCGCACCCTGATAGCGAAAGAGCGCAATGCATCGATCATAGGCCGGCGGCTGGCGCTGACACTTTCCGCAGACAATGCCATCTGGCGTACCAGCCGGGAGCGGCAGCGCACAGCGCTCGCAACTTGGCGCAACATCCGGCAGGTCCGCCAGACACCCCAGGCACAGATCCAGCTCGCCAAAACCCGCAGCGCCACAGAGCACGCAAGTCGGCGGATAAGCGCTCTCAAACGCCAATCGCAGCAGTTGCCTGCTCAATCGCTGAGCCAGTCGCCGGGCCGCTGTCAACCGCCGAAGGCCATCATGGTTGACAGCCTCGGCAATGGCCTTAAGCTTGTCTGCTTTTGCCCCGAGGCGCGGCCCTTTCTCCGCACCCTGCTCCGGGCGCCTATTCACGGAATTTCCACCATGCCATTGGATCTCGCCCCAGATTCGCACCCGACAGACTTGCGCCATGACTGGTCGCAGCAGGATGCCGAAGCCCTGCTGAGTCAGCCCTTAAATGATCTGCTGTTCGCCGCCCAGCAGGCCCATCGCCAGCATTTCGAGCCCAATCGGGTGCAGGTCAGCACCCTGCTCAGCATCAAAACCGGTGCCTGCCCGGAGGACTGCGGCTACTGCTCCCAGAGCGCCAAACATGACACCGGGCTTGAGCGCGAGCGCCTGCTGTCGCTTGATGAGGTCACCGAGGCCGCGCGCGCGGCAAAGGCCACCGGCGCCACCCGCTTTTGCATGGGGGCAGCCTGGCGCAACCCAAGCGACAGCCATCTTGAGCAGGTCATGGCCATGATCGCGGCGGCGCATGATCTCGGGCTTGAAACCTGCGTCACCCTAGGCATGCTGACCCTCGCCCAGGCACAACGGCTGAAAGACGTTGGGCTGGATTACTACAACCACAACCTGGACACCTCGCCCGAATTTTACGGGCAAGTAATCAGCACCCGCACCTATCAGGAACGGCTCGACACCCTGGAGCATATCCGCGCCGTCGGTCTCAAGACCTGTAGCGGCGGTATTCTCGGCATGGGCGAAGCGCGCGCTGATCGTGCCGGGCTACTGTGCCAGCTTGCCAATCTGCCGGCGCATCCGGAATCCGTGCCCATCAACCTGCTGGTCAAGGTCGAGGGCACGCCACTAGCAGACGCGCCCGCGCTGGACCCCTTTGAATTCGTCCGCACCGTTGCAGCCGCACGAATCATGATGCCGGCCTCCTATGTGCGACTATCCGCCGGACGTGCGACCATGAGCGACGAACTCCAGGCTCTGTGCTACCTGGCTGGCGCCAACTCCATCTTCTATGGCGAGCGCCTGCTGACAACCGAGAACACCGGCGCCAACCGCGATCTCGCCCTCTTTGAGCGCCTGGGCCTTGCGTTTGAAGCCATGCCGCACGAGGGGCGCAACGAGCCCGGCGGCTGCTTTAAATGACTGCCGCAATCCCTGCCGACCCGGAGCCCTCCCATCGGGCTCGCGCGCTCGGCTCGCAACTTGCGGAACTCGCCGACCGCCAACTCTATCGGCGCCGACGGCTGTGCGAAAGCCCCCAGGCTCCGCTGATGGAGGTCGAGGGGCGCACTCTGCTGACCTTTTGCAGCAACGACTACCTCGGCCTGGCCGCCGATGCGCGGGTGATCGAAACCTTTACCCGCGCCGCTGGCGAGTTCGGCGTCGGCAGCGGCGCATCCCATCTGATCAATGGCCATAGCCGCTACCATCACCAGCTTGAGGAAGCCCTGGCCGACTTCACCCAAAGACCGCGGGCGCTGCTCTTTTCCACAGGCTATATGGCCAACCTTGGGGTGATCAGCGCACTGGCAGGGCGCGGCGAGCAGATTCTGTGCGACCGGCTCAATCATGCCTCGCTGATCGACGGCGCGCGCTTGAGTGGCGCGCGTCCACGCCGCTATCGCCATGCGGACCCGGCCGATCTCCAGCGCCTGCTAGCCAGCGCCCGGAGTGACAAAGCCACGGCCATGATAATAAGCGACGGCGTCTTTAGCATGGACGGCGACCTGGCGCCCGTGCCCGAGCTGGCCCGAGCGGCAAAACAGGCAGATGCCTGGCTGCTGATCGATGACGCCCATGGTCTGGGTGTGATCGGAGCGGATGGGCGCGGCACCCTGGCAGAAATCGAGGCGCAGGCCACATCCGCGCGGGATGCGAACGATACCAATCGCAAACTGGTTGTCGGTTTTGGGTCGGGTGACGGCCACGGGGGTCTCGGCGGCAGGACGCCGCCGGGAAGCCTAGAGGGAGGTATTCACGGCGTCCCCCGTGGCCGTCACCCGGCCCAGAACGAGCCGAAATCTCAAAGGGGTTCGGTATATACGCTTGGCGAGCAGCAAGTCCCCATTCTGGTTGGCACCCTGGGCAAAGCCTTCGGCACCTTCGGGGCCTTTGTCGCCGGCAGCGACGCACTGATTGAAACCCTGATTCAGCGCGCGCGCAGCTACATCTACACCACCGCCCTGCCGCCTGCGGTCGCGGCAGCCAGCTTAACATCACTTGAGCTGATGCAGGCCGAGCCCTGGCGTCGGGACCATCTCGGCCAACTGGTGCGTTACTTCCGTCAGGGCGCTGCCGAGCTTGGCCTGCCGCTGATGCCTTCGATCACGCCCATTCAGCCGCTGTTGGCAGGTTCCTCCGCGCGCGCGCTCGACTGGAGCCGCCGGCTTGAGGCGCGGGGGTTGCTGGTGCCCGCCATTCGACCGCCGACCGTCCCGCAAGGCCACGCCCGGCTGCGCATCAGTTTCTCGGCCAGCCACCGGATTGAGGATATCGACCGGCTACTTGAAGCACTGGCAGCACTACCGACAACCGATCACCCAAGCACTGATCACCCCAAGCAGGGAGCACCAGCCACATGAGCCCTGACCCGCTCGTTTTATTGCATGGCTGGGGCATGAACCCGGCCATCTGGTCCAGCTTACCAGACAGCCTGGCCGCCGGGCGCGAGCGCTGTGCGCTCGCCCTGCCCGGCCATGCCGGTGCTCCCTGGCAACCCGACTGGACCAGGCTGCCCGATTGGGCCGATGCCTGTCTTGCGCAGGCGCCCGAGCAGGCGATCTGGCTTGGCTGGTCACTTGGCGGTCTGGTTGCGCTCCAGGCCGCACGCCAAGCATCCAAGCGGGTCAAGGCATTGATTCTAATTAGCAGCACGCCGCGTTTCACCCGGGCCGTTGACTGGCAAGTCGCCATGCCGGAGGAGACGCTGGCACAGTTTCACAGCACCCTGCTCGAGGATACGAACGCTACGCTTCAGCGCTTTCTCACTTTGCAGGTGCGCGGCAGCGATGAGGCGCCAAAATTGCTCAAGCAGCTCCGCCTGGCGCTCAAAACCGCGCCCGTCGCCCAGCCCGAGGCGCTGGGCATCGGGCTAGACTTGCTGCGAGATGAAGACCTCCGCGGCCCGCTGCCAGACATCCGCCAACCCACGCTCTGGTTGTTTGGCGAGCGCGACACCCTGGTGCCAGCCGCCGTGGCCAAGCGCATCACCATCCTGCATCCGCAGGCGCAGGTCGAGTGCCTGCAAGGCGCCGGGCATGCGCCCTTTCTGTCGCATGCCCAGGCCGTGAGTGAGCTGATCCATGGTTTTCTTTCCGAGGTGGTCAGTTGAGCGTGCCACCCAGCCAACAGCAGACGAAGATGTCAACCGGCGCCATCGATAAGAGCGCCGCGCGCCGCTCCTTTGAACGCGCGGCAAGCAGCTATGACGCCGCCGCCCTGTTACAGCGAGAAGTCGGCGCGCGTCTGCTCGAGCGCCTGGACTATGTGCGTCTACAACCCGCCACTGTGTTGGATCTCGGCTGCGGCACCGGCCTGGCACTCAATGACTTGTGCCGACGCTATCGCAACGCCCGCGTCATCGGCCTGGATTTTGCCACCGGCATGCTCACGCGCGCCCGACGCTGCGGCCACTGGCGCAACCGCCCGCGCGCCCTGTGCGCCGACATCGACCGGCTGCCGTTGGCGGACAACTCCGTCGATTTGGTGTTCTCCAACGCGACCCTGCAATGGTCGAACGACCTCAGCGCCTGCTTCAGCGAGCTTTACCGCGTCCTGCGGCCAAAGGGGCTGCTGATGTTCACCACCTTCGGCCCGGACACCCTGATCGAACTGCGCCGCGCCTGGGCCGAGGCCGACGGCGGCGAGCATGTCGTCCCTTTCATGGACATGCACGACATCGGCGACATGCTAGTGCGCACGCGCTTTGCCGACCCCGTGATGGACTGCGAACGTCTGACCCTGACCTATTCAGAGGTCACCGACCTGATGGCCGACATGAAATCTCTCGGCACCCAAAACCGCTTACACAGCCGCCAGCGCGGACTGACCGGCCGCGAGCGACTGCGCCGCATGACCGCCGCCTACGAGCGGCAACGCCAGGATGGTCGCCTACCCTCGACCTGGGAGGTGATCTACGGACAGGCATGGATGGCAGCAGAGAAAGTGCCCGCGCAGCAGCTGACCGACCAGGGCGTCGCCATCCCAGTCAGCGCCATTGGGCGCCGCCCCATGTCTGGATAACAGCTCGATGAGCAGAGGCCTTTTCATCACCGGCACAGACACCGGCGCGGGCAAGACCCTGGTCGCCGCTGGTCTGCTGCGCGCCCTGCAAGCCCAGGGCGCCAGCGCGCTTGGCATGAAGCCGATCGCCTCGGGCTGCCAACAGACCCGAGAGGGCCTGCGCAACGCCGATGCCCTCGCTCTGCTGGCCGCCAGCTCCCAGCCCCTGCCCTACAACCGGGTCAATCCCATCGCGTACGCGCCACCCATCGCGCCGCACCTTGCGGCGGAATCCAGCGGACAGCGGATCGATCCCGACCGCATCCTGTCCGCTTACCGCTGGCTCGGCACCCAGGCCGACTGGGTGGTGGTGGAAGGCGTCGGCGGCTGGCATGTCCCGCTCAGCGAACAGCTGATGGTGCGCGATCTGCCCGCGCTGCTTGGCGACCCCGAGCCCCTGCCCGTGGTGCTGGCGGTTGGTCTGCGGCTCGGTTGTATCAATCACGCTCTGCTAACCGCCGCCGCCATCGCTGCCGACGGCTGCCACCTGGCTGCTTGGGTCGCCACCCAGACCGACCCCGAGATGCTAGCCGTCGAAGCCAATATCGCCGCGCTAAGATCCCGCTTATCGGCTCCCTGCCTTGGATGCATCCCTAATCTGCCAAACCCCACACCCGAGGCCGTCGCGAGCCATTTGGATTGCGCTCCACTGCAAGCGGGATCGGCACCGAGCCAATGCGGGTAATGGCGCAACCCCCCAAGCAGTGCGCCATGCCAGGACCCGGGGGTTGCATCAGCTGCTGATTGTTGCTGAAGGTTCTGGCGACCTTGGCTCAAAGGGCAGCAATCCCCAAAGTCTGGTGGATCGTCTGCACCACGCTTGAATGCAGGCCGGTCTTTTCGGCAAACTGGCGCAGATAGTCGCGCTCCTCATCGGTATCGACCTCGACCGCAAGCAAGGAGGCAGCATAGACCTCGGCGGCAACCTCCTGATTCGGGATCTCCGCCACGAAGGCGTCCAGATTGAGCGGTTTGCTCAGCTCCGTCATCAGCCATGCCTGCTCATCCGAGCCCACGCCCGATTGCTGAGCCTTACCAAGAATGCGCTGGATCTCGTCGCCGCTCACCTCCCCGTCCGATTTGGCGATATTCATCATGCCCTTGATGATCAACTGGGTTTTTTGTTCAACCACCTGCTCCTCGGCAGCAGTTTGCGGCGGCTGCAAACCCAGAGGCAGATTGCCACCGCTGAAAGGCGCTTGCGCATCACCGCCCTGATTGGCATTCATCAGGGCCTTGTAGGCAACGCCTGCGATCATCGCCAGCGCCCCGCCCGACAAAGCGCCTTTGACAGAATCCCCGCCGCCTCCAAACAAAGACCCCAGCACGGCACCAACACCGCCGGCCTGAAGCGGATTATTCGAGGCCCCCGCCAGCGAATTCTTGGCTGCGCCAAGAAGGCTGCCGAGCATTCCACCCTGACTCGCACCCGCCGCGCCACCTCCACTCAGCTGCCCAAAGCTGGATTGCAAGTCCTGCAGCGCATTGCCCATGCGTTGCTGGCCCGATGGGCCAAGGTTGTTTTGAATGACAGATCCTAACAGATCAGCAAAATTCGCCATGTTGGCAGCCTCCGTCGATTAAGTGATGAGAAGTCTCGATTTTCCAGGCAACAGGCTTATGCAGGTTTCTCATGATCAGGGCCTTGGTGAAATCAAAGAATGGCGATGATAACGACCAGTGCGACCCGAAGCGGGTCTTTCAGGATACCAGTCTTTGGGCACGCCCAATCGACCTGGGTTGCCTGCCAACAAGCCGAACCTTCATGCCCGTTGGGTCTATCTTTCTGTCGGTGTCAGAAACATCGCATCCCCATAGCTGAAAAAGCGATACCTCTCAGCGACGGCGTGCCGGTAGGCGGCCAGGATATTCCGGTATCCGGCAAAGGCGGACACCAGCATCAGCAGCGTGGACTCGGGCAGGTGAAAGTTGGTCACCATGGCATCGATGACGCGAAAGCGATAGCCGGGGCGGATGAACAGCCTGCTGTCGCCGCAGAAAGGCTTGAGCTGGCCATCGGCGGCAGCAGTTTCCAGGCTGCGCACGCTGGTGGTGCCGACCGCAACTACCCGTCCGCCTTTGGCTTTGGTGCGGGTAATCGCGTCGACCACTTCGCTGCTGACCTCAAGCCATTCGGCGTGCATTTGATGTTCGTCGAGATTGTCCACCCGCACCGGCTGGAAGGTGCCGGCGCCGACGTGCAACGTTAGCTCGGCAAAGTCGACGCCCATGGCCTCAAGCTGCTTTAGCATCCCGTCATCGAAATGCAGCCCGGCGGTTGGCGCCGCCACGGCACCGGCGCGACTTGCGTAGACCGTCTGATAGCGTTCGAGGTCGCTGGTGTCGTCCGCGCGCTCGATATAGGGCGGCAGCGGCACATGGCCGTGGCGTGCGAGCAGCGTGGTGAGGTCTTCCTGCTCGGCTTGAAGCTGGTAGAAGCTGTCCTGGCGGGCGCTCACAATCAGGGTCTGGCCATCGGCGAGCCGGATGCGCGTGCCGGGCCGTGGTGGTTTGCTAGCGCGCACCTGCGCGATGGCGTCGCGCACGCCGGTCAGGCGCTCGATTAGCACCTCGACCTTGCCGCCGGTTTCCTTTTGCCCATAAAGCCGCGCCGGGATGACGCGAGTGTTGTTGAACACCAGCAGATCGCCGGCACGCAGCAGGCTCGGGAGATCGCCAAAGTGCAGGTCGCGCAGCGCGCCCGTCTGGCCATCGAGCGCCAGCAGACGGCTGGCACCGCGCTCCGGCAGCGGGCGCTGGGCGATCAGCTCGGGCGGGAGGTCGAAATGAAAGTCGGAGCGCTGCAGCGGGCGCTGCCTGGTTTCGGATTCAGTCGCTGGTCGATCCCAAGGCCCGGCGACTACTGGTTGCTCGCCGAACTCGGCATCGGGCTCAATTGCGAGGGGGCTACTCACGATACGCATTCTCCCGATTCGCCAGTTGGGTTGCTTTGCTGGGCAGTGGGTGAAAATTGCACAAATTGGTCTTCTGGGACATCCGGGACTTTAGAAGTGAGGCGCGCGGCAAGGCGCGTCAAGCGCGCCTCCCCGGTCTGCTCAGCGGCCATGCTCAGCGCCTGTGGCTGGGCGATCAGAACCACTAGGCGCTTGCCACGCGTCATGCCGGTGTAGAGCAGGTTGCGCCGTAGCATCATGAAATGCTGGTTCGATAGCGGGATGACCACGGCGGGATACTCCGAGCCTTGCGCTTTATGGACGCTGATGGCATAGGCCAGCGCCAGTTCGTCGAGTTCGCCGAATTCGTAGATCAGCACCCGGCCGTCAAAAGCCACGCGCAGATCGCGTGCGTCGGTGTCGATGCTGAGAATCCGGCCGATATCGCCGTTGAACACCTCTTTATCATAGTTATTGACCGTCTGTATCACCTTGTCCCCCGGAGCAAAGACCCAGCCGAAGCGCTCGACGCGCGGCTCGGCAGCGCCGTTCAGCGCCCGTTGCAGGCTGGCATTGAGCGCGCGGGTGCCAAGATCGCCGCGATTCATCGGCGTGAGCACCTGAATGTCTTGCAGCGGATCGAGCCCGAAGCGCTGCGGGATGCGCTCGGTCACGGTGCGTAGCAGTCGCTCGCCGATCTGCGGAGGCTTTTCGCAACGGATCAGAAAGAAATCTCCGTCCGGCGGCTGGGGCTCGGGCACCTCGGGCAGCTGTCCCGCGTTCACCCAATGCGCATTCAGCACAATGCGCGAGCTTTGGCCCTGACGAAAAATCTCGCGCAGGCGCACCGTGGTGACGGCGCCCGAGGCGATCAGATCGGCCAGCACGGCACCCGGGCCGACTGACGGGAGCTGATCGACATCGCCCACCAGCAAGAGCGCGGCATGATCAGGCAGCGCCTGCACCAGCTTGTGCATCAGACTCACATCCACCATGGAGGCCTCATCGCAGACGACCAGGTCGGTATCCAACGGCTCGCGCGCGTCGTGCTTGAAGCCCTGACGCCGCGGATCGTACTCCAACAAGCGATGAATGGTCTTGGCTTCCTGCCCGGTCGTCTCGGCCAGGCGCTTGGCTGCGCGGCCGGTCGGCGCGCACAGGCGAATGCTGATGCGCTTGGCGCGCAGCATCAGCAGCAGCGCATTGACCACTGTGGTCTTGCCGACACCAGGGCCTCCAGTGATGATACTGACCTTGTTGTCAAGCACCGCAGCAATGGCCGCGCGCTGTGAGGTCGCCAGTATGAGCCCCGCGCGCTGCTCCACCCAGGGCCAGGCTTGATCGACATCCAGGGTTCCCCCCAGAATCCCCCAAGGCAGGCGCCCCTCGCGCAGGCGCCGGATATGGCGGGCCACGCCCAGCTCGGCGCGGTGCAGATGGGTCAGGAACAAAAGCTCGCGCCCAGCAACCGTCTCCTTGATCAGGCGCTCGGCCTCCAGCTCGTTAGCGAGTGCCGCATCGACAGCCACCGCACTGGCCCCCAGCCAGGCCGATGCGCGAGCGGTCAATTCATCGCGCCAGTCGGCACAATGACCGGCTGCGGCGCCCTGCCACAACAGATGCCGCACCCCGGCCTGAATGCGCACCGGCGCATCGCGCGCGATTCCTAAACGATTGGCGAGCTGATCGGCGGTCTGAAAGCCAATGCCGCTGATGTCGAGCGCGAGGCGATAGGGATTCTCTCGCACCCGTTCAATTGCCTGATCGCCATAGGTCTTGTAAATGCGCACCGCGCGCGCCGTGCCAACGCCATGGGATTGCAAGAAGACCACAATGTCGCGCACCCCATGCTGCTCGCGCCAGGCCCTGAGCACCCGCTGCTGGCGCTTGCGCCCGATACCCGGCAGCTCAAGCAGGCGCTCCGGCTGCTGCTCGATCACCTCGAACACCTGCTCGCCGAAAGCCCGCACCAGGGTCTTGGCCAGGTGTGGTCCGATCCCTTCGACCAACCCGGAACTCAGATAGCGCAAAATGCCCGCGCGCGTGCCGGGCGGCTTCAGCCGCAGCTCGTCGGCTTTGAACTGCCGGCCATGGCGCTTGTCCGTTACCCAGCGCCCGCGCGCCTCGACCCACTCGCCGACATTCACCCGCAACGCCTGCCCCACCACCGCCGCCGGCTCCCAATCATCGCGCGTGCGTACCCGCAGCACGCAAAAGCCCGATTCGGGATTGTGAAATCCAATGCTCTCGACGGTGCCGGTCAGCGCAACCGTGTCAGACCGATCGACCATGCCGGACAGCCGTTTCTGATCCTGCTCCAACACTCCGGCCCCTCAACGCCAAATGAATAACGCCAGATTCCAGTGTAACAGCCCCACCCTCCGCCACCCCTTCGCCCCGAAAAGGCCCAACGAACCAACACCAGCCTTCTCCTCCCCCATTGTCTGCCAACGCCGCCTGAGCTATGCTTGTCAGCGCTGATCAAGCAGCATCCCATTCAGAGGATGCCAACAGCCAGGTTCCTTGCCGGGGTGGCGAAACTGGTAGACGCATCAGACTCAAAATCTGACGGTGGCAACACCGTGCCGGTTCGAGTCCGGCTCCCGGTACCAATCTACGAGGGGATGAGTGGCAACTCACCCCTCCTTCCCTTCAATCATCACGGCACGCACAGGCTGCAACAGCTAAGGTGCGCTTTCAATCCCAATCCTAATCGAACCCAATTGATTCCCCACATGAGCAACGACACTAATGTGACCTGGCACGAGCATCGTGTCTCCCGTGAGGATCGCGAGCGCCTGAACGGGCATCGCGGCTGTGTGATCTGGTTTACCGGTCTGAGCGGTTCCGGCAAGAGCACCCTGGCCAATGTGCTCGACCACATGCTAAGCAAGCGCGGCGCTCACACGGCCGTGCTTGATGGCGATAATGTTCGCCACGCCCTAAATGCCGGGACGAACATGCTGCGGGAGACCCACGGCGATGAATTCGCCGAGCGGTTCGGCCTTGGCTTCACGGCAATTGATCGCGAAGAGAACATCCGCCGCATTGGCGCGGTGGCGCAGCTGTTTTGCGAGGTCGGTCTGATTGCGCTAACGGCTTTCATCAGCCCCTATCGCATTGATCGGAACCGGGTCAGAAAGAGCATGCGCGAGGAGGATTTCATTGAGATCTTCGTCGATACGCCACTTTCAGTCTGCGAGGAGCGCGACCCCAAAGGGCTCTACAAGAAGGCGCGCGCTGGAGAAATCAAGCATTTCACCGGGATTGATGATCCCTACGAGGCCCCGGAGTCACCAGAGTTGGTCATTCACGCAGATGGCAAACGCACGCCCGAGGCCTTGGCGGAGGAAGTGATCGATTATCTGGTCCGTCGCGCCATTCTACCGGCGGCCGCATAAAGGTACTGGTTTGCGAGAGCTTGCTGGCGCCAACCGCACTCCGAGCCCAATGCGATGAAAATCTGCATTCTTTCCGACAGCCATGATCGCGGGCCGATGCTGGCAACCGCGATCGCGGAGGCCAAGACGCGCGGTGCCGAGTGCGTGTTGCACTGCGGCGACTTGATCGGCACCAACACCCTGCTGGCATCGCTGAAGCTGGATCTGCCCATCCATGTCATTCACGGCAATAACCTTGGCGATCCGGTTTCTATCTCGCGCTTGGCATGCCGGTCGGACGGGCAACTTCAGTACCATGGCAATGACGCCGACCTGACGCTGCACGGTCGCCGCATCTTCATGACCCACTATCCCCACATCGGCGAGGCGTTCGCCTGCGCCGGAGATTACGACCTGGTCTGTTGCGGACACAGCCATGAGCCAGCAATCCGTTGCCTGGACACCGTCAAGGGTGGTCAGACATGGCTAGTCAATCCGGGCACCGTCGCCGGATTGGGTGCACCGGCAGCCACCTGGATTTTCGCCGATCTGGACAGCATGGACTTTGATCTGCAGGAGCTCGAGCGCTGAAGCGCGGGTTCTGTTCCGTCTCGATCGCCAGTGCTTGACAGTCTGAGCGGCGCGCGATAAGTTCCATGGTCCTTGTCCTGAAATGATTTGATTTGATTGACGCACAGCAAGAAAGGTCACTTATGAGCGATGCACCAAAAACCCGCCCAAAGGTTCCCGACGGCCATAGCCGATTTGTCATGACCCGCCAAAAGCCAGCGAATGAAAAAGGCTATGTTGGCTACGATGTCATCTGGGAACAGTTCCAGAAAGAAGTCCCCTACCAGACCCCCAAACGCCCCTGAAAAAGCGCCCTTAAAATCTCTTTACACCCTCTAAACGGATGTTTTAACGGCACGGGACATTTTGTCCTAAGGGGTATGTTCGCCGCGAGCCGGCGCTGCGCCGGCTCGCAATTGGCCAAAAGACAAAAGGCCCCTCATCGCGATGAAACTGAGGCTGGAAAGCGAGCCATTCGGCGAACATCAGGCGATTTTTATCGCCGAGATTGTCGAACGCATCAAGATCAAGTTGCTCGAAGGTGGCGTGGCGCAGGACAAACTCGAAGACCTCACCGCGAGTATTGCGTTGAGCATCGCCGGCGTAATTGACGATCTCTCCGGCATCGAGGCAGACGGCACAGAGGTCCACCCCTACCTGACGTTCCGCACCGGGGATGATGAGTTGATTCATTGCGGTGAAAACTCATACACCTATGAGCAGGTGTACGGCGCCATGAGGAAGCTTTTCCCCTCATGATAAGTCGTGCGAGAGACACCTTATCCAGCCTTAATCCGGCGCAAGGTTATAGAGCTTCTTGCTCGGAATCACGCCGCGCACGCCGCCTTTGGGATTCTCGACGTCGCCCTGGTAGCGCGGGATCACATGGATATGCAGGTGGTGAATGGACTGACCTGCCCAGTGACCGACGTTGATGCCGATGTTGTAGCCATCGGGATGGAATTTCGCCTCGACAATCTCCTTGCCGCGCGCCACCAGCCCCCAAAGATCAACAAGCTCCTGGTCGTTGATGTCGAAGTAGCTCGCGAAATGCCGAAACGGGATCACCAGAAAATGCCCGGGGCTTGCCGGGTGGCGATCATAGGCAGCAAACCCATACTCGCTCTCGAGCATCAATTCCCTGCCAGGCTTGGAGACGCAAAAGCGGCATTCTTCACCGCCGGCTTGTGCGTTTGAATCTGTATTACTCATGAGTTGCTAATGGTGGCTTGGTAAGAAATGGCCAGTTGTCGGTGATCAGCAGCCCGCAAAGCTTTTGATCATTGGCATGTCATGGTAACAGCGGCGTTGACCAGGCTGCGGCTTGCCGCGACCATCAGATCGGCTTGGTTTCGAGCCCACCGAGGTCCGGTCCGCGTTCGAGCCTGCCTCCAGCAAGGACCTCTTCGTCGGTGGCATCGCGCACGCTCAGGACTTCCAGCTCAAAAATCACTTCCCGCTCGCAAAGCGGATGGTTGCCGTCGATGGTCAGGGTCTCTTCATCCATGCGCGTGACAAGAAAGCTCTTGGCTTCGCCCTTGTCGTTTTCCATCATAATGCGGGTGCCGATTTCCCGATACTCCTCGGGAACATTCTCGATCCGGTCGGTCACGACTAGGGACTCATCTCGGGTGCCATAGAGGTCCGTGCAATCAATGGGCACCGAGATGGTATCGCCCGGCCCCTTTCCCTCCAGTTCCGTCATCACGCGCGAATCCAGCACTTGATTGCTGCCATGCACATAGCCGATCGGGAATTCGACGGTAATCAGAGTCGCGCCGGTCTGTTGATCCACCACCCGGTAGGTCAGCTCGACAAACTTGTTGTGCTGGATGGTCTGTTTCATAGTCTTGAGGAGAAAAAACTCGCAGCTGGATCAGAAAATGGACGCGGCGAAGATTTTCACTTCCCCTTTCTCAAAGCCAAGAACCATGCGCCCAAGCCATTCACCTTCACGCGTCTTGCTGCGCACCCGGTAGAGCGCCGTCACATGCTCCCCGCGACGGATGAGCCCGAGGAAGTCCCGTTCCTCAACCAGATTCCGTGCCAACTCACTGTGCGCGAACTGCTTGCCCACTTCGACCTCGTTTAACCCGAGGAGCAGGTTGTACGAGAAATGCCGGATGAACTTGCCGTATTGGCCCTTGTTCGAGTAATTAATCAGATCGTCCCACATGGGGTGGGCAAACTCGGTGATTTCTTCGTCGGTCAGATCGATAATGTTCATGTCACATCGCCATCAATCGCGCGCCCAAGGCACCTTGCGCTAAGGCATCCAGGAGCAAAACCACAAGGTTAACCCGCGCCTGAAAGACCGACAAGCGCAGTCCAGCTTTTTGCATCTGCCGATCAAGCAGAAGCCTTTCGTTTTGGGCCAGAAAACCATGCCATCTTGGAAAAAAAAAACGGGGCTCCCGGCTTACCCGGGAGCCCCGCCGTTTAAGACACCAGTGAGACTAGGCCTCGACGAGGTGGTAGCAAGGTGCCTTTTCCATGGTGTACTCGCCGGTTTCGGGATCGCGACGAGAGACGGTCAGCACATGCCAGTTCTGGTCGTCCACCTTCATGGCATCGCCACGGTAGTAGTAGCCCGGCCAGCGGGTTTCCTTGCGGAACAATGTGTGCTGCATGACCGCTTCGGAGGTCAGATGGCGATGCTTCAACTCCCAGGCGCGCAGTAGCTCGTGGATGTTTTCCGCAGCGATCTTCTCGAGGTCCTCCTCTAAGACCTTCATCTTCTTCAAGCCGATGTGCAGCAGCTTGTCGTTGGTCATGTAGCTGACGGTCACACCGCCGCAGTACTCGTCCATCAACTTTTGCAGGCGATCCAGGCCCTGACGCGGGTTGATGTAGTTGGGGTTGACCGAACCGGCGGTGATCTCGTTGCGATAGACGCGGTAGTGCTCCATCGGCTTGTAGATCTCTGCGCGACGCTGCTCGATCTGCTCGTCGGAGATGCGAATGCCCTCGGCCTTGCCATCGTCGATGTACTTGCAAGCCGCCTTGGCCGCCAGACGCCCCTCGGTGAAGGAACCGGATGAGAACGCATGCGGGGTGCCGCCAGCGGCGTCACCGGCACCGAACAGGCCCTCGACTGTGGTCATGCGGTTGTAGCCCCAGAAGTACTCGGGCGGGGAAATGTCCTCGGGGCCAGAGCACCAGGCACCGCAACCGGTGGCGTGCGAGCCCATGACATAAGGCTCGGAGGTGGTCAGCTCGGGGTTCTCGTTCTTCGGGTCGACATCGGTGGCCGCCCAAAGAACAGCCTGGCCAACGGTCATGCCGAGGAAGTTGTGCCAGCCGATCTCTTCCAGGTGCGGGTCCTGGAAGGCTTCCATGGTGATCATGTGGATGGGGCCGCGACCGGCATTGACCTCGTTGATCAGTGCGTGGTTGCGCAGACAGGTCGGGATGGGGCGATGGGTGAGGCTCGACGCCTCGGGGTCCAGATATTCCTTGCCGACCATTTCCTGGAGCTGTGGCCACCAGTTGGACTCGTACTCCTCGCCGTTGCAGTTCTGGGTATAGGTCTTCAGGTGCAGGAAGTAAGCACCGACCGGACCATAACCGTCCTTGAAGCGGGCCAGTACGATGCGGTTTTCCATCTGGGTCATCTTGGCGCCGGCGCCGATCAGCAGACCGTAGGCCGAGCCGGACGACCAAGGCGCATACCAGACACGACCGGCACCCTCACCCACCGAACGCGGCTTGTAGATATTGGAAGCACCGCCTGCGGCGACGATCACGGCCTTGGACTTAAAGACGTGATAGTTGCCCGTGCGTACATTGAAGCCTACCGCGCCAGCGACGCGATTGGGCTTGCTCTCATCCATCAGCAGATGGGTGAGGCAGACGCGATTGAACACTTTATCGGCTGATTTCTTCGCGGCCTCGGCGACGATCGGCTTGTAGGACTCGCCGTGAATCATGATCTGCCAGCGGCCTTCGCGCTGGTAGGCGCCGGTCTTGGGGTTGCGCATCAGCGGCAGGCCCCATTCCTCGAACTGATGCACGGTGGAGTCGACGTGGCGGGCCATGTCGAACAGCAGATCCTCGCGCACCATGCCCATCAGGTCGATACGCGCATAGCGCACATGATCTTCGGGGTTGTTCTCGCCAAAGCGGGTGCCCATGTAGCAGTTGATCGCGTACAGACCCTGAGCCACAGCACCTGAGCGATCAATATTGGCCTTTTCGGCCACAACAATTTTCTTATCCTTACCCCAGTAGCGAGACTCGAAAGCCGCGCCCGTGCCACCTAAGCCGGCGCCGGCGACCAGGATGTCAATCCCGTCTTCGATGATTGTCTTGTAAGCCATCAGTAGTACACCCCTGCTTTCAGTTTCAGGCCATTGGACTCAAGCGTGTGCAGACCACCATCATCGAGACGGATGTACTTGGGCTCGTTGAACAGGTGCTGGCTGTCGCGCATCTCCTGGCTAGGTTCGGACTCGTCGGCGAGTTGCGGAATCGCCTGGCCCCAAGGCTTGGTGGTGATGGGCGCGAGCAGGGTCATGTCTTTTTCGCCATTGCGGAAAATGATCCGCCAGGCAATCACGCCTTTCTCCTCGTCACGCTGCACCCGCACCGAGTGACCGAGCGGAGCGAAGTCGGCGTAGCCGCGCACGTCAATGGCGTTGTGCGGACAGGCCTTGACGCAGGAGTAGCACTCCCAGCACATGTTGGGTTCGATGTTGTAGGCACGACGGACAACGGAGTCCATGTGCATGATGTCTGATGGGCAGATATCAACGCACTGGCCGCAACCATCGCAGCGGGTCATATAAACAAAAGTTGGCATCTTTTCGTCCTCTTCGTGACTTGCTCAGTAGTGGCTCGGCGCTTCGCGCTTAATTCCCAGGCCCATGTACTCAGGCTTATCACCCATGTACTCGGGGATGTCCGGGAAGCGTTCCTTGACGACCGGGTCAGTCAACTCGGGCACTTCAGGCAGTTTGTCGAGCGAACCATCGGCCTTGGCCACTTTCTTTTGGAAGGCCGCTGCGGGCTTGAAAAACATGTGCGCAAACTTCGACCAAAGTACGGTGCTAAACAGCGTGGTGGCCGCAGCGATGAAGATGAAAAATGCCAGGCCGCCCAGCATGCTGCCCTGGAAGATCGACCACGCGAGGGCACCAGCGGCCATCAGAAACAGAGAGACGACAAACAGATCCGATAAATGCACGTCGTACCACTCATGGCCCTCGGAGCGGACATCAGCACGGATTTTGAACCAGAACCAGTAAGCGCCAACGCAGACTGAGGCGGCGCTCAGGTGCCACAACAAGCCGGTGATGAAAGAAGCTTTCTCGCCTTCGGCCAGCGGCAGGCTGAAAATCATTGATGCAGTGGTGAGCACAAAGAAGATGAAACCGTACATCATCATCAGGTGGGACTTGCGCCGGTCCGGGTTCTCAAACTCGCCAGAAGCCAGCACTTCGTTGGCCAGGGTGCCAACCGCGAGGCTCATCTTCTCGCCACTGCTGACTTCGCGCTTGGCCAGCTTCTTCAGCGCCCGACCTTTCTCGAAGAAATACTCCGCGCTCCTTTTGTGCTTGATGTCGAGTATGACGCCACCGATAACCAGAAGGACCATGAGGACGACATAGGCCTTCATCGCACCGGGCGTGATGAGAGCTGGAAGCTCGGCGAAGGGATTGCTACTAATCATGTTTGTGGGTCTCCGTTAGCTGCATGCGGTTGCCGCAACATTATTTTATTACGAAATAACGAAATGCCTATCGACCGAGATCAACTAAATGACTCGCGGGAGTTGGCGTGGGTCAAATCGACGGCAGTTCAGGCCAGCGACTGATAGTAGTCCATCAGAATCTGGGCCACCTCAGGGCGCGAGAACTCCGGCGGCGGCGCCTCGCCCTTGCCCAGCATCTCGCGCACCCGGGTGCCGGACAGCAGGATGAAGTCCTCCTTGCTGTGATCCGGGGCGTCACGCATCATCACCACGCGGTTGAGCTTCTTGGAGTAGGCGGTGTGATCGGCGCGGAAAATATCGATGGCCAGCGCGCCGGCTGGCACTTCCTCATCGAAAATGCTCTGGGCATCGAAGGGACCGTAGTAATCACCAACGCCAGCATGGTCGCGCCCGATAATGAAATGGGTCGCGCCCATGTTCTGGCGGAAATAGGCATGCAGCACCGCCTCGCGCGGGCCGGCGTAGAGCATGTCGAAGCCGTAACCAGTGATCATCACAGTGTTGGCCGGGAAGTACAGCTCCGCCATCTTGCGAATGGAGGCATCACGCACCGGCGCCGGAATATCACCGGGCTTGAGCTTGCCGAGCAGCATGTGAATCACCACGCCGTCAGCCTTGACCGCTTCCATCGCCATCTTGCACAGCTCCTCGTGGGCGCGATGCATCGGATTGCGGGTCTGGAAGGCGACGACCTTCTCCCAGCCATGCTCCTGGATCTCGTTGCGAATCTCGACCGCAGTGCGGAAGGTATCCGGGAAATCGCTCTGGAAGTAAGAGAAATTCAGCACCCGGATGGCCCCGGAAACCGCCAAGCGACCCTGGTTGTTGAAGGTCTTCACCCCCGGATGCTCGGGATCAGCAGTGCGATAGACCTTATCGGTCATGAGCGCCATCTGGGCGTCCGAAACCTCTTCGATCGCGGCAACGTCCATAATCGCCAGGACGGGGTTACCCTGGACATTGGGATCACGGAGCGCGATGCGGTCTGCTCCGGCAATACCCTCGGTCGTTTCGAGCAGACAGATGATGGGCACAGGGAAGAAACGCCCATCGGTCATGGTCATGGTCTCGGCGACACTCAGAGCATCGGCCAGGTTCATAAAGCCCTCAAGCGGGCTAAAGTAACCAGCGCCCAGCATCACCGCATTGCCGGCAGTCTGGGAACTCACGATCACCGAGGGCAGCGACTCGGCCTCAAGGGCGAGGCGGTGGTGCTCGTCGGGGTCATAGACAAAACGCGGCTTAAGTTCATCGGAGCCGATGGGTTTGATCATGCATGGCCTCCCGGGGCGATGGGGTTGGAAACGCCAACCGGCGGGTCGCCTGCGTCCGCACTGACGAACGCCCGAAAACCCAGGTTCAGCGCTGTTTAAAACCAATCTGCCCGGGGCCAGGCGCAAAGGCCAGGTCCGGGCCACCCGGAAAAATACCAGAAAATGCAGGTTGACATAGGCGGGATTTTTTTGACCGAATCGATGCGACTCACTCATCTCGGCCGACGGCGCGTTATGAAAGGGCGTGCGGATGGCGGTGGCCGTGCTGCCTTCTTGCGAGCGATGGGGCCTCGTCGATCAGAAAGGCCACCCGTAAATCCTTGAGCCCTTCGTCGTTGGCGATCTTGTCGAGGATGTAGTGAATCCTGTTTGGGTGCCTGGACGAGGTCGAAGGCAAGGGCTTCCAGCAGGCTGTCCCTGGAAAGCACCCGGAGTTATCGTAGACCCGCCAGCCCGCCAGCACCAACTCGGCCTCGCAAAAAGGAAATACCCGTTCCCGCCAGCGTCGCGGGACGCGCCAGGAGATCACGATATTCATGGACCAGTTCTTGATGAACAACAAAGGGCGACTCACCAAGCACGGAATAACGAAAGAGGGCGTGACTTGCCCCGCCCCGGGAACGAAAAGCGGCGACCAGAACATCGGTGTCCAGCAGGTAGCGCATTAGTAGAATGATATCAACAATGATCCTACTTGAATGTGATTGCTTGAGGGCGTTTTCCCGCCCGACTCAAGCTCGGGACGGGTCGGTTATACTCTGCCCCCTTCACCGGTTTCAGCCTCCAGCCCGTTTTCCAACTACGCAGTTTTCCACTCAAAATGCTTGACAAGAACTACAACCCCCAGCAGATCGAACAGTCTTGGTACCAACGCTGGGAGTCCGCCGGCTATTTCGCGCCCCAATCCAGCCCCGGTTCAGCGCCCGATCCGGCGCGCGACGGCGCGTCCGAACAGCCCTACTGCATCATGATCCCGCCGCCCAATGTGACGGGCAGTCTGCACATGGGGCATGGGTTTAACAATACCGTGATGGATACGCTGATCCGCTATCGGCGGATGACGGGCGAGCAGACATTGTGGCAGCCGGGGACGGATCATGCCGGCATCGCCACCCAGATGGTGGTTGAGCGGCAGCTCGGGGCCGAGGGCAAGACCCGTCATGATCTGGGCCGCGAGGCCTTTATTGAGCGCGTGTGGGACTGGAAGGCCGAATCGGGCGGGCAGATCACTCAGCAGTTGCGCCGGCTTGGCTCCTCGCTCGACTGGGTGCATGAGCGCTTTACCATGGACGAGGGGCTATCGACTGCGGTGCGCGAGGTCTTCGTGCGTCTGTTCGAGGAAGGCTTGATCTATCGCGGCAAGCGGCTGGTGAACTGGGATCCCATCCTGCACACCGCCGTGTCAGATCTCGAAGTGCTGTCGGAGGAAGAATCCGGCCATATGTGGGACATCCGTTACCCGCTGACCAATGGCACCGGCCATCTGACCGTTTCCACCACCCGCCCTGAGACCCTGCTTGGCGACTGCGCGGTGGCGGTCAACCCAGAGGACGAGCGTTACAAGCATCTGATCGGCGAGTTCGTTGAACTGCCGCTGACCGGGCGGCGTATTCCGGTCATCGCCGACCCCCATGCCGACCCGGAGCTTGGCACCGGCTGCGTGAAGATTACCCCGGCGCATGACTTCAACGACCACGAGGTCTGGCTGCGCCATCGCGACGAGACCGCGATAGCCGATCAGCCCCATGGCGGCTTGATCAATGTGCTGACCGCGAGCGCCGCGATTCGCGAGAACAACCCGGAGGAAGGCACGCTGATTCCGCCGAACTATGTCGGCCTTGACCGCTATGAGGCGCGCAAGCGGATTCTCGCCGATCTCGACGCCGCCGGTCTGCTAGCCGCCACCCGCGACCACCGGCTGATGGTGCCGCGCGGCGACCGCTCCAGCGCGGTGATCGAGCCTTTCCTAACCGACCAATGGTATGTGCGCGTCGCCCCGCTGGCCGAGCCGGCCATTCGTGCGGTCGAGGACGGGCGCATTCGCTTTTATCCGGACAACTGGAAGAACACCTATTTTGAATGGATGCGCAACATCCAGGACTGGTGCATCAGCCGCCAGATCTGGTGGGGCCATCGCATCCCGGCCTGGTACGATGCCGATGGCAACATCTACGTCGGTCGCAACGAGGCCGAGGTGCGCGAACGCCACAGCCTGGCTGCCGAGCTTGAGCTAATCCAGGACCCGGACGTGCTCGACACCTGGTTCAGCTCCGCGCTCTGGCCCTTCTCGACGCTGGGCTGGCCGGAACAGACCGAACGCCTGCAAACCTTCTACCCCACCGCGGTGCTGATTACCGGCTTCGACATCATCTTCTTCTGGGTCGCACGGATGATCATGATGGGCATGAAGTTCATGGACGCCGTGCCCTTCCGCGACGTTTATATCCATGGCCTGGTGCGCGATGCCCAGGGCAACAAGATGTCCAAGTCCAAGGGCAATGTGCTTGACCCCATTGACCTGATTGACGGCATCGAACTCGAACCCCTGGTCGAGAAGCGCACCTGCGGGCTGATGCAGACCCACATCGCCGAGAAGATCGCCAAGCAGACCCGCAAGGACTACCCCGAAGGCATCCCCAGCTTCGGCACCGACCCGTTGCGCTTTACTTTCGCCGCACTCGCCTCCACCGGGCGCGACATTAAATTCGACCTCGGGCGCATCGAGGGCTATCGCAACTTCTGCAATAAGCTCTGGAACGCGGCGCGCTTCATTCTGATGAATACCGAGGGGCAGGACTGCGGTACCCCAGCCCAACCCGGCAAGCCGAACGAGCCAGTCGAACTGACCGCCGCCGACCGCTGGATTCGCACGCGGCTGAACGCCACCACCGTGCAAGTGCGCGGCGCACTGGAGAACTACCGCCTCGACCTCGCCGCCCAGGCGCTGTATGAATTCACCTGGAGCCACTTTTGCGATTGGTATCTGGAGTTGTGCAAACCGGTGCTGAACAATCCGGAGGCGAGCGATGCGACCAAGCGCGGCTCCCGCCAGACCCTGGTGCGCACGCTCGAGGCCCTGTTGCGCCTCATGCACCCCATCATGCCCTTCATCACCGAGGAAATCTGGCAGAAGGTGCATGAACTGGCCGGCCAGCCGGGCGAGACCATCATGCTCGCGCCCTACCCCGCCGCTGATTCAAAACTGGCCGACTCCGAAGCCGATATCGGGGCCAGCGCCGAAATCGAATGGGTGCAGGCTTTTATCCTTGGCGTGCGCCGCATCAAGGGCGAGATGAACATCCCGCCGGGCAAACCACTGCCGGTGCTGATTGCTAACGCGAGCGCGACAGATCGCGCGCGGCTGGAATCGGCCCGCGCCTATCTGGACTTTCTCTCCCGGGTCGAGTCCATTACCTTGCTTGATGACGAACAACTTGCCCCCGAAGCCGCCATGGCGCTCGTCGGCGAGATGAAAATCCTCATCCCCATGGCCGGCCTGATCGACAAGGACGCCGAGTTGGCGCGGCTGGATAAGGACATCGCCCGGCTGGAGGCTGATCTCAAACGCATCGGCGGCAAGCTGGAGAATCCTAACTTCCGCGACAAAGCGCCAGCGCCGGTGGTGGAGAAAGAACGCCAGCGTTTCGCCGAGCAGCAAGCCGCGTTAGAGCAGCTCAGCGCCCAGCGTGAGCGGATCAGTCGGCTTTAGCAAGTTGCGGCACGGAAAGCCTACACTCATTCTTAGCCAATCAGTCCTCTCGAACAAAAACCATCAGGACCAATCGTGGATCTGCCCAAACGCCAGGCCAGCTCGAAAGGCTCGCGCCCCATCTCGACCATTACCATCGTCGACTCGCTCGCCGAGATCACCCGCCACCAGGACCGGGAACTGCTCGAACGCAGCCTGGCCATCACCCTGTCCGAGCTTTTCCCGGCGGAAACCTTTCGCCTGTTTCAGATCGTCATGTCCGAGGACAGAATCAAGGCGGCTCTGGCGGCCTACTCCCGAGATGGCGTCATTATCTCCGAGCTAAATCAGGAGCAGCGCCAACTCTCCGAGCCCCTGCTCGAAGCAGTTGCCGAGGCCATCGACAGCCGCAACGTGGTCGAAACGCCAGACCAACGCGCTGGCATGACCCACATTGTTTATCCACTCTACGACAAAAACGATGACGTCTACGGCGTTTTGCTGCAACTCACAGCCGAACCAGGCTTCAACAACCAGCGCCTCACCTACGGGCTGTTGCGTATCTACTCGAACTATCTCGCGCTGCTCGACGACAGCCACCGCGACCGCCTGACCCACCTGCTAAACCGCGAGACACTCGACACCGAAATTACCAAGCGCATCATTGCTCATGCCCAGGTTGACGAGCAAACCTACGCTCAGCGGCGCAACGCCGATAGGACAGGGGCCTGGCTCGCGCTGGTGGATATCGATTTCTTCAAGCGCATCAACGACGGCTGGGGCCATCTCTACGGCGACGAGGTGCTGATTCTGCTCGCGCGCCTACTCGAAAAGATTTTCCGCCAGGAGGATTTAATCTTCCGCTATGGCGGCGAGGAATTTGTCGTGCTCTTTCAGGCACCCGGTCCAGAAACCGCCGATCACGTCTGCGAACGCGCGCGCGAGACCATCGCCAATCACAGTTTCCCCGCTGTCGGCTCGGTCACCGTCAGCATCGGCGTCACTGAAATCTGCAACCAGGAAGGCGTATCGATGGTGATCGACGAAGCCGACAAGGCGCTGTATTACGCCAAGGAGAATGGCCGTAACCAGGTGCGCTTCTACTCCGACCTGATCAGCGCAGGACTGATCAAGGACGCCCAAGCGCACGCCGACGGCGGCGGGGTGGATTTTTTCTAGCCGCCATCGGCGCACAGGCGCCATGGAGAAAGATCAGGCGTCATCAGGAAACGCGCTGATAGTAGAGATTCTGCGGATGCTGCGCCTCGGCAAAAAAGTACCAGCGCTCGGCGACCAGGCCAAGGTATTGGATCAGGAAGGCGAGAATCGGCAGGTTGGGCGATTTGGTGACATAGGCCAGGCCAATCAGCAACACGGGCACAGGGAAGACCAGCACCATGAAGAGCACGCGGATCACTTTCAGGGTGTCCGGTCCTCGGTGATGAAAAAACTCGCGCGTATTAAAGGAACCCGCCGAGAACCCCTGGGATGTCTGCGCAATGCCTTGATGACGCACGCCGATGGCGGTTTTGATATTGCTGCGGTATTTGATGCGGTGATTGCGCAGCAGTGAGGCGCCGCGCGACAGGAAGGCAACGGCGGTGAAAATAACCGCCCAGGTACCAAAAAAGGTGACCAGATCGTTGCCGAGGAAGGCGGAGTAAGCAGCCGCCAGCATGAAGCCGGACGCCAAGCCAAAGAAGGTGAAGTTAAACACCGTCAGCGGCGAGGACCACTCCTGCAAGAACTTCACACTCGCGTAGATCATCGCCGTGGCGACAAAGAGCGCAAATGCCACCACGGCACCCAGCACCCCAACCACCAGGCTGGCATCGACCGGCAGGGCATTGTCGCCCGCAACAACAAAGGGCGTGGTCCAGCCCATCCATTGAATCAGACCAAAGGTCGCCACTAATACCATCAGCAGTGGCAGCACAATGACCTCGCGCGACAGCCAGGAGGTGCGCCATTTACTGGCTGTCCGCCAAGCTCGCTCGGGTCGCCCGAGATGGAAGAAGGACGCGACCAACCCGAACAGCAGCAGCGCGAGCGCGATCAGGCTGCCGAACAGGTAATAGTCGGAACTCTGCGCATCAATCAGGTGAATGCGCGAATACACCTGGCCGGTCACCAGCGCCAGAAACAGCCCCTGGCCGGCACCGAGCAGGGTGGTGAGAAAAATCACGGAAAAGGCAGGATGCATGGTCTTGGCCCTGGCTCTTGGAAGCTTGTTTAAGAAGAAAGCTCGAAACGAATCGCCTGAAAAACAGAAAACGACGAGAAGGAAAGGGCGGCGGGAAGCTGGTGAAGTCCAATCCCCGGCGCGCCGGCAGTAGCATTGGCCTTACCAGGTCACATCCTCGAGCGTTTCCTCGCCGTGGTAAACCGTCAGGTCTTCCTTCTTCAGCGGATTATCGACGCGCTGCAAATCTTCCTCGGTGATGTGCATGCGGTTCTTCTGTCGCGGCAGATAGTGATTTGCCGGTTGGGTGCCCCACTCAGGCATCAGCGCATAGCCGCCGCGCTCGCGGATAGCAACCGAGACCTCCGAATCCGGATCATGCACGTCGCCATACAGGCGCGCACTGGTCGGACAGGCGAGCACACAGGCCGGCTTGCGCTCAGCCTCCGGCAGGGACTGGTCGGTGATGCGATCAATGCACAGTGTGCATTTTTTCATCACCTTTTGCTGGGCGTCGAGTTCGCGCACGCCATAGGGGCAGGCCCAGGAGCAGTATTTGCAGCCGATACATTTGTCGTAATCGACCAGCACCACGCCGTTGTCCTCGCGCTTGTAGGAGGCGCCAGTTGGGCACACAGGAACGCAGGGCGGGTCCTCGCAGTGCAGGCAGCTCTTGGGGAAATGAACGGTCTCGGTGTTCGGATAGCTGCCCACCTCGAAGGTCTGCACCCGATTAAAGAAAGTGCCGGTGGGATCCGCATCATAGGGATTCTCGTCCACCATCGGACCCGCCCAGCCCGAGGTGTTCCATTGCTTGCACGAGGTCACGCAGGCATGACAGCCCACGCAGACGTTTAGATCGATTACCAGGGCGAGTTGAGTCATCGCTGTACCTACTCAGTGCACCCGGATCGGGGCACCTGTCATGGGAAGCACCAGGCCGGTTGCCCCAAGTGCAATATCAATAAGCGCAAAATCAAGACCAAATGGCATGTCGCCGCGCCGCGCTATTTCTTGCCAAACACGCCGGCCACATAGGCTTGCCAGCGGCTGCGTGGACGGGTCAATTGCCCGGGCAGCGCCTTCATCGGCGTAAACTGCGGCTCGGTGATTTTCTTGCTGTCAGGCTCAGCAGGATAGATGCGCACCCGCACGTCGAACCAGGCCGCCTGCCCGGTTAGCGGATCGGAGTTTGAAAGCACCTGACCGCCGTCGCGTGATACCACCGGCAGTTCCTCGCCAATCACATGATTGAGCAGGAAGCCTTTCTTGGATTCATCGGCATTGGCGCTCAGTCCCCAGGCGCCAGCGCCCTTGCCGATGGCGTTCCAGGTCCAGACAGTGCCAGGCTCGACCGCCTCGGAATAGCGGCACATGCATTTGACCCGATTGAGATGGGATTCGACCCAAATCCAGTCGCCGTCTTTAATCCCCTGAGCGATGGCGACCTTCGGGTTCACAAAGAGATAATTGTGGCTGTGAATCTGCCGCAGCCAGGCGTTCTGGCTGTCCCAACTGTGATACATGGCCATCGGCCGCTGGGTCAGGGCCGTGAGCGGATAGTGGTTTTTATCAACCCGCTGGGCTTCGAGTGGTTCGTAGTAGAAGGGCAGCGGATCAAAGAAGGTCTCGATACGCTCGCGGTAGCGCTCGGGCGGGCGCCGGCCGGGCCGTTTGCCCTGGGCTGCGGCACGGAAGCGTTGCAGCACCTCGGAATGGATATGAATCAGGATGGGCTCGGCCCATTTGGTCATGCCATGCGCGCGCGCCCAGTGCAGGTAGCCCTTGTTCCAGTTGCGCATAAACTGGTAACTGCGCGGCAACTCATAGTGGAAGAAACAGTGATTGGCCGCGTACTGCTCCCACTGGTTGGGGTTCGGCTCGCCCTTCATTGCCTTGTCGCCGAACTTGCCGCGAAAACCCGCCAAAAAGCCAATGCCTGAGCCAGGCGAGGTCTCATAATTGACCACAAAGTCGGGGTAGTTGCGAAACTTGGCAGTACCGTCCTCGTTGATGAAGGCTGGCAGGCCAAGGCGCGCGCCGAGTTCGATCAGCACATCTTGGAAGGGCCGGCACTCGCCCTTGGGCGGCAGAATGGGCAGACGCACAGCATCGACCGGGCCGTCGAATTCGGAGATCGGCCGGTCGAGCATGGAGAGCACATCATGGCGCTCCAGATAGGTGGTGTCCGGCAAGACCAGATCGGCAAAGGCGACTGTTTCTGAGGCATAGGTGTCGCACACCACCAGAAAAGGGATTTTGTACTCGCCATTCTCGTGCTGGTCGACCAGCATTTTGCGCGCTTCGACGGTGTTCATCGACGAGTTCCAAGCCATGTTGGCCATGAAGAGGAACAGGGTATCGATAGGATAGGGATCACCGCGCCAAGCGTTGGTAATGACATTGTGCATGAGCCCATGGGCCGCGAGCGGATATTCCCAGGAGAAGGCCTTGTCAAGACGCACCGGCTCGCCGTCGGCATCGACGAACAGATCCTCGGGCTGCGCCGGCCAGCCAAGCGGCAGCCCATCGAGCGGGGTGTTGGGCTGCACCGCATCCGGGCTGTTAGGCGGCTTGGGACAGGGCGGAATCGGCTTGGGAAAAGGTGCCTTGTGGCGAAAACCGCCGGGCCGGTCAATCGTGCCGAGCACCGTCATCAGGATGCTCAGCGCGCGAATGGTCTGGAAACCATTGGAATGCGCCGCCAGACCGCGCATAGCGTGGAAAGCCACCGGATTGCCGGTCACCGAGGCATGTTCGTTGTCCCAGGCATCGGTCCAACTGATGGGCAATTCAATTTTATGGTCGCGCGCCATGATGCCCATCTCATGGGCCAGACGGCGAATGGTCTCAGCCGGAATACCCGTAATGCCAGCGGCCCACTCCACCGTGTGCGGCTCGACCCGCTCTTTGAGTAACTGAAAAGAGGTCTTGACCGGGGTGCCGTCCTTCATGGTGTAGGCGCCAAGCAGGCGCGGATCGGCGCCCTTGGTATGCGACAACACCTCACCGGTGTTGCGATCCCACCAGAACTTGTCCTGCGGATCGGTACAGCCGCGAGTCACATCAATGGAGGTATCGCGGTAGAACATGGCGTGATCGTCGCGCTCCGGATCATCAATCACCAGCTCGGCGGCATTGGTGTACTGAACCAGAAAATCGCGGTCGAACAGGCCAGTCTTGAGAATCTCGTTGATCAGCGCCAGGAACAGCGCCCCGTCGGTGCCGGGCTTGATCGGCACCCACTCATCGGCAATGGCCGCATAGCCGGAGCGCACCGGATTAATGGCGATAAAGCGCCCACCCTGGCGCTTGAATTGGGACAGGGCTTTCTTGAGCGGGTTGGAGTGATGATCCTCCGCCGTGCCGATCATCACAAAGAGCTTGGCGTGGTCGAGATCCGGCCCGCCGAACTCCCAGAAGGAACCGCCGATGGAGTAGATCATGCCGGTGGCCATGTTGACCGAGCAGAATCCGCCATGGGCAGCGTAATTTGGCGTGCCAAACTGCTTGGCGAACATACCGGTCAGCGCCTGCATCTGGTCACGACCAGTGAAGAGCGCGAACTTTTTCGGGTCTTCGGCACGCAGCCGCCCGAGACGCTCGGCCAGCATGGTCATGGCCTCATCCCAGGAGATTTCCTCGAATTGGGACTCGCCGCGTTTGGCATTGGCCTTGCGCCGCAGCGGCTTGCTCAAGCGCGCCGGAGAGACCTGCTTCATGATGCCCGAGGAGCCCTTGGCGCAAAGAATGCCCTTGTTCAGCGGATGATCGGGGTTGCCCTCAATGTAGCGCACCTCGCCGTCGCGCAGATGCACGCGAATGCCGCAGCGGCAGGCGCACATGTAGCAGGTGGTTTCCTTGACTTCATGATGGCCGATGGACTGATCGGAACGGGAGGCCGGGTCTTGCATGGAGGGAACCCCTAGAGGCAGCGCCAAGTAATTAAGCAAAGCCCGCTATTCTACTTGGCCAGAGCGACTGGTGACAAACCGCATTCAAACCAGGTTTTCAGTCGGCATTGTGTTGTCAGGCGAGTGTTGTCAGGCGGGCGTTGTCGGGCGAGAGGTTGGCCCCAGGACCAAACTCAGGAATTGAGCCAGACAAACAGTCCCAAAGCCGCCAGCAGGATGGCAACCAGCCCCACCGCGAGCAACATGGCCAAGCGCGAAACCTGGCGCGGTTGTCTTGCATCCATCAAGCCCGATGATGCAACCGCCGACTGATCTGACTTCGCGCCCATCGGCTCGCCTTCGCCAGGATCAATGTCACCACCGAGTTGCGTGATGGCTTCTGTATCCATGCCCCAGGTGGGGTTCGCACGTGGCTTGATATCGACCGGCTTGGCGGGACGCAACCCGGCGGCAACCGGAGAACTCGGCGCAACGCCAAAGAGTGCCAGCCAGGCGGTGATGCTCTGCGGGCGCCCCCCGGACTCCAATGCCAGCCCAGCGTCAATGGCATCAAGAAAGCGCTCGCTACAGCGCTCCAGATAGGGCGTTTGCCAATCATCAGGTAGCGGGCGCTGCATGGGTGGTCGACCGGTCAGGGCGTAATACCAGGTCGCCGCCATGCCGTAGATGTCGGTCCAGGGGCCAAGCTCACCGTGCAGAACCTGCTCAGGTGCGGCGAACTGGGGCGTCATCTGGCGGATCAGGGTCTTTTCGCTGTCGGGATGCACCCAGCGGGCGGCACCGAAGTCAATCAGCAGGGGGCTGCCATCGTCACGCAGCAGAATGTTGCTCGGCTTGATATCGCGATGCCAGATAGAGCGCGCGTGAGCATGGGCGAGACCGTCAAGCAGCGGAAACAGCCAGGCGCTGATCCGTTCTTCATCGAGTTTGGGCTTGCCAGCCAGAAAATCCCCCAGGGTGTTGGATGCCTCATGGACCATGCACAGATAGACGGTGCCATTCTCCTGAAAGGCATCGGCAATGATGACCAGATTGGGATGTGGACGCGGCCGAGCAAGTTCCTGCAACATGCGGCTTTCCTGCAGGAACTTCTTGCGCAAATGCTCGAACTGCTCCTCCTTGCCTGGCAGGGGCGCGACCTGACCATCGCTCGCGCGGGTGGCGAGATCGCGCGGCAGAAACTCCTTGACCACATAGGTAGCACCCAGCAGGCTGTGGTCGGCCAGATAGACCAGACCAGAACCGCCGCCGCCAAGGTGCTCACGAATGCGCAACTCACGCAATTGCGTACCCGGTGGCAGTGCACTCGCAGAGGCTTGTCGACCCATCGCCTTCACCCGTTTTGCTTAACGCTCATGGTCCCAGCCACGTCCCAGCGACCCCGGAGAATGAAGCGGCTGTTTCACCGTAACGCTCACATGGCCCGGTCACCCCGGACAATAAATCTACTGTTTTACGGCAAAGAATCCGGGCGCGACAATAGCATGAAACGCCCACACTGGCGCACAGGAAAGCCAGCACGCCATTGACACCGCCAATATGCTCAGCATCGCACCAGCACCGGCCCGGTGCGCAGTCGCACGGCCAGGCAGGCGAGAAATAGCACAATGTTAATGGCGCCCACCACCACGAAGGGCGCGCGCGGGTCGACTTTGTCGAACAAATAGCCGCCGACCAGAGTGATGAGCAAAATCCCGATGGCACCCGAGATATTAAAGGCACCCAACACCGACCCGCGTTTCTCGCGCGGGGCTTCCTGGCCAATCAGCGACTGACCACCCAAAAACACACTGATCTGACCGATGCCGAGCAGGATGTAAAAAATCAGACCATATTTGCCCAGCGGATCATCAAGCAGCAACAGGGACAGATTGCCGACAGCCGCCAGCACCATGCACACGGCCAGCGCGGTGACGCGATCAATCCGATCCATCAGCGGCCCCAAAATGGGCGCCCAGACCAGCGCCGAGATCTGCGCAATAACAAAAATCAGGGTACCATTTTTCACCGCCTCGCCAGCATCCATGCCCGCTGCCTTGCCAGCCAGGGTGCCCCAGAGAATCAGAAATGTCGCATTGACGGATTGGTCACCGCGCGCGATGAAGGCCGCTGAGTAGGCCAGAGCAACCCGCGGATTGCGCGCCGCCGCGAAGCCGCTCTTGAACAGCGTCCCCACGCTCGGACGCGCCTCCCGCTGGATGGGAATACCGGGCTTGAGCCCCAGCATCACCAGCACGGCAGCGAACACACAAAGCCCGGCCACCATAAAGTGGGTCCACTGCCCAGCCTGCTCGCCGCTGTAACCGGCCGACACCAGCGCCTCGGGCACAGAGCCAAAGCCTTGGTTAGTGAACACAATACCAAGACCACTCAAGACCCCGATGATGGCCACCAGTTTGCCGCGCGACTGCTCGGCCGGGTAATCCACCATCACGGTCGACAAGGCACCAGCCACAGTCACCACGCCGAGCCCGTAAATAACGCGGTAGTAATACAGATCCCCAACCGATTGCGCCAGCGGATACAAAATGTAAGTTAGCGCCAGCAGCAGAAAACCGACCGCGTAAATCGACCGCCGCCCGAGCCGGTCGATCAGAATACCCGCCGGCAAAAAACACAGCAGGGTGACAATCTCAGTCAAAAATACCAGTTTGCCGCTAATACCGCCCTGCTCGGACTCAGGGATGCCCAGATGCTCGTTCAGAATGTAAGTCTGGCCGATAGCGATAAAGGTCATCAGGCCGATAGACAAAAAGCCGACCGCCAGGAAACTCCAGCCATGGCGCGGCAGAATGCCGGGGGCGAGCTGAATCGGGCCAATGTGGTAGTTGTTAATATCATTCATGGTCTGGAAGGACTGATCATGGGTGTTGCATGGAGGTGTTGCAGGGCGAGAGTGACCAATAAAGGCGCTACACCACCTGACCAACGAGAAAAAAAGTTCGCCGGCGCGTTAAGCAGCTGATTGCTGCCTCACAATATTTTCTTGCAACAGGCGGGTTTGGCGCCCTCGACAGGATTCGAACCTGTGACCTGCCGCTTAGGAGGCGGCCGCTCTATCCTACTGAGCTACGAGGGCAAGTGGGGATAACCTCGGAATCCTAACAAAGAGTGGCGCCGGCGTCTTGCCGGATTGAGCGGGGTGCCCCGCCCGAACTCCGCCGATGCGCG